>CAVUUF010000015.1:0-137711 GCA_963744575.1 uncultured Actinomycetota bacterium | reverse complement strand
CTGGCGGGCGACGCGCAGTACCGCGCCGGACGGCCGTGTCGGGTTGACGGACGTTACCCCTACACCGCTGTCCTGTGACAGTTGATCTTCCTTTTGGTCAGTGAATCTTGCTCGTCCGCCGTGTCTTGCCACCGTAGTTTGCCCAGTCCGGGATCATCTTCGGTGCGACCTCCGTGGCGGGAGCCGTATGGGGTGGAACCCGCTGGTCCGGACTCTGGGCCGGGGTTCATTGGCGGCAGCACCGGGACGGCGAGCGCCGCTGGTAGCCCTCGGTGATGGGTGTCCGGGCGTCAGCCCTCCATGGTTCCGGAGATCAGCGGGAAGCCGTTCAGGAGCTGCTGCAGGTGCATCACCTGCCGAGGGATGAACTCTGCGATCGTGACCCCGACCACGTCCACGGCCGCGTCGATGTCGGCGACGATGCGGCGCACCTGCGCGCCGGTGAGCCCGTCCGGCTCGGCGCCCAGGCCGAGCACGATCTCGTTGCTGTCGATCGTGTCGACGTCGAAATGGATAGCGGCGCGGGAGCAGCCGGCGGCCGCGACCCAGTCCAGCAGCGGCCGGGTGGACTGGCCAAGCTCGCCGGGGCTGAACGACCGGATGCCCCACTCGGCCACGTTCGGGATGTCGTCATCGGCCCACGCGTGCAGTCCCGCCAGGGCGACCGGCCGGGTGGGACGGTCGCCGGGAGCAGTCCAGCACATCGGGGTCACCGCGGCCGGTCAGCGCAGTGACGGCCATCGCGTGGTACCCCGGGTACTCGCTGTCCGGGGTGCCGACGTCAGGGGTGCGAGTCGATCCAGATGATCGCCAGGTCCTCGCCGTACCGGCGGGCCAGATGGGAGAACGGGGCTCCGCTGACCGAGCACTCGCCTCCCAGGGTCACGATCCGAGCCGGATCGTGCCGGCGGATGAGTTCCAGGGCGCGTGCCAGCTGCTCCACGATGACCGTCTTGGCCTCGACGCCGTCGCGTTCGGCCAGGCCGTCATCCGAATGGTGACCGGCACGGTCACCGTGGGGCCGTCGTGCGTCGGCAGGACCGCTTCCAGGACCGCCAAGCCCACGGCATACCCGCGCCGGGCCGCATCGAACAGGAACTCGGGGGCAAGTTCCCTGACCCTGGAGGTGCCGCCGCCCTGCCACTGAGGCCACAGAAGGCGCAGGCTGACGCCGCCGCGGCCGGAACCGTCGGCCGGCGGCAAGCCGGGATGGGTTATTGATGGCTCCTTCTGCTGGTGATCGGTTCCATTCGGCGGCCGCGCCAGAATTGGTCAGTATGCATGTGGTCAGATCTCTGAAGGAGAGTGATCGTCATGTGCACCGACGACATGGGCACCGCGCATCTGCACCAGCCCGCTCCCCAGGTCCTGCACGACTTCGAGCCCCGGGTCGTCTTCGGCTTGGAGCCGGTCGACGCCGTGACGGTGACGACGCTGATGGACAATGTCACCGACGTCCTCATGCCCGACCAGGGACCGGCCCGCCGCCCGCCGAGATTCGCCGGCGCCCGCCAGCTGGCGGCCACGATGGAAGGCGGCGAGGCCCTCGAAGCGCTGGTGGCCGAGCACGGCTTCTCGGTCCTGGTGACGGTGTCCAAGGATGGTTCGCAGCACCAGATCCTCTTCGACACCGGCGCCAGCCCCGACGGGGTGGTCGAGAACATGCGCCGCCTGCAGGTCGACCCGTCGGACATCGAGGCCATCGTGTGCAGCCATGGCCACTACGACCACACCACCGGGCTCGACGGCTTGATCCGCCGGCTGGGAACGGTGAACCTGCCGGTGCTCATCCACCCGCAGTTCTGGCGCCGCCGCCTGGTGATCCGCGGGCGCGACCCGCAAGAGGTCCCGACCACGAGCCGCCGGGCTCTGGCCGGCGCCGGCTTCGAGGTGATCGAGGACCAGCAGCCCAGCTTCTTGTTCGACCGGTCCGTCCTGGTGACCGGCGAGGTGCCCCGCACCACCGGCTACGAGCCAGGTCTCCCAGCGCAACAGGCATGGCTCGGCGGCCGCTGGAGCCGGACCTGCTGGTCCTCGACGAGCAAACCCTCATCGTCGACATCAAGGACAAGGGACTACTGGTGATCACCGGCTGCGGCCACGCCGGGATCGTCAACATCTGCCGCTACGCCCGGCGCCTGACCAAGGAACGCCCGCTCTACACCGTGATGGGCGGGTTCCACCTCAGCGGACCGATCTTCGAGCCGCTCATCCCCCGGGTCCTCGACGACCTTGGCGCGCTGATGCCCAGCGTCATCGTCCCCGCCCACTGCACCGGATGGCGAGCCCAGCATGCCATTGGGAGCCCGGTTCGGCGAGGCGCTCGTCCCCAACACCGTCGGCACCCGCTTCCAACTGTGACCCGCAACAACCACGCTGTGCAGTCGGCCACCGCGCTCGGCGACGGAACCTGCCCGCTTGGCGTTCAACCCTGTACCGGTCCTCCCGGTCCTGATCGTTGGTTGCGCCCCGGAAGCTACGCCCCGGCTCACCAGCCGACGGCGAACTCAGACGCAGCCGCAATCAACGGAAATTGCGCTGCTGCTCGGGGAACCCTTGCTGGCCAAGGTCAGCCGGGCCGGCGCCGCCCGGCTGGCCGGGGTGGACGGCGGGGTCAGCGAGGGTATCCTCGGCGACGTGCTCGCCGCCGGCGCGAGCTATGTCGTCATCGGCCGCCGCCTGTTCCCTGTCACCGCACCATCCAGCAAGGAGGAACCGCAATGAGCACGGACACGGCCCACGCGGATATCCCGCGCACGATGCGGGCGTCGGTCCTGATCGCCCGCGGCCAGGTCCGGGCCGAGGAGCGGCCGGTGCCGGTCCCCGCCGACGACGAGGTGCTGATCAGAGTGGCTTCGGTCGGGGTCTGCGGCTCCGACGCGCACTACTACCGCGAGGGCCGGATCGGCGTCTTCGTGGTCGACGCGTCGCTGGTGCTGGGGCACGAGGTGTCCGGCCGCATCGTCGCGGCCGGGGCGAAGGTGCCGGACAGCCGGATCGGCGAGCGGGTCGCGATCGAGCCGCAGCGCCCGTGCCGGGTCTGCGCGCAGTGCGCGGCCGGCCGCTACAACCTCTGCCCGTACATGGAGTTCTACGCGACCCCGCCGGTCGACGGCGCCTTCCAGGAGTACGTGACGATCCAGGCGCCGTTCGCGCACCCGGTGCCGGACTCGGTCCCGGATGACGTGGCCGCGCTGCTGGAGCCGCTGTCGGTCGGCATCTGGGCCAGCCGCAAGGCCGGGATCGTGCCTGGGTCGCGGGTGCTGATCGCCGGCGCGGGACCGATCGGCGTGATTGCCGCCCAGGCCGCGAAGGCGTTCGGCGCGGCCGAGGTGATCGTCACCGACCCGGTACCTGAGCGGCGCGCGATGGCCGGGCGGTTCGGCGCCACGACCACGCTGGACCCGGCGACCGAGTCCGTCGCCGATCTCGGCGTGGACGCCTTCATCGACTGCTCCGGCGCGACGCCGGCCGTCAGGTCGGGCATCACCGCGGTCCGCGGCGCGGGCACGGTGGTGCTCGTCGGCATGGGCGCGGATGAGATCGCGCTGCCGATCCCGGTGATCCAGACCCGGGAGCTGACGGTGACCGGCGTCTTCCGGTACACCGGCACCTGGCCGGTCGCCGCCCACCTGGCCGCGACCGGGCAGGTCGACCTGGCCTCGCTGGTCACCGGCCGGTTCGACCTCGACCACGTGGAGGACGCGCTCAACGCCGACCTCACCCCGGGCTCGCTCAAGGCGGTGGTGCGGCCGTGAACGGGCATGATGACGCGGCGCCGCCTGGCCTGCCCGGACTGAGCAGTGGCCGTGCCGCCGGAGCGGCGCGGTGACCGGCTTGCCGCGCGGCCTGGCCGCGTTCTCCCTGGAGGGCAAGAAGGCGCTGATCACCGGCGGGAACCGGGGCCTGGGGTTCGCGTTCACGCAGGCGCTGGCCGACTGCGGCGCCTCGGTCGCGTTCATCGGCCGCAGCGCCGGCGCCAACGAGGCGGCGGTCAAGCGCTTGGCGGACGCCGGCGTGCAGGCCCGCGGCATCGGCGCCGACCTGGCCGACGACGGCGACGTGCAGCGCGGCGTGGACGAGGCCGCCGAGGTGCTCGGCGGCCTCGACATCGTGGTGAACAACGCCGGCACGTGCTTCCACCACCCGGCGTGGGACGCGACGGACGAGCAGTGGCGGCAGGTCTTCGACCTCAACGTCCGCGCGGTGTGGAAGGTCAGCCTCGCGGCCGGGCGCCACCTGCGCGCCGCTGGCGGCGGCTCGATCGTCAATATCGGCTCGATCTCGGGCCTGATCGTCAACCGGCCGCAGGCGCAGGCGCCCTACAACGCCTCCAAGGCCGCCGTGCACCAGCTGACCAAGTCGCTGGCCGCCGAGTGGGCACCGCATAACATCCGGGTCAACGCGGTGGCGCCGGGCTACGTGAAGACCGAGATGGCACCGGTCGACCGGCCGGACCTGCGCCGGATGTGGATCGAGGACGCCCCGCAGCAGCGCTACGCGATGCCGGAGGAGATCGCCCCGGCCGTGGTCTACCTGTGTTCTCCCGCAGCGGCATTCGTCACCGGGTCGGTGCTGGTCATCGACGGCGGCTACACCGTCTACTGATGCGCGACCGGCCGACATCCGGAAAAGGGGACACCTCAGGACCGGCACCAACCGCCGCGTGGTGGTGACCAGCATTGACGGCATCGCGGTCGAGACCGAGCCGGTGCCCCGGCCGCGGCCCGGCGAGGTCCGGGTCCGGGTCCGGCCGTCGTCGGCATCTGCGGGTCGGACACGCACGCCTGTCTCGGCTCGCACCCGTTCATCGACCTGCCGTACCGGCCCGGCCACGAGGTGGCCGGCGTGGTTGACGAGGCCGGCGACGGCGTCGAGGGTCTCGCCCCCGGCGACCGCGTTGTCATCGAGCCGAACCTGGGGTGTCGGTAAGACTGCTGTCACCAGGTACACGCGATTGCGTTGTTCCAGGTCAGGAGCAATCCCTGCGGGCTGGCTGAGGATCTTTGGCGGATCCCCGGGAGGTGGTTGATCGTGCGCGGCCAGTATTGATCCGGATTCGTTGGGTTTGCGGTGGGTGGTGGGCGCCGTACTTGCGGGAGAGCCGTACGTCTCGTGGCGCGTGTGCTGGATGTTGATGAGCTGATCGGGAACTGGACGCTGGTCGGTGATGAGCTGGAGCAGCTGTCCGGGCGGCGTGGCGCGACGAAGCTCGGGTTCGCTCTTCTGCTCCGGTTCTATGCGGTGCACGGCCGGTTCCCGGCGGGCCGCGGCGAGATTCCGGACCAGGCTGTCGCCCACGTCGCGCGGCTGGTGGACGTTCCCCTGGATGAGCTGGGGCTGTATGAGTGGGACGGCCGGACGATCAAGGCTCACCGGGCGGATGTCCGGAGGTACTTCGGGTTCCGGGAGTGCTCGGTCGCGGACGCTGACAAGGCGGCGGAGTGGCTGGCCGCGAACGTGTGCGAGAAGGAGCGCCAGGTCGACCGGGACCGTGAGGAGTTGCTGGCGCACCTGAAGGGCGAGCGGATCGAGCCGCCGGCCCGGGATCGGGTCCGGCGGATCATCGGCACGGCGATGCGGCAGGCTGAGCAGTCGCTGACCATGCGGATCGCCGGCCGGATCCCCGCTGAGGCTGTCGCCCGGATGCTCGCGCTGATCGCGCGGGCGGCTGACCCTGGTGACGAGGAGGAGGCCGCTCCTGAGGAAGCCGGCACGCTGTTCGGTGCTGCTGAGGTGACCGGGGTGGACGTGTTCGCGGCGATCCGGGACGAGCCGGGCAACGTCAGCGTGAAGACTATCGGGCAGGAGACGTTCAAGCTCGGCGCGATCCGCGCGGTCGGGCTCCCTGACGATCTGTTCGCCGATGTCGCGCCGAAGGTGCTGGCGGGCTGGACCTCACGGGCGTCCCTCCAGCTGCGACCTGATCCCGCGCGCCACGCTCCGTCGCTGGCCATCACGGGGGCTGGTACTAGGCGCAGGGCGCCCATCGCTATGCGCCTCCCTGCCGGCTCGCGGAGTGTCGGATGCGTTCCGCCGATTCGGCGGCCTCGGGGGTGGACCTGCAACGGAGCCGGAACGCTCGTTAAGCCGGTTCGGGCGTTTCAGGATGTTCGCCCGGCCGCGGTAGGTAGCGTTGCTGGGCATGAGCCGAGGTGGTGCGTTCGGGGGCGGGGCGGTGGTCCTGGACGTCGCGCCGCTGGAGGCGCTGCTGACCAGGACGGTCGCATCGGGCTGGACGTCGGCCGGGGCAGGGAGAAGGCCGCCACGGTCCGGCCGCGGCTGTCCGAGGCGGTGCTCGGCGCCGCCGAGACGCAGGCGATGGGCGCCGGGGCCCTGGCTATCGAGCGAGGAGTGGCGGCGGAGCAGATCGCGGCGGCCGAGGGCTGGCGCTGCACGCCGCCGCGTTCAACGGGATGCCGGACCCGGTGCTGCACCTGGCCGCCCGCGCGATGGGCGTGGTCACCAGCCTGGCCGCGCTCGAACCCGACCCGCGCGCCCCCGCCGCCGGCGTGCTCCTGGACGCCGCCCTGCAGGCCGCCACCGGCCTGCGGCAGCTCCTGGCCTTCCGGCCTGACCGCACCACCGTCACCACCCCGGCGGAGCAGGCCGCCGCCACCGCCGGACTCACCAGCGCCGCTGCCGAACTCGGCACGGCCGCCGAAGCCCTGCACGGGCTCATCGAGTTGGCCGAGATGACCGGGACGGTCCGGCCGTACCGGCAAGACGGATCTCAACTGAGTCCAGCCCGCCAAGGCCGGCAGCCCCCGAGCCCCGCAGTTTGACCTCCGAACCGGCTTAACGTGCGTTCCGGTTCCGTTGCAGGTCCACCCGGAGTAGGGGGCCGTACCGCCGCAGGCCGTCCACGCGCGAGGTTCAATGCTGGGCCGGGCAGGACTGACCGCAGCGTCAGCGGGCTGCGCAGATGGTGAACATGTCCAGCAGCGCAATGTTGTGGAGGGTGAACTGGCCGGCTGTGGAGTCGCCCAGGTCGTAGCGCTGCGCCATCGATGGTGTGGTCATCGTCCAGTTGGCGGCCATGTCCGAGCAGTCGGCCTTGCCGTCGCTGGTGATCTGCGCATCGGTTTTTCCCTGAGCCAGCTGGGGAAACTCCTCGCGGAAACTGCTGACGTACGTGGTGGTGCTGTCCCCGCCCCTGGCAGCCGGGCTCGGCGATACGGGCGCCGCGGTAGCCGTGGAGTACGTCGGGCCAGCCGGCGTCGCGCCGTGGGCCACGGTGCAGGCCGCCAGCGGCAGCGCCGCGGCTGCCGCGGTGAGGAGGATGAGGATCGGGCGGTGACGTCGGGGCGCGTGCTGCGCGCCGGGCGGGGCGGGATTGGTGGTTGGCAACGGAGGGTTTCCTTTCGAGAGGTAGGCGCAGCCATTTCCGGGAGGCAGGCACGCGGCCCGCCTCCTGGAGCGGTTAGTCGTCCAAGGTCACGACCGCTTTTCGGCGGCGCCGGGGGTGAGCGCGAGATGGAAGGCCCGGCCGGCGTCGGAGAAGGGGACGCGGTGGCTGATCAGCCGGGAGAAGGCTGCTGGTGTTCGGCGATCTGCGGGGTGCCTCGAAGATCTCGGTCCTTATCGGGCTGACCTGGCTGCCGGAACGCCCCGGCGCCTGCGCGCGAGACCGGCTCAGGCGGCAGGAAACAATCACCAGAACCGGCCATAGCGTCTGCAGCCCGCCCAGGAGTCGCTCCGCCAGACCCGCCAGGCCGCCGCCGGTGACTAGTTCCGCGACGAACCACAGCAGGACGCCGGTGAGTACCAGCGAAGCGCCGGCCGAGACGACCGGTCGCAGCCCCCAGGGCACCGAAGGCCCCCGCCGCCGGGCTGCGGCCGGCCAGGCCGCCAGGGCTGCCAGGCCGATCGCCGCCACGAACATGTGCCGCACCGAGTCGCCGTCGGCGGCGGGCTCTGGGCTCGCCGCTACCAGCACGCCGTCGAACCCGCCGACCATCAAGATCAGCCGCCCGGCTCTGGCTGCCGGTCTGAGCGCCAGGCCCGTCACGACCTCGAATACTCCTGCGGCCAGGAAAGCGAGCGTCATCACCCACCGGTCCGCAGCACCGTATGCCGCGAGGGCGCTGACGGTGTCGGCTACCGCGTTGTAGGAGCCCCGCTGGACCCCGGCGGCGAACGTCCACCCGCTGACCAACAGCACCGGAGCCACGACCGACGAGACCACACCCCACCACGGGACGCCATACACGGTGCGGGTACTCCGGACCGCGCCTGACACCATGCCGCTGGCCAGGGTCACCGGGGTGCGGGTGGGCAGGGCGGACATGACGTTCTTCCTTCCGGATTGGGGAGCTGTGAATGGGGCTGGCTGGGGCGGGCTGGGGTCAGATGCCGGCGTGCGCTGCGGCGGTGCCGGTGCCTTTCCTGGTGATCAGGGCGATGCCGGCTCCGGCCAGTGCGACGGCGGCGCCGACCAGGAAGGCGTTGTGCATCCCGGCGGTGAAGGTGGCGTGGCTGATCTGGGTGATCAGGCCGGCCGCCTGTGCCGGGGTGCCGGGGGACACCGGCGCCATCCCGACCGAGACCGCGCTTTTGACCTGGGCGTAGCCAGCTGCGGTCAGCGGGGGCAGGTGCGCGGCGTGCCAGCTGGCGGGGAGCAGGCTGTCGATCCTGGCGGACATGATGGCGCCGAGGACGGCGGTGCCGAAGGCGCCGCCGAGCTGCATGGCGGTGGACTGCAGGCCGCCGGCCACGCCGGCCAGCTGGGCGGGGGCGTTGCCGACGATGACGTTGGTGGCGCCGACCATCACCGGGGCCAGGCCCAGGCCGAGCAGCACGAACCAGATGATGGTGTCGTTCGGGCTAGAGGTCGCACTGAGCCCGGACAGGCCGTACATGGCGGCCGCGGCCATGGCCATGCCGGCCGTGATCGGAAGCCGGGGGCCTAGCTTGTTGATCAGCGCCCCCGCGATCGGGGAGCCGATGATCAGCATCGCGGTCATCGGCAGCAGGTGCACGCCTGCTTGGACCGGGTCGAGGCCGTGCACGTTCTCCAGGTAGAAGGTCATGAAGAACATGGCGCCGAACAGGGCGAACATGAGCAGGATGACCAGCACCACCCCGGCCGACAGCGACGCCGAGCGGAACAGTTTCAGCGGCAGTATCGGCTGGCGGGCGCGCCGCTCGCGGATGATGAACAGCAGCCCGAGCAGGGCGGCGGCGCCGAGGAAGGCCAGCGTGCGGGCGGAGCCCCAGCCCCAGTCGGGGCCCTTGATCAGGCCGAAGATCAGCGTGAACAGCGCGCCGGCCAGGGCGGCGATGCCGGGGATGTCGAACGAGCGGGCCGGGGCGGCGGGGGTCTCTTTCAGCACGAGCAGGCTCATGGCCAGGGCGGCGGCGCCGACCGGGACGTTGACGTAGAAGCAGGCTTCCCAGCCGATGTGCTGGACCAGCAGCCCGCCGACGATCGGCCCGGCCGCGGTGGACGCGCCGATGACCGCGCCCCACACGCCGATGGCCCCGTTCAGCTTGTCCGGCGGGAACGTCCGCCGCAGCAGGGCCAGGGCGGTGGGCTGCAGCATCGCCCCGAACACGCCCTGCAGCGCGCGGAACGCGATGACCAGGGTGACGCTGCCGGCGATGCTGCCGGACAGGCCGATGGCCGCCGAGCTGGCCGCGAACCCGGCCACCCCGGTCAGGAAGACCTTCTTGTGCCCGAACCGGTCCCCGGCCTTGCCGGCCGGGATCAGGCTGACCGCCAGGGCCAGCAGGTAGGCGTTGGACACCCACTGGATGCCGGCCAGGGAGGCGTGCAGGTGGGACTGGATGGCCGGGTTGGCCACCGCGACGATGGTGCCGTCCAGGCCCACCATCATCACGCCCAGCGCCACCGCCAGCAGCGTCAGCGGCGGGCTGCCCCGCCAGCGGCGGAGCCTGCTGCCGCGGGCCGTTGGCCGGGGGGTGTGGCGGGGGCGGGCCGCCGGGGCCCTGGTGCTTGTCATGAGATCTCCCGGGACGAGTCAGTTACTTAACTTAGGTAAATGACGTTACAGGTCGGCCCTCCGCCCGTCAAGTTACGTAACTTAGGTAAGCAATGTGAGATGGGTCACATGCCCCGAAGCCAGCCAGAACCCGCTGCCCCGGCGAGCGGGGCCGCGACGCCGCCGGGCAGGTCCGCGCCGCCGAGGCCGAGCGGGACGAGGCGATCGCACGGCAGTGCGCCCGGCTGTGCCGCATGGCCGGGGTCGGCCCGGAGGCGATCCCGGCCTGGATCGAGGAAGGCCGCCGCCGGGAGGCGAACGCGAGCCGGCCGCCGTTCTCCGGCCCGCGCTACCGGCGCCCGGTCCGCCCAGGCGGACACGTCAGGCCCGGACACGTCACGCCCGCAGGGCGCCGGGATCTGGTTACTGACCAGGGCCGGGAAGCAAAGTACGCTGCGCGCATGCCTGGTCCGGGCAGGTCATGGTCCGCGAGCGGGGTGAGGTGCCGGAAACCCCGCCGGGTGTGTGCCGGGCGGGGTTCGGGGCGGGGTGTCGTGGTGATGGTCAGCCTGTCGCGGTGTCCCCGGCGATGGCGGTGCGGGCCGGGGGGCGAGGGCAGGCCGGTCAGGCCCGCCTGGGGCGGCGCAGGAACAGGGCGGCGCCTGCCCCGAGCGCGACGACGCCCATGCCGACGGCGGTCGTGGCCTGCTGGGAGCCGTGCAGGGTGTGGCCGTGGACGTGGAGGTGGCTGCCGGCGGCGCCGACCGCGATGGCGACGGCGGCGTTGAACAGGAACAGGCACCAGAGCACCGGCTTGCGGTTGAGCAGGGCGGACACGACGTTCTTCCTTCCGGATCGGGGAGCTGCGGGCGGGGCGGGCTGGGGGCGGGCTGGGGTGACCGGCGTGCGGGTGGGCAGTGCGGACATGATGTTCTTCCTTCCGGGGTGCGGGCCGGGGCCGTGGTGCTTGTCACGAGATCTCCCCGGAGACGAATAGATTACTTAACTTAGGTAAGCAAAGTAACAGGCTTTGCCTCTGCCTGTCAAGTTACCTAACTCAGGTAAGTAATGTAGGATGGGTCACATGCCTGAAACCCAGCTAGAACCCGCCGCCCCGGCCTCCGCCGATGCCGCCGAGACCGGGGCCGATGCCGCCGAGATCCTGCGGGCGATCACCCGGATCGGCTACCTGATCACCCGGAACCGCCGCCATGACCTGGTCCGGACCGTGGCCGCGGTGCCGCTGGACCGGGCCGCCGTGATGGTCCTGCAGCAGCTCGCCGAGGCCGGGCCGGTCCGCCCCGGCGAGCTGGCCGCCCGGCTGTCGGTGGAGGCGCCGCACGTCACCCGGCAGGTGCAGCGGCTGCAGCAGGGCGGCTACGCGGACCGCGTGCCGGACCCGGACGACCGCCGCGCCCAGCTCATCGAGCTCACCCCCGCGGGAAAGGCGGCATCGGACCGCATCCGCGAGGCGGGCACCGGCGGCATGCAGGCCGCCCTGGCGCACTGGCCCCCGGAGGAACTGCACCAGCTCGCCACGCTGCTGCACCGCATGGTCGATGACTTCCTCGCTTACTCCGCCGCCGACGAACCCGGCCCGCCAGCACGCTGACCACCGGCACCCGCCAAGCCAGCCATGCACCCGCCGCCCTGGTTCCCCGCCGGCCCAGCATCGCTTCCCGGCCCCGTTGGGTAACGGGCGGGCGACGCCCCGGGCGTTATCGATGCTGCCCTACGCAGGGACGCGAGGGAAGCGGCGGGAGATGCGCGTGGCGTCGTCTGCATCGCTGTCTTCCGGGTTGCCTGGCATGCGGGAGCCCGTCCTTCCTCGGCCGGTGGCGGCCGGGGTGCCCCCTGGGCAGAGTGCAGGCGAGCCAGCTGCGGGCGCCGACCAGGTAGGGGTCGCCAGGCTGCCTGGTGCAGCGGCAAACTTCTCGGCGGCGCCGGGGGTGAGCGCGAGCTGGAATGCCCGGCCGGCGTCGCAGAAGGGGACGCGGTGGCTGATCAGCCGGGAAAAGCGCTGCTGGTACTCCGCGATCTCCGGGGTGACCTTGAAGATCTCGGTTGCTGATCGTTCCCCACCGCGCCGGCCCGCACAGTGGCGGGCGTGGCACGACGGCCAGCGGTCAGGAATCCGTGTCCGCGAACCAGGTTCGCGCGATACCGACGCTGACGGTCGGCGCGTCAGCCGGAGGCTCCGGCGCCGGGCGTGGCCGCGGCCTGGTCTGTATTTGCGTTTGCCGGCTCATGCCGCACCGGCCAGGGCCAGCGCGCTGGCCAGACCGGCTGTGACCGCGGGTGCGGGGACGGGTGCGGGCCGCGCCGGGTCGTGTGTCAGGGAACGTTCTGCAACCGCGTCCCATTCTGCCGATGTCCAGCTGTTCATGATCGTTACTCCCGTTCGTGATCGTTGTGTGCCTGGCATCTGCCACGGTGCGCGGGTGCTGGTCATGAGATCTCCCCCGGACGAGCCGGTTACTTAACTTAGGCAAGTAAGGTACCCAGGCCATGCGCCCGAGTTAATCAGCTCGGCGCCGAGATACCTCGCGAGGAGCCCATGGCGCCCACACAGGCCGCCGAGACAGCCCACCCGGAGATGGCCGGGCTGCCTCGGGTGGTGTGGGTGCTGGCCGGCGGCTCGTTCATCAACAATTTCGGCAGCTTCGTGGTCCCGTTCCTGATGCTCTACCTTCTCCACCGCGGGTACAGCGCCGAGCTGGCGGCGGGTGCGGTGAGCGCGTACGCGGCCGGGAAGATAGCGGCCGGGCCGGCCGGCGGCTGCTCACCGACCGGTTCGGCCCGCGGGTTGTCACGGCGGGGTCGATGGCCGGCTCAGCCGCAGCCACCCTGGCTTTGGCCGCAGCGCGGGGGCCGGCCCTGACTATGGCCACGGCCGCGCTGACCGGCCTGGTGTCGCAGCTGTACCGGCCGGCGACCAGCGCGATCCTGGCAGCGGCCGTCCCGGCCCCGGGGCGGGTACGGGCGTTCAGTGTCTACCAGCTCGGCGCCGGCGCCACAGCCGGGCCCGCGATCGGCGGGCTGGCGGCCGAGCACAGCTTCCTGGCCCTGTTCGCCGCTGATGCCGCCACCTCGCTGTGCTGGGCGATCTTGGCCTGGCGCGCCCTGCCGCATATCCCTCAGGGTCCGTCACCGTGCCTTCGCAGCCCGCCGCGCCGCGCAGCCGCGCGTTCGGCGACCGGCGGCTGGCTCGCGTGCTGGCGGTGACCGTGCTGGTCAATCTGGTGTTGTTCCAGGCCCAGGCCACCCTGCCGCTGTGGGTGCACCGCCAGGGCCTGCCAACCAGCGTCTACGGGCTGCTGCTCGCCCTGAACTCCGCCCTGGTCATGGCGCTGCAGCTTCCGGCCACCCGGCTGACCGGCCGGTGGCGGCCAGAGCCGGTGATCGGCGCCGCCAGCGTGATCATCGGGGCCGGGTTCACGCTGCTGGCCCCTCGCCGACAGCGCGGTCCTGCTTGCCGTCGCGGTGGCGGCCTGGTCGCTGGGGGAGCTGGCCCAGTGGCCGGTCGCCGCCGTCTACACCACCCGCCTCGCCCCGCCCGGCATGACCGGCCGCTACGCCGGCGCCCGCAGCTTCTGTTACGGCCTGGCGCTGCTGCTGGCCCCGCTGGCCGGCACCGCCCTGTACAACCTGAACCCCGCTGTGCTGTGGGCTGCGTGCGGCGCGGCCGGGATCTGCGCCGCCGCGATCATCGCTCCGCGCCGGCCCGGTTTGCGCCGCGCCGCATCCGGAGCGCTCACGCCGCCCGGGCAGCACACGCGGAACGGGCTTGCGCATGGCCAGCGGCGGAGCGTCGCAGGCCCAGCGACAGCCTGGCCCCGGCCCGCGGCCAGCCGTGCTAACCCGTCATGCGGCCTTGTGCCGCACCCATCCGACAAACCGACAGAGAGGTAGTCATGACTCACGCCAGTCTCGCAACATCGCAGGCAAGCCTTCGCGTCCCGGCGGCAGGCCGGTACCGCCTCGACCCCGGAACTTCAGTGGTGACCTTCCGGACCCGGCACCTGTTCGGGCTGGGCACGGTGACCGGGACCATGGCCATTACCAGCGGGGAGATCAGCATCGACCCAGCGGTCCCGCATGCCGCGGTGACCGCCACCATCAGCGCGGCCTCCTTCAGCAGCGGGAACCGCGCCCGGGACCGGGACGTCCGCTCGCCCCGTTTCCTGCACGCGGACCAGTACCCGGACATCACCTTCCGCGCCGGAGCCCTCGGCCACGACCAGGACCGCTGGATGCTGGCCGGCGAGCTGGCCGTCCGTCAGGTGACCAGCCCGGTGACGCTGGCGATCAGCTCCGTCGAGCCAGCCGGATCCAGGTTCCGGGCCCGCCACCACCCGCATCGACCGGTACGCCTTCGGCGTGACCGCGGCGAAGGGCATGGCCGCCCGCCACCTGGACATCGCGGTGACCGCCGTGGCCGAACCCCGGTAGCCGCCAAGGCCACACAGTCCCAGCGCACTTCATTACATTGTTACACGGATTACATCTCATACGGAGGTTCACATGTCAGTGCCCAGCGCTTCGCTGCTGCAGCCCTACATCCGCCAGGCCACCGAGCACCAGCGGCTCGCCTACACCGGCGGCGCCGAGCTCGCGGTCATCCTCGACGCCGCGATCACCGGCGGCCAGCTCACCGTCATCGACGCCCATTCCCGCCGCGGCGACGCCTCCCCGGTGCACATCCACCACCACGACGACGAGGCGTTCCTGCTGCTGGACGGGCAGATGACCGTCTGGGTCGGCGAGGACCGCCACCAGTTGCGGCCCGGCGGGATCGCGTTCCTGCCCCGCAACATCCCGCACGCGGTCCGCTGCGACATCGCCTCCCGGGCGCTGGTGCTGTGCACCCCGGCGGGACACCAGGAGGCCATCTTTCGGGCGGCTGGCTGGGACCTGACCAAGCCGGTGCCCGAGGGCAGGCAGCCAACACAAGATGCGGTCCGCCACGTCACGGAGCAGGCCGGGAACACCGTGCTCGGGCCACCCCACGGCCTCGACGACTAGCACCCGGTTATTGCGGAAGGCTGAACAGGCGCTGGCAGCGCTCGGCGCCGCCTGGCCGGGCCTTGTGGAGGACGCATGTACGCCGCTGGCGATCCGCCCCCGCTGGCAGCCAGCCACCTGCGGGTCGCCCCGCCCAGCCGCGACCTGGCCCGGACCGAGCGGTTCTGGGTCAGCGGCCTAGGCCTGCAGGTGCTGGAACGAATCCAGCCCCAGGCAGAGGGTGAGCATGAGCTAGTCATACTCGGCTGGCCCGGCGCCGCCTGGCACTTAGAGCTTGTCAGCGACCCAGACGGCCAGACCCGCCCGCGCTAACCGAAGAAGACCTGCTGGTCCTTTACCTCGGCCAGCCCGCCGGCCACCAGCTCATCGCACGCCTGGCTGGCGCGGGCGGGCAGCTCGTCCCCCGCGCGAAGCCGCTACTGGGACCAGTGGGCCGTCACCATCGCCGACCCCGACGGCTACCGGCTCGTGCTCAGCCACCGGAGCTGGCCGTGACGGGAGGATAGGCACCTTGCCCGCCGGTGAGCCTTCAACCTTCCATGCCGGGCCGTTCGCCATCCACGTCGATACCGCGGTGCTGGATGACCTGCGGGGCCTCGATCCGCAACACCCGGCTGCCCGAGCCGGTGGCTGGCGAGCCGTGGGCGCAGGGCACCGACCGGGACTGGCTAGCCGGGCTGCTGGGCTACTGGGCCGAGGGCTTCGACTGGCAGGCAGCCGAGCAGTACCTGAACGGCTTCTCCCGCTACCGGGCGCGGGTCGGCGAGGCGGTGGTGCATTTCGTGCACTAGCGGGCGCGGCCCGGCGCTGGGATACCGCTGATCCTTGGCCATGGCTGGCCGAACTGCTTCGCCGAGCTGCTGCCTCTGGTCCCGCTGCTGACCGACCCGGCCGGGTACGGCATCGACGGCCCAGCGTTCGACCTGGTGATCCCCCTCGGCTACGCGCTCATCGACTCCCCTGCCAGGCTAGCCGCCTGGATGTTGGAGAAATGGCGGTCCCGGAGCGACTGCCACGGCGGCCTGGAATCCCGGATTTCCAAGGATTTCCTGCTCACGGCCGTCACCCTGTACTGGGTGAGCTCCACCATCACCTCCTCGATGCGCGACTACTACGACAACCGTCGCTGGCAGGCGAGCCGCAGCTCGGCCCAGATGACATCGTCCAGGTGCCGACCGCGGTCGCGGTCTTCCCGCACATGCTCATCCCCGAAGGCAAGCTGCCCAGGGAATGGGCCGAACGCCTGTATGACATCCACCGCTGGACCGTGAGCCCCGCGGCGGCCACTCCCCCCCGCCGAGGAACCTGAGCTCACCGCCCGTGACATCGCCGCCTTGGTCGCCACTGTCGACCGGTGACAAACGCAAGCGCGGATGAGCCGCGCCAGTATCAGCCCGCGCAGAACATCCAAATCAGCGCTCAGTATGAATAGTATTATCGCCACCAGTTGGCAGCGATTGTTCAATAAGGCGGATATCGCACGCGGTAATATCCCGTCCGTCACACGCATGACCGTCATAGCCGTCACCGGGCAGTCCGTGATGCCGAGACTGCGCAGGTCGCAGTGACCGCCGACCAGGACGCAGCCAGGGCGGAGAAGGTAACAGCAGTGCTCATCAAGCGTTGCCGAATCGTGCTCACGGAGCGCTGCTGCTACATCACCAAATAACGAATCGCTAACAACAGTGGACGACGCGTAACACAAGTATCAAGTCACGTGACGCTCAGGATCCTGTACCGATCCTCGTCACGGGCCATTTTCCTCAGCGATGCGGCGCGGGTAGCCTCCGGGATGCAGACGCCGATGCCAGATTCAGACTGCTCACCGTCACAGAGGGTGATCGGACTAGCCCGCCGATTCGGGGTGGTCTGTCGCTGTGCCGATCAGACGAGCGGCTGAGCGCAGAACTCGCCGATCTGGCATGCCGCCGCGACCGTCACGATCTCCATGCGGGCTATGTAGCGTGTCGTTCGTGGCGGTGAATGCGGAGCAGGCCGAGGACTGGAACGGGGCGAGCGGGCGGGAGTTCATCGAGCAGCGTGAGCGGCATGAGCAGATGCTGGGCCGGCTGAGGGCGCGGTTGCTGGCCGCCGCGCAGATCGAGGATGGGGAGAACGTTCTCGACATCGGGCCCAGCTGCGGTGAGATGACCATCCTCGCCGCACGCGCCACCGGCAGCGGGCACGCTCTGGGCGCGGACCTGTCCCAGATCCTGGTAGCCGAAGCGCGCCGGCTCGCCGCTGCTGCTGGCGTCGCTAACGTCAGGTTCGAGGTCGCTGACGCTCAGGTGCACCCGTTCGGGGCCGGGAGCTTCGATGTGGTGCTGAGCAGTTTCGGTGTCATGTTCTTCGATGACGCGGCGGCGGCGTTCGCCAACTTGAGGAGGGCGCTGCGGCACGGCGGCAGGCTGGCGTTCCTGTGCTGGCGCACCCGCGGGGAGAACCCCGTCTTTACCACCGGGTTCGCCGAGGCCGCGGCTGTCCTCGGCCTCCGCGAGATGCCTGGGCCGGGTGCTGCTTTCTCCCTCGCCGATACCGGCCGGGCAGGCGCGTTGCTAAGGGGCGCGGGGTTCGGCGGCATCGAGTTCGCGAAGGCGGATGAGCCGATGCTCATCGGCCGTGACGTGGACGACGTGCTTGAGTACGAGCGTGCTTCCCCGACTGCCACCGAGGTGCTGGCCGGGCTCGGCCCAGCACAAGCCGCCGAGCTGACCGGACAGGTCCGGGACCGCCTGGCGGCGTACGCCTCGCCAGGTGGCGTGGTCATGCCCGGCGCGGCGTGGCTGGTCACGGCGCAAGCTGTATGAACCGGCCCTCTACCGCTGTACCGCACCCGTCGCTTCAGTTCACGCGAGCAGAGCCACACAGATTGGCTTGTTATGCGAGAGACCGTCCCAGCGACAATCAGCAGACAGGATCACGCCGATCGGCGGCTACGTGAGCGTGTGCAGCCTGGCTGCCGGTCACGTCAGGTGATCAGCTGGCATGTACTGGCACTCGTGTCCTCTGCCAAATGATTCAGTGCCGCGACGAGCGTGACCCATTCCTGGCCGGGCGGGAATGCGCTGGTCGGGATCAGGGTGAACGTCCGACGACCTGGCCGCCGCGGGGGCCGGCCAGGAGCGCTCCGCGGTCCAGCCCGATGCCGCGTAGGCGAAGGTGGCGGGCAGCCGTTCGGAGAAGTATTTCAGCGTGTCGGACGCTTCGGCGCCCGCGCTGGTGGCCAGGTTCAGGTTCTGGATCTCATCGACTTTACCGACCGCTCGGGCCTGGACTGGCCGTCTGACCTGCGCTAATACGCAGCTTACATGTTCTCCATGGAAGATGGGGCAGTTCCGGGAAGATCACCCGGTTCGAGCGCGAATGACTGTGGATGCCTATCGGGATCTGTCCGCTGGCGGGCACGGAGCCGGGACCGCCCGCGTGCGGGGGCGTATCAGCAGGGACGTCTGAGAGCTGCTCCAACCGGTTCAGCGTGGCCCGGCCTGCCAGATGCCGATGACGTTGCCTGCGGGGTCCCGGATGGTGGTCACCGAGAGGTTCCCTTCCGGGTAGGGCGGGGTGACGATCTCGGCGCCGTGCTCGGCCGCCGCGCGGAGGGTGTCGTCGAGGCTGGTGACGTAGATGTAGGGCAGTACCCCGGCCTGGCCGGCTGCGGGCAGGTCGGTGCGCCAGTGCCCGATCACATGGCCGGTGCTGTCGCTGAAGCTGGGTGCGTCGGGGGTGCCGCGCAGCCGCCAGCCAAACACGGCGCGGTAGAACTCTGCCGACTCCGCGATATCACGTGCGGGAATCCGCAGGTAGGAGACCCCGCCCGGCCGTGCCACGCGGTCTTCCACCCCAGTGCCTACGGTGTTCTGCTCAGTCATGATGGCCCCTCTCTTTTTAACTATGGTGCTATCATAGCCAAATATGGCCTCCCAGCACCCTGCCGGGGGCGGAACGCGGGCCCGCCGTTACCGGTCGCCGCGCCGCGAGCAGCAGGCCCGGGCCACTCGGGCCCGGATCATCGCGGCCGCGGCCCGTAGGTTCATGGCCTGCGGTTATGCCGGGACCACGATGCGCGCGGCGGCCGCCGACGCCGGGGTGGCGCTGCCCACCGTGGAGCTGGTCTTCGGGACCAAGGCAAAGCTGCTCAAAGCGGTGATCGATGTTGCGATCGCCGGGGATGACGAGCCGGTGCCGATGCTGGAACGGGAGTGGGTCAGGCGGGCGGAGTCCGCGGCCGGGGCTGCAGGGTTCGCCGCCGTCTGCGCCGGGCAGCTGGCCGAGTCGGCGCGGCGGGCCGCCGGGTTGACGCTGGTGGCCCTGGAAGCTGCCCGGGCGGACGCGGATATCGCCGCGGTGGCCGCGCAGCTGATGGCCCAGCGGCAGGTGATGGCCGCCTGGATCGTGGACGGCCTGCGCTGCCGTTCCCGGCTGCGCAACGGCATCGACTACGCCGCCGCTGTCGACACCGTGTGGGCGCTGATGGACCCCGCCCTGTTCTGCCGCCTGACCCGCGACCGGCACTGGAGCCCGGCCCGGTTCCGGGACTGGTTTGCCGATGCCATCCTCTGCCTGCTGCTCTCCGGCCCCGGCCAATCCTGGAACTCTTATGACCAGCATCCAGCCGGAACTGTGGGTTGACCGCGCCGCCGAGGCGGTCGCGTTCTACCAGGCCGCCTTCGGTGCCATCGTGCTGCACCGGGTGGGCGAGGGCGAGGACATCGTCGCCCAGCTCGTCATCGGGAATGCTGCGTTCTGGGTCGCCCGGGCAGGGTCAGCCGGGCGCCTGGCCGCCATCCTGACTGAAACCGCGACCGGCAACTGGCAGCGCGAGTATGGCCAGCCACCCAGCATGCGACCAGATCGCCCAGCTCGGCGCCCAGGAACCCGGCGAGATCGCCATAATTATCTGCTCCCACATGATGAGATGACGGTCATGCTTGGCGACTCTGGTACTTGCGCAAGGAAGGTCCCTCTTCCAGTTAATCTGATTATCAGATAGGATGGGGATGTGAAGACCATGACCGCGACTGAAGCATCCCGGCACTTCTCGGACCTGCTGGATGCCGTCGAGCGTGGTGAGACGATCACCATTGTCCGTGGCAGCCGTCCGGTCGCGGAGATAGGGCCGGCCCATCGGCGTACCGGTGCCAACCTGCGCACTGCACTCGCCGACGTGCCTCCGCCAAATGATGGGTTCAGCCGGGACATAGCAGCAGCCATCGCCCTGCTTGACTCTGAGATAGGCGACCCGTGGGCCGGCGCCTGATCCTCGACACCAACATCCTGATCGCTTACGAACGCGGGACCATAGACCGTTCGTCGCTGGATGACGACGAGCTTGCTATAGCTTCGGTATCGGTCGCCGAGTACCGCGTTGGGATCGAACTGGCCGATACGGCCAGCCGGGCGGCCGAACGGTCCCGAGCGTTGGTAGCGATAACGTCTGCCGTTGACATCCTTGACTACACGCAGGCGACAGCGGCCCATCATGGGCGCCTGCTAGCCCATGTCCGCCGGTCCGGATCGCCGCGCGGGGCACACGACCTGATCATCGCCGCTCACGCGGCAGAGACTGGGCGGATGATCCTGAGCCGCGACGCCAAGGCGCGCTTCGGTGACCTCCCCGGGGTAAGCGCGATCGACGTGTAACGCCGATATCGGGTGCTGGTTACCCGGCGGGGATGCGGGCATCCAGGACATTGAAGTATGGCTCGTTGCCCCAGGTGTCTCGGTTGCCGATGACGTAGAGACGACGCTTGGCGCGGGTGACGGCCACGTTGAGCAGATTAGGCTCTCGGGTCGCGAACCCGCGCCCGCCGGGCCGGTCCGGATCGCCGCCGAGAATGAGGATGACAACATCGGCTTCCTTGCCCTGCATGGTGTACACGGTGCCGACCCACTGCTCCCGAACCTGTTTGCCTACTTCGGGGAAGATGGACTCGTGCACCTTCATGGCCTGGCTGACGACCAGGCGGAACGGGCTGATAACTCGGATCTGCGCGGCCGCTACTCCGGCATCGCGCAACTGGGAGAGGATTGAGCGCAGTTCCTCGCCCTCGGCGGGAATCCACTGCTCGTCCGAAGTCGCGGAACTGATATCGCACCAGGCATCCCATCCAGGGAACGCGGGCCGGTCCCGGGGTGCCGAAGACCATCAGGCCGTCATAGGCGATCTGGTTGCTGATGCCGAACATGAGCCGGTCACATCGCCGGTGCACTCGCAGTGGCGTGCCGACCCATACCGGCTCGCCGCTAGCCGGGCCCGTAGCGCCGTGCCGTGCTCGGCGAGCCGGTCGGCGACCTGCTGCACCGATGTGCGGCTCGGCGCCCACTGCTCGCCGACCTCAAACTCGCGCAGCAGCGCCCGCTGGCCTCCCCACGGCAACGTCACCACTGGCTTGAGCTGCAGCGGGTCGCCAACGATCACAGCACGCCTGGCCCGCCACAGGGCGCCGACCGCGTGCTGCGGCGGCGCCTGCCCGGCCTCGTCAATGGACAGCCAGCCCAGCGACTCACGGCCAAGATCGCCGAACAGCTTGTCGAGGGAGGCGAATGTGGTGGACACCACTGGGACCACGAGGAAGAAGGTCTGCCAAGCGGCCAGCGTCGCCGCGTCACTGGGGCGCCCCTTGTCGCCAAGGATGTCCATCAGTGCATTGAGGTTCCGGCGGAATGTGCGCGCCTCGGCCAGGATCAGTGCCCTGTGCAAGACGAGCGCCGCGAGGAACAACTCGGTCCGCGCTGCGGTGAACTCCGCATCGGTCCACGGTGCCGACTTCTCCCGGCGCTGGATCCGCTCTGGCTCGGCCGTCTCCGCGTACTCGGGTCCGTCCGGCACATGGTCGCCCCAGCGCAGGCGGGCAGCATGGATCTGGCGCAGCGATTCCTCGAGTTCGCGCTTCAAGCCATCACATGTGCTGCGTGCGTCTGTCGCGTCACGTCGGGCCGCGGCGAGGCGGTTCGCCGCGTCTTGAGCGGCACGCGATGCGGTGTCTCGTTCCCGGTCGGCGGCCAGGAACCTGCCGTTCAGCTCGGCGTGTTCTGCCTGCCAGCTCTGGCGAGCGGTGCGCCCGCGGGCGGAGAACAACGCGAATGGCCCCGGCCTGCCGGGCCGGTGCGCCGCAACGGCCGATCTGGCCATCTGCCAGCGGTCATCCGCCTCGCGCAGTCGGCGATCGGCGTCCGGCAACGCGGTCTCGAACTTCTCCCGAAGCGCCCTCACGGATTCGAGGTCGGCCTCTGCCTGCGTGTGGTCCCGCGATGCGACCGGGAGCCGGGTGACGGAGTGAGCAACCACGGATCGTTCGGCAGAAAGGTCATGTACCCGGGAAAGCGCGCGGCGGAAGCTCACTACGGCGTCCTGCCAGCCTCCGGGATTCAACTCCAGGCCGGTGATCAGCGGTTTTTCGTGCGTTCAGCGTGCTGAGCTGCCGGTTTAAGGCCGTGGCGGTGGCGCGAGGCTGCACCTGCTGGGTGCGGCGGGTTCAAAGGGCCCGAGATGACGCGAGCCCGCTCGTGGGTCAAGCGAGAGCGACGCAGCGCAGGTAGCGAAGAGCGCCCCGTCCTGGGAGATTACGCGGTAACCACACCGTTGTGATCTCTGGAAACTGGAGCGCTCCTCAATGGCGAAGGATACGCGCTGGGACCGGAACTTGTCCGTGGCTCCGGACGCCGATGGGCTGATCGGTCATGCCGGGGCGGTGCTGCTGCGCAAGCTGGCGGATCAGTGCGGCCTGACGTCAGCGCTCGGCGCGGCGCTGGGCCGGAAGGGGAAGTTCCCGCTGATCGATCGCGGGATAGCGCTGATCTCGATGGCGGTGGCGATCGCGCTCGGGGCGGCCAGCATGAGCGATATCGCCGTGCTGGCGCACCAGGAACCGGTCCTGGGGGCCGCGCCGTCGGATACCACGGTGCGGCGGACGCTGGAGCTGGCTGACCCCCGGACCCTGGACAAGATCGCCCGGGCGCGGGCGGCGGTCCGGGCGCACGTGTGGCAGCTGATCTGCGCGACCCCGGCCGGGTTCCCGTGGCTGGCCATCGCCGGGAAGCTGCTGGCAGGCTGGCTGGTCATCGACCTGGACGCGACGCTGATCACCGCACGCAGCGACAAGGAAGGGGCCGCCCCGACGTTCAAGTCCGGGTATGGCTTCCATCCGCTGGGGGCCTGGCTGGCCAATACCGCCGAGAGCCTGGCAATGCTGCTACGGCCGGGCAACGCCGGCTCGAACACCTTCGCCGATCACCTCGCCGTGCTGACGGCGGCGATCCGGCAGATCCCGGCCCGCATGCGGTCGAAGCTGCTGGTCCGCGTGGACGGGGCCGGCGCCAGCCACGAGCTCATCGATCACCTGCTGTCGCTATCGTCTCGGTGCCGGACCGTGCTGTTCACCTGCGGCTGGGCCATCACCGGGGCCGATGAGCAGGCGATCCGGCTGCTGCCCGCCAGCGCATGGCAGGCCGCAGTGGACCAGGAGGGGGTCGTGCAAGACGACAAGCACGTCGCCGAGATCACCCACCTGATGCGCCGGGCCGGGCGCTGGCCCGCCGGGCTGCGGTGGATCGTGCGCCGCACCAGGCCATCGCGGCGGCAGGCCAGGAACCTGACCGCCTACGAGCGCGCCACCGGGTGGCGGTACTCCATCATCTGCACGAACATCCCGGCCGCCGGCGGAATCGGCGGCGTGCCCGGCAGCCACCACGCCCAGTTCATCGACGTGCTGCACCGCCAGCACGCCGTCGTCGAGGACGGCGTGCGCACCGCCAAGTCGATGGGCCTGCGCAATTTGCCGTCGAAGACCTGGGTGGTGAACTGCGGCTGGGTGCTGGCCGCCAACCTCGCCGCCGACCTGGCCGCCTGGTGCCGGCTGCTCGGCCTGTACGACTGCGACGACCTCAAGGACGCCGAGCCGGACACGCTGCGCTACCGGTTGCTGAGCCTGCCCGCCCGGCTGGTCCGCCACGCCCGTGCCCGGGTGCTGAAGATCAGCCGCACCTGGCCCTGGAAGGAGGCATTCCTGACCTGCTGGCAGCGCCTGTGCGCCCTGCCAGCACCCGCCTGACCAGCCACCCCTGCTCCTGCGACCCGGAAAGGAGGCCGCCCCGGCGCAGTCGGAGCCGGTGCCCCCCGAGCACATCGGGCCGTCTGCCATCCGCTGGGAACATGTGAACCAGATACCACCGCCGAAAACCGGCACAACACGATCAGTAACTAACCTCGCCCCACCCCTGAATCGTTGAGGCCAGTCCGGGGCGGGCTGCCTCAGCGCGTTCTGCATGCCCGACTCTTTGTTCCACCAGAAGCCCTGCGTGAAGGCAGTGCGGTTGGTCCGGTTGCCGAGCCGGGCAGCAATCATCGCCCAGGCGTCATGGTCGGCGGTCTGACTGAAATAGTCCACCCGGGCCGCGACGTCGCGCCATTGGCCGTCGATGCCTTTCGGACCGGGGATCTCGGTGCTGATGTTTTCCACGGCGCCGTTGTTCGACGAGGCCACCACGATCTCGAAGCCGGTCAGCCTCGGGTTAGGGTTCCCACGGCATCGGATCGCTGGGCCGGAAGTCGGCGACGTTGTTCTTAGCGCCGGTCTTGGGCAGCTGCTGAGGGCTGAACATCTCCACGGCGTGCCAGAAACGTACGATCTGCGCGGGATCATCAGACACGTTCATTAATGTTATTCACAACTCTCGTATTTTCATCACGGCCGGTCCTGTTCCTGTGATTGCGCTCATTCACATGTACGCCAGCTGGTCATGGACTGAGCCTGCCGTGCTTATCGGAAAGTGCGGTACTGCGGACTTTTCGCTCGTGGGTTCGCCTTGGCTGACGACGGCGAGCAGTTGCCGAGTTAGCAAATTGTGTCGTAACGGTTACATTGATCCGACCCGCGAGCCAGCGCTGATGCGCTTCCAGTCGCCGGCGAGTCCCTCGGCCCTTACCCCGCGGCGTACCTCGCGGCGTTGAACTGCCCTGTTAGGGATCATCCGGCGCAGACGATCCCAGTCGCGCTGACCCCAGCGTGCCTTTGCCTCATTCTTTCCGTAAAAGCCGCATCGAGCCAGATCCTGTTGTCGGCCAACCTGCGTCTACTCACATAGACGGGCCTTCCAGGTCATGATGTGTCGCGGCACTCAATTAATGAGATGAATGGTTCCATGAGATTCTGATACGGCCGCTCACGTGGATGGTGGCATCAGCCGCCTTGCCTGCACCTGCCAGTTTGCAGGCGCACGCAAAATCGTCGGTCCTATTGTCGATAGCGCTAGGATTTCTGGTAGCGCATCGAACCGAAGTTTCTTTTCACGAGGCCCGCTGCACGGCTCTGATCTGACGGCATGCGGATGCTGTGGCCCGCAGGCGGTAGCGGAACTGCTGTGTAAGCGCTGTAGTCGGGTTGCCTCGCCTCACGGTCAAGCGTTTCCGCAGGTCAGCTGGCTGGCGTGCCCGGCAGGATTCGAACCCGCGACCCGCTGCTTAGAAGTTCCGGGCAATGCGTCCGGCATGGTACGTGACGTGGGATTTATCTGCATGTTGACCCGGTGCCGATCGGGATTGGCCAGGATGGTTGCTACAGGGAGTGGCTACAGACGGGCGCAGCGCTCGATCCCGTCCCCTGCTCAGCGTGAGCTAGTGGGTGACCATTGATCGAAGCGGTGAGTCTCCTCGGTGGGAACCAGCCGTATGGCAGTCGATCACAGTCCTTGCCGCAGTCAGGCTTACAACGTCAGTTCGGCCCAGGGTACTTGACAATTCAAGAGTGTGAACTATGGATGGCTAGGGGATCTTTAGCCGCGGGGGATACAGAATGGGTGTCGTCGTCGCGGCAGTAGCGCGTAGCCGACCGCGGGATGCGTCGGGTGCGTGCGTTGCCGACCGTGGGTCGGTGGCCAGGCTTGAGGGTGGCCCTAGGCTGCACCGAGTACTTGTACTCGGCAGGTCCGTCGCCGGTCCGCAGTCGGGCGTGGTCCTCAGATTGACTGTTCAGGTACCCGCGATAGACCTCGCATGTACCCATAGGCGGATGCCCGGACCCTTGTGCCGACCGAGTGTGGGCATGGGAACCGATCAGCGCGGCTAGTATAAGAAGATAGCACAGGATGCTTCGACCCAGTTCGAGGCGCTACGGGCATGGGTTCGGGAGGACCCGGGGGAGGATGTGGCAGTGTCGCCAGCAAGACCACAGCAAGGTCAGAGGCCATCCGCTTTGCCAAGTGAGCGTCCGTTTTATCTATGGCATCACTCCTTCCATCGAACCGTCGGCGTGGAGCGGCTCTACTTCTGGCTTATTTCCTGCCAGCAGCGTTTCGATAGAGAATCCATAATTCCAGCACTCACCACAGCTCTGGACTCAGCTGGCGTCCGCTCATTCGTGATATGGGAGTTGTTCGGCGAGCAAGACATCCTGGTACGAACCTGGCTGCCGCCGGACATAGAAGCTGGCAGCGTCGAGGACGCTCTCTCGAAAGACCAGCGGAAAGTACGAGGTTTCTCCGTTTCTGAGATGCTCCACCACTGGATGTGGGATGGTGTGGAGGCTGAGGCGGAGGATCTGTTCGGCGCGGTCACTATTGAGGCGCTAGCAGATATCAATAGTCTTATATTGGACGCGAATCTACTGGGCGATTACCTTCAACGCGGATTCATACGCCCAATTGAGGGCGGGCCGTATACGATTAAATTCTTCGTGTTCATCCGGCGGCCGCAAGACTTTGATGCGGATCAAGAGCAAGCGTTCCGTACAGAGATCGTAAGAATCGCCAACTCCTTCGCTCAGCTTCAGTATTGGTCGCTTTACCGTGTACGCGGTCCAGGCGACGGTCGCTATATAATGACCGGGCGGGTCGCAGCCGACAATTTCGGGGGGATAACTAACGAGCTTAACGCTAGCATTAACTCCGTGGGCAAGGGACACGTACTGGGAGCTAAGACCCTTACCTTTATCGCTACTTCAAGCGAACCGCGTTACAGGACGGAGAGGATTGCTCCGTTTGGACTTAAGGAACTTAGTGTTCATGAAGTGAGCACGAAGGGGCGCAGCCTAACTGAGCAGTCATCGATTAGTCCTATCGAGGGCCTTCTGCTACACCCAGAAGGTAATCATCTCGAAGTTAAAGGATCAGCTTTCGTAGACCTCCGGCGTCAAGTACACACCGGCGAGGTAAAGAATGACCCCAGAGTCACGGCTAGCATTATCAAGACGATAGTTGCGTTCTTGAATACTGACGGCGGAACGTTGGTGATCGGCGCACTCGAGGAAGCAGATTTTTACGAGGCTCTCGATAAGTTGGAGGGCGCATTCGGCGAAATGCCAGTAATTGATAAGTATCGGATAGTTGGCATAAGTCATGAGTATTCGCGAAAAGACTTCGATGGTTACGAACTGGCCCTGCGTGATGCGCTCTTGCACCACGTAGATCCGAGTAGCATAGCTCAAGACAATATCAGGATTCGCCGTGCCAGATATGAGGATCGCGATCTGTGTGTGATCACCATCCTCGAGTCTACTACGCCAATGTACGCTATCGAGAATCCAGGTGAGATACACCGATTCTATGTTCGGCAAGGCAATAGAACTATGGAACTGAAGGGCAGTGAACGAGATGCCTATCAGCGAGAACGCAGTGCTCGTGACCCTTACCAGCGAGAGCACGGCCAGCAAAGAGGCCTGGAAAGTGGCAGTGACGGCCCCTGACGATAGTCGGCACGCCCACATCTGGCAGACGCGTCATGCGGTTCTTAGCTGTGAACAGGTGTCGCGCTGCCTTCCGCAATCTAGGACGCGTGTGCCCGACCAGATAACGCAAGCAAACGATAAAGTTAAACGATAAGGTTAGAAAGTTGCAATGCTTCGTAATATGTGCGATAGGTGGTATAGGGACGCCAATAAGGCGTCGCGCGGACAATATCTATAACCATATTGTCAAGCCGGCGGTTGGTGATATAATTCCAGTCAGGGCCGATCTGCTCGACTCGCCAGGCGTAATCACGAATCAGGTCGTTGAGCTGTTGCTTGAGTCGGAGTTGGTAATAGCCGATCTTACCGGAGGAAATCCGAATGTGTATTATGAGCTTGCGCTACGGCATATAAGCAGGAAGCCGTGCATCCAGTTGATCGAAGAGGGCGAAGCACTGCCCTTTGATATTGCGAATATGCGCACCGTGCAGGTTAACAGTCGTGACCTAGAGAGCGCAAATCGCTGCAGGGAAGACCTAGAAAAGCAAATCGCTACGGTCCTGGCCTCCGGCTATATTCCGGAGTCGCCGATATCGTCGTCGATCGACCTGCTTGAATTTAGAAATTCGCACAATCCTATGGACCGCGCCGCCGCCGAGATGCTCGCTCTCATTGGAGAGATACGTCTCGAGTTGCATGCTATAGGTGCTGACCAACGTAAAGACAACTCGGGTGATGGGCCCCTAACGGAGGAAGAGGAAGATGAATTCCTAGTCCTTCGCCGTGCTGTCCGGGAGGCGTCGAAGGAAGGCAGTATTTCGGCATACGGGTTGCGTCGGCTACAAGAGCTGGTTCAATTTGACTCGCCCGGCCTGGCTAGCTGGCTGGGAGTTCTTGCGTCGCGTCGAGCCACTGACGAATTACGATGCCTCGATCGGCAAATCATGACTAAAACCCAGTTCTTGGCGCAGCCCTCGGTCCTGGCCATCCTTCCGATAGGTGCCCCCTTCGGCTAGGGGCGTGTTGGCAGCGTACGCCAGGGCCTCGCTGGTGTCGCGTTCAAATTCGTTTTTCTCTGCCAAAGAGGCTGTGTGCTCTGGCCCTATGGCGAAGTGATACTGCGCGTACGATAGGTGCGATGTTTCCGGAAATGTTGAGCGCCGCGTTGGCAAGGCCCAGGCCGTGAGCGGGGCTGCCAGCCTCGGTAACGATGTTGCTTTTCCGTGTTAGGACGTAGGCCAGCAGTTCAGGGTCATCGAGTTCGTGCGCATAATCAAGCGCTTGGTTAGTCCAGTAGAGAGCAGCGTTGCTGTCGCCGGAATCCTGGCATAGCCAGCCGCAGAATTCGGCAAACTTGGCGCCAATAAAGAGAGCGGCTCGGCGCTCTGGCTCGCGAGCCGTTTCCGAGCCTGATCCACTTCACGCCGCGTTCGTCCTCCTCGTTCTCTATGGGCTGCGCCGTGGTGAAGTCCTCGGGCTCCGCTGGCAAGACATCGACTTCGATGCCGGAACCGTCCATGTCGAACAGCAAGTCCAGCGAGTAGGCGGCGAGATGCATATCGGGCCGGTCAAGACCCGTGCTGGTCACCGGAAGCTTCCCTTGCTTAAGTTGGCCCGGCAGGCATTGGAGGCTCAGAGCGTGATACAGGCACGATACCGGGCTGCCATGGGTTCAGCCTGGCCGGACACCGATCTTGTGTTCCTTACCCGGACGGGACGGCCGATCGAACCGCGGAATCTCGTCCGGTCGTTCCGCCGGATCTGCGAGGCTAACCATCTTCGTGTGATCAAGGTTCATCACCTGCGGCATACCGTCGCCTCGCTGCTCAAGGCGCTGGGTGTACCAGCTCGTGACGCTCAGATTATCCTTGGCCACTCGCGCCTGGCTGTCGCGCTGGAGGTCTACACCCACACCGACGACGAAGCCCAGCTCGACGCGCTTACGCGGCTACATAACCTCTTCGACCAGGCCTGAATCTGACCTGATTGCTACATGAGCTAGCTACAAACGGGCACGAGATGATCTTGCCAACCTGCGTTTTGCCTGATCAGCTTAGCGCGCCCGGCAGGATTCGAACCCGCGACCCGCTGCTTAGAAGGCAGCTGCTCTGTCCGGCTGAGCTACGGGCGCCAAAAAAATTGTGCCCGGCGAAGATCACGCCACGGCCACGTGAAGGTCGCAGTGTGTCGCGCCTTCGAGCCTCGTCACCTCGGGAAACGACAACCACCGGACCCGAGGACTCCCAACTGCCAGAGGGTACCTCAACCTGCCGTCAGGCGTACCGCCCGTCGAGTGCCGCCGAGTGCGCGGGCTGATCACCAGCAGCCCGATTGTCCAGTTCAGAGCCGAATTTCTCGCCGCCGTCACAGATGGGTCTCGTTGTCCCGCCAGGCCGCACCGAGGACAGCGCCCAGCGGAGTACACCCCGGCTCGCCAGGCGCATGAACGGCGCCGTCAACCTGGGTCCGCCCGCGCCGCAGGCCACGAGGCGCGCCCCGGATGCAGGCCACAAGGCGCGCCCGGATAAAGCGAGCTAAGCCAGGCCCAGGAACCTGGTCACCGAACGCCGGATCCCGGCCGCGTCGAGTCCATGCAGCGCCGCGTGATCAGCGGGCGTCCCGTACCGCCGAAGCTCGCCACGCTGCACGCCCAGGCTCAGCAGCCGGTGCGGTCGCGAGGCCAGGGCCTGCGACGCGGGAAACGCCGACGTCCCGGCCAGGTACGGCTCGACCAGCACCACGGCGCCCGACGAAGCCTCCAGCTCGCGCAGCCCAGAAGCGTCGAACGGCCGCACCGTGGTCGCGTACGCCAGGGTCACGTCCAAATCACCCACGGCGTCCAAAACCGGGGACAACATTGGCCCCACGGCCACTACCACTGCCCGCCGCCCCGAACGCACCACCTGCAGCCCCGGCCACACCGGCCGCGCCTCCCGGTTGGCCTCCGTGGACAGCCGCAGATAGGTAGAGCCAGCATCCAGCGTGCCGACCGCCCCGCGCAGCAGCCCGGGTACCTCGGCCGGGTGGCCGGGCACGGCCACCGAGAACCCCGGGACGCTGTCCATCAAGGCCACGTCCTCCGGCGCCTGGTGCGTCCGCCCGGCGCGGGCCGCGTCGTACGACGCCCCGATGCTGACCAGCACGGCATGAGCGCCCTGGTGCGCCAGGTCCAGCTTGACCTGCTCGAAGGCCCGCTCGACCAGGAACGGCGCGTAGGTGTGCACGACCGGTCGCATCCCGGCCAGCGCCAGCCCGCCGCTCACGCTGACCATCAGCTGCTCCCTGATGCCCACGTTGAGCACCCGGTCCGGGTGCCTGGCCGCGGCCTTGCCGAACAGGTCAGCCGAGATCTCCGCCAGCACCACGGCGGCCAGCGGGTCCTCGTCGAGCAACACCGTCGCCGTATCGGCGAACACCTCACGCATACCGGTCACCGCCACTCACCCGTTCCTCTCCACCGTCGCCACGATGAGCTGCGGGCCCGCGAAACCGGAAGCCGCCGTAACCCGGAACGCCGAGGCCAGCGCGGCATGGTCCCGTCCGGAAACACGAACAGCCGACCAGCCAGCGACCGTGAAGTGCGCCTCGATCCCGCCCGGATTCCAGCCGTAGAACGAGGACTGGTTGTCCACCGCGACCACGGTGAGGTTGGGCAGCCCGGCCGCGCCGGCATACACGATGGCCTCGTTGTTGCTGCCCTCGTCCAGCTCCGCGTCCCCGACCAGCACGTACACCCGCGGCCCGGAAAGCCCGGAAAGCCCGCGGGCCAGCAACCCGTGCGCCAGCCCGACGCCGAGCGGCAGCCCGTGCCCCAGCGACCCGCTGGCGATCTCGACGCCGGGCACCAGCGAGCGGTCCGGGTGGTACCCGAGCGGCGACGAGGCCGAACCGAAGTCCGCCAGCCACGACTCGGGAATGAACCCCTTGGCCGCCAGCACGGCGTAGTACGCGGCCGGACCGTGCCCCTTGGACAGCAGGAACCGGTCGCGATCCGGGTCGTCGACGGTATCCGGCGACACCCGAAGCACCTGGTCGTACAGGACCCAGAGCACGTCGAGCGTCGACGTCGCGCTCGGCCCGTGCTTCTCGTCCCCGGTCATCAGCGTGATCAGCCGGGGCAGCTCCGCATATGTCGCACTCATATAAGAGAGCCTGCCCGCGCCGCCGCCGCACCGCATCGGCCGCCCGCCCCACCTCGCCTACACCCTTGGTCCTACTCCCGCCGTCCCACACTGGCGGGTCCCTGGCGCTACCGGATGGAATCGCAGCACATGATCACCGAACGGCGCCAGAGCCTGGCCGACATCGGCGAGGAATAACTGGCCGCGGCACAATAGCCGGGTGCCCAGATCATCGCCCTGGCCGCTGGCGGCCGGGCTCGTCGCCGGCGTGGCGCTTGACGCGCTGTTCGGCGACCCGCGCCGCGGTCATCCGGTGGCCGCGTTCGGCCGGGGCGCCGCCACGCTCGAGGCCCGCGATTACGCCGACAGCCGCCGCCGCGGCACCGCGCACACGGCCGCCTGCGTGCTGGCCGTCGCCGCCCCCGCCGTACTCCTGCGCCGCCGCACCCGGGGTCGGCCGCCGTGGCAGGCGGCCGCGGCGGCGCTCGCGGTGTGGGCCGTCACCGGCGCCCGTTCGCTCCATCGTGAGGCCGAACGGGCCCGGTTCTCGCTCGGCCGTCACGACCTCGCCTCAGCCCGGGACGTGCTGCCGAGCCTGTGCGGCCGCGATCCGGAGAACCTGGACGCCGCCGAGATCACCCGCGCGGTGATCGAGTCGGTGGCGGAGAACACCTCAGACGCCGTGGTGGCGCCGCTGCTGTGGGGAGCCGTCGCCGGGGTCCCCGGGCTGGTGGCCTACCGCGCGGTCAACACGCTCGACGCGATGGTGGGCAACCATTCGGCCCGGTACGAAAGGTTCGGCTGGGCCTCGGCCCGGCTCGACGACGCGGCCAACTGGATTCCGGCCCGGGTCACCGCCGCGCTGACCGCGGCCTGCGCCCCGCTGCTGACCAGAGCCAACCCCGTTGATGTCCTGCGCGTGGTACGCCGCGACGGCGGCCGCCATCCGAGCCCGAACGCGGGCCGGTGCGAGGCGGCCTTCGCGGCCGCGCTAGACGTGCGCCTCGGCGGGACGAACGTCTACGGCGGCATTACCGAGACGCGCCCTGACCTGGGGGCTGGGCGCGTCCCGGAGCCTGACGACATCCGCCGCGCGGTCGTCTTGTCCCGGGCGGTCACCGTGTCCGCGACCGCCCTGGCCGCGTTGCTGGCCGGGCTTACCGGCGGCGGTTCATGAAGAAGCCGACCACCCAGACGATCAGCGCCACGATGGCGACCCACCACAGCACGTGCAGGGCGAACCCGGCGCCGAACAGGGCTAGGACGACCAGCAGGGCCAGTAGTAGAAGCAACATTTCAGGACTCCTCTCCTTCTAAGCCTGACTGGCCATACAAGTACCCTCCGGGGAATTGTCAAACATCCGGATAACCTGCATTGGTGCGAGGGACGCTGCTGGTCGCCGGGACTAATTCGGATGCGGGCAAGAGCGTGCTGGTTGCCGGGCTGTGCCGGTGGCTCGCCCGGCAGGGCGTGCGGGTGGCGCCGTTCAAGGCGCAGAACATGTCGCTGAACTCGTTCGTGACGCTGGACGGCGCCGAGATCGGCCGGGCCCAGGCCATGCAGGCGGCCGCGGCGGGCATCGAGCCGGCCGCCGACATGAACCCGGTGCTGCTCAAGCCGGGCAGCGACCGCCGCAGCCAGGTCGTCGTGCTCGGCCATCCCGAAGCCGAAGCCGACGCGGTGGGCTACCGCGCCCACGCGCCGCGGCTGCGGCAGGTCGCACTGGACAGCCTGGCCCGGCTGCGCGACGCCTACGACGTGGTCATCTGCGAGGGCGCGGGCAGCCCGGCCGAGATCAACCTGCGCGACACCGACGTGGCCAACATGGGCCTGGCCCGGGCGGCCCGCCTGCCGGTCATCGTGGTCGGCGACATTGACCGCGGCGGGGTGTTCGCCGCCATGTACGGCACGCTCGCCCTGCTGGCCCCCGAGGACCAGGCCCTCGTCTCCGGCTTCGTGATCAACAAGTTCCGCGGCGCGCCGGAACTGCTCGACCCCGGGCTGGCCATGCTCCGCCACCGCACCAGCCGCCCCGTCTACGGCGTCCTGCCCTGGCAGGAAGGCCTCTGGCTCGACGCCGAGGACTCCCTGGGGCTCCCCGCCAACAACCACTCGACTGCTGTCGACCGTGGCATACCGCCATCCTCGTTCGGTATTAGAGATTTTCTCCGGGTGGCGGTGGTCCGGCTGCCGCGGATCAGCAACTTCACCGACCTCGACGCCCTGTCGGCCGAACCCGGTGTGCTGGTGCGCTTCGCCACCAGCCCGGCCGACCTGGCCGACGCGGATCTGGTGGTGCTGCCCGGCTCCCGGGCCACCGTCGCCGACCTGGCCTGGCTGCGGGACCGCGGGCTGGCCGGCGTGGTCGCCGAGCGAGCCCGGGCCGGCCGGCCGGTGCTCGGCATCTGCGGCGGTTACCAGATGCTGGCCGACCGGATCGACGACCCGGTGGAGTCGCGCCGCGGCCTGGTCGACGGGCTCGGGCTGCTCCCGGTGCGGATCAGGTTCGGCGCGCCGAAGGTGCTCGCCCGCCCGCGCGGCCACGCGCTGGGCGCACCCGTGGCCGGCTATGAGATCCATCATGGCGTCGCCGAGATCACCAATCCGGCGGGCTCCGAGCCGTTCCTCGATGGCTGCCGCCGTGGCGCCGTGTGGGGCACCAGCTGGCACGGCGCGCTGGAGAACGACCAGTTCCGGCGGGCGTTCCTGGCCGAGGTGGCGGTGCTGGCCGGCCGGGACTTCACGCCCGCGCCCGGCACCGGCTTCGCCGCCGTGCGGGAGGCGCGGCTCGACCTGCTCGGCGACCTGGTGGCCGGCCACCTCGACACCGCCGCGCTGGGCCGGCTCATCCAGGACGGCCCGCCGCCGGGCCTGCCCGCGCTGGTCGCATCACTGGACCGTGATCGGTAGGGTCGGGGGTGAACGCGGGCACCATCCGCGGGGATCGCGCGGTGGCCGACAGGTTCCTGAACTCGTTCTTCCGGATCTAGAGGGAGTGGGCCATGGATCTCGCCGCTATCGAGGCGGAGCGCGCCCGGCTGACAGCCGAGTACGTCAAGGCCGAACGGCCGCAGAGCAGCGCGCGCGGCATCCATCACACCGCGCTGCTTAGCTCCGACGTGGAGCGTACGATCCGGTTTTACCAGGGCATCCTGGAGTTCCCGCTGACCGAGATCATCGAGAACCGGGACTACCAGGGGTCCAATCACTTCTTCTTCGACGTGGGTAACGGCAACCTGCTGGCCTTCTTCGACTTCCCCGGCCTGGACCTCGGTCCGTACGCCGAAGTCCTCGGCGGCCTGCATCACATCGCGATCTCGGTCGCCCCGGAGAAGTGGGCTCACCTGCGCGACAACCTGGCCGCGGCCGGCCTGGAGTACCTCGAGGAAAGCGGCACCAGCCTGTACTTCCGCGACCCCGACGGCGCCCGCCTGGAACTGCTAGCCGACCCGCTAGGCGAAATGTACGGCCAGCAAGTCCTCTAGGCCCCCCAGGCCACGTCGTTCCCGCCAGTCCCGCACATCCCGCGGGCCTAGCGATCTCACACATCCCGTTTTACCCCTTAGTCTCACCCACCTCGCCAGCCCCACCACTTTCACCCAGATCCGGGTCACCGCCGCCGGGGAGCGACATCGCTGCCACATCCATGCTGCTCCAGCGACATCGCTGCCACATCCATGCTGTTAGACCCAGGCCCTGAGGGCCGCGGACGGAGAACGGGGCGCCTTCCTGCGGTAGAAAAGTCTTCGTGAGCATGGAGAGCGCAACTGCGCGCGCCCGGGGAGCCCTGTACGGCCTCGCGATAGGCGACGCGCTCGGCATGCCCACGCAGATGCTCTCCCGCCAGCAGATCCGCGCTCGCTGGGGCGACCTGCTGACCGGCTTCGAGCCCGCCCCGCCCGGCCATCCCATCGCCGCGGGCATGCCCGCGGGCACGGTCACGGACGACACCGAGCAGGCGGTCCTGCTCGGCAAACTGCTGGTCGAGGGGCAGGGAACCATTGAACCGAACGACCTGGCCGGAGCCCTGATCCGCTGGGAGCGCGATATGGCCGAACGCGGCTCCCTCGACCTGCTCGGCCCCTCCACCAAGAGCGCCGTCGCCGCCGTGGCGGCCGGTACCCCGCCGGAAGAAGCCGGTGCCACTGGCGCCACCAACGGCGCCGCCATGCGCATCGCTCCGGTCGGCATCGCCTTTCCCGAGGTGCAGCTGTCGACGTTGGTCGACCAGGTAGTGATGGCCAGCCGGGTTACGCACAACACCGGGATCGCGCTGGCCGGCGCGGCGGCCGTGGCCGCCGCGGTGAGTGTGGGCGTCTCGGGCGCCGGGAGCGCCGACGCCACCGCGCTGGCCATCCGGTCGGCGCGGATCGCGGCTGGCCGCGGCCACTGGGTGGCGGGCGCGGACGTGGCGGCCCGCATCGAATGGGCCGTCGGCCTGGTCTCGGGCCGGGACGAGGCCGAAGCCACCGAGCTCATCTATTCCCTGGTCGGTACCAGCCTGGCCACCCAGGAGTCGGTGCCAGCCGCGTTCGCGGTGCTGGCCGCGGTGCCCGGCGACCCGTGGCGGGCGTGCCTGCTGGCGGCCTCGCTCGGCGGCGACTGCGACACGATCGCCGCGATGGCCGGCGCGGTGGCCGGCGCCTGCCACGGTGCCGGCTCCTTCCCGCCCGGGGCGATCGCCGTCATCGACGCCCAGGACCTCGGCCTCCCGGAACTAGCCGATGACCTGCTCACGCTGCGCCAGCGCCCCGGCAGCGGCCCGCGAGGCGGCACGCAGGCCGACCCGCAAGGCGGCAGCCGATGAGCCAGCCGAGCCAGCCGAGCCGGCCGCCGTTCAGCCGTCTGGTCTTCGCGGGCGAGGCGATCGTGGATCTGCTGATGTGGGTGCCCGCGCTGCCCGAACGCGGCGGCGACATGCTCGCCCAGTCGGCCGCCATCGAGGTGGGCGGCGGCTTCAACATCATGGCTGCGGCCGTCCGCCAGGGCCTGCCCGTGGTCTGCGCCGGCGGCCACGGCACCGGGCCGCGGGGCGACCGGGTCCGGGCGGCGCTGGCCGGGGAGGGTATCGGCGTGCTCCGCACACCCGATCCGGACGCCGACACGGGTTTCGACGTGGCCCTGGTCGAGGCCGGTGGCGAGCGGACGTTCGTCACCAGCCTGGGCGCCGAATCGCTGCGAGAGCCGGGCGCCTGGGATCTGGTCCAGGTCGGGCCCGGGGATGCGGTCTACGTGTCCGGTTACGGCCTGGTCCCGCCCGGCTCCGGCCGGGTCCTCGGCGCCTGGGCGGCGGCCTTGCCGCCGGCCGTCCTGTTGTTCGTCGATCCTGGCCCGCTGGTCGCGGACATCCCCGCCGCCGTGCTGGACCCGGTGCTGGCCCGCTGCGACTGGTGGAGCTGCAACCAGCGCGAGGCGGCCCTGGTCACCGGCAGTCGCGATCCGGCCGAGGCGGCCCGCCGCCTGGCGCGCCGGGCCGGCCGGGCCGACGTCATCGTCCGGGCCGGCCCCGACGGCTGCGTTCTCGCCCTGCGGGACCACGGCCAGGACCCGGGCCACGGCCTGTCGCTGAGCCACATCCCGGCGCCCGCCGTCACGCCGGTTGACAGCACGGGCGCGGGCGACGCCCACTCCGGGGTGTTCCTGGCCGCCCTGGCCGCCGGGCTGAGCGCGGCCGACGCCGCCCGCCGGGCCAATGCGGCCGCCGCGCTGACCGTCACGAGGGCCGGCGCGGCCACCTCGCCCACCCGGGCCGAGCTCGACCGGTTCCTCGGGCTGGAGTGAAGCCCGTCAGACCTTGACCGTGTACGTCACCTGGACGGTCAGGTTGCCAGGCTGCACGGTCAGCTGAGTGCTCAGCGCGGTCTGGCTCGTCACCGTCACGGTCACGTCCACGTGCTCGCCGGACGCGAGAGACAGCGTCGCCGGCGAGGTCGTGACCTTGCCGGCCATGGCCGCCGGGACCTTGATGACAGACCGGCTGACCGGGCCGTGCAGCGCGGTGAGCACGAAGGTCCCATGGGCCGGCTTGCCCTTGGCCGACGTGAGCGACAGCTTGCCCGGGGCCAGCACGAGGTAGCCCTTGGCCGGCGAGGGCGACCGCGAGGCGGACGGCGAGGGTGACGGCGAGGGCGACCGCGAGGGCGACGGCGAGGGCGACGGCGAGGGCGGCGGCGGTGCCGATGACGGCCGCGACGGCGGATCCCGGTGCGCCGGCGTGGACCGCCCCGGGCTTGGAGCGCCTCCGGACGCGGTCGGTGCGGGGGCCGGGTGGCTGGGCGGGGGAGAGGTCTTATCCGCCGGTGACGGTGCCGTGCTCGCCCGGCTCGTCGGAGCGCCGGACGCGGAGCCCGGGGCCGCCGCGCCGCTGAACCCGAGGGCGGCGGCCTGGGGCCGGTGCGAATCGCCCGCCGTCATGGCCACGGTGATCCCGGCCGACAAGGTCACCGCCGCCAGCACGGCCACGGCCGCAGCCAGTCCGGGACGCCGCCGGACCCGTTGCCACCATGGCGGCCCGGACGCGCTGGCTGCCTTCGGGAAACCCGTCGGACCGAACGGGCCAGCGTGATACGCCACGGTCATCCGCTGCGCCCGGCCGGCCGGCGAGTTGTCGGCGCAAGCCGCCAGCACCTTTCCCCTGAGTTCGTGCGGGAGCGTGACCGCCGGCGGTTCGTCACCCGGATCAGCGGCGCCCGGGACCACCGGGCCGGCGGCGTGGCCGGCTCCTCCGGGCCTCCGCAGGCGCAGGCACTCGTTCCGTGCCACCACCCGCAGCCAGGCCCCGAGCCGATCCGGGTCACCGAGCCCGTCCAGCCGGGCGACCGCGATGAGGAAGGTGTTCAGTACGGCCTGGGCGGCTCCGGCCTCGGTGAGCATCGAGCGGCAGCAGGCGTACAGAGGCGCGGCGTACCGGTCGTACGCCTCGCCGATCCCATCAGGGTCACCTGCGACGATCGCCGCGACCACCGCACGGTCCTGCATGCGCCCAACCGTAGTTGGTCCGGCGCAGAGCCCAGTCAGAATGACGCAACCAGATATGAGAACGACATCACCGGGTAACCGGAAAGCGCCACGGCTCTGGTCTGCGCTCGGCCTACGTCGCAGCTGATAAGGAAACCCGGGACCGGGGCGAGGCGCCCCCCGGTGCCGCTTCAGCCGGCGGAAGCCCCTGTCGGCTGGGTCCGTTCGGCATCCTGGGCCGGGGATGGAACGGTATCCAGACCTGGACGCTGGTGCCGAACTCCGGCGCCGACTTGAGCATGGCGTGACCGCCGTGCGCGGCCGCGATCGCCTGCACGATGGACAGTCCCAGGCCGCTGCCGTGGCCGTCCTGGCCGCCCGGGCCGCCCCGGTAGAAGCGGTCGAAGGCGCGGGCGGCGGCGTCGTGGTCCATGCCCTGGCCCTGGTCGGTCACCTCCAGCAGCGCGCCTTGGCCCGCCGTGCCGAGCCGGACCGCGACCGGGGTGTCCGGGGCGGTGTGCTCACGGACGTTGCCGAGCAGGTTGGCCAGCACCTGCCTGATCCGCGGCTCGTCGGCCACCACCACCAGGGTGGCTGGCGTGCTCGCCCGGACCGGCCGTTTCGGCTCGACCGCATGGGCGTCGGCGACCGCGTCCGCGACCAGCGCGGACAGGTCGGTCTCGGTCAGGTCGAGGGAGGAGTCGCGGTCCAGCCGGGCCAGCTCGAGCAGCTCGGCGACCAGGCTGGACATCCGGTCCGCCTCCTGCTCGATGCGCCGCATGGCGTTCGGCAGCCGGTCCTCGCCCAGCGCGCCCTGCCGGTACAGCTCGGCGTAGCCGCGGATGGTGGTCAGCGGCGTGCGCAGCTCGTGCGACGCGTCCGCGGCGAACTGCCGCACCTTCTGCTCGGACTCCCAGCGCGCCCCGAACGCCCGCTGGATCCGGTCCAGCATCATGTTGATCGCCGCGGCCAGCCGGCCCGCCTCGGCGTGGTCACCGGGGTCAGGCATCCGGGCGGTCAGGTCGCCCCGGCTGGTGATCATGTCGGCGGTGCTCGCCATCCGGTCCAGCGGCGCCAGGCCGCGGCTGATCAGCCAGCGGCCGCCCAAGGCGAGCAGGGCGAGCAGGATCGCGCCGGTGATCAGCTCGGCGGCCACCAGCCCCCGGACCTCGCTGCCCACCGCGCTGTCCGGACGGGCGATCACCAGGACGCTGGTACCCGGCGGCAGCGTCCCGTCGCTGCGCTCCGCCTCCGCCGGGGTGACCACGCGCCAGATCGCGGTCAGCGCCGCTTCACCCGTGATCGGGAACAGCTCGCCCGCGGGGTGCTGCGCTCTGAAGGCCTGCCAGCCGCGGGTGGTCGCCAGGTTGTTGAGGAATTCCGCCAGCTCGGCCGAGGCGGGCGTCTGGGGGGCGGACAGCGCCGCCGCCGAGCCGGAGGCGGCGTTGTAGTAGGCCACCGCGTAGCCCTGCAAGGTGGCGATCTCGCTCAGCTTGACCCGGACGGTCAACGCGAGGTCCGAGTCGAACTGGTCCCTCTCGGAGTTGCCGAGCACCACCGTGGTGACCACGCCCATGATCACCAGGAACAGCGCGGTCACGGTGATGAGCCCGGCGAGGAGCCGGGACCGCAGCGACAGTCGCCCGCGGCCGGCCATGAGTTTCACCGGCTCGCGCGTTCGGTTTCCGGTGGCGGGCGCAGGCTGTAGCCGACGCCGCGCTGGGTATGGATCAGCGGCGGGCCGAGCGGGTCGAGCTTGCGGCGCAGGTAGCTGACGTAGGTCTCCACCACCTGGGACTGGCCGGCGAATTCCCAGCCCCACACGTTCTCAAGCAGCTGCTGCCTGGTCAGCATCCGGCCCTGGTTACGCATCAGGTAGGCGAGCAGCCGGAACTCCGTCGGCGAGAGCTCCACCTGGGTTCCGGCGCGCCGCACCACCCAGTGCTCCTCGTCCAGTTCCAGGTCACCCACGGTGAGCAGGGCCGAGTCTTCGGGCACGCCGTCGCCGCCGTGCGTGCGGGTGGTGCGGCGCAGCACCGCCCGGACCCTGGCCACCAGGGCCTCCACCGAGAACGGCTTGGTCACGTAGTCGTCGCCGCCCAGTGTGAGCCCGCGGATCGTGTCCGAGGTAGTGTCCCGCGCGGTCAGGAAGATGACCGGGACGTCGTTGCCCTCGTTCCGCAGCGCCCGGCAGACCTCGAAGCCGTCCATGTCGGGCAGCATGACGTCGAGGATCATCAGGTCCGGCTCGTACATCTCCATCTGGTGCAGCGCGTCCTTGCCGGTGGCGCTGACGGAGACCGCGCAGCCGTGGAACTTGAGCGCGACCTCCACGAGCTCACGGATGTTCGGCTCGTCGTCGACGACGAGCACCTTGGGGATTCGGTCACCGTCTGCCATGGCCTCTCACGTTTCATTGTGCCGCATCGCGTGCGCAGGTAATTGTTCAGCATGACGCGGCGCGCCCCGTCCGGGCGCGCCGCGGTATGCGTCGCTGGTTAACTCAACGACGTCTAGGCCGATGTAGATCCAGTGGGTCCCGAGGAAGATCCCGAGGAAGGCCCCGCAGCGCCCGCCGGCCTGATCACGATCAGCCGGGCGTCCCGTGTCCCGCTCACCACCGGGCCTCCAGTGAACACTGTTTCGCCTGCTGACAGCGCACTCGTCGTGGTCTTGCTGCCATTCTTCCTGACCACGGTGTCGCTCACGATCCGCCAGGTCCAGGTGGTGCCGTCCGGCGACTTGATCACGACGTCGCTGCCGCTCACCGACTGGATGGTGCCCCGTTCGAACGAGAGCGTGTGGAAACCGGTCTTGTTGTGGAAGGTCACCGTTCCCTCCACGCCGCCCAGACGGCGCAGCCGGCCCAGCGCCCAGCGGACGCGGGTGGCGGGAACGGTGGTGGAGTTGCTGGCCGCGGCGCTGAGGGCGGTGTTCAGCCCGGCCGCCTGCGAGCCGGACGTAGAGCCGGACGTAGAGCCGGACGCCGGGCTGGCCACCGCGGTGCCGCCCCCGGACGTCACGGCCAGGGTGATCCCGCCGCCCACGAGGAAGCCGGCCAGGGCGGCGCCGACGCCCCACCGGTGCCACCTCTTCCCGCGGGCCGGACGGGAAGGATCGGATGCGCCCGCCGGGTAGCTGTCGTAGCGTCGGTCATGATTGGTTTCCATACCGCTAAGGGTGAGTCCGCGTTCTTGGATGTCACCGGGCTCACCCTGAACGCCGCCTGTGAGTGCCACGCGATTTCGCTGTCGCCCAGCATGGCACTATCGGTGAGTGCTCACCATTCTCTTGGTTTCCACCGCCGACACCGAGCTGCTCGCGGCCGCGGCATCCGGCGCCGGCTACCTGACCGCCAACCCCGCCCGCGCCGCGATCGATGACGTCAGCCGCCTGGCCGGGCGGGCCGACCTGGTGGTGCTCAGGCTCCTCGGCGGTCGTAAGGCCTGGCCGGAAGGGGTAACCGCGCTGACCGCAACCGGGAAGCCGCTGGTTGCGCTGGGCGGTGAAGCCAGCCCGGACGCCGAGCTGATGGCGCTGTCCACGGTGCCCGCGGGCGTGGCCACCGAAGCCCTCGGCTACCTGCGCGAGGGCGGCCCGGATAACCTGCGCGAGCTGGCCCGCTTCCTGTCCGACACCGTGTTCCTCACCGGCGAGGGCTTCGCCCCGCCGCGCCCCATGCCCGCCCACGGCGTGCACCAGCTCCCCGCTCCCCGGCCCGCCGAGGGCCCCGTGGTCGCCGTCGTCTTTTACCGCGCCCACGAACTGTCCGGCAACACCACGTTCGTCGACACCCTCTGCGCCGCCCTGGCCGCCGCCGGAGCGACGCCGCTGCCGGTCTTCTGCGCCTCCCTGCGCGCCGCCGATCAGGGGCTCCTCAACCTGCTCGAGCCCGCCGACGCGATCATCACCACCGTGCTCGCGGCCGGCGGATCCGCCGCGGCCGATGCCACCGCCGACGGCGACTGGGACGCGGGGGTACTGGCCGGCCTGGACGTCCCGGTGCTGCAGGGCCTGTGCCTGACCAGCTCGCGGGCGCAGTGGCAGGCCTCAGGCGCCGCGCTGGCCCCGATCGACGCCGCGATGCAGGTCGCGATCCCCGAGTTCGACGGCCGCCTGATCACCGTGCCGTTCTCGTTCAAGGAAGAAGGCCCGGACGGGATCCCCCGCTACGCCGCCGACCCCGGGCGCGCCGCCCGGCTGGCCGGGATCGCCGTCCGGCATGCCCGCCTGGCCCGCACCCCGAACGCGGCCAAGCGCGTCGCCATCATGCTCTCCTCCTACCCCACCAAGCACTCCCGGGTCGGCAACGCGGTCGGCCTGGACACCCCGGCGTCCGCCGTCGCGCTGCTGCGGGCCATGCGCGAGGCCGGCTACGACCTCGGCGACGGCTTCCCAGAAGACGGCGACGCGCTGATCCACGCGCTGATCGCGGCCGGCGGCCACGACACCGAGTGGCTCACCGAGGACCAGCTCCGCGCCGCCCCGGCCCGGGTCCCGCTGGCCGCCTACCGCCGCTACTTTTCTGCTTTGCCGAACGAGCTGGCCTCCCGCATCTCCGCGCACTGGGGCGCCCCGCCCGGTGAGCTGTACACCGACGAGAGCACCGGCGACATCGTGCTCGCCTGCCTGCGGTTCGGGAACGTGGTGCTGATGATCCAGCCGCCGCGCGGCTTCGGCGAGAACCCGATCGCCATCTACCACGATCCCGACCTGCCGCCGTCGCACCACTACCTGGCCGCGTACCGGTGGCTGGCCGGGGACTTCGGCGCCGACGCGATCGTGCACCTGGGCAAGCACGGCACGCTGGAGTGGCTGCCCGGCAAGGGGCTCGGCCTGTCGGCGGAGTGCGCGCCGGACGCGGTGCTGGGGGACCTGCCGCTGGTGTACCCGTTCATCGTCAACGACCCGGGGGAGGGGACCCAGGCCAAGCGGCGCGGGCACGCGGTCATCGTCGACCACCTGGTGCCGCCGATGGCCCGGGCCGGCACCTACGGCGAGCTGGCCAAGCTCGAGCAGCTGCTGGACGAGTACGCCACCGTGGCCGCGCTCGACCCGGACAAGCTGCCTGCGCTGCGGGCCCAGATCTGGTCCCTGATCCAGGCCGCCCACCTGCACCATGACCTGGGCGTCGACACCAAGCCCGGTTCGGCCGAATTCGATGAGTTCGTGCTGCACATCGACGGCTACCTGTGCGAGGTCAAGGACGCCGCGATCCGCGACGGCCTGCACGTCCTCGGCGCCGCCCCGTCCGGGGAGGCCCTGGTCAACCTGGTCCTGGTCATCCTGCGCGCGCCCCAGCTGTGGAGCGCCCGCTGGGGCGTCCTCCCCGGCCTGCGGGCCGGCCTCGGCCTGTCCGAGGGCGAGAACGCTCCCCGCGCCGACACCGACCGCTACGAGCGCACCGCCCGCGAACTCGTCGAAGCCATCGCCGCCACCAACTGGGACGCCACCCGCGCCCCCGAAGTAGCCACCAGCATCCTCAGCAACACTCCCGCCCAGGCCAAGCCCGACAAATCCCCGAGCCAGGTCGTCCGCGTCCTCGAGTTCGCCTGCGCCGAGGTCGTGCCACGCCTGCGCGCGACCACACGCGAGATCGATGCCGTGCTGCACGCGCTCGGCGGCGGCTACGTGCCGGCCGGGCCATCGGGCTCGCCCACGCGCGGCCTGGTCAACGTCCTGCCGACCGGGCGTAACTTCTACTCCGTCGACCCCAAGGCCATCCCGTCCCGCACGTCCTTCCAGACCGGCCTGGCGCTGGCCGAATCGCTGCTGGCCCGGCACCTCGCGGACGAGGGGGAGTACCCGCGCTGCGTCGGCCTGACCGTGTGGGGCACCTCGGCCATGCGCACCCAGGGCGACGACATCGCCGAGGTGCTCGCGCTCATCGGCTGCCGTCCGCGGTGGGACGACGCGTCCCGCCGGGTCACCGGCTTCGAGATCATCCCGCTGGCCGAACTCGGCCGGCCGAGGATCGACGTCACGCTGCGCATTTCCGGCTTCTTCCGGGACGCGTTCCCGCACGTGATCGCGCTGCTTGACGACGCCATCGGCGCCGTCGCGGCCCTTGACGAACCGCCCGGGTCCAACTTCCTGCGCGCTCATGCCGTGGCCGACCAGGACCGGCACGGTGACTGGCGGCGCGCCACGACCAGGATCTTCGGCTCCAAGCCGGGCGCGTACGGGCCGGCCTGCTGCCGCTGATCGACGCGCGGAACTGGCGCGACGACGCCGACCTGGCCGAGGTCTACGCCGTCTGGGGTGGCTACGCCTACGGCCGCGGGCTGGACGGCACGGCGGCCCGGCCGGACATGGAGGGCGCGTTCCGCCGGATCACGGTGGCAGCCAAGAACATCGACACCCGCGAGCACGACATCGCTGACTCCGACGACTACTTCCAGTACCACGGCGGCATGGTCGCCATGGTCCGCTCCCTGACCGGCCGCAACCCCGCCGCCTACATCGGCGACTCCGCCGTGCCCGACGCGCCGAAGACCCGCACGCTGGCCGAAGAGACCCGGCGGGTGTTCCGGTCCCGGGTGGTGAACCCGCGCTGGATCGCGGCCATGCGCCGGCACGGCTACAAGGGCGCGTTCGAACTCGCCGCGACCGTGGACTACCTGTTCGGCTACGACGCCACCGCCGGCGTGGTCCCGGACTGGATGTACGAGCAGCTGGCCGCCTCCTACGTCTTCGACGAGCAGACCCGCTCGTTCCTGCAGCGCGCCAACCCCTGGGCGCTTCGCGGCATCACCGAGCGCCTGCTCGAAGCCGCTTCCCGCGGACTGTGGGAGTCCCCCGACGCCAAGACCCTGGACCGGCTGCGCCAGGTCTACCTGGACGCCGAAGGCGACCTGGAATCCCGCGGGTGACCCGGACCCAGAGTCACGGCTAGCCGCGCATGCCCTCCGCCACCCGTGCGTAGGTGCCGAGCGTGCCCTGCCAGAACCTGTCCACGTCGATGTGCATCGCGACCAGCGCGTTGGCGCTCTGCACCTCGCCGGGGACGTCGAAGTCGATCACCGTCATGCCGGCCGTGAACTGCCCGGCCAGCTCCACCTGAACCCGCGCCGGGATCAGGCCGAACAGGTCAGGCTGCGCCACCCACGCCACCGCGCAGACGTCGTGCACCGGCGGTCCTGCTCCCAGGGGGGACGACCCCCCTGGCAATTCCCCTGCACGGGGGGCTCCCGCCCCCCGTCCCCCCTGGCCCCCCCGCGAGGCGGTCTCGCGGACCGACCGGTACTGCTCGAGGGCCGGCAGCAGCAACGTGGTGCCCAGCGGACCGAGCTCGCCCATCTGGCGCAGCACCGATGCGGTGGCCCCGGTCCGCAGGGTCACGTCGAGGCCGAGCATGGTGACGATCCAGCCGGCCCGGAACACCGCCGCGGCCGCCTCCGGGTCGGCCCAGATGTTGTACTCGGCGGCCGGCGTCACGTTGCCCCGGCCCGCCGAACCTCCCATGATCACGAACCCGCGCACCCAGTCCGCCAGCCGCGGCTCGCGCCGCACGGCCAGCGCGATGTTGGTCAGCGGGCCGGTGGCGACCAGCGTGATCTCGCCGGGGGCGGCTCCCACGGTGTCGATGATGTAGTCGACCGCATGCCCGGCGGCCGGGCCGGCCGCCGCGGCGGGCAGGACCGCCCCGCCCAGGCCCGAGTCGCCGTGCACGTGCCGCGCGTCGAGCACCGGCCGCAGCAGCGGCCCGGCGCAGCCCCCGGTCACCGGCGTCCCGGCGGCGCCGATGAACTCGCATACCGCCAGCGCGTTCGCCGTCGTCTTGGCCAGCCCGACGTTGCCCGCCACGGTGGTGAGGCCGACCAGGTTGATGTCGGGGTGTCCGTGCGCGAACGCGATCGCGAGCGCGTCATCGATTCCTGGGTCGCAGTCGAGGATGATTTTGGTGGGCATGTACGGTTTCCTCGCTCCCTTGTGGTACCAACAGTGTTGGCCCGGGGGGACGACCCCGCACAACCCCCGAGAGGAAGGTACCGAACGGACTTGGTGCGTGCCCCCGTGACCCGCGTGCGCCGGGACCGGTAGTCTCCTGCGGAGGAGGTCTGTCATGCACATCCCGCCCATCCCCATCGTCGAGAACGCCGACCCGGAGATCGCCGCCCTCATCCAGGGTGAGGCGCGCAGGCAGTACGAGAAGGCCCGGCTGATCCCGTCGGAGAACTATGTGTCGGTGGCCGTGCTCGAGGCTTCGGGCAGCGTGCTGACGAACAAGTACTCCGAGGGCTACCCCGGCCGCCGTTACTACGAGGGCCAGCAGTTCATCGACCCGCTGGAGACGATCGCCAGGGACCGGGCCAAGGCGCTGTTCGGCGTGGACCACGCCAACGTCCAGCCGTATTCGGGCTCGCCCGCGAACCTCGCGGTGTACCTGGCCTTCGCCCAGCCGGGCGACACGATCATGGGCATGTCGCTGCCGATGGGCGGCCACCTCACCCACGGCTGGCCGGTCTCGGCGACCGGCAAGTGGTTCCGGCCGGTCCAGTACGGGGTCCGCCGCGACACCGGCCGGATCGACCTGGACGAGGTGCGCGACCTGGCCGTCAAGGAGCAGCCCAAGATCATCTTCTGCGGCGGCACCGCGATCCCGCGGATCATCGACTTCCCGGCCTTCGCCGCCATCGCCGCCGAGGCCGGCGCCATCCTCGTGGCCGACATCGCGCACATCTCCGGCCTGATCGCGGGCGGCGCGCACCCCTCGCCCGTGGGGCACGCCGACGTGATCACCACCACCACGCACAAGACGCTCCGCGGCCCGCGCGGCGCCATGATCATGTCCAAGGCCGAGCACGCCACCGCCGTGGACCGCGCGGTGTTCCCCGGCCTGCAGGGCGGCCCGCACAACCACACCACGGCCGCGATCGCGGTGGCGCTGCACGAGGCCGCCCAGCCCGAGTTCCGCGACTACGCCCACCAGGTGGTCAAGAACGCCAAGGCCCTGGCCGACGCGCTCGGGGCCCGCGGCTACGACCTGGTCTCCGGCGGCACGGACAACCACCTGATCCTGGTGGACCTCACCGCCAAGGGCATCGGCGGCAAGCCGGCCGCCAAGGCGCTGGACCGGGCCGGCATCGAGACCAACTACAACACGGTGCCGTTCGATCAGCGCAAGCCGTTCGACCCCTCCGGCCTGCGGATCGGCACGCCCGCGATCACCACCCGCGGGCTGACCGAAGAGCTCATGGTCCCGCTCGCGGCCTGGATGGACGAGGCCATCATGGCCGCCACCAAGGACGACGAAGCCACGCTCGACCGCATCGCCGCCGAGGTCCGTGACCTGCTGGCCGCCTTCCCCGCCCCCGGCTGGGACCCCCAGAGTTAGGACCTCCCCGGCCCGCCGACGGCGCTCAGCCCACTCGCCTGCGGCGCTCAGCCCACTCGCCTGCGGCGCTCAGCCCACTCGCCTGCGGCGCTCGGGCGGCTCCCTGGTGCCGAGTACCGGCGGCCCGCCGCGTACGCCCGGCACAGTGGTGATCCGGCCACCACTATGCCGGGGAGGACTGACATTTTGAGTTCTCACAGCTAAGCTAGTGAGCTAGTTTTTGCACTTTTGTTCTAATGAACTAATATTCGATGAACGCCGTACCCCGCTTCCGCGGCGGCCCGAGAGACCACCCTTCCGCGAGCCGAAGGGGTGCCTGATGAGTGATTCCTGATCCGCCGTCAGCCGGAATTGTGGTGGTTGCGGCATCGTGCACCAAAGAACGTCCAGGTTGTCACATCCATACGCGGCCGGAGGCGAGCAGGCGGGTAGACACGGCATGAACAGGGTGTACGGCGAGCCGGTCAACGTCCAGGCCCGGGCCGATGGCAGGCCGCTCAGGTTCGTGTGGCGAAGCCGGCTTTACACCGTCCGTACCATCCTGGAGCACTGGGTCATCAACCGGGAGTGGTGGCGGGCCCCCGCCGATTCCGGCGCCTCCGAGACCGGGCCGGGCCAGCCCGAACTGGAGTTCTGGCGCGTGGGGGCAGCTCCGGGCCAGGGCATGACCTCGGAGGTATACGAACTGCGCCGGGACGCCGCGACCGGCGCCTGGACTCTCCGCATGAGCTAGCCCGGAGAATTCAGTGAATGTGACTCTCTACCGCATCTATCCGTAGAGCGCCACTTTCATTGAATCGGACTAGGCGACAGTTGAGGCCATTGTGACTGGCGAGGGCGCTGGTGCGAAGAGCTCGGCGAAGGCTAGGCCAGGCCCTCCAGGTGCTCGATGTACCGCAGCGCCGAGGTCCGTACCGTCTCCCAGGCCCCCGACCGCAGCACCGGAGCCCACCAGCCGCCGTAGATCCGGTCAAACGAAAACGGCTCCACCGCCGAGACCACGCCCCGGACCGCCGTCGCGGACAACGGCAGCCGGTTCGGCGCCGACCAGACGAACGTCACCCGGTCCCCGCCCGGCGTCACGAAGATGGTGTCCCCGGACAGCAGCACGCCGCGGCCCTCGGCGCCAGCCGCCCAGTGCAGCACGGCGCTGCCGGGGAAGTGCCCGCCGCACTGGACCAGCGTCACCCCGGGCAGCACGTCAAGCGCGCCCGACCACAGCCGCACCCGCAGGTCCGCGCCGGCCCGCAGCCACCCGGCGTCGTCGGCGGGCACCAGGATCTCGGCGCCGAACTCCCGCGCCCAGGAAGCGATCGCACCGTAGAAGTGCGGATGGCTCGCGGTCACAAAGTGAAGTCCCCCCGCCGACCGCACCGCGCTCACCGCCGCGTCATCAATGAACCCGGATGGGTCCCACAGCACGTTGCCGGCGTCCGCGGCCACCAGCAGCGAGCGCTGCCCGATGGCCACCGGCGGGTCCGCGCCGATCCCGGTCAGGCCGGGCTCCACCACGCGGACGTCGCTGGAGTGCCCGGCCGCGGCCAGGTCGGCCAGCGTCGTCCACCGCTGGCCGCCCGGCGGCACCCACTGCCGCTCGTCCGCGCATACCCTACATACCTCCGGGCGCGGGTCGGGAAAATGGTTGCCGCAGGTAGCGCAGACCCAGGTCACCAACGCACTACCCGGCCGTGGGCGAGCGCCACTTCACGGTCGGCCGCAGCGCGTCCGGGCGGACGCGGTGGGCGTACCGCTTGGTGATCTCGAACATGGACTCGATCAGGGTGTCGGAAAGCAGATGCGGCTCCAGGCCGAGGTCGAGGAGCGCGGTGTGCTTGACGTTGTAGTAGTGCTCGGGCGCCTCGACCCGGGGGTTGTCCAGGTTCTCGACGGTCACGCCGCCGCCGGGGAAGGCGGCCTGGACGGTGACGGCGATGTCCTTGACCGACATCTGCTCGGTCATCTGGTTGAACACCCGGAACTCGCCCCGGTTGGCCGGGCTCTCGCAGGCCAGCTGGATGCACCGGACGGTGTCCCGGATGTCGATGATGCCGCGGGTCTGCCCGCCCTCGCCGTACACGGTCAGCGGGTGGCCGATGACCGCCTGGATGGTGAACCTGTTCAGCACGGTGCCGAACACCGCGTCGTAGTCGAACCGGGTGGCAAGGCGCTCATCCCTGGCTGTCTCCGAGGTTTGCTGTCCATAGACCACGCCCTGGTTCAGGTCGGTGGCCCGCAGGTCCCAGATCCGGCAGGCGAACTCGATGTTGTGGCTATCGTGCACCTTGGACAGGTGGTAGAACGACCCGGGCCGCTTGGGGAACAGCACCCGGTCGGTGCGCCCGTTGTGCTCCAGGTCCAGCCAGCCCTCTTCGATGTCGATGTTCGGCGTGCCGTACTCGCCCATCGTGCCCAGCTTGATCAGGTGGATGTCGGGGTTGGTCTCGGCGATGGCGTACAGCAGGTTCAGGTTCCCGACCACGTTGTTCTGCTGGGTGTACACCGCATGCGCCCGGTCGATCATCGAGTACGGCGCGGCCCGCTGCTCGGCGTAGTGCACCACCGCGTCCGGCTCGAAGTCCCGGATGATGTGGTAGGTGAAGATCGCGTCGGTCAGGTCCCCGACGTACATGCCGATCTTCTTGCCGGACAGCTGCTGCCACACCGCGATCCTGGTGCGCAGCGGCTCGATCGGCACCAGGGACTCCACCCCGAGTTCGTTGTCGTAGTGCCTGCGGACGAAGTTGTCGGCGACCGCCACCTCGTGGCCGGCCTCGGACAGGTGCAGTGCCGTGGGCCAGCCCAGATACCCGTCCCCGCCCAACACCAAGATCTTCATGCGCTCGTAACCTCTTTTTCGATTTGCCTGGGTTTTTACAGCTGTTGCGCACGAGGCCACACGGGGCCGGTAACGTGCTCGGAGTGTTTGTCCCCTCATTTCTCGGTAGGCTAGCTAACCTAGGACATCAATGGCTCTAGCAACCAGCAAGCTCGGCGACGCGCTGGCGCAGAAGGCGCGCAGCAAGCTCGGCATCCGGTTTGGCCGCTTCACCGTCGCGGCCATCGCGGCGTTCGTGACGACCGAGCTCGTGCTGACCATCTGCGCCGGGCCGCTCCATTTGTCCGCCACCTGGGCGTCGCTGATCGCCTGGTTCTCCGGTGCCCTGGTGAGCTACGTGCTCAGCCGCTGGGCCTGGAAGCGGAAGGGCCGCCCGAGCCTGCTGAAGGAGACCCTGCCGTTCTGGATCGTCTCCGCCATGGTCGTTGCCATCCTCTGGGTGGCCACGAAGTTCGCTTACCATTCCGCGGGCTGGCTGCACCTGACCGGCGTCGAGCGCGTGCTCTACGTCGATGCCGTGTACGGCGTGGCCAACCTCGGCACGTTCCTGCTGCGGTTCCTGTTCTTCCACTACGTCCTCTTCGCCGCGTCCGTGGGCCGGCCCGCGCCCGGTGCCGCCGAGGAGGCGCTCGCCTCCACCGACCCGGGACCCGAGCCGTTCGCTCGTGCCACGGAATCCGACGCCGGGGAGTACGGCCCGGACGACACGGGCTGAGGGCCCCTCAGCTCCCGGTTCGTCCGCTGGCGCTCGCGCCACCAGGTCCCGTAAGCCACCCGCGCGAAGCGCAGCCCGTAGAACAGGTTGTTCACCCCCGGGATATGCAGCTGGTACAGCGGGTTCTGGCCCTTCTTGCTCTCACCCACCCGCCGCCGGTGGATGGTCGCGGGCACTTCGGACACCTTGTAGCCGTGGGTGATGACGCCGATGAGCAGCTCGGACGCCTGGTACTGCGGCTGCTCGAGCTGGACCGCGCCGGTGACCTCGGCGCGCATGGCCCGCAGCCCGAACGTGGTGTCGCTGATCTTCTGCCCGGTCAGCATGCTGATCGTGCTGGCGAAGAAGCGGACGCCGGTGCGGCGGATCATGTCCTTGGTTTCCTGGCTGCCGAGCCGCCGGGAGCCGGTGACGAAGTTGGCCTGGCCGGCCACCACCGGACCCAGTACCGTGTCCATCTCCGCCGGGTTGTACTGGCCGTCCGCGTCGGTCGTCACGATGTAGCGGGCGCCGCCCTCCCGGGCCAGCCGGTAGGCGAGCCGCAGCGCGGCGCCCTGGCCGCGGTTGACCGGCACGTCGCAGACCATGGCACCGGCCGCGGCGGCTTCCGCGGCCGTGCCATCGGCGCAGCCGTCGGCGACCACGATGGCCGCCGTGGCCAGGCCGCACACCTCGGCGGGCAGCCCCTCGATGACCGGGCCGATGGCGCCGGCCTCGTTGTAGGCGGCGATCACGATCGCGACCGGGGGCAGGCTGGTAGCGCGCTCGCCGTAGACGTCGACGAACACCTTGCTGGCGGCGTCGTCCACCGCCTGGTCCTGCGGATTCCGGTAGGTCATGCCCGCGCCTCCTCCGCCTTCGGGTCAAAATCCGGCCAGACCGTGGCCATGCCGGTCTCCAGGGTGTGCGCGGGCTTGTACCCGATGGCCTTGGCCGCGGAGATGTCCAGCACCACGGCCGGCATCTCGCCCTGGGGAACCGGCACGTTCTCGGCGGGGATGGGCGCGCCGGTGACCTGGCGCGCGATCGTCACCATGTCGTTCACCGTGACCGAGCGGCCAGCCCCCAGGATGAGCGGGCCGCTCAAGCCAGCCCGCCAGGTCACGAGCGTGCCCTGGACGATATCGTCCACGTGCACCACGTCGCGGAGCATGCTGCCGTCTCCCCGGACCTTTACCCCCTCGGCGTCGCGTGCCGCGCGCATCAGCCGGGGGATGAAGCTGTCCTTCTCGGTCATCCCGGGGCCGTAGACGTTGGAGAACCGCAGCGCCGCGCCGGTGATCCCGTAGCAGCCGGAGTAGCTGCCGAGGAGCATCTCGGCCGCCGCCTTAGTCGCGCCGTACGGGGTGAGCGGCCTGAGCACGGTTTGCTCGTTGATGACCGCGTTGCCCACGTTGCCCACGACCGCGTTGGTGGACGCGAACAGGAAAGTCCCTACCTCGTTCTCGCGGCACAGTTCGAGCAGCCGGGCGGTGGCGTCCACGTTCAGCAGGTGGGTGCTGACTGGGTCCTGTACCGAGGCCAGCACCGAGGTGACGGCGGCTAGGTGGATGATGACATCCGTCCCCGGCTGGACGGCCCGTGCGGCGGCGTCCGCGTCGCACAGGTCGCCGACGAAGGTATGCACCTCAGGGTCTGGGAAGGACCGCAGGTCGGCCACGGTGACCTCGTGCCCTTCGGCCAGCAGGGCGCGGACCACCCGGCGGCCGATGAAGCCGGCGCCGCCGGTCACCAGGACACGGGAACGATTCGCCATGCGTGCTCCGTTCAGCGTCGAGAGATATCTGTCACATGTGGGTACGTGCCAGATCGCCAGGCCCTTGGCAGCATGCGTCCGCCTGCTCACAGACGGCTCTATTCGCTACCGGTTTTTACCGGTTTCCGTGCGTTCACGCTACCCGGGCCAGCTGAGAGTTTCCTGCCGAATGACTGGCAATCGCGTGCTCGCGGAATGACCCGGCCAGTGTACCGTGCGGTTTACCTGGCGCCGTCCATCCGCCTCGCGGCCGGTGTGTCATCGATGAACCGCGAACCTCCACGAGGAGCTGACAACCTGTGGAAGATGCCACCTCGCCGGGGTGTGCCGGGACCGCGATAGCCAAGCGGAGGGACCCCCGGCTTTTTCCTGTGTAGACTTTGCACGTCAGCTTCTCGCGGGAATCCCCGTCCTGTTGGGGCGGGGAGGATGTCAAGCTGTGGTGAGGTAGCGACGCGGAGGAACGCCGGTGCGAATCCGGGGCTGTCCCGCAACTGTGATCGGGGGTGACCGGCGAGGTCGCCTCCGGGAGCCAGAGACTCCGGCTGCCTGACGTTCCGGACTTCGGGCGAGGAAACCCGGGAAGGACTGGCTCCCATGGCGACGGATGGTTCTCGTTCTCCCGGCAGCGCCTATCCGTTCGCCGGCATCGTCGGGATGGCGGACCTGAAGCTGGCGCTGCTGCTCAACGCGGTGTCGCCGGCCATCGGCGGGGTCCTGGTCCGCGGCGAGAAGGGCACCGCGAAGTCGACGATGGTCCGCGGCCTGGCCGCGCTGCTGCCGCCGGTGCCGGCGGTCCCCGGCTGCCCCTATTCCTGCGACCCCGCCGCGCCAGAGCCCTCATGCCCAGCGGGACCCCACGACGGCGCGGATTTTGAGCTGCGCCCGGTTACGCTGGCCGAACTCCCGGTGGGCGCCACCGAGGACCGGCTGGCCGGCTCGCTGGACATCGAACGGGTGCTGACCGAGGGCACGACCGCCTTCCAGCCGGGCCTGCTGGCCGCCGCGCACCGCGGGGTGCTCTATGTGGACGAGGTCAACCTGCTCCACGATCACCTGGTCGACCTGCTGCTCGACGCGGCCGCGCTGGGCGTGAACTACGTGGAGCGCGAGGGCGTCTCGGTCCGGCACGCCTCGCGGTTCCTGCTGGTCGGCACCATGAACCCGGAAGAGGGTGAGCTGCGCCCGCAGCTGCTGGACCGGTTCGGCCTGACCGTGCAGGCGACCGCCAGCCAGGACCCGGCCGAACGGGCCGAGGTGGTCCGCCGCAGGCTCGCCTTCGAGGCCGGCCCGGACGCGTTCGCCGAGCGCTTCGCGGCCGACACCGAGGCGCTGGCCGCGCAGGTGGCCGCGGCCCGGGCCCGGCTGCCGCGGGTGGAACTGCCCGACGCGGTGCTGCGCCAGATCTGCGCGGTCTGCGGGACGTTCGGCGTGGACGGCATGCGCGCCGACCTGGTTACCGCGCGGACCGCCATCGCCCTGGCCGCCTGGGGCGGCCGGGACGTGGTGACCGAGGAGGACATCCGCACCGCCGCCCGGCTGGCCCTGCCGCACCGCCGCCGCCGTGACCCCTTCGACGCCCCCGGCCTGGACGAGCAAGCCCTGCACGAAGCGCTGCGCGATGCCGCTGCCAGCAACCCCGCCGATCCCGAAGACCCCGCGGACCCCGAGGGCCCCGCGGATCCCGAGGGCCCTGCGGACCCCGCCGATCCCGGCGACCCGGCCGATCCCGAGGATCCCGGGGACCCTGACGGCCCCGGTGACCCCCGGGACCCTGACGACGACCCCCGCGGTCCGGGCGGTCCGGGCGCGGACCACCGCGATGATCCGAACCCCTCCGCCCCCTCAGCCCCGCCAGCCTCCTCCGGCTCTCCAGCCCCGTCCGTCCCGCCCGCCGCGCCGTTCCGGGCCCGGCTGCTGGCCGTGCCCGGCGTTGGCGAGGGCGCTCCCGGGCGCCGCTCGGCCGCCCGCGGCCCGTTCGGCCGCACCGTCGGCGCCCGCGTCCCGCGCGGCCGCCCGTTCGCCCTGCACCTCCCCGCCACCGTCCGCGCCGCCGCACTCCGTCGATCAGGCGCTGCCGCGCGGGGCCGATCAGGCGCTGCCGCGCGGAGCCGATCAGGCGCTGCCGCGCGGGGTGCCGCGGGCGCCCCGATGAGCCTCCTTCCCGACGACCTGCGCGAGGCGGTGCGGGAGGGGCGGGAGGGGAACCTGGTGCTATTCGCCGTGGACGCCAGCGGGTCGATGGCGGCCCGGCAGCGGATGCGCGCGGTCAAGGGCGCCGTCCTCTCCCTCCTGCTCGACGCCTACCAGCGCCGCGACAAGGTTGGGCTGGTCACGTTCCGCGGCACCGGAGCCGAGCTCGCGCTGCCGCCCACCTCCTCGGTGGAGGCCGCCGCGCGCCGCCTGACCAGCCTGGCCACCGGCGGCCGGACCCCGCTCGCGGCGGGCCTGGCCAAGGCGGCCCGCGTCCTCGCGGCCGAACGGCTGCGTGATCCCCGCCGCCGGGCCCTGCTCGTCGTGGTCACCGACGGCCGTGCCACCAGCGGCAGCGATGCCGACCTGGCCCGGGCCGCGGCCATGCTGGCCGGGGTGGCCAGCGTGGTGGTGGACTGCGAGGCCTCGCTCGTGCGGCTGGGATTGGCCGAACGGCTGGCGGTTCAGCTCGGCGCGGCCTTGTTCCGCCTCGACGAGCTCGAAGCGGGTCCCGGCCTGGCCGCGGCCGCCCGGCAGATGACACGGGCGAGGGTGGCCTGATGCCCGAGGGGACTCCCGAGCAGATTCCCGACGACGGCCTGACCACCCGGCAGCGCCGCAACCGCCCGCTGGTCATCGTGCACACCGGGCCGGGGAAGGGGAAGTCCACCGCGGCCTTCGGCCTGGCCCTGCGCGCCTGGAACCAGGGCTGGCCGGTCGGGGTGTTCCAGTTCGTCAAGTCGGCCAAGTGGCGGGTCGGCGAGGAGCGGGCGCTGCGCCTGCTCGGGGAGACCGGCCAGGGCGGCGCGGTCAGCTGGCACAAGATGGGGGAGGGCTGGTCCTGGATCCAGCGCGACCCCGGCGGCCACGCCGAGCAGGCCGCCGAGGGCTGGGCCCAGATCAGGCGGGACCTGGCCGCGCAGACCTACCGCCTCTACGTGCTCGACGAGTTCACCTACCCGATGAAGTGGGGCTGGGTGGACGTGGACGAAGTACTCGGCGTGCTCGCGGGCCGGCCCGGCCAGCAGCACGTGGTGATCACCGGCCGGGACGCCGATCCCAGGCTGCTCGCGGCCGCCGACCTGGTGACCGAGATGACGAAGGTCAAGCACCCGATGGACGCCGGGCAGAAGGGGCAGAAGGGCATCGAATGGTAGCGATTCCCCGCCTGGTCATCGCGGCCCCCGCATCCGGCTGCGGCAAGACCACCGTGGCCAGCGGGCTGATGGCCGCCCTGCGCGCGCGAGGCCTGGCGGTCTCCGGGCACAAGGTCGGCCCGGACTACATCGACCCCGGCTACCACGCGCTGGCCACCGGCCGTCCGCCGCGGAACCTGGACCCGTTCCTGTGCGGCGCGGACCTGATCGCGCCGCTGTTCGCCCGCGGCGCGGCCGCCGCGCAGATCGCCGTGATCGAAGGCGTGATGGGCCTGTTCGACGGCGTGGATGAGGGGGGCCTGGGGGGAGACATCCCTCCCAAGGGGGGTCTGGGGGGATGGGTCCCCCCAGAAGAGGGAGCGGGGGGTTCCGGGGGGTCGTCCCCCCGGGCCAGTACTGACTTCGGCTCCACCGCGCACGTGGCCCGGCTGCTCCAGGCGCCCGTCGTGCTCGTGCTTGACGCGGCGCGGGCGGGCCGTTCGGTGGCCGCGCTGGCGACGGGCTTCGCCCGCTTCGACCCGCGCACCCCGGTCGCCGGCGTGATCTTGAACCGGGTCGCGTCCGACCGGCACGAACGCATACTCCGGGATGCCCTGGCCGGGTCCCGGGTGCGGGTCTACGGCGCGATCAGGCGGACCGGGATCGTCACGCCGTCCCGCCACCTCGGCCTGATCCCCGCGGCCGAACGGGCGACCGCCGCCCGCCAGGCCATACAGGCGATCGCCGAGTTGATCACCGGGTCCTGCGATCTGGACGCCCTGCTCGCCCTGGCCCGCCACGCCCCCGATCTCCCCGGCCCGGCCTGGGATCCCGCGACCGCGCTGGCCGCCGTCCCCGCGTCCGCGCTAGCCCCCGTCCCCGCGTCCGCTCGCCCCGTTCCCGTTCCCGTTCGCCCGGAGCCCGCGGTCGCCATGGCCGGCGGCGCGGCGTTCACGTTCGGCTACACCGAACAGGCCGAACTGCTCGAGGCGGCCGGAGCCCGGGTGGTCCGGTTCGACCCGCTGCGGGACGAGGACCTGCCCGAGGGAACGGCCGGGCTGATCCTCGGCGGCGGCTTCCCCGAGATGCACGCGGCCGCGCTGTCCGCCAACGAACGGCTGCGCGGGCGGGTGGCGGCGCTGGCCGCCCGCGGCGCGCCGGTCGCCGCCGAGTGCGCAGGCCTGCTCTACCTGGCGCGGACGCTGGACGAGCGGCCCATGTGCGGCGTCCTGGACATACGAGCCATGATGACCGGGAAGCTGACCCTCGGCTACCGGCACGCCGTGGCCGCGACGGCTTCGGTGCTGACCCGGGCCGGCCAGGCGGTCCGCGGCCACGAGTTCCACCGCACCGCGACCGTCCCCGCGAGCCGAGCGCCCACGAGCGGAGCGGCGCCGGCCTGGCGATTCGCCTCCGGCGAGCTCGAAGGTCACGTCGCGGGCTCCGTCGCCGCGTCCTATCTGCACACGCACTGGGCCGGCCACCCGGCTGCGGCGGCCAGGTTCACCGCCGCCTGCCGCGCCGCCTCGAAGGTGCCGGTCCCATGAAGCGCCTGATCGGCGTGGGCGTCGGGCCCGGGGACCCCGAACTGGTCACGATCAAGGCCGTCCGCGTGCTGCGCGAGGCCGACGTGGTGCTGGTCCCGGTGCTGGCCGCCGGCGATCCGGCGCCGGGGCGCGCCGAGACGATCGTCCGTGCCCACGTCGCCGCCGGCCAGGTCAAGCGCCTGGAGTTCGCCCTGAACGACACCGGCGGCATCACCCCGCGCCGCACCGCGGCCTGGCAGGCGGCCGCCGACGCGGTGGCGGGGGAGTTCGCCGCGGGCGCCGCGACGATCGCGTTCGGCACCCTCGGCGACCCCAACCTGTACTCGACGTTCGGCTACCTGGCCCAGACCGTGCGGGACCTGGTTCCCGAGGTGAGGGTGGAGACCGTCGCGGGCATCACCGCCATGCAGGACCTGGCCTCCCGGGCCGGCCTCTCGCTGGCCGAGGGCACCGAACCCGTCACGCTGGTGCCCCTCAACGGCGGCGTCGGCGCTCTGGAGGCGGCGCTAGCCCGCGGCGGGACCGTGGTCGGTTACAAGGTGGGCGCCCACGCCAGCCCCGCGCCCGCGATGCTGCGGGCTCGCCTGGAGGCAGCGGGCCGCCTGGACGCCGCCATGATCGGCGCCCGCCTCGGCCTCCCGGACGAGCGCATCGCCCCCGCCGCCGACTTCCTGCCCCCGGCCGGCGACCCCGGCCCGCTGAACATTTCCAACATTCCGTATTTGTCCACGCTAATCGTCCCGGCGCGCCGCCCCGCGGGCGTCGGCGCCGCCCTCCGCCAGGCCCAGGAACCCCGCTCAAACAGCATCGATGTCACATCGATGTCGCCAGGGCAGCATCGATGTGACATCGATGTCGCTACCGGCGGCGCGCCCGGCCGAGAACGCGGCACACCAGCACAACAGCCGGGCCGCAAGGGGCGGGTGGTGTTCGTGGGAGCCGGGCCCGGGGCGCCGGACCTGCTGACCCAGCGCGGCGCGCAGGCGATAGCCGACGCCGACATCCTCATCTGGGCGTCGAGCCTGGTCGATCACGGCGTACTGGCGCACGCGAAACAGCGCGCCGAGATCGTCGACTCCGCCGGGCTCCCCATGGAAGGCGTGCTGCCCCACTACCAGCGCGCACAGCAGCAGAAGCTCACGATCGCCCGGGTCCACTCCGGGGACCCCTCGCTGTGGGGCGCCATCCAGGAGCAGCTCGAGCAATGCAACGATCTCGGCCTGGACACCGAGATCGTCCCCGGCGTATCGAGCTTCACCGCGGTGGCCGCCGCCATAAAGCGCGAGCTGACCATCCCGGAGGTGGCCCAGTCGGTGATCCTGACCAGGCTCGGCGGCGGCAAGACCCCGATGCCCCCAGGAGAGCAAGTACGAGAGTTCGCCCGGCACGGCACCACGATGGCGCTGTTCCTGTCGGCCGCGCGGTCCGGCCAGCTGCAGGACGAACTGCGGCAAGGCGGTTACCCGCCGGACACCCCGTGCGTGGTGGCCTACCAGGTGACCTGGCCGGACGAGCTGGTCATCCAGACAACCCTGCAAGACCTGGCCGCGACCATGAAAGAACGCAAGCTCTGGAAGCACACGCTGGTCCTGGTCGGCCCGGCCCTGGCCGGGCCGACCAGGACCCGCTCCCACCTGTACCATCCCGGCCACTTCCACGGTTACCGCCGGGCCGACCCCCAGGCCAGGAAGCAACTCCGCAAGGAAGGCTCGTGACCCACGACCCCGAACTGCGCGAACCCGACCTGCCGCGGACCGCCAAGGTCAGGAAGCAGGCGCTGCGCACCGGCTGGACCACCGGGACCTGCGCGGCGGCCGCCGCCAAGGCGGCCGCCGCGGCGCTGAAAACCGGCCAGGTCCAGCACGCCGTGGAGATCGGCCTGCCGGACGGCCGCCGGGTCCGCTTCCCGGTGGACGAGTGCGCGCTAAGCACAAACCAGGCGACAGCCGTCGTGGTCAAGGACGCCGGCGACGACCCCGACGTCACCCACGGCGCGCGGCTCACCGCCACGGTGCGCCGGCGTGACGAGCCCGGCCTGCAACTCGCGGGCGGCGCCGGCGTGGGCGTGGTCACCAAGCCGGGCCTCGGCCTGGAAGTCAACAGTGCCGCGATCAACCCAGTCCCGCGCCAGATGATCACCAAGTCCGTCGGCGAGGTCATCGACCTCGCCCAGACAGGCATCCATATCACCATCTCCGTCCCGGACGGCGAGCGGATGGCGCGCAAGACCACCAACGCCAGGCTCGGCATCATCGGCGGCATCTCCATCCTCGGCACCACCGGCATCGTCCGGCCGTTCTCCACCGCGTCCTGGCGGGCCAGCGTGGAACAGGCGATCTCGGTGCTGGCCGCGCAGGGCGTGGACACCGTGGTGCTGTGCACCGGCGGGCGTACCGAGAAGGGCGCCATGAGGCTGCTGCCCGGCCTGCCCGAGGTGTGCTTCGTGGAGGTGGGCGACTTCACCGGCGCCGCGCTGCGCCAGGCCGTGAACCACCGGCTGAACCAGGTCATCTTCGTCGGCATGGCCGGCAAGCTCACCAAGCTCGCGGCCGGCGTGCTGATGACCCACTACACCCGCTCGAAGATCTCCCTCACCCTGCTCAGCGACATAACCCTGGCCGCCGGCGGCCGCAAAGACCTGGCCGAGCAGATCGCGAACGCCAACACCGCCCGGCACGCGGCCGAACTATGGGACCAGGCCGGAATCCTGCCCGGAGCGGGCCGCGAGCTGTGCGCCCGCGCCGCCCGCGTGCTCGCCAGGTTCACCGCCGAACTCGCCGGCCCCGGAGACGGCCCAGGAAACGGCCCGGAAAACAAGGCCCCGCAAATCCGCGTCATCATGGTCGACTTCACCGGCCAGGCCAAGATCGCCGAGGCAGCCGCGTGAACGTAACCGTGATCGGCTGCGACGGCAGGCCCCCCGGCCCGGAAGCGGCCGCGGCCCTGGCGGCCGCCCGTACGATCGTCGGCGCGCCGCGCCACCGGCATCTGGTCCCGGAAGGCACCGAGTTCGTCGAGCTCAAGCAGCTGGCCGCAGCCCTCGACGCCATGGCCGTGCACTCCGGCAACATAGCCGTTCTCGCCTCCGGCGACCCAGGCTTCTTCGGCATCGTCCGTGCGCTGCGCGCCCGCGGGATCACCCCGGACGTCATCCCGGCCGTCTCCTCGATCGCGCTCGCCTTCGCGAAGATCGGCCTGGACTGGGACGACGCCCTGGTCCTCTCGGCCCACGGGCGGGATCCCCGAAGGGCGATCGCCGCCGCCATCGCCCACCCCAAGACCGCCATCCTCACCGCCCCCGGCACCGCCGCCGATCTGGGCCGGGAACTGCTCAAAGCGGGCAAGGCGGTGTACGTCGCCGAACTCCTCGGCACCCCCCAGGAAAAAGTCACCCCGCTATCCGCGGAACCTCCCGGCGACCCCAACATCCTCATCGCACTCGACCGAAACACGACACAAAGCGAACCGCGCTGGCTGGCCGGCCACCAGGGCGCCCCGTACGGCTGGGCGCTGCCCGAGGACGAATTCGCCCACCGCGACTCGATGATCACCAAGGCCGAGGTGCGCGCGCTCGTGCTGGCCCGGCTCGGCCCCGGCCCCGGCCGAACGATCTGGGACGTGGGCGCGGGCTCGGGTTCGGTGGCGGTGGAGTGCGCGCGGTTCGGCGCCTACGTCATCGCCGTGGAGTCCGACCCCGCGCAGTGCGCCCGGATCCGCGAGAACTCGGCCCGGCACGGCGTCCGCCCGCAGATAGTCCACGGCCGCGCCCCCGGGGCGCTGGGCGACCTGCCCCCGGCCGACGCCGTCTTCGCCGGCGGCGGCGACCGCGATGTGCTGGAGGCCGCGATAAAGCGGGCCAGCCCGGACCGCGTGGTGGTCACGCTGGCCGCCGTCACGCGAGTCGGCGAGACCGCCGCCCTGCTCACCGCGCACGGCTACCGGCCCGAGGGCGTCCAGCTGCAGGCCTCCCGGCTGACCGCCCTGCCCGGCGCGCAGCACCGCCTCGCCGCCGGGAACCCGGTCTTCGTCCTCTGGGGCCAGCGATGATCGGCCTGGTCAGCGTGACCAAGGCGGGCCACGCCGCCGCCGCGCGCCTCGAGAAGGCCTGGCCCGACGCCCGCCGCTATCCCGGCCCCGCGGCGCAAACCCTGCCGCAGGCGTTCGAGGAGTGCGACACGATCGTGAGCTTCCTCGCCGTCGGCGCCACCGTCCGCCTGATCGCCCCGCTGCTCACCGCCAAGCACGAAGATCCCGGCGTGGTCTGCGTCGACGAGGCGCTGCGCTACGCGGTGCCCGTGCTCGGCGCCCATCAGGGCGGCGGCAACGAGCTGGCCCGCCGCATTGCGCAAACTCTTGGCGCCGAACCGGTCATCACCACGGGCAGCGACGCGGCGGGCAGCGCGGGCCTCGACGAGTTCGGCGCGGACCTGGGTTTCACCATCGAGCCGGGCAGCGACCTGGCCGCCGTGGGCGCGGCCATCCTGTCCGGCGACCGCGTCACCCTCACCACGAACCAGCCATGGCCGCTGCCCCCGCTGCTCCCGAACGTCGTGCCCGCCGACCGTCCCGAGCCGGGCGTCCCCGCCATCGTGGTGACCGACCAGAAGTTCGATATGACCGAACGGACTGCGGTTTACCGCCCCCCGTCCCTGACAGTGGGGGTGGGTTCGAGCCGCGCCGCGCCCGCCGCGGAAATCGGCCGGCTCATCGACGGCGTGCTGGATGAGCATGGGCTGTCACCCCGCTCCGTTCGGCACATCGCTACGGTGGAGGCGAAGGCGGACGAGCCGGGCCTGCATGCGGCCGCGGCCGAACACGGCTGGCCCGTGGTCACCTTCCCGGCCGGCCGCCTGGCCGCGGTACCGGTGCCGCACCCGAGCGAGGTGGTGCGGCGCGCGGTGGGCACGCCGAGCGTGGCGGAGGCGGCGGCGCTCGTCGACGCGGGATCGACGCTGATCGTGGCCAAGCGGGCCAGCGCGCACGCCACGGTCGCGGTGGCCCGGACCCGGCCGCGCGGACGGCTGGCGATCGTCGGGATCGGGCCGGGCGCCCGGGACCTGATCACCCCGCGCGCGCTGGCCGAACTGCGCCGTGCCGCCGTGGTCGCCGGCCTCGACGGCTACCTGGAGCAGGTCGCCGACCTGCTCAGGCCGGGAACCCGGGTGCTGGCCAGCGGGCTCGGCGCGGAGCAGGAGCGGGCCGCCGAGGCGGTGGCGCAGGCCCGGGCCGGGCGGGCGGTGGCGCTGATCGGATCCGGGGACGCGGGTGTCTACGCCATGGGCAGCCCCGCGCTGGAGATGGCCGATGACACCATCGACGTCGTCGTGGTCCCCGGGGTGACGGCCGCGCTGGCCGCCGCCGCGGCGCTCGGCGCGCCGCTCGGCCACGACCACGTCATGATCTCGCTGTCCGACCTGCACACGGCCTGGCCGGTGATCGAGCGGCGGATCACCGCCGCGGCCGAGGGAGACCTGGTGACCTGTTTCTACAACCCCGCGAGTAAGAAGCGGGACTGGCAGCTGCGGCGGGCGGTCGAACTGCTGGCCGCGCACCGCCCGCCGGGCACGCCGGTCGGCTGGGTCCGGGACGCCACCCGGCCGGGCCAGGCCGCGTCGCTCGGCACGCTGGCCGGGTTCGACCCCGGCGCCGCGGACATGCACACGCTGGTCGTGGTCGGCTCGTCCCGGACCCGGGTCCAGGCCGGCCGGATGGTGACCCCGCGGGATTACCGGTGGGCCGCGCCATGAGCGTGGTCGTCACCGCGGAGTGCCGCGGCTGCGGTGCGTGCCTGCTTACCTGCCCTGAGCACGCCATCCGGCCCCAGGGAGGAACGCTGCTCGTGCTCAGCGACACGTGCACCGGCTGCGGCGAATGTGTCGAAGTCTGCCCGGCCGACGCGATAGAGGTGGAGATGTGAATCAGGTGCATCCCATCGAGGCGCAGTCGTACCGGATCCTGCGGTCCCGGATCGACCTGACCGGCCTGCGGCCGCTGACCCGGGCGGTGACCGAGCGGGTCATCCACGCCACCGCCGACTTCGACTACGCCACCGACCTGGTGTGCGACGAGGCGGCGCTGCAGCGCGGGGTCTCGGCGCTGCGCCGCGAGGCTCCCGTCATCGCCGACGTGGCCATGGTCGCGGCCGGCATCACCGGGTACCCGGTGATCTGCCGGATCGGCGACTTCCTGGCCACCCGGCTGGCCCGCACGGCGAATATCACGCTCAGCTCGGCCGCGGTCCGGCTGGCCCACGGCGAGGCCGGTCCCGGCGCGATCTGGCTGGTCGGGTGCGCGCCGACGGCGCTGGCCGAGATCATCAGCAGGCAGGTCGAGCCCGCCCTGGTCATCGGCGTCCCGGTCGGGTTCGTCGGCGCGGCGGCCGCCAAGGACGAACTGCGCGCCAGCGGCCTGCCGGCGCTGAGCAACGTCTCGGAGAAGGGCGGTTCGGCCGTCGCGGTCGCCGCCTTCAACGCCCTGCTGCGGATAGCCCGCGGGCAGGCCGGCGAGCCGGCCAAGGACTCCTCATGACGCGCCCGCCCCGGCAAAAGCCGCCCCAGCTCAAGCCGACCCAGGTAAAGCCGGCTCTGCTGCTGGCCGCGCACGGCACCCGCGACCAGGCCGGGGTCGACGCCTTCGCCGCCCTGGCCGGGCGGGTCGGCACGTTGGCCGCCGCCGACGGCATCCGGGTGGCCGGCGGCTTCATCGAGCTGTCCGCGCCTCCGCTGCGGGACGCCGTGGCCACGCTGGTGAACGGGGCGCCCGCGCGCGTGGTCGCGGTGCCGCTGACGCTGTCGGCGGCCGGGCACGCCAAGGGCGACATCCCCGCCGCGCTGGCCCGCGAGCGGACCCGGCAGGCCGGCTTGAGCTGGACCTACGCGCGGCCGCTCGGGCCGCATCCGGCGTTGATCGAGCTGCTGGCGGCGCGCATCGGCGCCGTCGCCGGGGCTAGCACTGCTCCCGCCGTCCTGGTCGTGGGCCGCGGCTCGACCGACCCCGACGCCAACGCCGACGTGGTCAAGACCACCCGGCTGCTGTGGGAGGGGCGGGACTACCCGCTGGCCGAGACCGCCTTCGTGTCGCTGGCCCGGCCCGGCGTGCCCGAGGGCCTGGAGCGGTGCCGCCTGCTCGGCGCCCGGCGGATCGTGGTGGCCAGGTACTTCCTGTTCCCCGGGGTGCTGCCGGACCGGGTGGCGCAGCAGGCCGCGCAGTACGCCGCCGCCCACCCCGGGCTCGACATCAGCTGTGCCGACGTGCTCGGCGACTGCGACCAGATCGCCGCGCTGGTCTACGAGCGGTACCACGAGGCGCTGACCGGAGACATCAGGATGAACTGCGACATGTGCGTGTACCGCATCGCGATGCCGGGCTTCGAGCACCGCGTGGGCGCGCCCCAGCACCCCCACCACCACCCGGACGACCATGACTGAAGGCTATCCGCCCGAGCAGCGCGACGCCGTCTACCGGGTGATCGCGGAGCGGCGGGACGTCCGCCGCGGCTTCCGGGCCGACCCGGTGCCGCCCGAGGTGCTCGGCCGGATCCTCACCGCGGCCCACCAGGCGCCGTCGGTGGGCTTCTCGCAGCCGTGGGACTTCCTCGTGATCACCGAGCGGGCCCGGCGGGAGCGGATCGCGGCGCTGGCCCGCCGGCACGCGGGCGAGTTCGCCGCGGCCCTGCCCGGCGCCCGGGCCCGGGCGTTCGACCGGCTGAAGATCGAGTCGATCCTCGACACGCCGGTCAACATCGCGGTCAGCTGCGACCGTACCCGCGGCGGCCGGTACACGCTCGGCCGGGCCACCCAGCCGCGGACCGCGGACTTCTCCAGCGTGCTCGCGGTGGCGAACCTATGGCTGGCGGCCCGGGCCGAGGGCCTGGGCGTCGGCTGGGTGAGCTTCTTCGGCGAGCGCGAACTCGCCGCCGAACTCGGGCTGCCCCCGCACCTGCAAATAGTCGCCTACCTGTGCGTCGGCTACGTCGACTCGTTCGCCGCCGAACCCGAACTGGCCACGGCGGGCTGGGCGCGCCGCAGGCCGGTGTCGTGGGCGGTGCACGCCGAGGAGTTCGGCCGCCGCGCAATGCCAGGAGAGGAACCAGTGGACCCGCTCGCCGATGTGCTCGCCGCCATTGCCCCGCCGGACGCCGCGGCGATGGCCGCCGCGGCCGAACGGCAGGACCGGATGACCAAGCCGCGCGGCTCGCTCGGCGCCCTGGAGGACGTGGCGGTGCGGCTGGCGGGCCTGGCCGGCACCTGCCCGCCGCCGCTGCCCGAGCCGGCCTGCGTCGCGGTGTTCGCCGCCGACCACGGCGTGCACGCCCAGGGGGTCAGCCCGTGGCCGCAGGAGGTGACCGCCCAGATGGTCGCCAACTTCCTGGCCGGCGGGGCGGTGGTCAACGCGTTCGCCGCCCAGGCCGGCGCCGAGGTCGTCGTCGTGGACGTGGGGGTGGCCGCGTCGCTTGAGCCCGTCCCGGGCCTGCTGCCGCGCAAGATCGCGCCCGGCACCGCGGACTTCACCGCAGGGCCGGCGATGACCCGCGAGCAGGCGACGGCGGCGGTGGTGACCGGCGTCGAGATCGCCAGGGACCTGGTCGCGGCGGGTAACCGGTGCCTGATCACCGGCGACATGGGCATCGCCAACACCACCGCGTCCGCCGCGCTGATCTGCGCCTTCACCGGGGCCGACCCGGCGGACGCCACCGGTCGCGGCACCGGGATCGACGCCGCCACGTACGCTCGCAAGCTCGAGGTGGTCTGCCGCGGCCTGGACCGTCATCAGCCCGACCCGGCCGACCCGCTGGGCATCCTGGCGGCGTTCGGCGGCTTCGAGCACGCGGCCCTGGCCGGGTTCATCCTCGGCGCCGCCGCGCTGCGCGTGCCGGTGATCCTGGACGGGGTCATCGCCGGCGCCGCCGCGCTGGCCGCGGTGGCGCTGGCTCCCGACGCCGTCGCGGCCTGCTTCGCCGGTCACCGCGGCGCCGAGCCCGGGCATGCGGTTACCCTTAGCTACCTGGGGCTGCGCCCGCTGGTGGAACTGGGGCTGCGGCTCGGCGAGGGCACCGGCGCCGTGCTGGCCCTGCCCCTGGTACAAAGCGCGGCCCGGGCGCTGCGCGACGTCGCTACCTTTGACGCGGCCGGAGTGGCCGAGAAGAGCTGATGGATCCGTACCTGCTCGGACTGCGCCTGGAGGGCCGTCGTGCCGTCGTGGCGGGCGGGGGAGCGGTCGCGTCCCGGCGTATCCCGGCGTTGCTCGACGCGGGCGCGGATGTGCTGCTGGTCTCGCCCAAGGTCACGGCGTCGTTGCAGGACCTGGCCGCGGCCGGCCGGATCCGCTGGGAGGCGCGGGGATACCGGCCCGGCGACTGCGCCGGGGCCTGGCTGGTCTGCGCCTGTACCGACGACCCCGCGGTCAACGCGGCCGTCGCGGCCGCCGCCGAGGCGGACCGCACCTGGTACGTCCGCGCCGACGACGCCGCGGCGTCGGCCGCCTGGACGCCCGCGTCGGGCCGGGCCGGTGACGTCCGGGTGGGCGTGCTCAGCGGCGACCCCCGGCACAGCGCGGCCATCCGCGACGCGGTCCTGGCCGGCCTGCAGTCCGGCCAGCTCAGCGCCCGGCACGGCCGCTCGCACCAGGCCGGGGTGGCGATCATCGGCGGCGGCCCCGGCGATCCCGGGCTGATCACCGTGCGCGGACGGCAGTTGCTCGCCGAGGCCGACGTGGTGCTCACCGACCGGCTGGCGCCCCGGTCCCTGCTGGACGAACTGCGCGACGACGTGGAGATAATCGACGCCGGCAAGATCCCCTACGGCCGGGCCATGGCCCAGGAGCACATCAACGCGGCGCTGGTCAGCCACGCCCGGGCGGGCCGTTTCGTGGCCCGGCTCAAGGGCGGCGACCCGTTCGTGTTCGGCCGGGGCGCCGAGGAGGTGCTGGCCTGCCTGCGGGCCGGCGTCCCGGTCACCGTGGTGCCCGGCGTCACCAGCGCGGTGGCCGTGCCGGCCAGCGCCTGGGTCCCGGTGACCCACCGCGGCGTGGCGCAGGAGTTCCACGTTGTGTCGGTGCACGTGGCCCCGGGCGACGAACGGTCCACGGTCAACTGGCCACTGCTCGGCGGCAGTTCGGGCACCCTGGTGCTGCTGATGGCGGTCGAGCGGATCGGGGCGGTGGCGGACGAACTGTTGCGATATGGACGCAGTCCGGCTACTCCCGTTTCGGTAATCGCAGACGGTACTCTGCCGACGCAGCGCACAATTAACTCAACGCTGGATCAGGTGGAAACTCTTGTCGCAGAGGAGGGGATCCGGCCGCCCGCGATCGTCGTGGTAGGCGACGTGGTCGGCGTCGCGACGGAGATTACGGAACTCATGCGCGATGTAAACGCCTGACGAACGGGATAAACTCCGCGTGCCAGGCGATCAACCTGGAGGACCGCTCAACTCAAGAGACCCAGGCGGCCCGAGAGCCGTTTCGGGTTCTCTGGGCTTGTTGAGGAGGACGTTGCAGAGATGGAAGGTCAGGGCGTGGCGGCGTCCGCGGCCGGGGGACCGGGCAGGTCCGGCCTGGGTGCCGTCGACGCAGCCGGGTTGGGGCGCCCCGCCGAGAGCCATGTGACCCGTAATATCGCAGACGGTGGTGAAGGTCGGCGGCGTTCGGGGGATGGCAGTCCCACGATGATCGCATCGGACCAGCCATCTGCGCCCGATTCCTCCCGGCCGCCGACGCCCGATTCCGCCCGGCCATCGGCGCCTGATTCCCCCGGGCAGTCACCCCAAAAGTCCCAGCCGGAATTGCCGTCTTACCGGATTGAAAGGGACAAACCGGATAGCATTGTTGATCCTGATCGAAACAATAACGCTGTAGCAAGGGATGATGAGAATACGGGCCACAACCAGACCGCGGCCGACTCCCTGCCGCCTGACCCCGCTCGGCCCGCGCCCGCCCAGCCGCCAATAGCCCCGCCCGTAGGTGCCTCGCCTGGAACCGGCGAGCCCGACACCGTGCAGTTCCCGGCCGTGCCGCCCGGGTCCGCCGAGCCCGAGCCCGGCGCCCCGGCGCCAGTCACCGCGGCCCGGTCCGGGGGCGCGGCTCAGGCTCACGTGCGAGTCGACGCGCGCCTGCTCGAAGCGGCCCTGCTCAACCTCAGGAAGCGGATCGCCGCCATCCCCCTGGTCTTCGAGATCGCGGGTTCCGCCGAGGTCAAGACCGAACGCGGCAAGCTCCTCAGCCAGATCGACGACTACCTGCTGCCCCGGGTGCGCCGCTCCGCCGCCCCGATACTCGTCGCCCTGGTCGGTTCCACGGGCGCCGGGAAGTCCACGCTGGTGAACAGCATCGTCGGCGCCAGCGTAAGCGCGACCGGCGTGCGCCGTCCGACCACGAACAGCCCGGTCCTGGCCTGCCACCCAGACGAGATCGACTGGTTCGCCGAGAACAACTTCCTGCCCACGCTGCCCCGGGTCCGGCAGGAAGGCCTGGCCCGGCCGGGCCGGGACGGGCTGCTCGTGCTGGCCGCCAGCGAGGGCATGCCGCGCGGCATCGCGCTGCTCGACACGCCGGACATCGACTCGGTGGTGCAGGCACACCACGAGTTCGCCCTGCAGTTCCTGGACGCCTCGGACTTGTGGCTGTTCATGACCAGCGCCAGCCGTTACGCCGACGGCCCGGTCTGGGAGATCCTGCAGCACGCCAGGGCGCGCAAGGCCTCCCTCGGCGTGGTCCTGTCCCGGATCCCGCAGACCTACCGGACCGAACTCGTCGGCCACTTCACCGCAATGCTGAACGCGAACGGCATCCCGGCCGAGAACCGCTTCGTCATCCAGGAGACCCCGCTCATCAACGGGATGCTGCCGCAGGACGCCTACCAGCCGGTCCGCGACTGGCTGGCCGACACCGCCGCCCGGACCGACCGCCGGGTCGCGGTGCTCTCCCAAACCATGTCCGGCGTCCTCGACACGTTCAAGAGCAGGGTGCCGGCCATCGCCGCGCACGTCGAGGCGCAGGTCCTGCTGCGCGCCGAACTGCGCCGGGCGGCCGAGAACGCGTACCAGAACGCCTTCGCCGAGGCCAGCACGGGCCTGAAGGACGGCACCCTGCTCCGCGGCGAGGTGGTCGCGCGCTGGGAGGACTGCGTGGTCGGCGGCGACCTGCGACCTCACCGCGGCGGCAAGACCGCCAAGGGCGCGAGCAAGAAGGGCAAGCGCGCCCGCCGCGGGCCCTCGCGGACGGCCGCGCTGAACGCGGCGATCGGTTCGGCGATCGGGTCCTTCATCGTGTCGGTCGCCGATCGTGCCGCCGAAGCCGTGGACGCCAGCTGGCGCGCGAATCCCGCCGGGGCCCTGCTGCTCGACGACGCGGCCGCCGAACGGGCCCGCGACGTGCGCGCCAAGCAGGTGTTCGAGTCGGTCTTCGGGCCCGCCGGGCAGAGCGGAAGCGGCGACCCGGCCGATGCTGACATCCGGGCCGCCGACGTGATCAAGGCGGCTGACGCCGCCCAGGCTTCGGCCTTCAGCCGGGCCTCACCGGACCTGGCGCTGCGCACCGCGCGGGCGGTCGGGGCGTGGCAGGATCACCTGGCCCGGCTGGTAGGAGCGAAAGACCTGCGGCCCGCGACCCGGCGGATCTCCTTCGACGAGGAGGCGCTGAGCCTGGTCGTCCTGGTGGCGATGCTCGGTGAGGCCGCGCAGGCCCGGACTGGGCCCCGCGCCACCGCGGCCTCGCTGGCGGCCGAGGCCGACGGCGACGTCTACACCGAACCGCACCGGCTGCTGACGTCGGTGTACGGCGAGGTAATGCTGACCGAGATCCTGGCCAAGGCGCGCGCCGACCTGTCCCACCGGGTCCGGCTCCTGCTTGACGAGGAACTGGTCAGGTTCGTTGAGGTGATCGACGCGGCCGGGGAGTGCGACGACGTCGCGGCCATCCGGCTGTACCAGGCGGAATTCTCGCTCGAGGCGGTTAGGTGACAGCGAACACGATCGGGGTGCCCGGGCTGGCGTACTTGCGCCTGCCTGCCAGGCTCACCTCGCTTCACGAGCTGACCAAGATCGGGTCAGCTAGAACCGGATCCGACGGGTTCAGCCAGGAACTCCTCACCGAAGCGGAAGCGCTGCTGCGGCGGTCGGGTGAGCGGATGCGGATGTCCGCCGCGCACACCGTCGTGGCCCTGGCGGGGGGTACCGGTAGCGGCAAGTCCTCGCTGTTCAACGCCCTGGCCGGAGCGAACTTCTCGCCCGCGGGCGTGACCAGGCCGACCACCAAGCACCTGCACGCCTGCGTGTGGGGGATGGAGGGAGCCGCTCCGCTGCTCGACTGGCTCGGCGTGCAGCGGCGGCACCGCTACGCCCGGGCGAGCGCGCTCGACGAGGGCGAGGCGTCGCTGACTGGCACGCTCCTGCTCGACCTGCCCGACCACGACTCGGTGGTCACTGGCTCGGCGGCGATGGTCGATCGCCTGGTCAAGCTGGCCGACATGCTGGTCTGGGTGCTCGACCCGCTGAAATACGCGGACGCGTCGGTGCACCGGCGCTACCTGGTCCCGCTGGCCGGGCACGCCGCGGTGACCACGGTGGTGCTGAACCAGATCGACACGCTCAGCCCCGACCAGGCCGCTGATTGCGCGTCCGACCTGCGCCGGTTGCTCGACTCGGAGGGGCTGGCCGAGACCCAGGTCCTGGTCACCTCCGCGACCACCGGGGCTGGCCTGGACGAACTGCGACGCGTGCTGGCCGAGGCGGTGGCCGTCCGGCGCGCCGCGGCCGACAGGATCACCGCGGACATCGACGCCCTGGTTGACCGGTTCGCGGTCTACGCCGGGGATCCGGTGCCCGGCTGGCTGCCCCCGCCCGCGTCCCGGCTTACCGCGGCGACTGCGGCGGAGGCCGCTCGGTCCGAGCCGTCTCCCGCCGAGGCCGCGTCTCATCCGCCCTGGGACCTGGCAAACGGCGACGAGGGCAACGGCCGGGTAGGTGCGGCCGACTGGCAGCCCTGGCAGACGACCGCCGCGCCGGCCGGCCCGGCGTCCACCGCGCGGCCCCCCTGGGAAGACGCTACGCCGCACGGCGACGGCGCTGACCAGCCCGCCCAGGATCCCGCGATCTACCTGCCCGCTGCCTCGATCGGCACGCTGACCGCGACGTTCGCGAAGGCCGCCGGGGCGACCGCCGCGGCCGGGACGCTGAACGGCGTGCGTGAGCGCAGTGCCGCCGACTACATCGGCTGGCCGCCCGCCCGCCTCCTCGCCCGCCTGCGCGGCCAGGCGCCCGCCCGCAAGCTTCTGGCCAGCGACCGCCACCAGCCGGGGCAGGCGCAGCGGTCCGACATCGACAACGCGGTCAACGTGTTCGCCAACGAGGTGGGCAGTCCGCTGCCCGAGCCCTGGTCCCGGACCGTCCGGGCGGCGGCGCGCTCGCACGGCGACGAGGCCCAGTCGGCGCTCGGCGCCGCGGTGGCGCAAGGGCTCCCGCCGCGCGACAAGGTGGCCGCCTGGTGGCGGCTGACTGCGCTGGCCCAGTGGCTGCTGATGGGGCTCACGCTGGCGGGCCTGGTCTGGATCGTGCTGATCCTCGCCACCGGCGAGTCCGGCGGCGCGCACAAGTCACAGTCCCTCGTCAGTGACGTTTCCCTGGCCCCGTGGCTGGCCGTGATGGTCGTGGCGCTGCTGCTGCTCGGCTGGCTGATCTCGTCGTGGTGCCAGAACATGGTCATCCTGGCCGCAGACCGCGAACGCGAGCAGGCGCTGCGGGACATCCTGGCCCAGATCGCCACCGTGGCCAACGACCTCGTCGTGGTCCCGGTTGGCCGCGAACTCCGCGACTACGAGCGTTTCCGCACCGAACTAGCCGCCGCCCGCGACCGCTAGTTCAGGACGGCGCGGGGTCGACCTGCCTGCTGAGCACGACCTTGCCCCGGGCCCGGCGCTCGGCGATGGCGCGCAGCGCGCCGCGGGCGTCGCGGAACGGATACGGCTCGACCGGAGGGTCCTCCAATGTCCCCGCGCGCCGCAGCTCGGTCAGCAGGGCCCACAGCTCGCCCGCCGTCGCCGGGCGCTGCTCGAAGAACTCGCGCGAGGCCACCCCGAGCACGCCAGTGTTGCCGAGCAGCAGCCGGTTGACCTTCACGATGGGAATCTCGCCGCCGCTGAACCCCAGTACGAGCAGCCGTCCCTCAGGCGCCAGCGACCGCAGGCTGTCCGTCATCCGGTCGCTCCCGACCGGGTCGAGCACGATGTCGACCGCCCGCTCGCCCGTCAGGTCGCGCACGGCGGCGAGCCAGCCGTCACTGAGCACGGCGTGGTCGGCCCCGCAACGCAACGCGAACGAATGCTTCGCCTGGTCGCTGACGACGGCGATCGTCCGCAGGCCGAGTGCCCGCCCCAGCTGGATGGCCGCGGTCCCGACACCGCCGGCCGCGCCGTGGATGAGCAGCGTCTCGCCCGCCTGTGCTCGCGCCCGCCGGACCAGCGCGAACAGGCCGGTCAGGTAGTTGAGAGGGAGGGCCGCGCCCGCCTCGAAGCCCACCCCGTCCGGCAGCGGCAGGACCAGTTCGGCCGGGACGCTGACCACCTGCTGCCAGCAGCCGTACGACAGCAGTACCGCCACCCGCTGGCCCGGGGACAAGTCCGATCCGGGCCCGGCCGACCTGACCACCCCGGCCGCGTCCATCCCCGGGATGTAGGGGAGCGGCACCCGCATCTGGTACCGACCCCTGGTCTGCAGCAGGTCTGCGAAGGACACCCCGGCCGCGACCACGTCGATGACCACGCCGCCGTCGGCCGAAGGCTCCGCCACCTCCTGCCACCGGACATCATCGGGCCCGCCCACACCCACGATCTGGTGCGCGAACATAAGCTGCTCACCGGGAACCGCAGGCGGCCGCAGCCGACTGGCAGGATCAAAGCACGCGAGAAAACGGAGGGCATCTCACCGATGGTAGAAGAGCGGCCGGAATGGCGCACGGGGAAGATCTGCTACATCGAGATCCCGGCCCTGGACGTGGCCCGCTCCGTCCTCAACGACTGGCCGGACGAACCCGACCGTGGCCATCCTGCGCCGCTGCGCCGAAGCGCCAGGCAGGCGCGGCCGCCGGGCGCCATCGCCGTCCTCGGCGGCGTCGCGGCCGACGAGGCGCCCCGCGCCCTGGGCATCGACATGCTGGTGGCGGGGGGCAAGACGAGCACGCTCACGGGAGGATCTGGCCTACGGGGAGACTTTGGTACCTCAGGGGGTACCGGATCCTCCCCATAAGCCAAATACTCCCCGATAACCGGAGCGGATCTCCGCTTGAGCTGGGACTCGAGTGAACGCTGATGCCAGACAGGCCGGTGCGTAACCAGTGCTCTGGCCGAGGGCGGATCACCGCCGCCCGGACCCAGTCCTCCGGCCGTTTCGTGGTCGAATCCAAGCCCGCCGATTCTGCTCCAGGCGGAACAGCACCGGGTAAGCACCGCCCCGCCCAAATGGTTACAGTGTAATCCTGTAATCATTGAAGGGATGGGCTGGGAGATGGACATGGAGGCCACTCACCCCCTGGATGCGTATTCGCAGATCGTCGCCGGCGTGGCCGAGCGGCTCACGCCCAAGGTGGCGAGCCTCCGCGTGCCCCGCCAGGGCCAGGCGCAAAGCCGGGGCCGTTCGGGGGAGAGCCTCGGCTCCGGCGTGGTCTTCACCGGGGACGGGTTCCTGCTGACCAACGCCCACGTGGTCGGCCGGTCGGCCCGCGGTACCGCGGAGTTCTCCGATGGCACGTCGGCGCCGTTCCGCGTCGTCGGCGCCGACCCGCTGTCGGACCTGGCGGTGCTGCGCGCCGACGGCCCGACTCCGGAGCCGGCCGAGCTCGGCGAGGCCGACAAGCTCGTGGTCGGCCAGCTGGTGGTGGCGGTCGGCAACCCGCTCGGCCTGGCCGGCTCGGTGACGGCCGGCGTGGTCAGCGCGCTCGGCCGGTCCCTGCCGGCCCGAGACCGGGTGATCGAGGACGTCATCCAGACCGACGCCGCGCTCAACCCGGGCAACTCCGGCGGCGCGCTGGCCGACGCCGAAGCCCGCGTGGTCGGCATCAACACCGCGGTGGCCGGGATCGGCCTGGGCCTGGCGGTCCCGGTCAACGACACCACCCGGCGGATCATCTCGACGCTGATGCGCGACGGCCGGGTCCGCCGGGCCTACCTGGGCCTGGCCATGATGCCGGGTCCGGTGCCGGCGAACTGGCGCGAGCGGCTCGGCCGCAACACCGGCCTGCTCGTCGCCCAGGTGGTCCCCGGCGGTCCCGCCGACCGGGCCGGCCTGCGCCAGGGGGACCTGCTGCTGACCGTGGCCGGGAAGCCCGTCGCGGTGTCCCAGGACCTGCAGCGGCAGATGTTCTCCGACGCGATCGGCCGCCCGCTGGCGATCACCGTCATGCGCAACGGTGCCCTGGTCGACGTCATCGCCGAACCCTCCGAGCTAGTCGCCGCCTGAGGCCGGTCCCTGACCTTGTCACCCCATTTAGGCCCGGCCATGATGGGCTCATGATCCACGAACCGGTACGCGCGCCCCGCGGCGCCACGCGGACCTGCCAGGGCTGGGCCCAGGAAGCCGCGATGCGCATGCTGATGAACAACCTCGACCCCGAGGTGGCCGAACATCCCGACCAGCTCATCGTCTACGGCGGATCCGGCCGCGCCGCCCGCAGCTGGGATGCCTACGCGGCGATCGTCAGGACCCTGCAGGGCCTGCACGATGACGAGACCATGCTCGTCCAGTCCGGCAAGCCGGTCGGGGTCCTGAAGACCCACGAGTGGGCCCCGCGGGTGCTCATCGCCAACTCCAACCTGGTCCCGCAGTGGGCGACCTGGGAGGAGTTCCGCCGCCTGGAGCAGCTCGGCCTGACCATGTACGGCCAGATGACGGCCGGCTCGTGGATCTACATCGGCACCCAGGGCATCCTGCAGGGCACCTACGAGACGTTCGCCGCCGTGGCGGCCAGGCGGTTCGGCGGCACGCTCGCCGGGACGATCACGCTGACCGCCGGCCTGGGCGGCATGGGCGGCGCGCAGCCGCTGGCCGTGACCATGAACGGCGGCGTGGTCATCTGCGTGGAGTGCGACCAGTCCCGGATCAGCCGGCGGATCGAGCACGGCTACCTGGACGAGCAGGCGGAGAACGTCGACGACGCCATCACAAGAGCGGTGGCCGCCAGGGACAGGAACGAGCCCCTGTCCATCGGACTGCTCGGCAACGCCGCCGACATCTTCCCCGCCCTGCTCAAAAACCACGCGCCCATCAACATCGTCACCGACCAGACCTCGGCGCACGACCCGCTGACCTACCTTCCCCAGGGCGTCGCCTTCGAGGACATGGCCGCGCTGCGCGCCGAGGACCCCGAGGGGTTCACCAGAAGAGCCCGCGAGTCGATGGCCGCGCAGGTGGCGGCCATGGTCGGATTCCTCGACGCGGGCGCCGAGGTCTTCGACTACGGTAACTCCATCCGCGGCGAGGCCGAGCTGGCCGGCTTCACCCGGGCCTTCGACTTCCCCGGCTTCGTCCCCGCCTACATCAGGCCGCTGTTCTGCGCGGGTAAGGGCCCGTTCCGCTGGGCCGCGCTGTCCGGCGACCCGAAGGACATCGCGGTCACCGACCAGGCCATCCTCGACCTGTTCCCGCAGAACGAGGCGCTGGGCCGGTGGATCAGGCTGGCCCAGGAGAAGGTCCACTTCCAGGGCCTGCCCGCCCGGATCTGCTGGCTCGGCTACGGCGAGCGGCACCTGGCCGGGCTGCGCTTCAACGAACTGGTCGCGAGCGGTGCGGTGCAAGCCCCCATCGTCCTGGGCCGCGACCACCTGGACTGCGGCTCGGTCGCGTCGCCCTACCGGGAGACCGAGGCGATGGCCGACGGCTCCGACGCCATCGCCGACTGGCCGCTGCTGAACGCGCTGGTCAACACGGCCTCCGGCGCGTCCTGGGTGTCCATCCACCACGGCGGCGGCGTGGGCATCGGCCGCTCCATCCACGCCGGCCAGGTCTGCGTCGCCGACGGCAGCGAAGTGGCCGCCGCCAAGCTCGAACGGGTCCTGACCAATGACCCGGCCATGGGCGTGATCAGGCACACCGACGCCGGCTACGGCCAGGCGGCCGACGTCGCCCGCGAGCGCGGCGTCCGGGTGCCCATGGCGGAGCAATGACGTTCGCGGAGCTCTGGCGCGAGCTCGAGCCGCTCGGCCGCCACCCCGGCACGGGCGGCTACCGCCGCTATTCATGGGCCGCGGCCGACGCGCAGTGCCGGGCCTGGTTCACCCGGCACGCGGAACGCCTCGGCCTCACCGTGGAGCCGGACAACAACGGCAACCTGTGGGCCTGGTGGGGCCCGGAGCGGGCCAACGCCGTCGTCACCGGCAGCCACCTGGACTCGGTCCCGGACGGCGGGGCCTTCGACGGACCGCTCGGCGTCGCGTCGGCGCTGGCCGCCGTGGAGGAACTGAAAGACAAGGGCTTTCATCCCGAACGGGCGGTGGTGCTTGCGGTCTTCACCGAGGAAGAAGGGGCCCGGTTTCGCGTCTCCTGCCTGGGCAGCCGCCTGATGACCGGGGCCATCCAGCCGGACGCCGCCCGGGCCCTCAGCGACGACGACGGCGTCACGCTGGCCGCGGCGATGACCGCCGCGGGCCTCGACCCGACCAGGCTCGGCCCCCGCGAGGACCTGCTGGACGGCATCGGCGCAGTGGTCGAACTACACGTCGAGCAGGGCCGCGCGCTCGCCCCGCTCGGCGCCGCGCTCGGCGTCGCCGAGAGCATCTGGCCGCACGGCCGGTGGCGGCTCGACTTCACCGGCCGGGCCGATCACGCGGGCACGGCCCGGTTCGCCGACCGGAACGACCCGATGCTGCCCTATGCGAGCACCGTGCTGGCCGCCCGCCACGCCGCCGCCGAACGCGGCGCGCTGGCCACGCTCGGCAAGGTCATCGCCGAGCCGGGCGGCGTCAACGGCGTCGCCGCGAAGGTGACAGCCTGGCTGGACGCCAGGGCCGCGGACGATGAGGCGCTCGATAAGACCGTCACCATGATCCGTTCGGCCGCCGAGATCGCGGCGGGCGAGCACGGGGTCACCCTCGCCGTCTCGCGGGAGTCCTACACTCCGCTGGTGCGTTTCGACGAGAGCTTGCGGGACCGGATCGCCGGGGTGCTGGCCGCGGCCGGGATCGAGGCGCCGGTGCTGCCCACCGGGGCCGGCCACGACGCCGCGATCCTGGCCGCCCGGGTGCCCACCGCCATGCTGTTCGTCCGCAACCCCACCGGCGTCTCGCATTCCCCGGCCGAGCACGCCGGGCTGCCCGACTGCGAGGCCGGCGTGCACGCCCTCGCCCTGGTGCTCGAGGACCTCGCCGGGTGACCCCCACCCCCCGCCGCTGGCTGGCCGACCTCGCCTGGCTTCCCACCCGAGGCCTGTGCCGCAACGTCCTGATCGAAGCCGCCGGCGACCGCTTCACCGAGGTGACTCCCGACACCCCCGCAGCCGCTGAGGGCCCTACAGCCCCGCCAACTCCGTCAGCCCCATCCGATGCCGAGCGTCTCCGCGGCCTCACCCTGCCCGGCTTCGCCAACGCGCACTCGCACGCCTTCCACCGCGCCCTGCGCGGCACCACCCAGGCCGACCGCGGCACGTTCTGGACCTGGCGCGAGCGGATGTACCAGGTCGCGGCGCGGCTCGACCCCGACAGCTACCTGGACCTGGCCCGCGCCACCTTCGCCGAGATGACGCTGGCCGGGATCAGCTGCGTGGGCGAGTTCCACTACGTGCATCACCAGCCGGGCGGCAAGCCCTACGCCGACCCGAACGCCATGGGCCGCGCCCTGGTCCGGGCCGCGACCGAGGCCGGCCTGCGCATCACCCTGCTCGATGCCTGCTACCTGTCCGGCGGCCTGGACCGGTCCGGGGTGCTGCCGCTGGCCGGGCCGCAGGTCCGGTTCAGCGACGGCGACGGGTCGCGGTGGGCGGAGCGGGTCGAGGAGCTCGGCCCGGACGAGCACGGGATGCTCGCGCCGCAGGCGCGGGCCGGCGCGGCCATCCACTCGGTCCGCGCGGTGCCGCCGGAGCAGATGCACCCGGTCGTGGCCTGGGCCGGCCGCAGGGGTGCGCCGCTGCACGCGCACATGTCCGAACAGCGCGGCGAGAACGACGCCTGCCAGGCGGTCTACGGCGTCTCGCCGGCCCGGCTGCTGTACGACCAGGACGTGCTCGCCCCGCGGACCACCGTGGTGCACGCCACCCACGTCTCGGCCGCCGACACCGAACTGCTTGGCGGCAGCCAGGTGTTCGCCTGCCTCTGCCCCACCACCGAACGTGACCTCGGTGACGGCCTCGCCCCGGCCCGCGCGCTGGCCGCGGCCGGGTGCACGCTCACCCTGGGCAGCGACAGCCACGCCGTGGTCGATATCCTGGAGGAGGCCCGCGGGGTCGAGTACGCCGAACGCCTCGCCCGCCGGGCGCGCGGCCAATTCGCCGCCGACGCGCTGCTGCGCGCCGCCACCTGTGCCGGGCACACCAGCCTGGGCTGGCCGGACGCCGGGGAGATCGCGCCCGGAGCGTGGGCCGACCTGGTCACCGTGTCGCTGGATAGCCTGCGGACCGCGGGCGCCCCGGGCGACGTGGCCCTGGAGACCGCGGTCTTCGCCGCCTCCGCCGCCGACATCCGCACCGTGGTGATCGCCGGCCGCGACGTGGTCCGCGACGGCGTTCACCTGCTGGTCCCGGACGTCCCCGCCGAGCTCGCCCGCACCATCCGCGCCGTCCTCGGCTAGCCGTCACCCGCCCTTGCGACAATGGACCCATGACCGATATCCCCACCGTGGACCTGGGCCCGGTTGTCACGATACCGATGGTCGGCTTCGGCACCTGGCAGCTGCGGGGCCAGCTCGCCTACGAGGCCACCCGGCACGCCCTGCAGGTTGGCTACCGGCACATCGACACCGCCACCATGTACCGCAACGAGGAACAGGTCGGCCGTGCTATCGCCGACAGCGGCGTGGACCGGGCCGACGTGTTCGTCACCACCAAGCTGCCGCCGGGCGACGCGGGGCGTGCCCAAGCCATCATCGCCGAGAGCCTGAAGGCGCTCCGCACCGATTACGTGGACCTGTGGCTGGTGCACTGGCCGCCGCGGGGCCGGAACCTGGTGCCGCTGTGGCGGGACTTCCTCGCGGTCAGGGACCAGGGGCTGGCCCGCGCGGTCGGCGTGAGCAACTACAGCGTGAGCCAGATCGACGAGCTGATCGAGGCGACAAGTGAAGGGGGGAGGGGAGGTGGGCACGGGCCCGCGGTCAACCAGATCCCGTGGAGCCCGTCCCGTTACGACGCTGACCTGCTGGCCGCGCACGCCGAACGCGGCGTGGCCGTCGAGGGCTACAGCCCGCTCAAGGGCACCCGGCTGCGCGACCGCACGCTGGCCGAGATCGCCGCCAAGTACGGCGTCACCCCCGCCCAGGTGGTCCTGCGCTGGCACCTCGAGATCGGCGTCATCGTCATCCCCAAGTCCGCCCGCCCCGAACGCATCGAGCAGAACTTCGACCTCTTCAGCTTCTCCCTAACCCCCGAAGAAGTAACCCGCCTCAACCGCCTCTAACCCCCCTGAAGCCGGGCGCGCATCCTTCCGCACGAGGTTGCGGTTGGCAAATAGTTATCCACAGGCGGCATGCCGTGGTGAAAGTTATCCACAGGGAAGCGGCGGAGCCGGTGACGGGGACGCGCGGCCAGGCACGGTGAAGGGAACCGGTGGCGTCGGGCCGCCGGGATCCCGAGGAGGAAAGATGAGCCAGGGCGGATACGTGACCCTCGTCGGCTTCGTGGCCCAGGACCCGAACATTCGCACCACCACGACCGGCAAGCTGCTCACCAAGGTCCGGGTGGGCACCACGCCCCGGTACCGTGACCGCGAAACCGGGCAGTGGCAGGATTCCGAGACGTCGTATTACAACATCAGCTGCTGGAGCAGGCTGGCCGAGCACGTCCGGGCGAGCCTGCACAAGGGCGATCCGGTCATCGTCAAGGGGCGGTTCAGGACCAGCACCTTTGAGGACAAGAACGGCCAGCTCAGGACCTCGATCGAGATCACGGCGGACACCGTGGGACATGACCTGAGCCGGGGACCGGCCAACTACATGCGCCCGCGGCCGCAGCGGGTCAACACCGAAGACGAGCTGCCGGACGAGGAGTCCGACGCGAGCCCGGAGGACACCGGCCTGTCCGGGGAGCCGGACGACATCCTCGACGAGGCCGCGATCGAGCAGCTGGGCCGGGACCTGGAAGACGCCGGGCTCGGCCCGGAGGACCAGGCAGCGGACGAGGCCATCCAGCCCCCCGTGCCCGCGACGCCCTTCTGACCCAAGTGCCCGCGGGCCATGTGCCCGCGGGCCCCGAGCACCCGAACACGGGGACGAGGCAACGGACGCGTGCCCGTAGGCTTGACTTCGCCTGAGTTTGTCTAGTCTTCAACCGCAATCAGCCACAATGCGGATGAAAACGCTGTAAGTGCTGCTCAAGCGGCTAAATAGAATCTCTTTCCTGCGACCGACTATTGCGTATTTTGTCTGGTCAGGCGGTTACGGCGGCTGGCAACCATGAATTTCCCATGACTGGAGAGGGGTGAGGCGAAGCCTTCGTAGCCGCAGGTCTGTGCGCAGGACCAGGCTCGCACGTAGCTGATCGTCTAGTTGTCGTCTTGTCCCTGCGCTTGTCCCTGCGCTGCGTTGCCGAATTTAGCCGTATTTGATCAAGGCGGCGCCGCTGCGCGGCGCCGCTGGCGCGCCCCGCCACCGGGCTCAGCGCTGGGGCGCCCGCCCGGCGCGGGCGCGCCTTCGGGCTTTCAGCTACGCTGATCAAACTGACCTCGGCACCATCGCGGACTTGCAACACGGCCGCTTTCTTGTCCCAGTCACGGCCACCACGTCAAAGGTGCCTACGGCGTCGCAGGCGATCGCTTCGCGATCCCTTGACACGGCAACTGTTCCCATGGGCACGGCAGCTATGAGGAAACAAGCCAGGTCCAGGCAACGGCCCACATCATAGGTGCCGCATCGGCCGAGGTCCCACAGTGCCGTGCATGCCGGACGCCTACCATCCCGGCTGAACGGAGCGGTCAACGGAAGCTTGGTAACCTGTCCCTAAGTATGTTGCCCGCAGTGGTGTGCTCACCGAGCACACCAACAGCATCCCGGAGTCGGCGTCAGGTTTGAGCAGCAGTCAGCCTGAGTCAGCCGCTGTACGCCAGCGGCCTTCTCCACACAATCTCCACACGATCTCCACACCATCTTCGCTTCATCTGCACACCGGGACCCTCTGCTACTAATGCAGAGGAAACGCACCTGATCACGCCCGCGCGGGTGGCTGTGCCCCGGCGCGGCTTCATGGCATCTACAGTCTGCCTCGAGCCGGTTCATCAAGGAAGCGCGCATGAGGGGGCCGCAGATGGCTGTGCATCAGATTACTGTCCCGTATCTGCCGGGGTATGACTTCGGTATTGGCGCCGACCTGGCCTCTGGCAGCCCGATGGGGAAGGTTGTGCAGGGGGCCGCCACCACGGTGCAGCAGGCGGCTGGCAGCACGGTCAACTTCGAGGTGCAGCGGATACACAGCACCAGCGAGCTGGAGCAGTCGCTGGGGGTGGATGTGGAGGCCAGCTATGGCTGCGCGTCGTTCGGCGCGGGCGTATCGGCCCGGTTCTCCTTCGCCAAGAACTCCAAGGTGCAGTCCAGCTCACTGTTCATGTCGGTGACCGCCCGGGTCGACCTGGCGTTCTTGTCGATCGACGAACCCGCGCTCACCGCCGACGCGGCCGCCCTGGTCGACAAGCCCGACATCTTCGCGGCCCGGTACGGGAACATGTTCGTACGCGGCATCTCGCGCGGCGGCCTGTTCGTCGGCGTGTTGCGGGTCGACACCGCCAGCACAGAAGAGTCCGAGCAGATCTCCGCCGAGCTGCAGGGCTCCTACGGGGCATTCTCAGCAGACGCCAAGACCAAGTTCGCAACCGCCACCAAAAACACCCGCAGCGAGGTCTTCGTCCAGATGCACCACGAGGGCGGCCCGACCGACCTGGCGATCACCGACCCGACCGATCCGGTCCAGCTGCTGGACAACGCCAACCGGTTCGTGCAGAGCTTCCAGACCAGCCCCGACCAGGTTGCACTGCCCTACGTCATCACCCTGGACCCGGTCACCATCGCCCAGGGCCCGATACCACCCAACGCCGCCGACGTCGAGCACGCCCAAGACGTCATCGTCTTCTGCGCGCGCCGCCGCAGCGTGCTGCTGGACCAGCTCAACCTGCTCCAGTACGTGACCGACAACAGCGGCAAGTACGACTGGTCCGGCGTGGACCCTGCCGCCATCCGCGCCGCCTCCCAGGCCACCCAGGCCGACCTGGACCTGATCGCCCGCTGCGCCAGCCGCGCAATGAACTCTCCCGGCACCGCCGTCCTGCCCGCCGACCTGGCCGCCCAGGAAGGCACCAGCTTCGGCCAGGCCGTCATGCCCAACCCGATGCCGGTCCCGAAAGCCGGCAAGACCGTCACGGTGCCCGACGTGACGGCCGCCCCAACGTGGACCGCCTGCCAGGCCACCCTCGTCGCCGCCGGGCTGACCCCAGCCCAGCAGGAGGCCCCGCTGCCACCCGGGGACTTCAAAGTACTGTCCGTCGTCCCGCCTGCCGGGACCGCCGTCGCAGAAGGCAGCACCGTCACCGTGACAACCAACCCGGTCGCCGCCGCCCCCGACCTCAACAACCTGAAGGTCATGATCTTCCAGGGCAGCCGCGTCGGACACCTGGGAGTGTTCATGCCGCCTACCGGAAGCTGAACGCACGAACAACCTGTGCCTAGCGAGCTCGGCGTGATGCCATCAGGCTGCTTCTGGCCATGTTGAGGAGGCACCGGGTGAGGTCAAGATTCGCCTTTATCAGGCACCTGGACTGGGCACCCAGCGAGACCGCCGTGTCATTAACGTGCCAGGGCAGCATCGTCAAAAGCAGCTTGATCACTGACCAACGGCGAGCGTCTTATCCCAAGTCTTGAGAGTCAACGCTTCTCATTGACAGGTCATTTTGATCCTCACTTGGCCCAGCTACGCCATCCGTGAGTTGCGCAGCATACTTGACGAGCCAAGGCGGGCAGGAAAACCGATTGGACGGGCGATTCTAGTCCCCTGCTTCCAGGTTCGGGTCGGGCTCGTACCTCCTATCGTCGACTTCGCTTGGGTCCGTGTTCTTCAGTTCCCTGTCCAGATCAGACTCTGGATACTCGCCAGGGGACGACGGCGGCCCGGTGGGGGGACCCATGGTTGTCTGCGGCATGTCGCCTGGCTGCGGCATGTCGCCTGGCGCGATGTGTGAAGGGTCGAGGTCGGGCACATCGTCCCGACAGACCTGCGGGTGGAAGGGATCCTCATACGCGCCAGATTCAGGAGGGTTAGACACTCCCGTGTTCTGCCCGCTGTCTTCCGTGTCGCCCGTGCTAACACTCATGCTCGGCCTTCCAATAACTATTGACAACAGCGCACGACCATGATTGCCTGCATTTGGATCCTTGTCAAGCTTTACTGCAGGACATCCATGGTGTTTAAAGCATCCAGCGTGGTAAGTGTGGAACGTTCGCGTTAAGCAGGTGTTCGCAAATGGAAGACCGGTCAGCCAGCCCAAGTGCCAGATCTGGCGGAGAATTCTGAGATCGGCCAGATCAATTCAACGTGCGAGGGCTGGTCACAATCTCCCGAAAATTCGTTTAGCCACACCCCCCATCCCTCCGAGAAACCCGCAACCCCGGTTCGACGGTGACCACCTGGTCCACGACGACGCAACAGGGGAAGGTGCCGAAGTTTTGGCTGGGCTCAGATCCGGGGATGGCCCGCTGAGTGTGCGTGTCCGCCCCTCCAGCATCAAGCGTGACTGTGGCCGCAGGGCAACGAGTACTGGTGAAAAGTGCCTGGTGAACGGACACGCGAAGTCATGCTTGACCCAGGAGACTCTACGGACACTCCGGTCAGAGGACAAGGGCCAGGCGGGAGCCTGCCCGGACCGGACGCGGACCATCCCCTGCAAGCTGCGAGCGGTCACGATACAGCAGCCGAGTACAGCAACGACCCCTGACAGCAGCAAGCATGAGCTACTGCCCGCCCTCTGACACGCCCGTTGGCGATCATGGGGGCTCATCAGCATGCTCGCCCTGAGTTTCACCCATCTGCGGGCGCCATGTAAGTGGCATGGGGTCTTCTAAGCAGGAGGTCGTTCGGGGGTGTCGTACGGCTCATAACCCAGCGATATGTGGGAGCCTCTGACTCGTGCAATTGGTTGATGACCATGGCCGTGTCATGGATGCTGAATACCTCATCGAGGCCGATGGCGGTCATCTTGCTCTCATCATGGAAAGCCGGAGCGGCATGTCGGGCAGACGGGCGCCAAGGAACCCGGACTACAACCGAGTGCTGGCAATCCTGCTGGCCAGGCTGGGCAAGCTCAATGCGGTTCTGGTCGACGCCCTGGTTGACTCGCGACATACTCAGGACCTGGACGTCCCCAGAGGCAGAGCGAAGGCTGATCCTGGCGCCGATCCGGCTCTCGCTTGTGGCAGGGATTCCAGCTCGACCGAAAGGCGAAGGTGGCAGTGGAAGCGCGCGCGATGAATGCCGCCACCGAGTTCTACGGCAAGGACTGGGACGTCAAAGATGTCCACGCTACGGAAAGCTATGACCTGATCTGCCGCGGCGGCGAGGTGAAGCATGTCGAGGTCAAGGGAACCACCGCAGACGGAGGCGAGGTCATCCTCACTCCCAACGAAGTGACTCACGCCCGGGAAAACCCATGCACGGCGCTGTTCGTCCTTAGCGGTATCACCATCGAGCGGGCCGAAGACGGGACGGTTACTGCCACAGGCGGAAAGCACCGCTGCTATGACCCGTGGCGCCTGGACGACGGAACGCTGACGCTCGTGGGCTTCCGCTATCAGGTGCCTGCCAGCCTGATCGAAGATGCATGAACTTCGATTCCGGACACTGACGTGCCAAGCGTCAGGCACGGCTGGGAGCCACGGTGGGAGCCACACGGACGAACGACATCTTGTATTCTCCGGACGTCCACGGACAGGCGACAGGAACGCGCCCGAGGTCACGGACTGATCTGAACGAGTCCGGATGCCCGCACAGGTATCGACGGATCAAAAGGTTGGGGTTCGAGTCCCCTCCGCACAATTAAGCCCTGCGCCGCGAGCAGTCCATGTGATCGAGCGGCCCACAGCCGCCGCAGGTCAAGTGTCCGGTTTCGGAGGCAAGCACTAGGGGGCTGAGCGTGAAAGGTAGTCCACTGCGATCTTGCAGTTAAGCAGATCAAGCTTGCTGTGCTGAACAGAGAACGGCTCCGTTCATCCCCATCCCTCCTCCTCGCATACGGCTTTGTTGTTGTCCTCGAAACCCCACCATTTGGTGCGCTTCAAGAGTGCTTCTAGGGTCGGTGCGGTTTCCGGATTGTCGCTTCCGGGCTCCACGGAGCCGTCAGCCGTTACGACCCTGAAGGTGTCCATTCAGGGTCTTCGGGTTCAAATACCAAGGTTCATGCTGCGTCGGATATAAAGCCGCCAGGTTATTCATTGGCCTCTCCCAAGGGCGGCCGGTGCTGTTAGCCGTGATGGCGGGGTTCGACGACTCCGGCTTCGTAGGCGGCGACGACGGCCTGTACCCGGGTCCCTCAGCTCCAGGCACCGCCAGCATGGCGCCTCAATCCCAGTGACCGGCTTTCCCAGTCGGCCTGTCAGCGGTCCCAGGCGGCTTCTTCCGCTGCCCGGAACGACGTAATTGCGATTGAAGGGAATATCGGGCACCTGACCAGTTACTCCGGGTCGAGCGCGTGAGGCGGCACGGGGCGCGGGATGCTTGAACCTTTGGCCGTGGCTGAGCATGCCCGGGGTTTGTGTCCGATCAGCCTGGTGTGCCTGCCGGCAGCGGGGGATCAGCGTGAGCTGGCCGCCCGGCTGCGGGCGGTGATCGAGGCCAGGGACGCCGAGAACGCGATGCTGCGGGCTGAGCTGGAGGCTCAGCTGGAGCGGTACCGGCGGCTGGAGCTGAGGGCCGCGGAGCTGGAGCGGCGGCTGGGGTCGGACAGCGCGACGTCGGGGACGCCGCCGTCGAGGGATCCGATCGGGGCGCGTGAGCGGCGCACGGCTGAGCGGAGGGCCCGCCAGTCCTCCGAACGGGAGCGGCGCGCGGACCGCAAGCACGGCGGCCAGCCGGGGCATCCCGGGGCGGGGCTGCCGCGGGACCCGGACCCGGACGAGCGGGAGGAAGTGCCGCCGCCGGCGGAGTGCTCGCGGTGCGGCACCGCCCTGGCCGGGCGGACCGGGCGGGCAGCTGGTGGTCGCAGGTCCGGGACGTGAAGATCACGACGTTCGTCACCGAGTACCTGCTGCCGCTGACCTGCCGGTGCTGCGGGAAGGTCAACGCCGCGCAGCCCCCGGCAGGGGCGCATCCGGGCAGCGTCTGCTACGGTCCGGGCATCAACACCGCGGCGGTGCTGCTGTCCTCCTACGGCAACGTGCCCGCCGAGCGGGCCGCGAACCTGACCGGCATGCTGCCGGGCGTGCCGGTCTCGCCGGGGTTCGTCGACGGCGCCAGCGAGCGGCTGTCATCCCGGCTGGAAGGCGCCGGGTTCGATGAGGCGATGCAGGCCGCGCTGGCAGCCGAGCCGGTGCTGGGCGCCGATCAGACCCCCGTCAATCCCCTGGATCCGCATGCCGGGCTGGCCGGGCAGGACGCGGGCGCGCCGCACGTGCTGGTCGTGCGCACCCCGCACGCCGGGCTGACCTGGCTGCGGGCGCTGGGGTCCCGGCAGGCCGCCGCGATCACCGCGGTCTTGTCGTTCTTCGCCGGGTTCTTGATCAGCGACGGGTACTCCGCCTACCAGCAGCTGCTGCCGCAGCTGGCCGGGATACAGCAATGCTGCCAGCACGTCATCCGCCGCGCCCGCGCCGTCACCAGGCTGGGACCAGACAGCCTGCAGTCCTGGGCCGCCGATGTCATCGAGATCCTCCGCGAGGCGCACCAGGCCGTCGAGGACGCGCTGGCCAGGGGCGACCCGGCGCTGGATGAGCAGCTGCTGGCGAAGCTGCGGGAGCGCTACGACGAGGCCATAGCCTTCGGGATAACGCACAACCGGCTGCGGGATCGTTCCACAGCGGAGACTGATCATCAGGAGCAGGGTTCGGGATACGAGGTTGGGAAGATCCTACTCTGGGACTTCGCCCGGGAGGAGTGGCCCCTTCGGGGCAGTGCGGCTGATGTCCTGACGTGAGGTGCGGGTTGCCTCTACGGTCGGCGGGGTGGCCGATGACTTCACCGAGCGGTACGGGGACTTGCTGACCGGCTCGTATGACTGCGTGGACCGGATCGTGCTGAACGCGTACTACCCGCTGGGCCATAGCCCGGGCGGGTTCCGGACCTGGTGGCGGCGCTGGCACGGCGACTCGGATGCGGAGCTGGATGACGCGCACCTGATGCGGCTGCCGGGCCGGTTCGCCCGCCGGGTGCGGGCCTGGGCCGAAGACGAACGGTGTCCCGGTGATCGACTGCAAGGCCGGGCAGCGCAAGCACCGGATCGCGGAGGAGTACCTGGCCAGCCACAGCGTCGGGCCGGGTGTCTTCCTGGTCCTGGTCGCCCGGGCGCGGGCGACGGTGTGGAAGGTGAGGCGGTCCGCGGGCGGGGTGATCATGAGCCTGGAGAAGAAGTCCGAGTACGTCAACCACTATTCCTTCCACATCATGGACCCGGCCTGGGGCCACCTGGTGGTCAAGATGTCCGGGCATCCGCCGTTCGGCGCGCAGGTCATCCTCAACGGCCACGAGTACGTCGCGTGCCAGGCTCATGCGGCGGGGATCGGTTTCACCAAGGAGGGGAACTGCTTTACTAAGATCACGGATCCGCGCGGCCTGGCCCAGATCGCAGAGACCTTGTCGCAGCCCGCGGCTATAGGGCGGCTGGGCCAGGCCTGCGACCGGTGGATCTACACCGCGTGCTTGTGCTTCGGGCTGGACCTGGCCGAGCAGCAGGCCAGCGGGTTCCGCTATGCCTACTCGGTCTACCAGGCCGAGTACAGCCGGAACCTGATCTTCGCCTCCGGCGCGCGGATGGACCGGGTCTTCGGCACGGTCGCTGACCGGACCCGGTCCCGGCTGGACGTGCCGGCGCTGCGGACCCTGTTCGGGATGAAGCAGCGCCCGGCCGGCACGACCGAGCCGTCGCTGAAGCTGGCAGTCGTGATCGAGAGACCTGCGTATGACCTGACGCTGTTCAAGGTCCACTTCGGGCTGCTGACGCTGAAGGGCTATACCAAAGGCGAGCGCGTGCTGCGGTTCGAGGCGATCGTGCACAACACCAAGACCCTCAAGACCGGCCGGGCCCTGGAGAAGTTCCCGGACATCATCGCCCGGCTGGCCGGCATGGCCGGGCGGTTCTGCACCATGCTGGACTGCGTCGATACCGGGTTCATCCCGGGCGGCCTGCTCGACGAACTGCCGCTGCCCGCCCAGGTCGGCGCCACCCGGACCGGCGGCCTGGACCTGAACAAGCCCCGGATGCGGGCCGTGCTGGCCGCCGCCCTGGCGCTTGCCATCGCCCCCGGCGGGTTCACCGTCGCCGACCTGGCCGCCCGGGTATCGGCGATGCCCGGGCACGACGGCTACACCATCCGCAACGCCGCCTACGATCTGCGCAAGCTCCGCGGCAAGCACCTCGCGGACAAACCCGGCCGCACCCGCCGGTACCTCATCTCACCCGGCGCCGCCCGCATCATCAGCGCCTTGCTCACCCTCCGGGACCAGGTCATCGCGCCGCTGCTGGCCGGCGTCGCCGATCCGCGTATCCGCCGGACTCCCCGCCACTGGACCGACATCGACCGGCACTACCAAGCGCTCCGCCTGGAGATGATGGCCCTGTTCGCCGGCATCGGCATCGCCTGCGGATGAAGCATCCGCAACGACAACATTTTGTCGATCGGGTTCCCTCAAGCGGCTAAGGATGCCCAAAATTCAAAGGGCGAGCGGAAGAAAACAGGTCAGCGGGCAGCCCGACGGTCTGAGGCGGAGCCTTTCTGGCTGTTGCTCCACTCGGCGAACTCGGCGTCTAGCGCTGCTACGGCTCGCTTGGCAGCGGAGGGCAGCAGATGCCCATACACCTGGTGTGTGACGTTGATGTCCCGGTGCCCCAGGAAGTGCGCTAGCTCGGTGATCTGCACCCCACGAGCGAGCATCGCGGAAGCGAAGGCGTGGCGTAGCGAATGCGGGGTGAACCCGTCAGGGATACCGGCTGCCTTAGCAGCGTGCATGAACCGGAAGTAGGTCGTGCCGTACCGCTGGAAAAGCTTCCCGTTCCCAGGGATGAGCGGCCCATCGGGCATGTCCCGGACCATCTCCCGCAGCCACGAGGGCACGGGCACGTCTCGGTACTCGCCTGCCTTGCGGTGCTTGAGAGGTTCCCGCCTCTTGCCGTCTCCCGACGCCTGCCACGCCACCCGCAAGACGGTGCCGTCCTCTATGAAGTCTTCCTTACACACCGCTAGCGCCTCTTCGATGCGAAGTCCGCAGCCACGCATGAGCCACACGCATAGTCCCGCACCCCCGACGGCGCGGCGAGACTCCGGGTTGATGCCCCCGTCCGCCACGAACCTGACCTGCTCGTATGCGGGGAACACGAAGCTCTTACGAGAGTACCTGCCGTAGTCGGCGAGTTCGATGCCGTCTAGCCGATGCCTGCTGAGCTTGCCCGCCTTCATGGCCTCGTCAAGCGTGCCCACGATGACGTACCGCGCTTGCTGACGCGGTGTGTTGCTCAAGTGCTTCATCTTGACCGCTAGCAGGTCCATTACGCCGTCACGGTCGTTGGCCACCTGGGAAAGCGTCATGTCGCCGAACACTGGCTTGACGTGCTTGAGGTACACGCTCCGGTAGTGGTACTTGCTGGCGTCCGAGACGGGCAGGCGCGCGATGAACGATTCGACCAACTCGCCGAAGTTCTGCTTGCCGCTCTTGCTGTGATCGGTGAAGGCGACGTCACCGGAGCGCTTGTCCACGGCCAGCTTGAGCTGCCAGTCCCGCGCGAGCTTCTTGCCGCTGCCGTAATCCACGCGTCCTGTGGTGGGGTGCTGCTTGTCCTTGAACGACTTCTCGACCTGCTTGCCGTTGACCCAGTAGCGCAGCGTCCAGGCGTGCGGGCAGCGCTCCGGGTTGTCGCACGTATGCTGGCAAGTGGAAGACGCGCAGCCCTTATTCGAGTCGGGACGGTGGTTAGACCTGTCGCACTTCTTGAAGATGGTGCCGCTGCCGTTGACCGCCAGAGCCATGACTCGCAGCCTTCCCTGACTTTGCTATGACTGGGACGAGCGTCGCGGGTCACTGACCTGCAACAAGAGCTAGGATATGTTACATGCCTGAGTTCATCTATCAGATGCGCGGCGTGCGCAAGGCGCACGGCGACAAGGTCATCCTCGACAACGTGACGCTGGCGTTCCTGCCCGGCGCCAAGATCGGCGTCGTGGGGCCGAACGGGACCGGCAAGTCGACCTTGCTCAGGATGATGGCCGGCGTGGAGCAGCCGTCCAACGGCGACGCGCGCCTGATGCCGGGCTTCACCGTCGGCCTGCTCGCCCAGGAGCCCCAGCTCGACGAGACCAAGAACGTGCTCGGCAATGTCGAGGACGGCGTGGCCGAGACCAAGAAGCTGCTCGAGCAGTACAACGAGATCGCCGAGAAGATGGCGACCGACTACTCCGACGAGCTGCTCGAGGAGATGGGCCGGCTGCAGGAGCTGCTGGACCATAAGGACGCCTGGGACCTGGACAGCCAGGTCGAGCAGGCCATGGACGCGTTGCGCTGCCCGCCGCCCGACGCCGACGTGACCAGCCTGTCCGGCGGGGAGAAGCGCCGGGTGGCGTTGTGCCGGCTCCTGCTGTCCCAGCCCGACCTGCTGCTGCTCGACGAGCCCACCAACCACCTGGACGCGGAGAGCGTGCAGTGGCTGGAGCAGCACCTGGAGAAGTACCCGGGCACCGTCGTCGCGGTTACCCACGACCGGTACTTCCTCGACGACGTGGCCCAGTGGATCCTCGAGCTCGACCGCGGCCACGCCTACCCCTACGAGGGCAACTACTCCACCTACCTGGAGACCAAGGCGGCCCGGATCAAGGTCGAGGGGGCCAAGGACGCGAAGAAGCGCAAGCGGCTGGAAGACGAGCTCGAGTGGGTCCGGTCCAGCCCCCGGGCCCGTCAGGCGAAGAGCAAGGCGCGGCTACAGCGGTATGAGGAGATGGCCGCCGAGGCCGACAAGAACCGCAAGCTGGACTTCGAGGAGATCCAGATCCCGCCGGGCCCCCGCCTGGGCAGCGTGGTGGTCGAGGTCAGCCACCTGGTCAAGGGGTTCGGCGACCGGTGCCTGTTCGAGAACCTCTCCTTCAGCCTGCCCCGCAACGGCATCGTCGGCGTCCTCGGCCCGAACGGGGTGGGCAAGACCACCCTGTTCAAGATGATCGTCGGCGAGGAACAGCCGGACGAGGGCACGATCCGGGTCGGCGAGACCGTGACCATCTCCTATGTGGACCAGAGCCGGGAGCGTATCGACCCGAAGAAGAACGTGTGGCAGGTCATCTCCGACGGCGAGGCGCACATCCGCGTCGGCAACATCGAGATCCCCAGCCGGGCGTACGTGGCCGCGTTCGGGTTCAAGGGCTCGGACCAGCAGAAGCCGGCCGCAGTCATGTCCGGCGGCGAGCGGAACCGGATGAACCTGGCGCTCACCCTCAAGCAGGGCGGCAACCTGCTGCTGCTGGACGAGCCCACCAACGACCTGGACGTGGAGACGCTGGCGAGCCTGGAGAACGCGCTGCTGGAGTTCCCCGGCTGCGCCGTCATCACCAGCCACGACCGCTGGTTCCTGGACCGGGTGGCCACCCACATCCTGGCCTGGGAAGGCGGCGCGAACTGGTTCTGGTTCGAGGGCAACTTCGAGGCCTACGAGAAGAACAAGATCGACCGCCTCGGCGCCGAGGCCGCCCGCCCGCACCGCGTCACCTACCGCAGGCTCACCCGCGGCTAGCGCCATGACGATCACCCCGGACACCATCGCGGGCCGGTTCGAGGGCGTGACCGGCGACCAGTGGCAGCGCACCGTTCCAGCCGTCAGGCCGGCCTCAGCCCGAGCTCGGGACGGCCGTGCGCGGGGTCCACGTTGACCAGGCTGTGGGCGGCCATGACCAGGTAGTCCCAGAGCTGGGCCGCGAGCGTCTCGTCCAGGTCAAGCTCGTCCAGGGCGACCCGCATGCGGTGCAGCCAGGCGTCCCGCTCGGCCTCGCCGATGGCGAACCGGGCGTGCCGCATCCGCAGCCGGGGGTGCCCGCGCAGCTCGTCGTAGGTGCGCGGCCCGCCCCAGTACTGCATGAGGAACAGCCGCAGGTGCTCCTCGGCGGGCCCGAGGTCCCGGGCCGGGTAGACCGGCCGGAGCACGGGATCGTCCGCAACACCCTGGTAGAACCGGTGGACCAGGCGGGCGAAGAACTCCTCCCCGCCCACCGCCTCGTAAAAGCTGGCCGGCTCGCTCATGCCTGAAGCTTACGGGGTGCCGGGCTCCGCGCCTTCCGCCTCGTCCGCCGGGAGCTCGGCCTCGACCACCGCCGCGGGGAGCTGCCTGGCCGCAGCCCTGAGGTTCAGACCACCAGCCCGGTGTGGTGCGCGGCGAACGCCAGCGTGTCCCCGGCCAGTTCCGCCATCCGGCTCACCGCCCGCGCCCCGTGCCCCACCTGAGCTTCAGCCCGCAGCAGCACCGGCTGCCCCGAGGACGTGGCGTACTGCAGCGCGGCGCACATCTTGTACGCGTGCACCGGGTCCACCCGGGTGTCGTTGGCGAACACGGTGAACAGCACCGCCGGGTACGCCGTCCCCGGCGTCACGTGGTGGTACGGCGAGTACGACAGCAGCCAGCCGAGCTGCTCGGCGTCGGCCGCGGTGCCGTACTCCACGTTCCACGTCTGGCCGAGCCCGAACCGTTCGTAGCGCACCATGTCCAGCAGCGGCGCGGAGCAGATTACCGCGGCGTACAGCTCGGGCCGCTGGGTCAGCGCCGCGCCGACCAGCAGGCCGCCGTTAGACCCGCCGGAGATGGCCAGCTGCCGCGGCGTGGTCCAGCCGCCGGCGATCAGCGCCTCGGCGGCGGCGTGGAAGTCGTCGAAGACGTTCTGCTTGCGGTCGAGCATCCCGGCGCGGTGCCACTCCTCGCCCTCCTCGCTGCCGCCGCGCAGGTTGGCGATCGCGTACACGCCGCCCGCCGACACCCAGGCCAGCACGTTCGGCGAGTAGGCGGGCGTGAGGCTGATGTCGAAGCCGCCGTACCCGTACAGGATGACCGGCCGCGGGCCGTCCGGGTTGCCAGCTCTGCTGATGACCAGCATCCGCACCGGGGTCCCGTCCTTGGACTGGTACCTCACCTGCCGCGTCGTCACCTCGGGGACCTCGACGCTGCCCGGCGCCGTGGCCCAGGTGGTCACCGAGGCGTCGCGCGCGTCGAACCTCAGCACCGACTCCGGCGTCGTGTAGTCGGTGTAGCCGAACCAGGCCTCGTGGCCGCCCTCGGGCCGCTCGCTGAGCCCGCCCGCGGTGCCCAGGCCGGGCAGCGGCAGCTGGCCCAGCCGCTCGCCGGTGGCCAGGTCGTGCACGGTGATCTCGCTGAGCGCGTGCCTGGTCCAGCTGGCCAGCAGCACGGCACGGTCCAACTCCGGCCCGTCCAGGATCGCGTACCCGCGCAGCACCGCCTCGGGGTCCTCCGCGATCAGGTCCCGCCAGCTGGCCGGGCCGGGATCCGCGGGGTCGGTCACCGCGATCCGGGCGCGAGGCGCGCCGTGATCGGTGAACACGTACAGCCGCCCGTCCCGGCCGGCCCGGACGCTGGTCTGCGCGTCCAGCCCTTCCTGGATCACCCGCAGGTCGGGCGAGGCGGGGTCGGATTCGGACAGGTCGGCGATCCACAGGTCGTTGCGCGGCGCGGTGCCCCGCGACGCCCCGATGACCAGCCAGCGTCCGTCCCGGCTGACCGAGGCGCTGTAGTAGTCGGTCTTGTCCCGGCCCGCGCCGAAGATGAGCACGTCCTCATCGGCGGGCGTGCCGGCCTGGTGCAGGTAGACCCGCCGGTGGTACTGGCTCTCCCCGTCTGGCACGGCGTCCGGGGGCAGCCTGCGGGTGTAGTAGAAGGCCTTGCCGCCGGGCAGCCAGGCCACGCTGGAGTACCGGCACCGGTCGATCGGCCCGTCGGCCAGCGCGCCGGTGGCGACGTCCATCACCCGCAGCAGGGATTCCTCGTCGCCGCCCTCAGACAGCTGGTAGGCCAGCAGCCGCCCTTCCTTGTCCGGCTGCCAGGCGTCCAGCGTGGTCAGCCCGGACGGGTCGATCACCATCGGGTCGACGAGCACCCGCTCAGGCCCGTCGCCCAGGCCGGTGCACAGCACGCCGTGCTCGGCGCCCGGGTCGCGCCTGGTGTGGAAGCAGCGTTCGCCTCGCCAGGCCGGCGTGCCGGCGTATCCGGTGCTCAGCAGCTCGCTCACCCGGGCGGCCAGCCGGTCCCGGCCGGGCAGCCCGCCCCGGTACCAGCCGAACAGGTCCCCCTGCGCCGCCAGCCAGCCGGACCGTTCGGTCCCGGTGTCGTCTTCCAGCCACCGGAAGGGATCGCTGACCCGATGACCCAGGATGTCCTCGGTCAGGTCGAGCCGGCGCGTCTGCGGATACGTGAGCTCAGCCATGGAGGCACTTTACGGTCTCCGGCAACTTGTACGCTTATGTGGTGGCGGATGTGCGTACCAGGCGACACACTGGGAGCATGAGGTTCAGATAGACGGCGGACGCCAGCGGGAGGTGCGGTGCGACGAGTGCTGCTGCTCAACGTGACGTATGAACCGCTGACCACGGTGGGCTTGCGCCGAGCCGTGTGCCTCGTGCTGGGCGGCAAGGCCGAGGTCGTGCACGACGACGCGGCGGGCGTGGTCCTGCACGCCGCGACGGTGGCCCTGGTAACGCCGTCGGTGATCCGGCTGAGCCGCTACGTCCGCGTTCCGTACCGCAACCGGGTGCCGTTGACCAGGGCCGCGCTGATGCGCCGGGACAACTACAAGTGCGGCTACTGCGGCCGCCGCGCCGAGACCATCGACCACGTGATCCCGCGCAGCCGCGGCGGCCAGCACGTCTGGGAGAACTGCGTGGCGTCCTGCACGATCTGCAACCACCGCAAGGCCGACCGGTTGCTCGCGGAACTCGGCTGGACGCTGGCGGTGCCGCCAGCGGTACCACGTGGCGCCCACTGGAGACTGGTGGGCGCTCAGCACGACGGCGACCCCCAGTGGGCCGCCTATTTGCGTGAGCCCAGCGCTGCCTGAGGAGCGTCCTCACTCACGCCATGGGAGGTCCGCGGCCATGCGGCGACAGATTTTCACCGACGAGCACGACGCGTTTCGCGACATGGTGCGGGCCTTCATCGCGAAGGAGATCACGCCCTACCACGAGCAGTGGGAACGGGACGGGATCGTGTCCCGCGACGTGTGGCTGGCCGCGGGCCGGGCCGGCCTGCTCGGCATTCACCTCGAGGAGAAGTACGGCGGCGGCGGGCAGCCCGACTACCGCTTCTACGTGGTCCTGAACGAGGAACTGGCCCGGGCAGGCGCCAGCGGCCCGATGTTCCAGCTGCACAACGACATGATCGGCCCGTACCTGGACCGGTTGTGCACGCCGGGGCAGCGGGAGCGCTGGTTCCCCGGCTACTGCTCAGGCGAGCTGATCGCGGCCGTCGCGATGACCGAACCAGGCGCGGGCAGTGACCTGCGGGGAATCCGCAGCACCGCGGTCCGTTCGGGTGATCACTACGTGCTCAACGGGCAGAAGACCTTCATCTCCAACGGGCAACTGGCCGACATCGTGATCGTGGCCGCGCGCACCGACCCGGCGGCCGGGCACCGCGGGATCAGCCTGCTGATGGTGGAGCGGGGCATGCCCGGCTTCACCCGCGGCCGGAACCTGGACAAGCTCGGCATGCACGCCCAGGACACCTCCGAGCTGTTCTTCACCGACGTCGAGGTGCCGGCCGCCAACCTGCTGGGGGAGGAGGGTGGCGGGTTCGTCGCGCTGATGCAGAACCTGCCGCGGGAACGGGTGACGATCGGCGTCACCGCGCTGGCCATTGCCGAGCAGGCCTTCGCTGACACGCTGGCCTACGGCAAGGAGCGCCAGGCGTTCGGCCAGCCCATCGGGACGTTCCAGCACAGCAAGTTCGTGCTGGCCGAGATGGCCACCGAGATCGCGGTGGCGCGGGAGTTCACCGACCGTGCCGTCATCGAGCACTGCGCCGACCGGCTGACCAGCGACGAGGCGTCCATGGTCAAGTGGTGGGACACAGAGCTGTGCAACCGCGTCACCGACCGCTGCGTCCAGTTGCACGGCGGCTACGGTTACATGCGCGAGTACCGGGTGGGCCGGGCCTGGGCCGACAGCCGCGTCCAGTCCATCTTCGGCGGCACCACCGAGATCATGAAGGAGATCATCGGCCGTGGCCTCGGCTTGTAGCCCGACCAGGCCGCGGCCGAGGTGTCGGCAGGCTGACTACGACCGCGTCAGCCGGGTGACAGACGGCCGCACGGCGGGTCAGGCACGCTATCGCCAGGATTCAGCCGTCTGCCTGGGGAGAAACATCATGCACCCGATGTTCAAGGAGCTGTTCATCGAGGCCGACACCGAAGACCTGGACCCCGAGGAGGACCGGCGGCGCCGCGTGCGCCGGTCCCAGCGAGCCCGATCGGCCATGGCCGTCAGGCCCCGGCGGTGATGACACCCGGGCGCGATGGGTGAGCCGATGGGCCGGGCGTATCGAGACGTCCTGGCTGTCCCGGCCGCCCGCGCGCTGATCGGGGCCAGCGCCGCCTCGCAAGTCGGTAACTGGCTGTACAACGCGGCGCTGCTCGGATACGTGTACAGCGCGACCCACTCGGCCGGCTGGGTGGGCGCCGCGACCGTTTGCCGGCTTGTCCCGTACGTGCTGCTTGGCCCGTTCGGAGGGGCCGTCGCCGACCGCTATCGTCGGCGCACCGTGTTGCTGACCGGTGACGCCCTGCGGATGCTGCTCATGGCGGCCATCGCTGCGACGGTCGCCAGCGCCGGCCCGGTGGCGCTGGTGATCGCGTTCACCGCCCTGGCGTCGGCCGCCGGGTGCGCGGAGAGGCCAGCGGCGATGGCGCTGCTGCCGCGTCTGGTCGGTGAGACCCGGCTCGGCCCGGCCAACGCGCTGCTGCACACGGTGCAGGATCTCGGAGTCCTCGTCGGCCCGGCGATCGGGGCGATCTTGCTCGGAGTGGCTCCCGCCTGGGTCGCGTTCCTGGCGAACGGGGCGACCTTTGCCGTTTCCGCGCTGCTGACCTCGACCATGCCTCCCGACCCGGCTCCGGCCGACGGGCGTAAGTCCGGGGTCGGCCAGCTGGCTAGCGGGCTGCGGACGGTGCGCACGACTCCGTTCGCGCCGTGGCTGATCGTGATCGTGGCGATGGTTGAATTCACCTACGGAGCCCAGACCGTGCAGCTGGTCGTATACGCCACGCACTCGCTTGGGCTCGGCAGTGGCGGTTACGGTGTCCTGCTCACGGCTGCGGGCGTCGGCGGATTGCTGAGCGCGCTCGCCAACGGCCGTTTGTCGACGAGCAGGCGGGTCTCGGTGATCGTCGTCGTCACCGGTTTGCTGGCGTGCGTCACCCAGCTGGCGTATGCCGGCGTGCAGGTGCTGATGATCGCGCTGGCGGTAACGGTGATCGGCAATGCCGCTCTTGTCTCCTGCGAGGTGGTCGGCGAGACGGCATTGGCGCGGATTGCCCCCCGTGAGGCGCTCGGCCGGGTGATCGGGATCTTCGACGCCGTGTCGGTGGCCGCGATGATCGCCGGCGCGGTCCTGGCGCCGGTTCTGGTGGCATTGACATCGTTGCGGGCCAGCCTGCTGATCCTCGGCGCCGCCGCCATGCTGATCACCCTCCTGTGCGGCCTCGGCCTGCGCGGGCTTGATGGGCTTAACGCGCAGCGCGCCGACGCGCTCGCCTCCAGGGTGAAGATCCTGCAGGGCCTTCCGGTCACGGTGGGAGTGCCGCGGATCGTCCTGGAGCAGCTCGCCGCGGCCGCGCAGTTCTGCCCGCTGCCACCGGGCGTCGACGTCGTTGTCCAGGGGGCCCCGGCGCACGCCTTCTACGCCGTCGCAGCGGGCCGCGTCGTGGTGCACCGGGACGGCAAGACCGTCGTGCATCTCGGTCCTGGCGACAACTTCGGTGAGCGCGGCCTGCTCGACCAGGTCCCGCGGAACGCGACCGTCACCACGGAGACGGACACGACGCTGCTCCGGGTGGAAGGCGCCGCGCTGCTCGACGCGCTCGAGGCGGCGCCAGGCCTGCGGCCCGCACTCGATCTCAGCAGCACCGCGCCTGGAGTGCACGTCCCGCCGGGCGAGACCGCGGTGGTGGACGACCCGCGCTGGAGCGAGGCATGACCATCGACGGGCCCACCGTAGTCGTGGTCTGCACCGGTTACGAGGGCAAGCGCCGCTATTACGAGCGGCTCGCCGCCCTTGGCGCGCGCCTGGTGATCGTCGATGAGCCAGGGCACTGGTCTGAGTCGCTCGCAGACCAGGTTGCCGGGACACGGTGGGTCCCGGCGCCGATCAGCGGTGACCCGGATGTCGATGCCGCGGCGATCCTCGGCGCCTTGGAGCGCTCGGGCGTCCGGGCCAATGGCGTCCTGACATTCTGGGAGGACTCGGTGTGCGAGGCGGCGCGGGTAGCCGCGGCGCTGGGGCTGCCGGGCAACCCGCCGGAGGCGGTCGACGCGGCGCGCAGCAAGGTCCGCACCCGCGAGCTGTCCGCGCGGCTCGGGCTGCCCACACCGAGGGCCCTGCGGGTCCGATCCCTGGATGAGCTGTTCGCCGCCGCCGCCGAGGTGGGGTTTCCCGCTGTCGTCAAGCCGGAGTTCGGCGCGGAAGCCATGGGGTGCGTCCGGGTCGACGGCTTCGAGTCGCTGCCAGGGGTGTACAAGCTCATCCGCGGCGTCGTGACCCCGGAGTACAACACGATCTTCCGGGCCGGCCGCGATCTGCTCCTTGAGCAGTACCTGGATGGCGTGGAGTTCGACGTCGACCTGGTCCTGCAGGACGGCGAGTGCGTGTTCTCCAGCGTGTCCCAGAACTGGCCGACGGCTGAGCCCTCGTTCCAGGAGACCGGCTTGCACCTCCCGCCGGACCACGACAAGAAAGCGGTGCGCCAGCTTGTCGATCTGAGCGTGCGGACGGTCCAGTCGTTCGGGTTCCGCCGCGGGGTGCTGCACGTGGAGGGCAAGTGCACTAGCCGCGGCCCGCGCGTGGTCGAGGTGAATTCCCGGATGGGCGGCACCAGGATCCACCAGATGGTGGAGGCGGTGTGGGGCGTCGACCTGATCGAAGCCCAGCTCCGCAGCTGCCTTGACCTGCCCCAGGCGCTCACGCCGAGCCGCAAGCCCCGGTGCGCCGTGGTCAACGCCGTCGTTTATGCCCCGGCAACCGGCCGATTGGCTGAGCTCCCGTTCGCGCAGGTCGCTCCCGGCGGCGGCATGGGAGTCGAGCTGGACATCTTCGGCCAGGTCGGGCAGGAAGTCGCCGGTCCCGACAGCACGTTCGCGACGGCGCTGGCCGAGCTGACGGTCCGCGGCAAGAACCTGCGACAGGCCCGGCGGCGGGCCGTCCAGGTGCTGCGCGACCCACCGCGAATATCCTCGGCCTAGTGCCCCAGCAGCATCGATGTGGCAGCGATGCTGCTGCGGCGACATCGATGTGGCAGCGATGTCGTTGGCCGGGCGGGGGCGGGCGCGCGGGCGGGAGCCGGGGCGGGAAGCATGAGGTGCACGGGGTGCCTGGGGCGTGAGGTGCGGTGCCTCGGGTGAGATATAGCCTGCCGCGGCTGGGTCAGCGGCGGCGCGCTAGGGGGAACGCGAACCACAAGATGCCGAACGTGCAGGCGACGAAGACGGTGATCAGTACCGCGGCCAGGCCGCTGGTCACGTAACTGGTCACCAGCAAGACAGCGGCCGACACGGCGAGGCCGACGACGGTCAGCCCGCCGATGGCCATTACGCTGGCCGCTCGCACCAGGCCTTCCTTCTGGCCACGGCGGAACACCAGCCGGTGATAGGCGACCGGCCCGAGCAGCAGCGCCGTCGCGACCGCCGACAGCACCAGGGTGGCCAGGTACAGGTCACGCTGGGCGTGGCTGAGCCGGACGAACCTGGTGGTGAACGGCAACGAGAGCAGGAACCCGAACAGGACCTGCACACCGAGCCCGGCCACGCGCAGTTCCTGCAGCAGCTCGGCGAGATTGCGATCGTCTCGCTCCGCTTCGGACTCGTTCCGCGGATCCGGGGATCCCGCAGCTCCCATCGCCGCGCACCTCCCGCTCCCCAGACCGCTTTGGTTAACCAGGCCCGGTGAGCATACCCGTAGCAGGACGACGGCTTAGCTCTTGCGGTCCTTGCCGCCCTTGGCCAGGTCCCGCCAGTCGGATTCGGAAACCTCGATATCGAAGCGCCTCGCCGCGGCCAGGATCCGCTTCCACGCTTTGTCCCGCTCGGCATCGCTGACACCTTCAACCTGGTCAAAACGCGCGATCGCGTTGCGCACGTGCCGGGCGTCGGTCAGCGGCTCCTTACGTTCCTCCGGGAAGGCGAACTCCCGGTCGGCCAGCTCGTCCTTGTCCGCGGTGCTCATGCCCTCGCCGTGGCGGGGAACGTCCTCACCGTGCGCCCTGGCGCTTTGCGCCTGCCGGGCCTTGGCGATGTTACGCCGCGCGGCTTCCTTCTGCTTGCTGGTGGCCATGACGCCTCCTCTCAACCGACCTGGCTGGCTACCCATCCCTGTCATCGCAAACGCGCCCGATGGTACCTGCGGTCCGGTCTCACTATGAGACCACCAAGAGGACGCAAGCAGTGCCAGATCATGACTCAAATCTTCCCGAACGGCCCGAGGTACCCGCACCCGCGTCGCTATGAGCCTGGCGCGGTGCGAGCGGCGCTCTCGGCGCTGAGGCGGTACAGCCCGGCGACGCGGAAGGCCAGATCCAGGGACTGGCTGCGGTTGAGCCGGGGATCACACGCCGTTTCGTAGCGGTGGCTCAGGTCGCTCTCGGCGATGTGATGGCCGCCGCCGATGCACTCGGTGACGTCGTCGCCGGTGAACTCGATGTGGATGCCGCCGGGATGCGTGCCGAGTGCCCGGTGGACCTCGAAGAAGCCGGCCACCTCGTCCAGCACGTCGTCGAAGTACCTGGTCTTGTGCCCGCTGGCCGCCTCGACCGTGTTGCCGTGCATGGGGTCGCACACCCAGACCACGGCGGCCCCGCTGGCCGCGACCTTCTCGGCCAGCGGGGCCAGTACCTGGCGGATCCGGCCCGCGCCCATCCGGGTGATCAGGGTGAGCCGGCCAGGCTCGCGGTCCGGGTCGAGCGCCTCGATCAGCGCGAGCACGTCCTGGGCGGTGGCCGCCGGGCCGATCTTGACCGCCACCGGATTGCGGATCTGGCGCGCGAGCTCGATGTGGGCGCCGCCCAGGGCCCGGGTCCGCTCCCCGATCCACAGCAGGTGCGCCGACAGCCCGTAGGCGCGCCCGGTCCGCGCGTCGGTCCGGGTCAGGGCCCGCTCATAGTCCAGCAGCAAGGCCTCGTGGCTGGCGTAGAACTCCACCGCACGGAACTGTTCCGGGTCAGCGCCGCACGCGTGCATGAACGCGATCGCCCGGTCGATCTCGTCCGCCAGCTGCTCATAACGCTGCCCGGCCGGGCTGCCCGCCACGAAGTCCTGGTTCCAGGCGTGCACCTGGCGCAGGTCGGCGTACCCGCCGCCGGCCAGCGACCGGCACAGGTTCAGCGTGGCCGACGAGCAATGATACGCCTGCAGCAGCCGGCCCGCGTCCGGCGTCCTGGCCGCGGCGGTGAACTCGATGCCGTTGACCGCATCGCCCCGGTAGACGGAGAGTTCCACCCCGTCCCTGACCTCGGTGGCCGCCGACCGCGGCTTGCCGAACTGGCCCGCCATCCGGCCGACCTTCACCACCGGGACGCTGGCCGCGTAGGTGAGCACCACGGCCATCTGCAGCAGCGTCCTGAACTTGCCCCGGATGCTGCCGGCTGTCGTGCCGGCGAAGGTCTCCGCGCAGTCGCCGCCGTGCAGCAGGAACGCCTCACCGCGCGCGACCGCGGCCAGCCGGTCCTTCAGCTGGTCGCACTCGGCCGCGAGCACCAGCGGCGGGAGCCCTTCCAGGCTGTGTACGACGGTCTCGAGGCAAGCATGGTCAGGCCACTGGGGCTGCTGAAGCGCGGGCGAGGTCACGTGTCCAGGCTAGTGCTGCGACCACGCCCGGCCGCGCCAGCGGTCCCGGTCATCCGGCTGAGGCGATAATGGCGTCCGCGCTCTTGCTGATGTCATCGTCGGTGGTGGCCCAGCCCGAGATGCTGATCCGCATGGCGGGCCGGTCCTGCCATACGGTCGGGCCGCACCAGCACGTCCCGTCTTGCTGGACGGCCCGCACGAGGGCCAGGGTCTGGTCGTCGGTGGCCGCTCGGACCAGTACCTGGTTGAGGACGACGTCGTTGAGTATCTCCAGGCCTGCCTGGCGCAGGCGGGCGGCCATCGCCTGGGCGTGGTCACAGGTCCGCGCGATGAGATCGGTCACGCCCTGCCTGCCGAGCGTCCGCAGCACGGCCCAGACCTCGACCTGCCGGGCGCGCTGCGAGGTCTGCGGTGTGTGATGCATGGCCTCGAACCCGGCACTGGGGGGCAGGTAGCCGGCCGCCGAGGCGAAGCTCCGGCGCAAGTCCCCGGGCCGCCGGACCAGGACGATGCCGCAGTCATACGGCACGTTGAGCCACTTGTGCGCGTCGGTGGCCCAGGAGTCGGCGCCGGCCAGCCCGGCGGTCAGCTGCGAACGTGAGGGATCAGCCAGCGCCCACAGCCCGAACGCGCCGTCAGCATGCACCCACGCCCCGTGCTGCCGGGCCCAGTCGACGATCTCGGGGAAGGGATCGAACGCGCCGGTGTTCACCTCGCCCGCCTGCGCGCAGATCACGGCCGGGCCGGTCAGGTCCTCCGGGAGCCGGCTGGCGCGCATCCGCCCCTGGTCATCGGCGGGCACCAGGTGGACCCGGTTCCGGCCGAGCCCGATTAGCCCGAGGGCCTTGACCAGCGTGGAATGGGCCTTCTCCCCGATGATCACGGTCAGCTCCGGCGCCCCGAACAGCCCGTCGGCCTGCACGTCCCAGCCGGCCCGTGCCAGCTGCTGATCCCGGGCCGCGGTGAGGGCGGCGGTGTTGGCCATGGTCGCGCCGGTCACGAATATCGCGGCGCTGTCCGCCGGCAGGCCGAGCAGCCCGACCAGCCACCCGGTCACCACGTCATGCAGGCGGGCCGCCGCCGGGGACATCACCGGCAGTGCCGTGTTCTGATCCCACGCTGCCGCCAGCCAGCTGGCCGCCAGCGCGGCCGGGTGCGAGCCGCCGGTGACGAAGCCGAAATACCGGCCTCCCGCGCTCGCCATGGTCGCCGGGGATCCCGCCGCATCCAGCAGCGCCAGCGTCGCGGCCGCCTCCCCCGGCGACTCAGGCAGCGGCTCATCCAGACGCGCGAGCCCGGCCAGCGCAGCCTCGTCCGGGGCCACCGGGCGGGCATCCAGGCGAGCCAGGTAGCACCCGGCACGTTCGGCTGCGTCCGCCAGCAGCACCCGGATCTCAGCGTTGGTAAGCGAAGACATGACCAACAGTCTGGCAGCCCCCGCGCCGCCAGGGTTATCTGACCAGCGCTAGCCAGAACTCGGTGCCCGGCACGCTCAGGTGCAACGCTGGTGGTCATGAACGACATTGCTCAGCAGCCGGGCGATGGTACCGGCCGTGATTTTGACCGGGACGACCCGAGCGGCCGTCTGGCGGCTTACCAGGCGAGAACCGAGGCGCCCCTCGATCTGCTCGCGCTGGCAACGCTATGGTTCGTGGTGGTGCCTGCGTGGTACTTCGACCACGTCCAGGATGTGTGGTGGGCCCTCCGGATCGCGCTTTCCGTCGTCTACGGGATCGACCTGGCCATCCGCGCCAGCTATTCCGGGCAGGGCGTCCGCTACGCGCTGGCCAAGCCGCTCGCGCTCGCCGCCGTGCTCTTCCCGCCGGTGCGCGCGATCTTCAGTTTCCGGCTGGTCCGGGCCATGTTCCGGCGCGGGCACCTGGGCCGCTTCCTGCTGGCCGCGGCGGTGCTGGTGGTCAACGGCGCGATCATGGTGTACCTGTTCGAGCGGCACGCGCCAGATTCCAACATCCACACCCTGGGCGAGTCGCTATGGTGGGCGCTGGTGACGGTCACCACCGTCGGCTACGGCGATTACACCCCGGTCACCGTGGACGGGCGGATCACGGCGATCCTCCTCATGCTCGTCGGCCTGCTCACCCTGGCCGTCGTCACCGCGCAGGTGGCGTCGAGCTTCGTCGCGCAAGCGCCCGGCCGGGCCCAGCGCCGTCCGGCGCCGGAGGCGGCCCCGTCCGAGGTGACGCTGGCCGAGCTTGACCGGCGGCTGGCCCGGATCGAGGAACTGCTCCTGGCCGCCCGGGGTAACGGCCCGGGGTCACCGGAGCCGCCGCACGGACCCTGACCCGCCGGCGCGCCCATTATTGATACCGAACGGGCCGGGTGCGTGCTCCGCGCCCCGCCCCGCATCTCAGCCGGACGACGGCCTGGCGATCACGCCTTCCCACGGGCGCAGCACGCCATCCGGCCCGGGCGGCCCGGCGACGGTACTCAGCAGCACCTCGCCGCCCAGCATCTCGGCGGGCATTCCGGCCGGGTGATCGGTGAAGTTCGCGGCCACCACCAGCCCGGCCCGGTACGCCCACTGCCCGTCGGCCACCGCCAGGTTCCCGAATTCCGCGATGCCGCCGCCGAGTTCGGTCCGCCGCAGCGCGAGCAGCCGCCGGCACAGCCACATGGTGGAGTCCGGGTCGTCGCGCTGGCCGGCCACCGTGCGGGCCGGGTGACCGGCCAGCGGCAGCCACGGCGTCACGCGAGGGCCGGTGAAGCCGCCGCCCGGCGATCCGTCCCACGGCAGCGGGGTCCTGGCCCGGTCCCGCTCGGCGCCCTGTGCCACGTCCCGCGTGGCGTGGTCCCGGCGCAGCGCGACCGGCACGTCGACGTCGGTCATGCCGATCTCGTCGCCGTAATACAGCACGCTGGTGCCGGGCAGGGTGGCCAGCACCAGCAGCGCGAGCCTGATCTTGCGGTCGTCGCCGCCGCACCACCGGCTGGGGAACCGGCCCAGGTCGTGGTTGGAGCCCATCCACACCGGGCACGCGCCGGGCGGCAGCGCGGCCAGCGTCCGGGCCACGATGGCGGCCAGCCGGGCCGGGTCGAAGTCCGCGAAGGCGAACGGGAAGTTGAACCCGAGCTGCAGTTCGTCGTGGTCGCCGTAGTAGGCGGCCAGCTGCTCGGCGTCGGGGACCCAGGTCTCGCCGAGCAGCAGCCGCGCGGGGGAGTAGCCTTCGGCGATCTTCCGCCAGTCCCGGTAGACGCCGTGCGTCTCCGGGCGGTTGAGGTTGTACACAGCCTGCAAGCCGTACCCGCCGGCCAGCGGGCCGGTGCCGACGGCCGGCGGGTTGTCGCGCAGTTCGGCGTCCTTGTACAGGCCGTTCGCCACGTCGATGCGGAACCCGGCCACCCCGCGCTCGAACCAGAACTCCAGGATCTCGCGGAACTCCCGGTGCACCGCGGGCTCCCACCAGTTCAGGTCCGGCTGGCCGGGCAGGAAGTTGTGCAGGTAGTACTGGCCACTTTCGTGCCACTGCCAGGCGGGGCGGCCGGTGAAGTCGAGCCAGTTGTTCGGCGGGCCGCCGCCGGGCGAGGTATCCGCCCAGACGTAGTAGCCGCGGTGCGGAGCGTCCCGGCGCGCCGCGTCGGCGAACCAGGGGTGCGCGGCGCTGGTGTGGTTCGGCACCAGGTCGAGCAGCACCCGCATGTCCCGCCGGCCGGCCTTGGCGATCAGCTCGTCGAGGTCGGCCAGCGTGCCCAGCTCGGGGTGGACGCCGGTGTAGTCGCCGACGTCGTAGCCCCAGTCGTCGTCCGGCGACGGCATGGTCGGCGACAGCCAGATGGCGTCCACCCCGAGCCAGGACAGGTGATCCAGGCGCTCGATGATGCCGCGCAGGTCGCCGTACCCGTCGTCGTTGGTGTCCTGCCAGGACCGCACGTACAGCTGGTAGATGACGGTGCCGTGCCACCACGGCGGGCCGGATCCGGCGACCTGCGCGTGGCTCACGTTCCTCCTAACTTCCGGATGGCCATTCCGGTCTGCGGGTCGAAGAACTGCATGTCTTCGACGTCGACGGAGAAGGTCATCTTGTCGCCGGGCTTGACCGGGGTCTTGGCCTCGACGCGGGCCACGCCCTCGCCAGACTTCACGGCCGCGGCCTCGTCTTTGTCGAAGGCACCCTCGGCGATGACCCGGTGCGCGTCGATGGTGAAGTGGACCACCAGTTCCGAGCCGAGCGCCTCGACCAGCTCCACGTCAGCGACGAGCTTCGGGCCGGTGCTTTCGGGGCTCTCCGCGCGCAGGTGCTCCGGGCGCATGCCCACGACGACATCCTTGCCGACGTAGGCACGCAGCCCCGGGCGCTTCAGCACGACGGTCTCGGGCAGCTCTATCTCCTGGGAGCCGAGCTTGACCGACTGCGCGCCCTCGCCGATGCTCCCGTCGTACAGGTTCTGGGCCGGCGAGCCGATGAAGGCGGCCACGAAGACGTTGTCCGGGTGGTCGTACAGATGCTGCGGGGTGTCGACCTGCTGCAGCACGCCCTCCCTCATCACCGTGACCCGGTCGCCCATGGTCATCGCCTCCACCTGGTCGTGCGTGACGTAGATGGTGGAGACCCCGATGCGCCGCTGGATGCGCGCCACCTCGGCCCGCATCTGGACGCGCAGCTTGGCGTCCAGGTTCGACAGCGGCTCGTCCATCAGGAACACCGATGGCTCGCGCACGATGGCCCGGCCCATGGCGACCCGCTGGCGCTGGCCGCCGGACAGCTGCCCCGGCTTGCGGTCCAGCCAGTCGGTGAGGCCGAGGATGTCGGCCGCCTCGTTGACCTTCACCTTGAGCTGGTCCTTGGGCGTCTTGCGCAGCTTGAGCGCGAAGCCGATGTTCTCCGCCACCGTCATGTGCGGGTACAGGGCATAGTTCTGGAACACCATCGCGATGTCCCGTTCCTTGGGCGTCTCGTCGTTGGCCTCCTTGCCGCCGATGCGCAAGATGCCGCTGGTGATGTCCTCAAGCCCGGCGACCATCCGCAGCGCCGTGGTCTTGCCACAGCCGGACGGCCCTACCAGCACCATGAACTCGCCGTCGGCGATGTCCAGGCTCATGTCCTTGACGGCGTGGAAGCCGTTCTCGTAGACCTTGTTGACCTTCTCCATGCTTACCTTGGCCATGCTGACTCCTTACCGGGCGCGTGCCCGTGCTGACAGGCCATGCTCATCCCTTCACCGCGCCCGAGGTCAGGCCGGAGATCACGAACTTGCGGAAGATGAAGACCAGGATGCCGATGGGCACCACTGCCACCACGCTGGCGGCGAAGATGGTCCCGTACGGCACCTCCGTCGCCGTGCCGAACGTGGCGATGCCGACCGGGATCGTCTTGTAGTTGTTGGCGATGTTGAAGGTCAGCGCCATCAGGAACTCGGTCCAGCAGGCGGTGAAGCAGAAGATGGCGGCGGTGAAGACGCCGGGCAGCGCCATCGGCAACACGATCGACCAGATCGTCCGCAGAGGCCCGGCCCCGTCGATCCGGCCGGTTTCCTCCATCTCCTTGGGGATGCCGAGCATGTAGTTGCGCAGGATCCAGATCGCGAACGGCAGGTTGAACGCGGTGTACGGGATAATCAGCGCCTGGTAGCTGTTCAGCCAGCCGAGGTCCTTCAGCAGGGTGTACAGCGGCGCGATCACCGCGATCGCCGGGAACAGCGAGATTATCAGCAGCGTCACCATCGTGGTGAACTTCCCCCGCATCGGCGTCCGGGCCAGCGCGTACCCGGCCAGCGTCCCGAAGATCAGCACCAGCGCGGTGGCCAGGATCGTCACGATCAGCGAGTTGCGGAAGTAGACGCCGAAGTCGTACTGCTTGAACGCCTGGGAGTAGTTCGCGCCGCTGACCGGGTTCGGGAAGAACTGCGGCGGGCTGGCGCCCATTGCCGATGGCGTCTTGAAGCTGGAGATGATCAGCCAGTACAGCGGCGCCGCGATGAAGATCACGACCACGAACGTGGAGATGTTGACGCCGTTGATGACCTTGTGCCAGCCGGTCCGCTTGCGCTTGCGCATCACATTCCCTCCTTGCCGACCTGGACCTTGAAGGTCCGCAGCGAGACCAGGCAGCCCAGCAGCACCAGCAGCGCGGTGGTGACGGCGACCGCCGCGCCGGGCCCGAACGACAGGTTCTTGAACATCGCGTTATAGCCCAGGATGGCCAGCGACGTCGTCGAGGTGCCCGGGCCGCCGTTGGTCAGCACGTACGGCAGGTCGAACAGGCCGAACGCCTGCAGCACCCGGAACAGCACCGCCAGCGCCAGGGTAGGCCGCAGCAGCGGGACGGTGATCCGCCAGAACGTGGACCAGCTCGACGAGCCGTCCACCTCAGCCGCCTCGTAGATGTCCCCGGGCAGCATCACCAGGCCGGCCAGCACGATGATGGCCACGAACGGGGTGGTCTTCCAGATGTCGGCGATCATCAGCGCGATGATCGCCGGAGTCGTCGTGCCCAGGATGTTCTGGGCGCCGAACAGGTACGTCGCCACGCCGTAGGTGCCCTGGTAGATGTAGCCCCACAGCTCGGCGTTGATCACGGTGATCATCGACCAGGGCAGCAGCAGCAGCGCCATCATCCACCCGCGCCCGGCGGCCAGCCGCTCGAGCACCAGCGCGATCATCGTGCCCAGCACCAGTTCGACCAGCACGGTGATGAACGTGTAGATGACGGTGAAGCCGAGTGCGTAGTGCCAGGTGGAGTTCTGCAGCACCAGCGAGTAGTTGGCCAAGGTGAACCCGTTCAGGCTGATGCCGCTGCCGGTCACGGTCACGTGGGACAGGCTCATCGCCACCGAGTAGACGATCGGGAAGATGGTAACGGCGGCGATGATGATCAGGGCGGGTGCGGAGAAGGTCCAGCCAAGCCGGGCCATTCTCTTGCGGTTGACGTCCGGGCGGCCTACCAGGCCCGTGGTTACCGGAGCTTGTTCGATGGGTGTCGAGATGGTGGACATGGCTCACACTCCTTATCCCGTGGTTACCCCCGGCGTGCCACGTTGAAGCGATGGCCCAGGGCCGGGGCGCTTGACGGCAACCCGGCCCTGGGCGTCAGCGGTCCGGTGCTAGAGGCCGCCGGCCGAACTGCTGAGCGCGGTGTTGGCCTGCGACTGGGCGGATGACATCGCCGAGGACGGCGACGTCGAGCCGGCCAGCGCCGAGTTCACGTTGGTGTAGATCGCGGTGCTCAGCTGCGGGTAGTTGGGCGTGCCGGCCGGGCGCGGGACCAGCTTGGTCTTCGACACGATGGCCAGCACCGGGTTCAGCTTGACCACGGCGGGCGAGTTCCGCACCGAGTTGGTGGTCGGGATGGACGAGGACACCACGGCGAGGTCCGTCTGGGCCTTGTCGCTGGCCATGAACTTGATGAAGGTCAGGTCGGCGGCGATGTTCTTGCTGTGCGGGTTGATGTACAGGTTCCAGCCGCCGATGTTGGAGTACCCGGGGGTCGGCTGGCCGGCGAACGCAGGCATCGGCTCCACGCCGACCTTGCCGACGGTGGGAGTGCCCGGGGCCTGCGACTGGGCGTAGCCGGAGTCCCAGTAGCGCAGGAAGGCGGCATTCCCGGAGTCAAAGACAGAACTCGATTGCGGCTCCTGCATCGTGGTCACCGCCGACGGGGTGACGCCGCTGGTGACCAGGCTCCGCATGAAGGTGACCGCCTTGACCGCCTGCGGCGAATCAAGGTTGGCCTTGGTGAAGTCGCTGTTGGTCGCGGTGCCGCCCGCGGACGCCAGGAATTCCATGAAGTTGCAGGTCAGGCCCTCATACGAGGCGCCCTGCCAGACGTATCCGTACTTGACCAGGCCCTTGCTCACCAGGGTCTTGGCCTCGCTTTCCAGCTGCTCCCAGGTCGTCGGAGCCGACATGCCCTCCTTGGCCAGCAGATCCTTGCGGTAGTACATGAAACCCTGGTCCTCGAACAGCGGCGAGCCGTAGACCTTGCCCTTGTAGCTGGCGCCCTGGACCAGGCCGGACGCGAACTGCGTGAAGTAGCTCGCCGGCAGGTAGTCCGACAGCGGCACGGCGAGCTGGTGCGCGCCGAACTGAGCGGGCCAGATCACGTCGCCCATGAACACGTCGGGGGTGCCCGAGCCCCCCGAGATGTCCGTGGCCAGCGTCGCACGGTTGGTGTCGGTGTTCGTCGGCGCCGATGTCAGCGTGACCTTGATGTTCGGGTATTGCTTCTCGAAGTCGCTGATCAGTACCTGGCGGACGTCCTTGCCACTGAGATTGATCGGGCTGGCCCACCAGTTGATCGTCCCCGACGTGGCATTGCCGGGCGCCGACGAGGAGCCGCCGGCCGGCGCGCTCGCGGAGCTGGTTGCGGTGCTGCCGCCCTTGCTGCTGCTACTGCCACTGCTGCTGCAGCCGGCCACGGTGAGCGCCCCGGCGGCCGCGAGGGCCGCCAGGTGCCAGCCCTTGACGTGGCGTCTTCCGGGATATCTGGGCGATCCCATGCTTCCTCCAGTAATCGTAGTTTCTTTGTAACTATGTGTAATAACACTGCTGGTCGAACCGGTCGGCGACAGGCCGGCCGGGGTGCGGCGTCCCAGGCCTCCTGATACCGTCCGGACCAGCGGTTTGGATCAGCGGCACAGGGCTGGCCGACCCCCGTACGGTCAGCCCTGAGCCGCCTCATCCGTCGCGGATAATCTGGGTCAGCTGCCCGGCCATCTCCGCTAGGGCCTGTTGTGGTTTCTTCTGCTGGGTCAGAGTCTCATACACCGCGCTCGAAATGGCCAGGCTGGCTTGGTCGTAGTTGGTGATGGCCGGGCGCGGCCGGGCCGAGTTGATGGCCTGCTCGAGCACGTGCAGGTACGGGTAGGTGCCGAGCAGGCTCCGGTCGGTGTAAAGCCGGGTCCAGACCGGGGGGAACGAGCCCTGCTCCAGCATCTGCCGCTCGTTGCCCAGGTCTGTCATGTACTTGATGAAGTTCAGCGCCGTCCGCTGGTGCTGGGAGTAGGCGCTGATCGCCAGGTTGGCTCCGCCCAGCGAGCTGGAACCCGGGCCGTCCCGGCCGGGCAGCGCCACGACCCCGAACTTCCCGTACACCTTGTTCTGCTCGCCCGGCATGGACAGGGCCGCGTACACGTCCGGCCAGTTGTCCATGAACAGGAACTTGCCGGCCTCGAACGCGTTCTGGGCCGACTCCTCCTCGTAGGTGAGCGTCACCTTGGGGATCCAGCCCTGCTGGAACCCGTGCACCAGGAACTCCAGGCCCTGCAGAGCCTGGGCCGAGTCCACGGCGACCTTGGTGCCTTCCGGCGACAAGATCGAGCCCCCGGCCGACTGGACGGCCTCCGCGAAGTTGACCGTGAGCCCCTCGTAGGGCGCGAACGTGCCGGCGTACCCGTAGAGCCCGTACCTGGGCGCCACGGTCTCGGCGAGCTGCTGCAGCCGGGCCCAGGTCCTGGGCGGCTGCTTGCCCGCCTTGGCGAGGATGTCCTTGCGGTAGTAGAGGAGATCCGCGTTGCTGTAGTCCGGCACGGCGTACAGCCGGCCCTGGTACATGGCCGTGTCGACGGCCGGCTTGAGGTAGTCCCCGAGCGGGAACTGGCTCTGCGGCAGCGGGATGATCCAGCCGTTCGAGGCGAACTCGGCGGTCCAGATGACGTCCATGTCGATGACGTCGTACTCGTTGCTCTTCGCCTGGAGGTTCGCGACCAGCTGGGCCAGCTGGTCGTTGGAGGCCTGGGGCAGCAGCAGCAAGGTGACCTTCTGGCTGGGATGACGCTCGTTCCAGCCGGTGATCACTCCCTGCAGCCAGCCGGGATTGTCCTTGCCGATGGCGAAGGTGATGGGACCGATCCCGTCGGTTGACGGCGCCGATCCGCCCGGGGAGGCGCCACTTGTCGTGCAGCCCGCGATGAACAGGAGTCCGGCAGCGAGGGTTGCGATACCGGGCATCGCACGCCTCATCCAGGCCTCCACCAAATACCCGTGGCCATGTAAAATTCGTACATGCATGTTATGCACCGCCGTTAGGTACATGTCAACAGCGTCACATAACGAGTCAGACATGTTTCGCGACGCCTGGAGCGAAGCACGGCACGGGCCGCCGGAGACGGCAATCACCTGCGGGATTACCCCCGGCGCCGGTTTTTATCCACGGCACTGGGCCTTACTTACGGGTAATGTCCGGCGTTAATCTGAGGGCGGGTCCCACGGGACCCATGGAGGTGACACCGATCGTGCGGCAGCCCCTGCTGGCCCTGCTCGCCAAGGAGCCGGCTCACGGCTATGAGTTGAAGCTCGCGCTTGAGCAGACCTTCGGCCAGGCGTATCCGTCGCCGAACATCGGGCAGATCTATGTCACGCTGAAGCGCCTCGAGCAGGACGGCCTGGTCCGCAGCGAGGACGTGGAGCAGACCACCCGGCCCAACAAGCGGGTCTACGAGCTGACCCCGGCGGGCCGGGAGGCGCTGCGCGCCTGGGTGGACGAACCGAGCGACGGGCCGCGGGTGCGCGACGAGTTCTTCATCAAGCTGATCCTGGCGCCGATGGCAGGACTCGCCGACCGAATGGAGCTCATGAACTCCCAGCGGCGGCATTATCTCGGCATAATGCGTAGCCTGACCGAACTGCAGGCCGACGCCGACCCGGCGGACGTCCCAGCCCGGCTCCTGATCGAGGGCGCCATCCTGCACCTGCAGGCCGACCTCGACTGGCTGGAGAGATGCCAGGAGGAACTCGTGTGAGCAGACACCGTCCGGGGGGGCGAGCCCCCTGGACCCCCCGATCCTGGGGAGATGCCATCCCCCCAGACCCCCCTGGCCCCCCCGGCCTTCCTGACCCCGCGTTGCTCAGGACCTCCAAGCTGGTGAAGGTCTACCGGGCCGACGGGGTTACGGTGGAGGCCGTCCGGGGAGTGGACATCGAGCTGGCCATCGGCGAGTTCGTCGCGATCATGGGGCCGTCGGGTTCGGGCAAGTCCACCCTGCTGCACGTGCTCGGCGGTCTCGAGCCCGCCACGAGCGGCGAGATCTGGCTGCGGGGCGAGCGCGTGGACCGGCTGTCCACAGCCGGCTGGGCCGTCCTGCGCCGTCAGCACATCGGGTTCGTCTTCCAGTTCTTCAACCTGTTGTCCAACATGACCGTGGCCGACAACGTGGAGCTGCCCGCGCTGCTGGCCGGCGCCACCCCGCGGCAGGCCAGGAAGCGCCGCGAGGAACTGCTGGCCGAGCTCGGCATCGCCGACAAGGCGGGCGCCGCCCCGGCCCGGCTGTCCGGCGGCGAGCAGCAGCGCGTCGCGCTGGCCCGCGCGCTCGCCAACGAGCCGAGCGTGCTGATGGCCGACGAGCCGACCGGCAACCTGGACAGCTCCAACACCCGGGACGTGCTCCGGCTGCTGCGTCGCGCGCACGCCGGGGGCCAGGCCATCCTGATGGTCACCCACGACGCCCGCGTGGCCAGCCTGGCTGACCGGGTGATCAACCTGTACGACGGGATGGTGGCCGACGACGCCAAGATCGTGCCGATCCGGCGCCCCGTGAACGGTGTCGGCGACGTCCTGGAGCTGAGAGGCTGAGACCCGATGCGAGGCACGCTCCGGTGGGCCCGCGCGGACCTGCGCGCCCGGCGGGGCCAGGCGCTGGTCACGGTGACCGTCGTCGCCGGGGTGGTGGCCGCGTTGTTTCTCGCCACCATGCTCCTGCAGGGCGCGGTCAACCCCTGGCAGCAGCTGTTCTCCCGGACCCGCGGCGCGGACGTGCTGATCTACTTCCAGAACGGGACCGACACCACTGACCTGCACCGTTACGTGGCCGGCGTCAAGGCGATCGGCCCGCCCTACCAGGCCGCGTCGGCCACGCTCGAGCAGGGCACGGCGAAGTCGCCGGTCGAGGTCCGCGCCATGACGCCCAAGCTGCCCGCGATGTCCGCGCCGGCCGTGGTAGCCGGCACCTGGCTGCGCTCCTCGGCCCCGAAGGGGGCGGTCCTCGAGGCGTCGTTCGCCCAGGCCGTGCACGTCGGGGTCGGTAACTGGATCATGGTGGACGGCATCGACGGCACCAGCGTCTGGATGCGGGTGATCGGCCTCGCGGACACCGCCGACCAGGGCTTCTACCCGCAGTGGACGCCCGGCCTTATCTGGGTGCAGCCGCGGCTGCTGCGCCAGGTGGAGCCGGACCCGAGCGAGACCCAGGAGATCGTGGGCCTGCGCCTGCACGACACCTCCGCGGTGGCCACCGGCCAGGTGGTGCAGACCATCTGGAACCTCTACAACGGCCTGGGCGGAGACTCCGCCGTCGAGCGCTATTCCACCTGGCAGCAGGTCAAGGCCTCGATGGCGAGCAACGACCGGCTGCTCGGGCTGCTGCTCGCGCTGTTCGGGATCATCGCGCTGGCGGCCGCCCCGTGCGCCATCGCCAACGTCACCGCGGGCCGCGTCCTGGTGCAGCGCCAGGACCTCGCGATGCTGAAGGCGCTCGGCTTCACCCCCGGCCAGGTGGTCCGGATGCTGCTCGCCGAGCAGACCCTGCTCGGGGCCATCGGGGCCGGGCTCGGGCTGCTGGCCGCGCGGATCACGATTTCGCCGGAGTTCGTCCGGCTGCCGGACGGCACGCCGGTGGGCCTCGCGCCGCTCTCCGGCGCCTGGATGACGCTGATCGGGCTGGGTACCGTGCTCACCGTGGCCGTCGCCACCGTGATCCCGGCCTGGTGGGCCGGCCGGGTGTCGCCGGTCGCCGCGGTCAGGCCGACCCCGCCGCGCGGGCACCTGTCGCTGATCGCCCGGCTCGGGCTGCTCGTCCACCTGCCCGCCGCGCTGGTCCTCGGGGCCAGGGACTCGCTCACCCGGCGGCTGTCCGCGACGTTGACGGTGTTCGGCCTGGCCATCCCGATTCTGATGATCACCATCGCGCTGACCTGCTGGTCGACCATCGACGGATTCACCGGCGACCCGGGCAAGATCGGCCTCGCCTCGGCCGTCACGGTCAGCCAGGGCGGCCTGGACAACAAGCAGATGCTGACCCTGATCGGCCACGACGACCAGGTGCTCGCGTCCTATCCGGGCGCCCAGTTCGTCACGCTGCTCCCGGGCGACAACGGCACCTTCATCGCCCGGGCCATGGGCACCTCGAGCCGGCCGTACCCGTTCCGGGCGGTGCAGGGGCGCATGTTCCACGCGCCGAACGAGGCGGTCGCGGGCCAGGGCTTCCTCGACCTGATGCACATCCAGGTGGGCGCCTGGATCTACCCGACCATCGACGGCGTGCCGGTGATCTTGCACATCGTCGGCCGGACGATCGAACCGGACAACAACGGGGACGTGCTGGACTTCGGGCTCGACGCGCTGAACGAGGCGGGCAGCGCGCCGCCGCAGCTGGACTACCACCTGGTCCTGAAGCCGGGGGTGACGGCCGCCGCGGCCCGGGCCCGGCTGCTGGCCGCGTCGAGTAACCAGCTCGACGTGCAGGTGGTGGCCAACCCGGCCCGCGGGCTGCGGGTGATCCAGCTGGTGATCGCGGTCTCGGTGGTCATCCTGGCCGTGATCGGGCTGGCCAACCTGCTGACCGCGACCGTGGTCGGGATGCGCGACCACCGGCACGAGGTGGGCGTGCTGGCGGCCATGGGGCTGACCCCGCGCCAGGTGACGGCCACGCTGGTGGTCAACACGATGATCCTCACCGCCATCGGCGTGACCGGCGGCACGGTGGCCGGCCTGGTGCTGGCGCCGCGGCTGATCAACATGCAGGGCCAGACCAGCGGCATCGGCTCCGGCATCGCCGTCAGCCTGAGCGCGGCGGCGATCGCGGAGATCCTGGCCGTGGCCCTCGCCATCGCCGCGGCCGCCGCGCTGATCCTGGCCCGGCGCACAACCAGGAACTCCGGCTCGGCTTACCTGCACAGCCCGGGCCGCCCGCCTCGTCCCCAGCCCGCCCCTCCAGCCCGCACAGCCAGGCCGTTAGCCGCTTCGGCCCCCTGGGCCCTGGCGGGATTTCTCGCGCGGCGGGCGGTAAGCCGACTACTCTGCGCACCGCGAGAGCGGGTAGGTTTCGGGTATGACGACGAATGCGGTGCCGTACTCTGCTGATCCGGGGGGACGACCCCCCCAGACCCCCCCGCAGGGGCATAGCCAGGGGGGACGACCCCCCCAGACCCCCCCGTTCGGGCAGATGGTGACGGCGATGATTACCCCCATGACTCCCGACGGGAGCGTCGACTACGACGGGGCCGCCCGCCTCGCCGACTATCTCGTCACCGACATGCGCAACGACGGCCTGGTGGTCAACGGCACCACCGGCGAGGCGCCCACCACGACCGACGCCGAGAAGGAACGCCTGCTCCGGGTGGTGCTCGAGGCGGTGGGCTCACGGGCCAAGGTGGTCGCCGGGGTCGGCACGAACGTGACCGCCCATACTATCGAGCTCGCCCGTTCGGCCGAACGAGCCGGGGTTCACGGCCTCCTGGTCGTCACTCCCTATTACAACAAGCCGCCGCAGCCCGCGCTCGAGGCTCACTTCACCGCGGTCGCCGACGCCACCGGGCTGCCCGTGCTGATCTACGACATCCCCGGCCGGACCGGTGCCGCCGTGGCCACCGAAACCCTGGTCCGGCTGGGCGCGCACCCCCGGATCATCGGCGTCAAGGACGCCAAGGACTCCCCGGGTGCCACCTCGCACGTGCTGGCCCAGACCGACCTTGTTTATTACTGCGGCACCGACATGCTGAACCTGCCCTGGCTCTCCCTCGGCGCGGTCGGCTTCGTCAGCGTGGTCGGCCACGTGGTCGGCGACCGGCTGCACGAGATGATCGACGCGTTCGGCGCCGGCGACGTGGCCCGGGCCCGGCGGATCCACTACGAGCTGATCCCGGTGTACGACGGCCTGTTCCGCAACCAGGGCGCGGTGCTGACCAAGGCCGCGCTCGACCTGCTCGGCCTGCCCGGCGGCGCGGTCCGGCTCCCGCTGCTGGCCGCCACCGACGCGGAACGGCATCAGCTGGCCCTGGACCTCACCGCCGGCGCCGTCAAACTACCGGGGGCCAGCACACCTCCGGGGACCGGCGCGTGAGCCACCCGCACCCGGACCTGGCCGCGCCCGGCAGGCTGGCCCGTAACGGCCTGCGCATCGTCGCGCTCGGCGGGCTCGGCGAGATCGGCCGGAACATGACGGTCTTCGAGTACCGCGGCCGCCTGCTCATCGTGGACTGCGGCGTCCTGTTCCCCGACCCCGATCAGCCCGGGGTGGACCTGATCCTGCCGGACTTCGGCTACCTGGAGGACCGGCTCGACCGGGTCGAGGCGCTCGTGATCACGCATGCCCACGAGGACCACATCGGCGCGATCCCGTACCTGCTCAGGGAGCGCCCGGACATCCCGCTGGCCGGCTCGAAGCTGACCCTGGCCCTGGTGCAGAGCAAGCTGGCCGAACACCGCCTGGATCCGGTCATGATCGAGGTGGCCGAGGGGACCCGCCGCTCGTTCGGCCCGTTCGACTGCGAGTTCCTCGCGGTCAACCACTCGATCCCGGACGCGCTGGCCGTGGCCATCCGCACCCCGGCCGGCCTGGTGCTGCACACCGGCGACTTCAAGATGGACCAGCTGCCGCTGGACGGCAGGCTCACCGACATGGCCGGCTTCGCCCGGCTCGGCGCCGAGGGCGTCGACCTGCTCATGGCCGACTCGACCAACGCCGAGGTGCCCGGCGTGGTGACCTCCGAGCGCGAGATCGCGCCGGTGCTCGACGAGATCTTCGCCAGCGCCGAGCAGCGCATCATCGTGGCCTGCTTCGCCTCCCACGTGCACCGGGTGCAGCAGGTCCTCAGCGCCGCGGTGAAGCACCGGCGCAAGGTGGCCTTCGTCGGCCGGTCCATGGTCCGCAACATGGGCGTCGCCCGGGATCTCGGCTACCTGCGGGTCCCCGGCGGCCTCCTGGTCGACCTGCGCGAGGCCGAGGAGATGCCGCCCGGTGACGTCGTGCTGATCTCCACCGGCTCCCAGGGCGAGCCGATGTCGGCGCTGTCCCGGATGGCCGGCCGCGACCACCCGATCAGGATCGCCGCCGGGGACACCGTCATCCTGGCCTCCTCGCTGATCCCGGGTAACGAGACCGCGGTGTACCGGGTGATCAACGGGCTGACCCGGCTCGGCGCGCGGGTGGTGCACAAGGGCTCCGCGCTGGTGCACGTGTCCGGCCACGCCCCGGCCGGGGAACTGCTCTACGTGCTGAACCTGGTCCAGCCGCGTAACTTCATGCCGGTGCACGGCGAGTGGCGGCACCTGCGGGCGCACGCCCGGCTCGCGTCCCTGTCCGGCGTGCCCGATGCCAACATCGTGATCGCCGAGGACGGCGTGGTCGTCGACCTGGTGGCCGGGCAGGCCAGCGTGGCCGGCGCGGTGCCGTGCGGCTACGTCTACGTCGACGGCCTCACCGTCGGCGAGGTCACCGAATCGCAGCTCAAGGACCGCCGCATCCTCGGCGACGAAGGCTTCGTCTCGGTGATCATCGTGGTCGACGCCAGCTCGGGCAAGACCGTGGCCGGCCCCGAGATCCACGCCCGCGGTTCCGGCATCGACGACGCCGCCTTCGGCGAGGTCCTGCCGAAGATCGAGGAGGCCCTGGCCATGGCGGCCGCCGATGGCATCACCGGCGCCCACCAGATCAGCCAGCTAGCCCGCCGCATCGTCGGCAAGTGGGTCAGCGACAACTACCGCCGCCGCCCCATGATCATCCCCGTAGTAATCGAAGCCTAGCCCCGCCCGTCAGGGGCGCGGCGTAGCGGGTGGGGGAGATGCCGATGGTGAGGGTGAAGTCACGGGTCAGGTGGGCCTGGTCGGCATAACCCAGGTCCGAGGCCAGCGAAGCCCAGTCGACCGGCTCGCCGCTGTCGGCGCGCTCGGCGGCCTCGTGCAGCCGGGCCCGGCGCATCACCCACTTCGGGCTGACGCCGACGTAGTCGGCGAACAGCCGCTGCAGGCTGCGTGCGGTCATCCCGGACGAACGGCGCCAGCACCTCCGAGGGGCGGTACCGCGAAAGCCGGAAGTGCGTCGCCGCGAGGTCCGGTCGCAGCACCCCCCGGCCCATGCTCCCGCCGACGTCATCTGGCACCTGGTCAGCGTAATCTGTCGCGTTTGTTCAAGACCGCGCCGCCCCCGCCTCAAGTATTGTCGGGCCCATGGCGAACACGGAGAAGACGAACCTGAGCGCGGAGATGGCGGCCGCCGCGGCCGAGGCCGCCCGGGTGGTGCAGAACGTCCCCGCCAACGCGCTGGACGGCCCTACCCCGTGCGGCGAGTGGGACCTGCGTGCCCTGCTCAACCACACGATCTTGTGGACCTCGTATTCGGCCGAGCGCCGGGCGCACGGCGAGAGCGTCGCCGAGGACCTGATGAGCAAGGACTTCACCGCCGAACCCGGCTTCCGCGAGGACTACGCCGAGCAGATCAGCAAGGCGGTCAAAGCCTGGTCAGACCCAGCCGCCTGGGAAGGCGACCGGAACGTCATGGGCAGCGCCACCCCGGCCGCCGAGGTGGGCGCGATGCTGATCATGGAGATGGCCCTGCACGGCTGGGACGTGGCCAAGGCCACCGGCCAGGAGTACCGCGCCGACGACGCCGTCGCGGCAACCCTGCACGACACCGTCCAGAAGAGTGCCGAACTGTTCCGCAAGTACCAGGGCTTCGCCGACCCCGTTGAGGCCGACCACGACGCCGCCACGTTCGACCGCGCCCTGGCCCTGTCCGGCCGCGACCCCGCCTGGACGAAGCCCTCGAAGGCCTAGAAGACCTAAGACAGCACCCGCACCGGCGAGCCCTTGGCGAACGCCACGATGTCCTCGGTCGCGTCGCCGTAGAAGACCCGGTAGGTCTCCTCGGTGACGTAGCCGAGGTGCGGGGTCAGCACCACGTTGGGCGCGGTCCTGATCGGATCCCACAGCGGCAGCGGCTCGACGTCGTACACGTCGAGGGCCGCGCCCGCGATCGAGCCGGACCGCAGCGCGGACACCAGTGCCGGGCCGTCCACGAGCGGTCCGCGCGAGGTGTTCACCAGGTAGGCCGACGGCTTCATCAGCGCCAGTTCCGCCGCGCCGACCAGCCCCTCGCTGCGCGGGCTCAGCTTGTAGTGCACAGTCACCACGTCGGCGGAGGAGAACAACTCCGCCTTGCCGACCGCCTGGACCTGCGCCTCCGCCGCCACGCCCGGATCCAGGTTCTGGCTCCAGGCCGCCACGTCCATGCCGAAGGCCCGCCCTATCGAGGCGACCCGCTGGCCCTGCCTGCCCAGGCCGACCACGCCGAGCCGCTTGCCGTCCAGGCCGATGCCGACCGTCTGCTGCCAGCCGCCGCCGACGCCGAGGGCGGCGCCGCCGGCCCCGCCGGCCACCTTCATCCGCCGGTCCTCCTCCGGGATGTGCCGGACCAGCGCGAGGATGAGCCCCCAGGTCAGCTCGGCCGTGGCCGAGCCGATTCCGCCGGTGCCGCACACGGTCACCCCCCGCGCCGCGGCGGCGGCCAGGTCGATGGACGTGTTGGACATGCCCGTGGTGACCAGCAGCCGCAGCCGCGGCAATTGGCCGAGGCGCGGGGCGTCGAAGTAGGTGCGCTCCCGCATCGCCACCACCACGTCGTACGGCTCCAGCGCGCTGACCAGCGCCTCGGTCCGCGCGATGTGCTGGGCGAACACGTCGATCTCGGCCAGCGAGCGCACCGCGGACCAGTCCGCGCTGGCCAGGGAGACCTGCTGATAGTCATCGAGGATCGCGACCCGCATGGGGCTGACCCTATCGTGAAGCCGGGCCTGATACCGTCGCCCCCGAGGAGGCTCTCGATGACCTGGCTTGACACGCTGACCGGCAAATCCCTCGCCCGCGAACTACCCGCTCGCGCCGAAGCGCTCAAAGTCCTGCAAAGCCCGGACGACGAGCTGATGGATGTGGTGGCGGCGGCCTTCAAGGTGCGGCTGCGCTACTTCGGCCGCCGGGTCAAGCTGAACTACCTGGTCAACATCAAGAGCGGGCTGTGCCCCGAGGACTGCTTCTACTGCTCGCAGCGGCGCGGCTCGGCGGCGGACGTGCTCAAGTACACCTGGCTCAAGCCGGAGGAGATACTGACCGGCGCCGAAGCCGGCGTCCAGGCGGGCGCCAAGCGCGTCTGCCTGGTGGCCAGCGGCCGCGGCCCGAACGACGCGGACATCACCCGGGTCGCGACCACGATCGCGCGGTTCAAGGCCGAACATCCCGGCGTCGAGGTCTGCGCCTGCCTCGGCCTGCTCGCCGACGGCCAGGCCGAGCGCCTGCGCGAGGCCGGCACCACCGCCTACAACCACAACCTCAACACCGCGGAAGCCAACTACGCCGACATCTGCACCACCCACGAGTACGCCGACCGCGTCGGCACCGTGCAAAGAGCCAGGCAAGCCGGGCTGTCCCCGTGCTCGGGCCTGATCGCCGGGATGGGGGAGACCGACGACGAACTCGTCGACGTCGTGTTCGCGCTGCGCGAACTCGACCCCGACTCGGTGCCGGTGAACTTCCTGATCCCGTTCGACGGCACCCCGCTGGCCGGTCAGTGGAGCCTCACCCCGCAGCGCTGCCTGCGGATCCTGGCCATGGTCCGGTTCACCTGCCCGGACGCCGAGGTCCGGCTGGCCGGCGGCCGCGAGATCCACCTGCGCAGCCTGCAGCCGCTCGCGCTGCACGTCGTCAACTCGATCTTCCTCGGCGACTACCTGACCAGCGAGGGCCAGCCCGGCCGCCGCGACCTGGAGATGATCGCCGACGCCGGCTTCACGGTCGAGGGCGCGGACGAGCGCACCCTGCCGGAGCACCGGCGCGAGCCCCGTGACCTGGTCCGCGTCCGCCGCCGCGGCCCGGGCACCACGCTGCCCGCCAATGCCTGACCCGCGGGTCGAGGCCCAGCCTGTACCGCTACCGGGGCCAGGACCTGCCGCCCGTCGGGCGGACACCGATCCGGCCAGCTGGTTGCGCCGTGGGCCGACACCAGCCTTATGTGCTTTGAGTTATTACGGGTTCTCGCTACGTTTGTGATTATGGCGACCCGTGCCCGTAACGGATCTGCCCGCCCGCGTGGCGGGCTGGACGAGGCTGCCCCGGAGACGCCTCCGCGCGCCCCGACCGTCAAGTCGCCAGCCCGCCAGCCGTCCAGCCGTAAACCGGGGCGGAAAACCCAGCCCCGTTCGGGTCAAAGGAAAAACGGCGGTCAGGGGCCGGCCCGCAAGCCGGGTACGGCCAAGGGCCGTGCGACGGGCCGCGCCACGAAGCGCCGCCCCGTCCGGGGCCGGCCGCCGCGTGATCCCATCGTGTTCCTGGTGGTGTGGACCGGCCGCATGATCGCGGCCGCCTGGCTCGGGGTGGCCGGCGCGGTCGGCTGGGCCGCCCGGGCGGTCGGCCGCGGCGCGCGCGACCTGGACCCGCACCACCGCCGGGACGGCCTGGGGCTGCTCACCCTGGGCGCGGCCATCGTGCTCGCGGCCGGCCTGTGGTTCCGGATGGACAACACGGTCGGCCGGTCCATCCGGACCGTGGCCGTCGGCGGGTTCGGCTCGATGGGCTGGCTGCTCCCGGTGCTGGCGCTGCTGCTGGCCTGGCGGTTCCTGCGCCACCCGGACCGGAACACCGAGACGATCCGGGCCGCGATCGGCTGGACCGCGCTGCTGATCGCCGCCGTGGGCCTGATCCACATCGCCAAGGGCACGCCGCGCCCGTCCGACGGCCCGCGCGCCATGCACGCGGCCGGCGGCTACCTCGGCTACGCGGTGTCCGGCCCGCTGGCCAGCGCGCTCACCACATGGGCGGCGGCGGCGCTGCTCGCGCTGCTGGCCATCTACGGCCTGCTGCTCATCTCCGGCACCCCGATGCACCGGATCCCGGATCGCCTCCGCGAACTGGGCGTGATGTTGGGCCTCACCCAGCCGCGCCCGGAGCCGGACGAGGACGACCTGGAAATCGACGAGGACTACCAGGCCGGAACGGGCGCCGTCCGCCGGGCGCGCGGCCAGATCGCCGGGCGGATCAGGCTCCGCCCGGCCATCGAGACGGGCGAGCACACCAAGCCATACGACACCCCGCTGCTCGAGCGGGACGCCAAGCGCGGCGGCAAGCCCCGCCCGGACGGCAGCGACGGCCTGATCGAGGCGCTCGGCTTCGGCACCGACGCGCCCGCGCCGCAGGACGCTTCCGCGCCTGAACCTGCCATCGCCGTGCCAAAGCCCTCAGCGCCGCTGCGCAACCCCGAGCAGCTCACGCTGACCGCCGGCGACGCGGTCGCCTACACGCTGCCGCCGACCGCGCTGCTGCGGCCGGGCACCGCGCCGAAGAAGCGGACCAGGGCCAACGACATCGTGATGGACGCGCTGACCGAGGTGTTCGAGCAGTTCCAGGTGGACGCGCAGGTCACCGACTTCAAGCGCGGGCCGACGGTGACCAGGTACGAGATCGAGCTCGGCACGGCGGTCAAGGTGGAGCGGGTCACCGCGCTGTCCAAGAACATCGCCTACGCGGTCAAGTCCGCGGACGTGCGGATCATCTCGCCGATCCCGGGCAAGTCCGCGATCGGCGTGGAGATCCCTAACATGGACAAGGAGGTCGTCAGCCTGGGCGACGTGCTCAAGTCGCAGACCGCGCTGGGCGACCACCACCCGATGGTGGTCGGTCTTGGCAAGGACGTCGAGGGCCAGGTGAAGGTGGCCAACCTGGCCAAGATGCCGCATCTCCTGATCGCCGGCGCCACTGGATCAGGAAAAGCGCTCGCCCTGGACACGCCGATTCCCACCCCCCGCGGCTGGACGACGATGGGTGAGGTCCAGCCCGGTGACGAGATCTTTGACGAGGCCGGCCAGCCCTGCACGGTGACCGCTGCGACGCCCGTTATGCTCGGTAGGCCATGTTATGAGGTTGAGTTCTCCGACGGCACGGTCATCGTGGCGGACGCTGAGCACCTGTGGGAGGTCTGGTCTTCGTATGCCCGCGATCGGACCCGTTACCACCACGACGGCAAGCCCGAGGTTCTCACCACGACGGCTATCCGCGACACCCTGCTAACTGCTTCGGGACGGCTCAGGCACGCAGTCCGGCTGACTCAGCCGGTCCGGTATCCGCATCGTGATCTGCCTGTTGATCCCTACGTGTTGGGCGTGTGGCTCGCCGACGGCGATACCCGGGAAGGCGCCGTGGCGATCGCCGAGGGCGAGGAGGAAACGGTAGAACGCCTTGCCGAGCACTACGTCGTAACTCCATGGAGGGGGCTCCGGTACGGACTGCGAGGACTCAAGGCCGATCTCCGCACGCTGGGCGTGCTAGGGAACAAACATATTCCCGTCGAATACCTGATCACTTCTGTAGAGCAGCGTACTGCTCTGCTGCGAGGGCTGATGGATGCGGATGGCACTGCGTCTAAGCGCGGGCACTGCTTTTTCGTTAACGTCAACGAGCGCCTAGTTGACGACCTCTGCGCCCTAGTGGCTTCGCTAGGCGGTCTTGCACGGAAGAGAATGACCTGGACCCGCCCGGGCAGTCAGCAATGCTACAGCGTCGGGATTTCCGGTACCGCGAACCCATTCCTCCTAGCCCGCAAGGCCAAGCGTGTTGTTGGTTCCGCGGTGCGCCCTCCCGAATACCGGCTGATCAGAGGCGTGCGGCCGGTACCGAGCGTGGCAGTGCGGTGCATTGCCGTCAGCAGTCCCAGCCGGATGTACCTGGCCAGCCGTTCATGTATCCCGACACATAACTCGGTGTGCCTCGGCGGGTTGATCACCTCGATCCTGACCCGGGCCACGCCGGACGAGGTGCGGATGGTGCTGATCGACCCCAAACGGGTCGAGCTGACCATCTACGATGGCATACCGCACCTGATCACGCCGATCATCACCAGCCCGAAGAAGGCGGCCGAGGCGCTGGACTGGGTGGTCGGGGAGATGGAGCGGCGCTACGACGACCTGGCCGCCTGCGGGTTCCGGCATGTGGACGACTTCAACAAGGCGGTCAGGGCGGGCCAGCTCAAGCCGCCTCCCGGCAGCGAACGAGAGTACCGGCCGTACCCGTACCTGCTGGTCATCGTGGACGAACTGTCCGACCTGATGATGGTGGCCCCGCGTGACGTCGAGGACGCCGTGGTCCGCATCACTCAGCTGGCCCGGGCGGCCGGCATCCACCTGGTGCTGGCCACCCAGCGGCCGTCCGTGGACGTGGTGACCGGGCTGATCAAGGCCAACGTCCCGTCCCGGCTGGCCTTCTCCACCTCGTCCCTGGCCGACTCGCGGGTCATCCTGGACCAGCCCGGCGCGGAGAAGCTGGTCGGGCAGGGCGACGCGCTGTTCCTGCCGATGGGCGCGTCCAAGCCCATCCGGCTGCAGAACGCGTTCGTGTCGGAGAAGGAGATCCGCGACATCGTCGCGCACTGCAAGAAGCAGGCCGAGCCCACCTACCGCGAGGACGTGGCCGCGGCCAAGGAGAGCTCGCGGGAGATCGACTCCGACATCGGCGACGACCTGGACCTGCTGGTCCAGGCGGCGGAGCTGATCATCACCACGCAGTTCGGGTCGACCTCGATGCTCCAGCGCAAGCTGCGGGTCGGCTTTGCCAAGGCGGGCCGGCTGATGGACCTGCTGGAGTCCCGGGGGATCGTCGGGCCATCCGAGGGGTCGAAGGCGCGCGACGTGCTGGTCAGGCCGGAGGACCTGGACGAGACGATCAGCTCGCTGCGTGGCGGATAACTCGTCAACTGGCAACCAGAGTGTTACCGACCTCGGGCTGCGTGCTCTCTACACTAGGTGATGGTCTCCGCACGCGGGGATTACCGAGTTGTGGCGAAACGCACCTGGAGGCGCAGCGTGAGCATCGGTGAAACCCTGGCTGACGCCCGCCGTCGGGCCGGTCTCACCGTAACCGAGGTCAGCCAGCGCACCCGGATCAGGGAATCGATCATCCGGGACATCGAGCAGGACGACTTCATCGCCTGCGGCGGCGACTTCTACGCCCGCGGGCATATCCGCAGCATCGCCGCCGTCGTCGGTGCCGACCCGGTCCCCCTGATCAGCGAGTACGACGCCGCGCACGGCCCGCCCGGGGCGATCAGGGCCGCCGACGTGTTCGAGCCGTCCCGGCCGGTCAAGATCCGCGAGCGGCACTCGCCCAGCCTCAGCCTGATCGTGGCCCTGGTGCTGCTGGCCATCATCGGGTTCGGGGCCTACCGGCTGGTGTCACACCACAGCGACCGGGGCAAGCCGGTCGCGACCCAGACCCACCGGCCTACGGCCAGCGCGAAGCCCACCCACCACCCCTCGTCCTCGTCCTCACCCACGCCTACGCCGTCCGACGTGGTGATTAAGCTCAGCGCCAACCAGGACTGCTGGGTCCTGCTCTCCAAGCGCAGCGACGGCTCGCAGATCTACATGGGCGTGGTCCCGGCCGGCTCCTCGATGACCTGGACCGAGAAGGAAGCCGTAACCATGCAGCTGGGTAACCCCCCGGGTGTGGTGCTCACCGTGGACGGCAAGCACCAGTCGACGAATGTGAACAACCCGGAGACGCTGAGCTTCAGTCCCCGCTCCGGCTAGCAGCGACCATCCGGTTCCGCAACGGTAGGCTCTCGGTGTGTCTCCTCCACGTTCTGCTCCCTCCGCCCCCGCCCCCGCCCCCGCCTCCGCGCCCCGCACCGCCAGCCTGGTCACCCTCGGCTGCGCGCGGAACGAGGTCGATTCCGAAGAGCTCGCGGCGCGGCTGACCGCGGCCGGCTGGGAGCTGACCGACGACGACGCCAGCGTCGTGCTCGTGAACACCTGCGGCTTCATCCAGGCGGCCAAGCAGGAGTCCATCGACGAGCTGCTTTCCGCCGCCGGCTCGGGCGCCCGGGTCGCCGCCGTCGGCTGCCTGGCCGAGCGCTATGGCGCCGAACTGGCCGGTGAGCTGCCCGAGGCCCAGGTGCTCAGCTTCGACGATTACGCCGAGATCGGCGCCCGCCTCGACGACGTGCTGGCCGGCCGCAAGCGCCCCGCGCACACCGCCCGGGACCGCCGCACCCTGCTGCCCATCACCCCGGCCCAACGTCAGCCCGCCGCGCGCCCCGGCCCGGTGGCCGACCCCGCCGCGCCGTGGACCGGGCCCGGCGGGGGGGTGTTCCGGCGGCGGCTGTCCGGTGGCGTGGTCGCGCCGCTGAAGATCGCTTCCGGCTGCGACCGCCGGTGCTCCTTCTGCGCGATCCCGTCCTTCCGCGGCGCGTTCGTCTCCCGGCGGCCACCGGAGATCCTGGCCGAGGCTCGCTGGCTGGCCGCCAGCGGCGTGCGCGAGCTGGTCCTGGTCAGCGAGAACTCCACCTCCTACGGCAAGGACCTGGGCAACCTGCGGCTGCTCGAGGAGCTGCTGCCCGGCCTGGCCGCAGTCGAGGGCATCGAGCGGATCAGGATCAGCTACCTGCAGCCCGCCGAGCTGCGCCCGGGGCTGACCGAGGTGATCGCGTCCACGCCGGGCGTGGCCCCGTACTTCGACCTGTCGTTCCAGCACGCCAGCGGCCGGGTGCTGCGGGCCATGCGGCGGTTCGGCGACCGGGACCGCTTCACCGCCCTGCTCGGCCAGATCAGGGAGCAGAGCCCGCAGGCCGGGGTGCGGTCCAACTTCATCGTCGGCTTTCCCGGCGAGACCGCCGAGGACCTGCGCGAACTCGAGCTCTTCCTCAGCGGCGCCGGGCTGGACGCGATCGGCGTCTTCGGTTACTCCGACGAGGACGGCACCGAGGCCGCGTCGCTGCCCGGCCAGCTGGACGAGGCGGAGATCTCCCGCCGGGTCGGGGAGTTCGCCGGGCTGGCCGATGAGCTGATGGCCCAGCGAGCCGAGAGCAGGCTCGGCGAGACCCTCGACGTGCTGATCGAGGAGACGGCCGAGGACGGCCCGGCCGGGAGCTACCTGGGCCGGGCGGCCCACCAGGCCCCCGAGGTCGACGGGGTGACCACGGTCACAAGCCAGACCCCGCTGACGGCCGGGGACATGGTCCGTGCCGTGGTGACCGGCTCCGACGGAGTCGACCTGATTGCTGACGTGAAGCTGCGTTGACCCAGGAGGCCGGGCTCTGGAACGTGGCGAACGTCCTCACGATGGTTCGCATCGTTCTGGTCCCGGTGTTCGTCGGCTGCCTGCTCGCGGGCGGCACGGGCTGGCGCCTGGCGGCGCTCGCCACGTTCTGCGTCGCGTCGCTGACCGACCTGCTCGACGGCCGGCTGGCCCGCAGCCGCGGCCTGGTCACCGACTTCGGCAAGATCGCCGATCCGGTGGCCGACAAGGCGCTGACCGGAGCTGCCCTGATCTGCCTGTCCGCGCTCGGTGAGCTGCCGTGGTGGGTCACCGGGGTGATCATGTTCCGGGAGATAGGGGTGACCGCGCTGCGGTTCTGGGTGATCCGGCGGGGCGTGATCGCGGCCAGCCGCGGCGGCAAGATCAAGACCCTGCTCCAGGTCATCGCGATCTGCCTGTACGTGCTGCCGGCCACGCTGAGCCCGCCGGCGATCGTGCGCGAGCTCTTCATGGCGGCGGCGGTTGTGGTTACCGTGGTGACCGGCGTCGACTACGTCCTCCAGGCGATGCGGCTCCATCGTTCGGAACCGGGCGCTGGCCGGTGAGGGCCGTGCGCAGCCAGCGTCGGCCGGCGAGGGCTCGGGACTAGGGGAGGCAGGATCGTGGTCGTGGGGTCGGGGTCAGCGGGGTCACCGGGCTCGTCCGCGGGCGCGGCGGCCCGCGATCTGGCGGGCCAGGTCCTGGACCGGCTGCGGGCCGGCGGCCAGACCATCGCCGTGGCCGAGTCGCTGACCGGCGGCCTGGTCGCGGCGGCGCTCACCGACGTGCCCGGCGCGTCCGCGGTCTTCCGCGGCGGGGTGGTCGCCTATGCCACTGAACTGAAGGCCGAACTGCTCGGCGTCGACGCTGTGATGCTCCGCAGGCACGGCGCCGTCTACCCGCCGGTCGCCGCGGCGATGGCGCAGGGCGTCCGGGCCCGGCTCGGCGCGACCTACGGGGTGGCCACCACCGGCGTCGCCGGGCCCGAGCCTGCCGAGGGCCAGCCGGTCGGCACCGCGCACATCGCGGTGAGCGTCGCGGACGACACGGTGGTACGCACGATCGCATTGACGGGCGACCGGCACGAGATACGTAGACTGACGGTAGAGCACGCCCTGGGACTGCTGCTCGGCAGGCTCAGGGAAGAGAGCTACTGATTACAGCGTTACGTTGGGAGCGAACACGAACTGGCATGATCTCGCGGACACGCGGCTAGTCCAGGTACCGTGGAGGTGTCGGCGGTTTCGGCCTCGGGGAAGGGAGTGCGGCGATGGTTCTGCTCCGTCAGCTGCTAGGTGACGTGCTACGTCGGCTGCGCCTGCGGCAGGGTCGCACGCTTCGCGAGGTCTCCGCCTCGGCCCGCGTTTCCCTCGGCTACCTATCGGAGGTCGAGCGCGGACAGAAGGAAGCCTCCTCCGAGCTGCTCGCCGCTATCTGCGGCGCCCTCAACACCCCGCTGTCTCAGGTGTTCCGTGAGGTGTCCGACAACTTCGCCCTGGCCGAACTGCAGAGCGAGCCGGTCCTCGGCGTTCCCCGCGAGCCGGGCCTGCGGGTGCCCGCGAAGGCCAGCGTGGGCCTGGACACGATGGACGGCGAGCACGGCTTCGTGCCAATCAGCTCCATCGTCCCGGACGAGGAGTCCTCCCTGGAGTTCGCGGACGACCAGCCCAGATTCGGCCCGGCTTCCGGGCCTGTCCGCGAGGTCACCGACATGGTGTCGGTCTAGGCCGGCGCTGACTCCAGCCTTCCTCAGACCCAGGCGCTCGGGTTCTCCGTCAGATGCTGGATCGTGTCCGGCAGTGTCCGTGACACGATGTCGGCCAGCGTGACCTGCTCGAGCACGGCCCGCTCGTTGGCGCGCAGCGCGATCCACACCTGCTGCAGGGGTTCGGCCGCGCCGGGATAGGTGATGTTCTCCGGGCGCTCGCCCCGGACGCCAAGCAATGGACCGTCGATGGCCCGGATGATGTCGGCCAGCGAGATCTCGCCGGCCGGGCGAGCCAGCCAGAAGCCGCCGTCGGGCCCGCGCTGGCTGCGGATCAGCCCGGCCCGCCTGAGCTGGGTCAGGATCGTCTCCAGGAACTTACCCGGTATCTGCTGCGCGCGAGCAAGCTGATCGGCCGTGACGTGTCCGCTGCTGGCCGCGGCGAGCTCGATCGCGGCGCGCAGCGCATAATCGGCCCGGGCTGACAGTCGCATGACCGTCATTATGCATGTTCCCCACCGCTTTGCTGGCATTGGCGTCCCGGCCGCTCGCGGTGCCCCGGCTCTGTTAGCGCTCGCTATCCCTCCCGAACGGCGTCTCAGGCCAGGCCGAGCCATTCAGCGGCGGCATGGGCGCTGCCGGGAGGCCCCGTAGGTGGCCAGGTAGGACGGCCCTCCGGCAGGCGCCAGATTGGTACCCCCATCGCCACGAGCACGAGGTCGGGACGCGCCGCGAGCAGCACGTCGAGCAGGGATCGCGTCGCCGGGGTCCCGATGCGCGTCGCGGACCACCACCACCAGCGAACGCCCGGCCGCCGCGGCCAGGATCCCGCCGCGCCCACCGGCACCGTCCGGCTGCCCGCCGCCGCGGCCGAAGCGTTCCGGGCGAACTCGCGCACCGGGTCGCGGTCGGGCTCGCGTCCGTCTGCGTGGTGCTCGACCCGGGCCTGGTCGTGCTGGGCGGCGAGGTGGGCCGGGCAGGTCGGTGCCGCCCTGGTCGTCCAGGTTGCCGCCGCGATCGCAGCGATCTGGCCTCGTCGCGGTGTGGTGCCGACCGCCGTGCCCGGGGAACCGGTGCTACGCCGCGTGCCATGCTGGCCGGCCGCTGCGGCGTGTGCCGGGGCGCTCTGGCTCGGTATCCGCCCCTCAGGACCTAGTTCCCGAGCGCCCCTAAGCTAACTTCAGTAACAGAAGTCGCTTCAGTAATCCAGCCTTACCTATCCTCGGTAGCACCGTTGCTCAGCCTCGTAGCTCTTCACCCGATCTCCGCTAGAGGGCTACGGAAATCCTGGTGCACGTGCATAATGATGTGTTAGTGAAGATCGCGATATGGGCAAAGCTCCTCGGGTCTGGACCGCCGCGTGTTATTGATGAAGTAATCCGGGGAGGTTTCAACGTCAGATGAATAGTTGGGGGTAGCGGACAGTGATGCCCTCAGGAGGGATGTCAGCTGAGCAGGCTGCTCAGCGGTTCCGGGTGGGCGAGATCCCGCCGCTTGCCGAGGGGTACACCGACCGGCCCGATACCGGCCGCGGCATCATGGACGCGCTCGTCCCGGGAGCCACCCTGGCGCTGGTGCCAGGCTCGGCTTTTGCCGAGGGCCCGTCGAACTGGCTGGGCGCCTGCGGCAAGACCCAGATCGCCGTGATCATCGCGGAGTCGCTCTGGCGGTCCGGCACCATCGACGCGCTGATCTGGATCTCCGCCACCGACCGGGCCTCGGTGCTCTCCGGGTACGTACAGGCTTCGGCGGCGGCCTTCGGCATCGAGCCCGCCGGGACGGCCGAGTCGATAGCGGCACGCTTCGTCAGCTGGCTGAGCGTGACCAATACGCCGTGGCTCGTCGTTCTGGACGACGTGAAAGACCCAACCGATCTGGACGGGCTGTGGCCGGATGGACCAGCCGGCCGGGTACTAGTCACCGGTACGCAGTCCTCGATCGCCGCAGAACGGCGCGGGGTACGGGTCTTCCCCTTGGGCTTCTACAGCGTCCGCGAGGCTCTCAGCTGCCTGACCGACCGGCTCAGCGTGAACCCGGCCCAGCGTCACGGCGCGATCGACTTGATCGAGGCACTCGGCCGTGAGCCGCTGGCCCTTGCCCAGGCCGCGTCGGTGGTTGCGAACTCCACCCTGGCCTGCCGGGACTACCGGGACTACTTCGCCCGCCGGCGGCAGCAGATCGGGGTAGCGGCGGGCGAAGTGCCGAGCGCGGCCGCGGTTACCTGGACGCTTTCCCTGGGGCAGGCGGAGTCGCTGCTGCCCGGCGCGTCGGTCCGCCTCATGCTCGTGCTGGTCGCGCTGCTCGACGGGCACGGGATCCCGGGCGCCATCTTCAGCACGCCGAGCGTGGCCGCGTATCTGGGGAGTGCGGTGACCCCATTCTCCCCGGCCGTGGACCCGAAGCCGGCCTGGGACGCGCTGCTCGCCATCGAGCGGGCCGGCCTGATCAGCGTCAACCGGGCAGTAACACCGCCAACGATCCTGATGAACTCGGTGCTCCAGGCGGCGATCAGGCTGGCGGCACCGACCAACGTCCAGGAGCCCGCGGCTCGCGCGGCCGCCACCGCCCTGCTCGAGATCTGGCCCGCCGACGAGCCCGAGCCGTGGACGGCGAGCAGCCTGCGGCTGAACGCGGCCAGCCTGCACGACACGGCCCCCGACGTGCTCTGGGCCGATGGATGCCATACGCTGCTGCTGCGAGCCGGTCGCAGCCTCGATGGGGCTCGCCTGGTCGGGCCGGCCGTGGAGTACTGGCGTGACTTGTCTGCCCGCTGCGACACCAAGCTGATGCCTGGTCACCCGGACGCACTGGTCGTCGCCGGTCACCTGGCCGCCGCGTACCTAGCGGCCGGATACGCGGCTGAAGCCGTGGACTGGTATCAGCGGGTGCTGGCCGAGCGCGGCCGCGAGCTCGCACCCGGGCACTCGGCTATCATCGCGGCCCGGGTCAGCCTGGCCAAGGCCCTGATCCTGGCTGGTGAACCGGGCGACGCGGTTACCGTAATGACCCGGGCCGTCAGCGAGTGCGAGCAGTTCCGCGGGGGCCGCCATCCGAACACCCTCAGCGCGAGAGACGAGCTTGCCGCGGCCTACCGGGCTGCGGGAGACATCGGCGCGGCCATCAGGCTACTCAGCAGCAACCTGGCCGACCGCGAGCGCCTGCAGGGCCCCCGCGACGCGGAGACCATGGCCACCCATGATCGGCTCGCCGCTGCCTACCTGGCCGGGGGCAAGTTCAAGGACGCGATCACGCACTACAAACGTGCCCTGTCCGACCGTGAGAAGGTACTCGGGCGCGACCATCCGGATACGCTCGCCACGACCGCTAACCTGTCCGCCGCTTACCGCGCAGCCGGCCGGATACCGACCGCGATGCAGCTCTCCGAGCAGTGCTGCGCGGATTCGAGGCGAGTGCTCGGCCCTGATCATGCCGACACGCTCGCACGCCTGGCTAACCTGGCTTATCTTTACTACGCCGCAGGCCGGGTCGGCGATGCCGTAGCCCTGCTCCGTGACACCGCCACGCGCTGTGAGCGGGTCCTGCCATCCGGCGATCCGCTGACTCAGGCAGTACAGCAGAGCCTTATCAATATCGGAGAGTTAAATTCCATACGGCGAACTTCGCCAGATACTCGGAAGTAGCCTCAACACGACCGCGACCGCGACCGCGAGAGCGGACCAGGAGCGGTGGCCGCTGGGACAGCCCCGCGGCCCGCGAGTTATGCGGGAAGCCAGGGCATGTAACGTCGTAAACCGGATTTGACCGGACATAGTTCAGTCTGACCGGCTAAGCTTGGCATGTTCTGAAGCTGCGGCGCTCAACGCAATGGATGCTGACTTTCCTCTATGTAGTAATCCGCATACGGCCGGCCGGTCGCCCCGTTAGAGTTAGGTCGGTTATGCGATGCCGTGCGCTCAGGTAGGCCGCCGGGGAGGGGTGCCATGTCGGTTCCGCTCCCAGGATGGTTCCCGGTGACCCGCGGCCCCGGACGCGTCGGTGCGGAAATCACCGGACACTATCGGGATCGCCTCATGTGCGGCATCGCGTGCCTGATCCCGGCTATCGACCGGATGTGAGCGGAATGTTGACCCAAATTTTTGTGGCTATCCTGATCGTCATGGTCGCCTTCCTGGTGGCCAGGGACGTCGCCAAGACCAAGACCGAGGACTTCTTGGGGCATCCCGATGGGTCAGGGCGTGAAACACTGCCGAGGGCCGTAGGCGAGACTCGCGGTGACCGTGCCGGAGTGTCCTTCCGTGAGCCTTTCGGGACGACCGTGCCGACAGCCGGATACAACGTCGGCGGGCATCCCGAGCCCATAGGTCCGCCCGCCGGTATCGAGCCTTCACGTACCAGTTCGCTGTCCGGGCAAAGCTCGTCCGCCAGACAGGACAGGGTGCCTGCCGCGAATGGCAGCCGGCATATCCGCTCCCGGTTGCTGCTGCTGGTCATCATCCCGGCCGCTGCTGTCGCGGTTCTCGCGGTGTGCGTCGTCGGCCTGGCCGACGTCCTGCACGGCACGAGGATCAACTCGTCGAGTAGTTCCGTCCGGGACGAGGCCATCCTGGGGGCGGTCGCGCTCGGCGTCGTGATCGTGGTCGTCCTGGTTCTGGCCGTGCGTGCCACGATCGCTACCGCCAGGTCTGTCCTACAGCCGCTGTACCGGCTCCGGGCCCGCGCGCTGGCCTTGGCCGCCGGCAGGCCGTCCGACCCGTCGCCCGCCGACGTGGCATCCCCGGACGAGATAGGCGACATCGCGCGCGCCCTCGAGCAGATGGGCAGCAGGATGTCGCTGCCGGCGGGGGAAGAGGTCGGCCTTCGTAACAAGCTCGACGCCATGTTCGTGAATCTCTCCCGCCGCAGCCAGTCCCTGGTGGAACGGCAGATGCGGCTTATGGACAACCTCGAGCAGGGAGAGCAGGACAGGGACCGGCGGGCCATGCTGTTCAGGGTGAATCGAATCGCCGCCCGCATGCACCGCGACTCGCAGAACCTCCTTGTCCTGGCCGGTCACGAGGTGTCCAGCAGCTGGGACCAGCCGGCCGCGCTCATGAACGTGATCAGGGCCGCGACGTCCGAGGTCGAGGAATACGAACGCGTCTCGGTACGTCCGCAACCGGAAGTCGCGGTGTCCGGACCTGCTGTCGATGACCTGGTGCATCTGCTCGCCGAATTGATTCAGAACGCGACGTCATTCTCCGCGGGGGATATGCCAGTGGAGGTCTCCGGTCAGCTGCCCGACAGCGGCGGTGCGCTGATCAGCATCACCGACCGGGGGGTCGGGATGAGCGCGCAAGAGATGGCCCACGCTAACTGGCGGCTGGAGAATCCGCCGTCGGGTGACATCGAGCTACCGAAGTGGATCGGCCTGATCGTGGTGGCCAGGCTTGCCGCCCGGCGCGGTGTCAGAGTCCGGCTCCAGCAGGCCGAATTCGGTGGCCTCACGGCGCTTGTCTGGCTCCCCGATGAGCTCATTGCCCGCAGGGACGCGGCCCCGCGTCCGGGATTTGCCGGTTCTGCTACTGCCGGGCCCAGGCGAGGGGCACACGAGTTGGCCGCGCGGCCGGGCGCTGCCACGGTGCCGCAGAATGCGGCCGCGGTACGGTCCGCTAACCTGGCACCGCCGAGGGAAGGAACACTGATCGCGCCGCTCGGTCGGCGGCTGATGTCCGAGGAGGGGCGGCAGTCTGATCAGGCGCCGGCCGTCACGGCCACCACCCGGCCCATGGCCCCGGCCGGCCCCGCCATGGCCGAGGCGGCAGACTCCGGTCTGCCTGGCATGCCGGGCGACCAAGCCGCGGCTGAGCAGGGCCCCGTCTCGGGTCAGGAGGCCGTCGGCCGTCCGCACCTCCGCTTTCGCTTCGCCGGGCGGTACAGGGCAACTGCGGCAGGAGGCGGGTTCCGGCAACGGCGTGATGGTCCCGCCAGCCGAGATTCCGGCGGAAGACCGCAGGCTACCTATCTACGATTCGGTCGAATCGCACTGGTTCAAGGGCGGTCGCCGTACGCCCGGTTCGGCGCCTGCCTCTGGTTCGGCGCCTGCCTCTGGTTCGGCGCCTGCCTCCGGAGCTCGCTGGTTGTCACCGGCCGACGAAGGCTGGCATGCCGCGGAGACAGTCGAATCACCGACTGCGGGGACCCCGACCGCGGTGGGACTTCCCCGGCGCGTACCGAACGCGAACCTCGTGCCGGGTGCCATACCGAGTACGCAACCTGTCTCCGTGCCGAGCAGGTCGGCAGCCGACATCCGTGACCGGCTGGCCGGATTGCAGCGAGGAACCACCGAGGGCCGGGCCGCCGCCAGCGAAGCAGCCAAGCCAGCCGGAGACGACGGCTCCTAGCCCCCAGCTGTACAAGGTCAGGGCGTCTCGGAGTTCCCCGCGTCCACGCAGGGG
>CAVUUF010000014.1:0-673300 GCA_963744575.1 uncultured Actinomycetota bacterium | reverse complement strand
CATTTCCGCCCGCATACGGGCGGCGGGAAGCCGAACCTCACCGATTCCGCACTGTCAGCTTGGGAAGTCAGTGGCGTTGCAGCGCCACTACCTGCGGATTGGCTGACCTGCGGGTCTACTGGTCCGCTGACCGTGAGAGACCGTGACTGTCCGCGGTGGCTCCTCCGATCGGGCACGTAGCGGGCACGGCCCGACCATCTCGTCGTGGCAAAGTCTGCCCGCCGACAGGACCGACGGATTACAGATCAGTACAGCTCGGCGCGGCGCCAGTGTTTTGACCTGGGCGGATGGTGTAGCCCAAATGCCGGGAAGCTTGGATCGTCCCATGCATATCCCACGCGCCCATTAGACCTGCAACTTGACGTGATCCAGGCATCCGAGGAGTTCACGTCCACGGAAGTGGTGTATGGGGTAACCGATCCTGATGTGACTCGTTTGCCGAAGTACGGCGTGTCGCCGTGGAGGAAGGCGGCCACCTCGCGATCCTTCGAAGTGCGTAGTCAGAGACGAAGGAGAGCGAAGTGGCCGTAGGTGACATTGTGCCGGTCCCCGGTGATCGTTTCGAGGAGACGCTGGCATCGGCGAGCCCGGACCTGCTGCGGGAGATGGTGCGGGAGTTCGCGCAGCGGATGATGGATGCCGAGGTGGAGGCCCGGTGCGGGGCCGGGTACGGGGAGGTGAGCCCGGACCGGGTGAACTCCCGCAATGGGTACCGGCGCCGGGAGTGGGATACCCGGGTGGGCACCATGGAGCTGGCGATCCCGAAGCTGCGGGCCGGCTCGTACTTCCCGTGGTTCCTGGAGCACCGCCGCCGGGCCGAGGCGGCGCTGGCCTCGGTCGTCGCGACGTCATACCTGCTGGGGGTCTCGACGCGGCGGGTGGAGAAGCTCGCTGCCGCGCTCGGTGTGACGGCGCTGTCGAAGTCGCAGGTCAGCGTGATGGCCGCAGAGCTGGACGAGCTGGTGGAGCAGTTCCGGTCGCGGCCGCTGGACGCCGGCCCGTACACCTTCACCTGGATCGACGCGCTGACCCAGAAGGTCCGCGAGGGCGGCCGGACCATTAACGTGCACTGCCTGATCGCCACCGGCGTCAACGCCGCCGGGCACCGTGAAATCCTCGGCATCGACGTGACCAGCTCCGAAGACGGCGCGGGCTGGCTGGCGTTCCTGCGCGGCCTGGTCGCCCGTGGCCTGTCCGGCGTCGCCCTGGTGATCAGCGACGACCACGCCGGGCTGGTGAACGCGATCGCCGCGGTGCTGCCCGGCGCATCATGGCAGCGGTGCCGCACCCACTACCACCGCAACCTTCTCACCCGTGTGCCCAAGTCCGCCCAGCCGTGGGTGTCTACCCTGGTCCGGACCATCTTCGAGCAGCCCGACGCCGATTCCGTGCGCGCCCAGCACGCCCAGGTCGTCGCCGCGCTCGAGGCCAAGCTGCCGCAGGCCGCCGCTCACCTCGATGACGCCCGCGACGACATCCTGGCCTTCACCGCCTTCCCCCGCGAGGCCTGGCGCCAGATCTGGTCCAGCAACCCCCAGGAGCGGCTGAACAAGGAGATCCGCCGCCGCACTGACGTGGTGGGCATCTTCCCCGGCCGTGACGCCATCATCCGCCTGGTCGGCGCGGTGCTGGCCGAGCAGGACGACGAATGGACCGAGTCCCGCCGCTACATGGGCCTGGAAATCCTCGCCGCCTGCCGGAAAGCCGCCCAGCCTGGCATGGGAAAGAATGTCACCAGTGAGGCTGGATTGACAATAGAGGCAATTCCTGCTTAAATAGAAATAGATCGCGAGGTGGTCATTTCATACACCACCTCCCGGGACGTGGCCTCCGAGGATCGTCGTGCTACGACGGTACAAGGGAGGGATATCACCCATGGCGCTCTACATGTACGAAGTCGCTTATACCCCGGAGTCGGTGGCGGCCCAGATCAAGGAGCCGCACGACCGTATCGAAACAGTCAAGCCAGCGCTGGAGGCCATGGGAGTAAAGATCGTAGTGGGCGGGTATCCGCTCGGCGAGTATGACGTGCTGATCATTACCGAGGCAGCGGACGATGCAACCGCTGCAAGCGCCGCTCTGGCAGTCACCGCTGGGGGCGCGGTCAAGGCGTCCAAGCTCACTCGGCTGCTGAGCGGCCAGGAACGGATTGAGTCCCTGCGTAAGGCGCAAGGTTCTCAGTACCATCCAGCCCGGTAGATGCGCACGGCCTAGAGCAGGAGCCCCAGACGGCCAATCGGCACGTATCACACTCCGGGCCCGCGCTTGCTTGGGGGAGCATCTAATCCGTAGATCAATGGAAGGTGTCCGGCCAGTCTGCCAGGATCCGTATCCGCAGGTCAGCGTCCTGGCATGTATCCGGCATAGATGCTGTAGTCCGGTACCGTCTGGTCAGTCCGTGAGAAACTGTGAGAGATTCCCGCACCTTGCAGGGGATGGCACGCGTCCGGTCCGGCAGGCGTCCTCGTGAACCTTCCCTACGCAACTACCCCCGCCGGGAGGTTCCGCTCCGGATTGGGCTGTTTACGATGAAGGTTCACGAGCGGTGAGCGTACAAGGAGGTTCGCAGCATGCTTGGTGAACATCTTGGTGAGGAGACGGGCCAGATCACGGGGATGCGGGTGCTGCCTGATGAGGGCGTCGGCCCGAGGGTCGAGGTGTCCTTCCAGGCGAGCGGGACCCTGCTGGGCACCCCGGAGAGCGATATGGGCACTCTGGGGTATCCATTTAACCGGAGTAGGGCAGCCGTAGCTGCATCTCTGCTGCCCGCCACGGGCGGTTCGCGCCTGGCCGCTCCAGGCTGGGCGGATGACCTCGGGTGCCTGGCGGCGCGGGCGGTGCCTTGGATCGCGGGCGGACGATCAGGTCGCCGTAGCGGACCGGGTCATGACCGGCGGCGAGTTCCAGCAGCCGGTAGAACACCAGGCCGCGGCTGGCCGACCGGCGGCGGTTGAAGCGGAACGCGAACTCGTTGAGGTAACCAGGCAGGTGCGCCTCGTCGACCGAGCCCTGGTGGGTGCCCAGCAGCCACCGCTTGGCCAGCGAGGCGACCCGGTGCACCGCGGGCAGCAGCTCGCCCGGGTCCTCGCCGCGGGCGCGGGCAGCCCGCTGGCTGCGCCGCTGGTGGACATAGCCGAGCCCGGCCAGCCCGTGATAGCCCATCCAGGCGTCGGTGATGACCGTCGCGCCCGGCCGGAGGTGGCCGGTGACGAAGGGATGCAGCGAGGCCGAGGACCCGTCGGCCAGCACCGCCAGGCGGCACCGGCCGATCCCCTTCGGCTCTCTGACCTCCACCGCGATGCCGGTGAGCACCTTCTTACCCGGGGCCCGGCCGCCGCGCAGCCCCGGCTCGTCGCCGCCGGTATAGGTCTCGTCAACCTCCACCGTGCCGGACAGCCGGTCCCGGCCCGGGCGCACCAGCACCGACCGCAGCCGGCCCAGCATCGCCCACGCGGTCTGGTACGAGCCGATCTCCAGGGACCGCTGCAGGCTCAGCGCCGAGATGCCGTCCTTCTGCGTGGCGAACAGCCAGCACGCGGTGAACCATACGGTCAGCGGCGTCCGCGTCCGGTCGAAGATCGTGCCTGCCGTCACCGAGGTCCGCGAACTACACCTGGCGCATTCGAAGCGGCCATCGCCAAGCCGCCAGCCCGTGCCGTCCCCGCAGCGCGGGCAGATGAAACCGCTCGGCCAGCGCAGCCACTCCAGGTAGTCTAGGCAGTCCTCGTCGGTGCGGAACCAGGCCTGGAACTCGCCCATTGACCTCGGGTAATACACGCCAGCTCGAAGCTGCTCCACCGGCCCAGGCTACTCCGGTTAAATGGATACCCCAGTGGGCACTTACGTGTCGGTGACCCGGCCGGACGGGACCCTCTTCGGCGACGGTCAGGGGATCGTCATGACCGATGACGGCGAGATGGCCGCCTGGCGGGCCCAGGGCGCTGGCCGCTTCACCGGTCACGGCACGGCGGTGTCGTGGCGCGGGGCCATCTATTACCAGACCAATTCGGAGCGGCTGGCGCGGCTCAACGGCGTCGCCGTAGTATATGAGTACGAAACAGAAGCAAACGGCAAGGTCGCGGCTCAGTTCTACGAGTGGAAGTAGGCAGCTCCACCGCTAAAGTCACCACGCCGGGTGACGCGGCACTGGCTTGAACTGGGGCCGAGCGGGATCGCGGAACCGGCGACCTCTTCCGTGTCAGGGTGTCGGTGTTACCACCCAAGTAGCAGCTTTGCCGCTGTGACCAGGGCATACGCCCGCTGCGCGCTCCGCGGGCTACCTTCACCGTCCTGCATTTACCCCCGTGGTCCTCAGCGTTCTAGGGCCGTTGTAGGGCCATCCCTAGGGGCACGTGCACGGCTCCGGAGGCCGACATCGCCATCGAGCGATTCTTACGATTGACCTGCATGTATTCAGTCGGCGTCATGGCTCATCGAAGATCATTCCGCGTGTCTTCCGGATCATGGATCCTAAACTGGCCAGGTGGCCGACCTGAGTACGCGCTCGCCACTAGTGCTGACGGGAGGTCCTGCGGTGGGCAAGAGCACGACGGCCAGTCTTATTGCCCGCCGATGCGCTCGCGCTGCTGTCATCGACGTGGACGACCTGCGCCAGCTCGTGGTCTCGGGAGCTGCCGCGCCATGGGATGGTCCCGAAGGCGTGTTGCAGCAGCGCCTGGGCGTGGAGAATGCCTGCGGCCTCGCCCGCCGTTTTCACGAGCACGGGTTCGAGGTGATCGTCACTGATGTCCTGACGCCAGAAACGCTCCGGCTGTACCGTCAGCATCTGTCCGGGTGCCTGATCGTGAGACTGCACGTTGCACCGCCCGAAGCACGCCACCGAGCGGGCACGCGACGCGTCTACCTCACTGACGACGAATTCCAGGACCTGCACAAGCAAGATCGTGATAATCCGCCGCCCGCGGATCACCATCTGGACGTAACCGCCCTGACGATCGAGGGGCAAGCGGCCGCGGTAGCCACGATCTGGATGTGAACCGGGTCTGAGCTTTTGATCCGTAGATCAATGGAGGGTGTCAGCCAGTGCGCCGGAATCCGTATCCGCAGTTCAGCGTCCTACCGGGTGTCCGGTGGAGACGCCATAGTCCGGTTAGGGGTATCCATCTTGGCGGAGTTAAGCCGGGGGAGTTGTTCGCCAGGGCCGTTGCGCAGGCGGGCGTTGCAGGCTCAGCGGCTTGCCGCGTGTGGCCGGGGGCCGTGGGTACCGCTTCTTGCGGCCTCTGGTCGCGATCAGGTCCTGGTAGCGGACGGGGCTGTGGCCAGCGGCGAGTTCGAGGAGGCGGTAGAACAGCATGCCGCGGCTGCGTGAGCGGCGGCGGTTGAACCGGAAGGTGAACTCGTCTAGGTAGGCGGGCAGGTGCGCCTCGTCGACCGAGCCTTGGTGGGTGCCCAGCAGCCAGCGTTTACACAGCGAGATGAACACCTTGGGAACCGCAGAGAGGTTCAGCCCGCCCAGGTCGGTGCGTGTGTCGAGGCCCTGGTGCAGGCACGGCGCGCGCTGGATCTCACTTGTCAGCTTGGATTTGCGAACGTGAACCGTGTCGGCGAACCGGAGAAATCACCAGAATCCAGGGCAAACGCCCACTCCGGCACCACCGCGAAGACGCTTTGGGACTTAGGGTCCACCATGTCCAGGCCATAGCTGGTGCCGTATTTGGCGTTCACCGCCGCGATCATGGCTTCAAGCCCCGCAACGTCGGTTACCCGCTCGGCGCGGCCACGCACCACCACGGGCTTGAGCGGGTTGTCCGTCGACAGCGTGCACTGCGGCTCCGCCTCCAGGTTGCGTACCTTGCGGGATCCGTTGGAGCTGCAGAACCACAGCTTGTCCTGGTCCCAGACCGCCCACACCGGCATTAGGTGCGGAACACGCACGGGACCGACGGTGGCAAGCCAGAAGTCGTGCGAGTGCAGCAGCTTCTCCTCTGCCCACGACCATGGCAGCAGCCCGCTCCCCTCATCAGCAGGAAGTGTCCCGTAGCCCGGCATGTATGGTCTTGACGCCATTGGTTCGGTCATTTTTCGACAGTAGCAGCCAAACCGCTAGCCGCTTGACCCTCCTCATCGACAATTTGTTGTCTTGGGAGTATCCATCTTGGCGGAGTTAAGCCGGGGGAGTTGTTCGCCAGGGCCGTTGCGCAGGCGGGCGTTGCAGGCTCAGCGGCTTGCCGCGTGTGGCCGGGGGCCGTGGGTACCGCTTCTTGCGGCCTCTGGTCGCGATCAGGTCCTGGTGCGGACGGGGCTGTGGCCAGCGGCGAGTTCGAGGAGGCGGTAGAACAGCATGCTGCGGCTGCGTGAGCGGCGGCGGTTGAACCGGAAGGTGAACTCGTCTAGGTAGGCGGGCAGGTGCGCCTCGTCGACCGAGCCTTGGTGGGTGCCCAGCAGCCAGCGTTTACACAGCGAGGCGACCCGGTGCACGGGGGTCAGCCTGCTTATTCGCAGGTGAGGCGGTGCATCAGGGTGTCCGCGAGTGACCGTAGGTTTCCGTCGTTGACCGGCCGATCGGGCACGCAACGGGCACGGCGGCGGTGGTCGCGCACGACGGTCGGCAGCTCGTCGCCCTGGTCCTCGTCGCCATCCAGCGAGCTACGCATTACAAGCATGTCACGTACGTTGGTCGCGGGTTCAGAGCCCGCGCTAGCTTCAGGTAACAGGTTGCTGCTGGTGACGGTCGTTGGCTGTTGATGGCGGTTCGGGGACATCTCGGGGGTACGCCCGTAATGCGTAGGCCAGGTCCCGCCCGGCCGTGGTCCTGGTGCGTCGCCCCTCTCCCCCATCGGACTGATTGCTGCCGATCTATTCGCTGGAGGGAAGGTGTCAAGGGTGGCTTCGCGTGTACGTTAACCAGGCAGTTAACCTGTGCTCATTGTCCTACGGTCACAGCCGCGCTTGATGCCGTACCGGAGGCGTATCACAATCCGGCGGCAGTCTGGTGGGGGGTCTTTGCACCTTCCCCGGTCATGTCGCCATGACCAGGCGGTCATCGTCAACGGCGTCAGCGGTGGGGATCACCAGCTTGTAAGGAGCCGCTGGCTTCGCGGTCATGCCGTCTGACCTCCCGCCCGCCGGGCCGTCCGTGCGTGCAGATGATTTGGGCTCCGGTCCTCTGCCACCCGCCTTGTGTGCCGTGTCTACACCCCCGGGAGTAGGTGAACTGTCATCCGGGAGCCGACGACTGGCATGCCGGAGTGACCTTACGGTTCTTGCATGGATAGCGCCAGGTCGGCGTGGCCAGCGCGGCGGAACTCCCTGCCGCGCGACGCCATCTTCGCAGGTGGTGCAGCACCCGCCCGTTTGTCGCCCGCCCGTACGGTTTCACCGGCCACGGTGCCGTCGCGGACATCTGCGCAGCACTGTCCCGTTAACCCGGGCGCCAATCAGGCCAGCCTGGCAAGGCAAGGAGCGTACGTCATGAAAGAGCCATCGGAATCCGCCTACCCAGTCACCGCTGAACTGCCGCCGACGGCCACCGCCAGAACGTGGCCGTGGTGGCTGACTGTCATCGTTATCCTCGGCGCCTTGCTCACCGCCACCGGCGCTGTCCTGGCCATCTTCGCCTCAGGCGAGCATCTGAACACCGCCGGGCACAACTACGCTGACTACTTCATCACCCGCAATCTGGCGGTGGCGGTAATGCTGCTGGTCACGCTGGCCCTGCGGGCACGGCGCGTCCTGGCAGCCCTGATGATCCTCACCGCCCTCATCCAGTTCCTCGACGCCGTCACAGCCATCGCGACAGGGCGGCCGGGACTGGTCCCCATCGACCTCATCTACGCCGCCGTGTTCACCTTCGGGGCGGCCCGCCTATCGGGCCCGAGGCCATGGCTCCCTCGACGCGCCCCCCGCAAGCCGGACAACGGCAAGGCGAGGAACACGGCCGCGTTCAGCACGGCTGCGTGACGAGTGAGCCTGGCTGATCAGTGGCGAGCTGCCGGATGGCCCGGCGCGCGGCGGCCGGGCCTCCCAAGGCAGAGGCCGACGCTGGCGCCGGGCCAGCGGCGCCGCTGCGCGGCGCCGCCTTGATCAAATACGGCTAAATTCGGCAACGCAGTCTGGAAGAACGCGCAAGGCGCGCACTTAGGCGCATGTTCGGGACCGTACGCTCGGGTCATGATGTCGGCGGCTGAGGCGCGTGTTCTGGCGCAGCGGTATCTGGATCCGGTGCTGCCGCGCCGGTGGCGGCATGTCCAGGGTGCTGGCGCTCGCGGTGAGGACGTTGCTGCCAGGCTTGGCCTGTCGGATGAGCTGCTGGCGTCGGCGGCGTGGCTTCATGACATCGGGTATGCCCCGGATCTGGCGGATACGGGGTTTCATCCTCTGGATGGCGCCAGGTTCCTGCGGAGGGTCGGCGTGGATGACCGGCTGGCGCGGCTGGTGGCACATCACTCGTGTGCTGTGTATGAGGCGCGGGTCCGAGGCTTGGAGCGCGCTCTGGTCGAAGAGTTCGAGGCGGAGCAGTCGGTGACGGCTGATGCGCTGGTGTTCTGTGATCTGACGACGGCGCCGGATGGCAGGCTGGTGGAGTTCGAGGACCGGATGGATGAGATCGAGCAGCGGTATGGCCCAGGTCATGCGGTGACGCGGGCGCTGCGTCTTGCTCGCCCGGATCTGGTTTCATGTTGCCAGCGGACGCTGGCCCGGCTGGCTGATCAGTCGGCCAGGCCGATGTAGGGCCTAGCCCGGTGCTCAAGGTAGTGGCCGATCCGCCGTTGTATCGATGAGTGGATCGTGTAGCCGGGCAGTTCGTCCTGGCTGACGAACCGGACGGCTGCGGATTCCGGGCTGGTCTGGATCTGCCCGCCGCGCAGGCGGGTTGCGTAGCAGATGGAGAATTCCTGCCGGACCTCTCCGTCGTCGTAGGCGGCGACGTGGCCGGGATCGGAGTAGATGCCGACCAGGCCGGTCACTTCGCATCGCATCCCGGTTTCCTCGGCGACCTCGCGGGTCACTGCCTGGGGTAGTGATTCTCCCGGTTCGACCTGGCCGCCGGGTATGGACCAGTAGTTATTGTCGGTCCTGCGGATGAGCAGGATCCGGTCCTGGCCGTCGGTCACGATGGCGCTGACTGCGGGGACGATGCTGTTGGCTTTCGGCGCTGCCGGGTCGTTGAGGTAGTCCACGCGTGGCATGTCAGCTCTCTTCCGTCGGCTGGTAGGGCCGGGCTGCGGCCCAGATGTTCTCGAAGCATTCCAAGTAGGTCTCGAACAGCGGGCCGCCCTGGACTCGCCGCAGGTGCAGGACAGGAGCCCGGAAGGCGGGCATGCCGTGGATGTGCGGGTTAACGAGCATCTGGTCATCGAATCGCAGGATGGAGTTGTACAAGACGGTCGCGTGGAACCGGACGGCCAGGTTCGGGGCTGAGAGGACCGGCCGGTACCAGGCCAGCGCGTAGTTGATGCGGGCGGCCAGGCCTTGCCCGACGCCTTCCTCCTGACCGCGTGCCCGAACCTCGGCAGAATCAGGGTCCCCGAACGCGATCCGGGCCTGCGCGCCGTCCGCGCACTTGGCCTGGATCTCCTTCGGCCATGCCGGGTTGGCCTCGGGGAGATGCAGGCCTGCGTACACCAGCAGGTCGATGTTTCGGTCAGCGGCCCGGAGGAGGGACAGCCACAGCGAGTTCGGGACGGCGTTGCGTTCGGGATAGACGGTGATGATCTCGCCGTATGTGGTGTCGAGAACCGGGCGCCTGCCCAGCTCGGGCCACAGGTAGGCGGGATCTTCGCTGAGCCGGGCGGCTGCTGCCATCGCGATACGCCGGTGCGGCGTGCGCTCCTTGCTGATCCACCGCTCGACCGTCTTAGGATCCACGCCAATCGCCTCGGCAAAGGCCGGAAGCGTCCATCTATCTCGGTCCAGCGCCGCGCGGAGCCGCTCGTTCGCCATGGTCTCGCTCCAATCAGGGACGTTTGCATTCTAAGACGTCCCGAAGGACTTGTCACGGAGGTGTAACCGTCCGTGTCGCGCGCCGAATAGTGGAACCAAGCAAGGCCGCCCAGCTTGTGAGGCCAATTCAGGCCTGGCCCGGCGGCGCGGAGTCAGCCAGCGAAAGGTGGAGCCGATGGCGCTTCAAGCTCGTCCGATCCCGATCGAGTTCGGGATGGTTTTCCCCGATGGCGCGTACGCGGCCGGGGGCATCGAGATGGTGCGGGACTTCGACCGGTCATCCGCTGACCGGGTAGTCCAGCAGGCAGACAAGCACACCGGCCTGCCGCTGTGGGTGGTCGAAGTCATCGACGCCGACCCCGACGCCCGGCAGCGGACCGTCAAAGTCAAGATCGCCGCCCAGGTGCAGCCGGTGCTGCCGCCCGCGGCGCCGGGGTCCCCGTTCACGGCGGTCGAGTTCGACGGGATGACGGTGATGCCGTACGTGGATGCCTCGCGCTGCGCGGGTGACGGCAAGAACAAGTGCGCGGCGCGGCAGGCGTACTCCCTCAAGGCCACCGGCGTGCGGGCTCCCTCGCGGGGCCTGGGCCGCCCGGCGCCCGAATCGCATAAGGACGCGGCGTGACGGCGCGGCGCGCCCCGGCGGCGCATCTGTGCCTGCGGGTCGGCTCCCGCCACGAGGTGGCGTTCGTGCCGTTCCCGGCCAAGGCTCCGCTGTTCGTCATCGGCGCCGGGTCGACCCAGGTGAGTTTCACGCTGCCGGAGCAGATCGAGGCCGGGCACGTGGACTTCGCCCGGCAGCTGGCGGCGCAGGCGTGGGCGTACGCGGTGGCGGTGGAGCGCCGCTACCGGGGCCTGCCGCCGCTGCCGGAGGCGCCGGTCCCGTACACGCTGACCGCCCAGGCGGAGGTCCTGCTCGATGCCGACGCAGGCGAGCCGGGCCTGGTGCCGCTGCCCGGCGGGCGGGAGGTGACGGCATGACCCAGACCTCGGCATCGGTCCGGTTCGGCGCGGACGGCACGGCCACGGTCCAGTCCTTTGTCCGGCTGACCGCCAGCACCCACATCCAGTGCTGCACCTACGAGGACGCCGCGCCGATCCTGGCCATCCGGGACGGGGCGGCGGACATCACGATCACCAACCCCGGCCGGGGCGAGGTCACCGGGCAGGACGTGGCCTTCGGCCGCCAGCTGGCCGAGGCAGTGAACCAGTACGCGGCCGAGCTGGACAGGCTCGCCGCCCGGACCGCCACCCCGGCGGCAGGCCCGGATGAGCCTGGCGGGCAGGCGGCGTGATGGCAGCACAGATAGATGAGGCGGGGCGGCTGGAGCTGGTACCTCCGGCCGCCCCTGGGTTCTCTCCCGCGTGCACGAAAGAGGTGACCAGCGTATGCGCAAGGTCATAACCGGCGAGCAGGTGGCCCAGCTCTACAACCGCGACCCGGGCGACCTGCCCGTCTGGCGGGCGGCGGTCTACCAGACCCCCGCCATCATCACCATCACTGTTCAGCTGTACCGGCTGGTCGCCTGGCTGGTCCGGCTGATCGCCCGGCATCCGGTGGCCGCCAGCGTGCTGGCCCTGGCCGCGGTCACCTGGGCCGATCTAGGCTGGATAACCCTTGTGGCTCTGGCTGCCGGGGCCGTGGTGGTGCTGGCGGCCTGGCGGTGGTTCTGGCCGGGCTCGTTCGCCCGGTGGGTCACCGCACCAGCTCGCGGCTCCTGGCGGGCCTGGTTGTACCGGCGCCGCTGGGCCGGGGTCATGACCGTCGCCGGGGCCGCGCCGTGGTACCGGGGCCGGGTCGTGCTGCCGGTGCCGGGCAAAGTCACCGCGACGCGGTATGTCGACCGGGTGGCGGTCCGGCTGGTCTCCGGACAGTCTGCCGCCGACCTGGCCGGGTGCGCGGAGAACCTGGCCGAGGGGTTCGGCACGCTGGGCTGCCGGGTCCGGACCGCCAGGTCCGGGCGGGTGGTGCTGGAGTTCGTCCGCCGCGACGCCCTCGCCCAAGTCGTCCCCGCCCTGCCGATCCCCGCCCGCCCGGACCTGCAGGCGCTGCCGGTCGGGTGCCGCGAGGACGGCCAGCCCTGGCTCGTCCGGCTGCACGGCACCCATATCCTGGTCGCCGGGGCCACCGGGGCCGGGAAGGCCTCGCTGCTGTGGGGCCTGGTCCGGGCCATCTTCCCGCTGATGCAGGCCGGGCTGGCCCGGGTCCTGGCCGCCGACCCGAAGCTGATGGAGCTGGCCTACGGCCGGGCCGTCTTCGACACCTACGGCCAGTACGCCGCCGACCCCGCCGTCATCGCCGCCATGCTCGACCAGGCGGTCGCCGACATGCAGGCCAGGGCGAGCCGGTTCGCCGGGCGGCAGCGCGACTACATGCTCTCCTTCGAGGACCCGTTTACGGTGGTGCTGGTGGACGAGGTGGCGTTCCTGACCGCCTACCAGCCCGACCGCAAGCTCCGCGAGCGCATCATGAACGCCCTGGCCACCCTGACCACCCAGGGCCGCGCGGTCGGCTACGCGGTGGTGGCCGCGCTCCAGGACCCGCGCAAGGACGTGCTGGCCATCCGCAACCTGTTCCCCGACCGGATCGCCATGCGGCTGGACGAACCCGAACAGGTCGACATGGTGCTCGGCGACGGCGCCCGGGACCGCGGCGCCGCCTGCGAGCTGATCTCCCCCGACCCCGCGACAGGGGCGGGGGTGGCGTTCGTCCGGCTGGAGAATGACCCGGACCCGGTCCGGGTCCGTGCCGGATGGGTCACCGATGCTGACATCCGCGCCCTGGCCGCCGCCTGTATCCCCGACCGCGCCGAGTGGCCGGAGGTGGTCATATGACCCCGGTCACCGCGTGGCGGACCGATGAGCCGTGCCCGGTGTGTGCTACCGGCCTGATCATGCTCGATGACGGCACCGGCCCGCCGCGGTATGAGTGCCGCCTGTGCGGCTGGTCCGACACCTGGACCCGCGACGACCCAGATGGTCGTGATGCCGATCATCTGGGTCGGAGGGTGGCCAGTGACTGACACCACCAGCACGACCAGGACGACGCGAGCGCAGCGGATGGCCATGCCGCTGGCCCGGGAAGTGGTCAAGGAGCTGGCCGTCGAGCACGGCGCCTGCATCCGCCCCATCCAGCTGCGCCGCACCAACCTCGACACCGGCGAGACCGACACCGTGCTGGTCCCGTGCGGGCACACCCTGGCCTCGGTGTGCCCGTCGTGCGCGGAGCGGGCCCGGACGTTGCGGGCGGCGCAGTGCCGGGAAGGCTGGCACCTCGAGGACGAACCCGCCTCGAACCGGACCCGGCGACGGAGGACCAGAAGTGGTGGATCGAGAAACGCGCCGAAGCCCAGCAGCTCCGCGACCAGGCCGCCGCCACCGGGACAGGACACCGGCGACCTGGACGAGCTCCTCGGCGAGCTGGATGAGGAGATCAACGGGGCGGGCATGCGGGGGAAGGCCGCCCCGGATAAGCCCGCGCGGCGGCACCGTTCCACCCGCCGCCGCCAGGACGCCCCGGATCTGCCTAAGCGCAAGGTCAGCCCGCACACGGTGGGCAAGACCTACACCGCGCCGGACGGCAAGACCTTCCGCCCCTCCCTGTTCCTCACCCTGACCTGCCCGTCCTACGGCCGGGTCGGCGGAGGGGGGGAGCCCGCCGACCCGGTTACCTACCAGTATGACCGGGCGGCCCGGGACGCGCTCACCTTCGCCGCGCTGTTCGACCGGTTCATCCAGAACCTGCGCCGCTACCTCGGCTACGACCTGCAGTACTTCGCCGCCATCGAACCCCAGAAGCGGCTCGCCCCGCACGTCCACATCGCCATGCGCGGCACCGTGGCCCGCGCCGAGACTCCGCCGGGTCCTGGCCGCCACCTACCACCAGGTCTGGTGGCCCGACACCAGCCAGGTCAAGTACGACGACGACCAGCTGCCGGTGTGGGATGAAGCGATCGGCGGCTACCTCGACCCGGCGACCGGGGAGGTCCTGCCCACCTGGGACCAGGCCCTCGATGCCATCGGCCCGGAGGATGAGCCGTGGCATGTGGCCCGGTTCGGCGTCCGGTTCGACGCCCAGGGCGTGCTCGCCGGATCCAAGGACGCCGCCGAAGTGCATCGGCTACCTGACCAAGTACCTCACCAAGCAGGTGGCCGACTGCCACCAGGCCGACACCGATGCCCAGCGTGCCCACGCCGCGCGGCTGGCCGAGGCGCTGCGGTATCAGCCGTGCTCGCCGACCTGCGCGAACTGGCTGCGGTATGGCATCCAGCCCAAGAACGCCCGCCCCAGCCTGGCCCCCGGCCGGTGCAAGGGCAAGGCCCACGACCCGGATCACCTGGGCTACGCCGGGCGGCGGGTGCTGGTCTCCCGGAAGTGGTCCGGCAAGACGCTGGCCGACCACCGCGCCGACCGGAAGGACTGGCTCCTGCAGACGCTCGGTGTTTCGGCAACCGACCCGGCCCGGTACGCCTGGGAACCGGTCGGCCCGGCCGACCCGGACTACCTGGACCATGCGCGACGGCTCCTGCACGCGGTGGCCGACCGCGCGAGGTGGCAGGCTGCCCTGGCTGAGGCGAGACGAAGGGCTCAGGGGGCGCTGCCGCCTGCGGCTCGGATGGAGGCGGCGTTATGGCGAGGAGGACAGCTCCGATCGTTGAGCGGCTTCTGACGGTGGCTGAGGTCGCTGAGCTGCTGGGTACGACGCAACGGTTTCCTCGGCGTCTCATCGCTGAGCGGCGCATCAGGTTCGTACGCGTCGGTCGTCACGTTCGGATCCCTGAGTCGGCGGTCGGGGAGTTCATCGCCGCTGGGCTGGTGGAGCCTGTGAGTCCAAGTAGGCGGGGGAGGGTGGCCTGATGGCTGGCAGGCGGCGTTTCGGCCGGGTCCGGCGGCTGCCATCCGGACGGTTTCAGGTTCGCTACCAGGGGCCAGATGGAAAGGACCGGCCTGCACCGGAGACCTTCGCCGGTAAGGCTGACGCTGAGGTGTGGCTGGCCCGCAAGGAGGTCGAGATTCGTGATGGCGAGTGGATTGATCCTGATCTCGGCAGGGTGACCTTCGCTGTTTACGCGGACGGCTGGGTCAGAGACCGAATGCTCAAACCGCGCACGGAGGAGCTGTACCGGGGCCTGCTGAGGAACCATCTGCTCCCCGCTTTCGGCAACCGGGCTATCGGGTCGATTCGTGAGCCAGAGATCCGGCGCTGGCATAAGGAACGGTTGATCAGGGGAGCGGGATCTTCACCTTCGTTCGGATCGGTGACGGTGGCCAAGGCGTACCGCCTGCTGCACGCGATCATGGCCACGGCAGCAGATGACGGTTTGATCCGACGAAATCCGTGCCGGATCAAGGGCGCTGGCCAGGAAGACTCACCCGAACGCCCGGTCGTTCCCGTGGCGAGCTTGGTCGAGCTGCTCGATCGCATCCCGGTCCGGTATCGTGCCATGCTGCTCTTGGCCACCTTGGCGAGCCTGCGGTTCGGGGAACTCGCGGCGCTGCGCCGTTGCGATATAGACCTGGAGCGCTGCTGTGTCCAGGTAGCCAGGTCCCTGGTGCAGATGAATGACGGCAAGCTGATCGAGGCCGAGCCCAAGTCGCGAGCTGGCCGTCGCGTCGTTTCCTTTCCCCGCGAGATCGCCCCCGGATTTGCGCTGGCATCTGGAGCGGTTCGTGCCTCCGGCCGCTGACAGCTTCGTCTTTGTCGGCCCGAAGGGTGGTCGCCTACGCCGGTCCAACTTCCGTGACATCTGGCTTACGGCGCGGGACCAGGTTGGCCTGCGGGGTGTGCACCTCCATGACCTGCGCCATACGGGAAACACGATGGCGGCGGCTACAGGTGCTAGCCTGCGCGAGTTGATGGAACGGATGGGGCACTCAAGCCCGCGGGCCGCGCTGATCTATCAGCACGCGACCAGGGAGCGGGATCAGGCCATCGCCGCCGCGATGGGGGAGGTGTTCACCTCGGCCAAGCGGAAAGGTGCGAACAAAGGCCGATCGGGCACGCAGCGGGCACGAAAGAGGCGGGCGAGATCGTGATGCCCAGTGTGGGACCGAGCTGTATGACCGCTGACCTGCGGAAGTACAGGAGAGCGGGCGACGGGAATCGAACCCGCATGACCAGCTTGGAAGGCTGGGGCTCTACCATTGAGCTACGCCCGCAGCACCCGCCGGACGGCCGCTGCCGAACGACGTGACTGACACCGGTAGCGTACCGTCTCCCGCCCCGGTCCTCGTCCACTCCGGCCGGCATCACCGTCCGCCGCCGGGCGCGAGCACCATCCAGCCCGGGAGCACGCAGCACACCAGCAGAGGAGACCCGCAGCACATGGCGCAAGCAACGGCGCAGATCGGCGTCACCGGCCTCGGCGTGATGGGCCGGAACCTGGCCCGCAACTTCGCCCGGCACGGATACCCCGTCGCCCTGCACAACCGGACCACCTCCCGCACCACCGCCGTGGTCGAGCAGTTCGGTCACGAGGGCCAATTCGTCCCGGCCCAGACCGCGGAGGAGTTCGTGCAGGCCCTGGAGCGCCCCCGGCGCCTGGTCATCATGGTCAACGCCGGCGCCGCCACCGACGCCGTGATCGAGGAGTTCGCCCCGCTGCTCGAGCCCGGCGACATGATCATCGACGGCGGCAACGCGCACTTCAAGGACACCCGCCGCCGCGAAGCCGCGCTCAGGGACCAGGACCTTCACTTCGTCGGCATGGGCGTCTCCGGCGGCGAGGAAGGCGCTCTCAACGGACCGAGCATCATGCCGGGCGGGAGCCGGGAGTCCTACGCCAGCCTCGGCCCGATGCTGGAGACGATCAGCGCGCACGTGGATGACACCCCGTGCTGCACGCACGTCGGCCCGGACGGCGCCGGCCACTTCGTCAAGATGGTGCACAACGGCATCGAGTACGCCGACATGCAGCTCATCGCCGAGGCGTACGACCTGCTCAGGCACGGTATCGGCTGGACGCCCGCGCAGGTTGCCGAAGGGTTCCGCAGCTGGAACCAGGGCCGGCTGAACTCCTACCTGATCGAGATTACCGCCGAGGTCCTGGCGCACACCGACGCCGGAACCGGTCAGCCGTTCGTCGACATCGTGCTCGACCAAGCGGAACAGAAGGGGACCGGCCGCTGGACTGTCCAGGATGCCCTGGACCTGGGCGTCCCGGTCAGCGGCATCGCCGAGGCGGTCTTCGCCCGCTCGCTGTCCGGCCACGCGGACCTGCGCGACGCCAGCCGCCACCTGCCAGGCCCGCAGCGGCAGGCTAGCGCGCCCGCCGAGTTCGCCGACCAGATCGAGCAGGCCCTCTACGCGTCCAAGCTGGTCTCCTACGCGCAGGGCTGGCACATGATGGCCGTCGGCAGCCGCGAGTACGACTGGAACCTCGACCTCGGCCGGATCGCGGTCATCTGGCGCGGCGGCTGCATCATCCGGGCCGCCTTCCTGGACCGGATCCGCGCCGCCTACGCGAACAACACCGAGCTGCCGACGCTGCTCGTCGACGACGAGTTCGGCAAGGAGATCGCCGCCGCCCAGGACGCCTGGCGCAACGTGGTCGCCACCGCCGCCCGGCTCGGCATCCCGGTGCCCGGCTTTTCCGCCGCCCTGGCCTACTACGACGCGCTGCGAGCCGAACGCCTGCCCGCCGCGCTGGTCCAGGGCCTGCGTGACTTCTTCGGCGCGCACACCTACCGCCGTACGGACCGCGACGGCACATTCCACACGCTGTGGGGTCAGGACCGCTCGGAGGAAGCCCGTTAGGGAGCTGATTATCCCGAACGGGCGGGGTTCTGCGCCCCGCCGTCACGCCCGCGCGGACCCGGGTTTCAGCTGCCAACCCCCGTGGCGGCGACCTTCGTGAAAGACAGCAGCTCGCTCGTGGTGTTGAGCTCGGTCCCGCCCGCCGCCTGGATCAGCACCTCGATCTTCACCGGCCCGACGCCCTGCGCGATCCAGGTTTTCACCTCGACGGTCACCGCGTTGGTGACGATGGTCGTGTCCACCACGCTGGCCTGGTAGCGGCCGGCCGGGACGCGGACCGACGTCGTGCCCGCGCCCTGGACGGTGACGTTCGCGTTCTCGTACCGGCCGCCCTGGCCGGACTGGATGCGCAGCACCGAGTGGTTGGCCTGGCCGGAGGCCAGGCCCGCGGCGTCCGGCCAGCGGACGTTGCCCGCCACGGAGACGCCGTCGACACGGGGCAGCGGGTAGCCCACCGTGCCGTCCGGGTAGAACACGTAAACCGGCTCGAGGGTGGTGGCCGTCCCGGCGATGTCGATGGTCGAGGCCATGGTGACCTGGTACCCGGCCGTCCCGGGGCCGGCCGCGACGATCCGGTTCGTCGTCTTGCCGGTCTCGCCGCTGGCGTTCGTCCGGTACACCCACGTGTTGCCGACGGCAACCGGGAACGGGATCGAGTTGGCCTGCACGAACGAGTTCGAGGTGGCGTGCTGGCGCTGGCCGTTGACCTTGGCCGCGGTCTGCCGCGCCTCGGGTCGCTCGCCGCCGGCCCTGGCCGCGCTGGTCGCCAGCGAGCTCGCGCCTGCCACCGTGCTCCCCGTGGACTCGCCGGGCACGTCGGGCACGGTGTGCGTCGACGGGCCATCGCATCCCGCCAGGGCGAACCCGGCCAAGGCCACGACGGCGACGGCCGTGGCCGTCGCCCGCACCGGTCCGTGCTTGCTCATCTAGCTGCCTCGCTCTGCGGGAGTCGCGCTGGCGCCCACAAGCACAGTAGGGATTCCCGCGGCCGAAATCACGGCGCAACGCCGCAGCACGCGCGATTACCCCAGGAAAAGGCAGAAGGGGTGTCCCGCCGGGTCGAGGCAGACCCGCACGTCGTCCTGCGGCTGGAAGCCGGCCAGCGCCGCGCCCTGCGCGACCGCGTGCGCGACACCCGCCTCGAGGTCGTTCACCCGGATCTCCAGGTGCATCATCATCTGCGCCTCGCCCGGTCTGGCCGGCCGGACCGGGCGCACGTAACGCTCCTCGGTCTGGAAGTTCAGCGTGTGGCTGCCGCCCGGCGGCTGCAGCACGACCCAGCCGGGTTCCTCGGTGCGGGTCGTCCAGCCGAGCAGGCGACGGTAGAGGTCCGCCAGCGCGTTGGCGTCGGGCGCGTCGATGTTGGTTCCGGTCACGGCCAGCTGCGGCATCCGGATCAGCCCTTCGTGGAGGTCAGGACCCCTAAGGGTAGGGCCCGGCGCTGGAAGGCCAGCGAGCCTGGATCGGCCGAACGGGAAATCACCTGACCTGTCGGCACAGCCGCTACACTCGGCCAAGTACGGGCTGTAGCGCAGTTTGGCTAGCGCGCCGCGTTTGGGTCGCGGAGGTCGCCGGTTCGAATCCGGCCAGCCCGACCACGGCCAGCGCGACACAGCTAATCCTCAGGATCGCGAAGACTTTAGTACTCTATATCGTACCAAATCATTCGTGATAATGAAATGTCGTAGCTGTATTCGCATCACCGTTCGGTAAGGCATCCGCTCAAGACCAGCGGCTGCCGCCGCACGTCTACCCGCTGGCGGGCAGCCGCCGGCCGGTGCCCAGCACGCCCAGCAGCGCCCGGACCGTCTCGGTGACCGGCTTCAGCGTCTCGTCGTCCGCCAGTTCGGGCGCCGTCGCAATGGGTGTTCCCGACGCTGCCGACTCGCTGATCGCGCGCAGCGCCTGGCACAGCGCGCGGACGCTGGCAGGTGACGGGCGCGGAGCGCCCTGCCGGACCGCCAGCGCGGTCGCGGTGGCGGCGTCCATGACCCGTTCCAGCGCGACCACCGCTGGCCACCAGGCCGCCGCGCGCCGGCTGATCGACGGCGGCTCTGACATGGTGCGCTGGAACTCGGTGCGCAGGTCGGCCAGCGCCCGGTAGGTCGACCGCCGCATCCGCGACCGGGGCGGCAAGGCGCCCCCTTCGGAACCCGAGCCCGAGCCCGGGGAACCACCGAGCATGGTCTCCGAAAGGTAGTCGCACACGTCCAGCGCGGTCCGCGCATACTGCCGCGGCAGGTGCGCGTACCAGCTCATCGGCCACGGCGCGAACCCCACCACCAGGACGATCGCGCAGCCGATCAGCGTGTCGATCAGCCGGTCCTCGGCCAGCTGCCAGCCGGCCGGTTTGAGCAGGTCGATGAGCACGACCACCAGCGGGGTCAGGAACGTCGCGAGCAGCCCGTAGTTCCGGCTGCGGCCGAACGGAAGCAGGGCCGCGAGCACTGCGAACGGGATCAGCAGCCACGCCCCGTGCACCAGCACCAGCAGCACGGCCCCGGCGACCGCCCCCACCACCGTGCCGATGCCCCGCTGCAGCGCCCGGGCGAAGACCGAACCATAGTCCGGCTTCAGCACGATGGCCACGGTCAGCGGCACCCAGTAGGAGCGTTGCAGCGGCAGCACCTCGCTCACCACGCCCGCCACGCCCATGCAGGCCATCAGCCGCAGCGTGAATATCCGGTTGAGCCGACCGCCGCCGAACCGCTCGATCAAGGCCGTCAGCCGGACCGGACGACGACGCCCCGGCGCCGACGGAGCCTCCGGAGCGCCCGAACCATCCTGGGACAGGGCCCGCGCCGCGTCGGCCAGGGCGTCGCGCAGCGTCAGCGTGGCCGGGCTGTCGTCCCAGGGCGGCGGGATCATCGGCGGCGGGGTACCGTTCCTGATCGCGTCGGCCAGCCGGGACATCACCTCGATGATCAGCGGCGGCGGCCGGGTCCCGGCCATGCCGACCATGACCGCCGCCTCGGCCAGCAGGTGGCTCACGTTCAGCGCCGCGGCCAGCCGCAGCCGGTTCGTGTTCAGGCCAGCCGCTGTGGTCCTGGCCGTCAGCAACTCGTCGTAGGCGGTGTTCAGCGCGGTGGTCAGGGCCTGCCGCCGGGCTGCGAACTGGCCGGTGCCCACCGCGCGCAGCAGCTCCGCGAGCGCGTCGTACACCGCGGCCAGGTCGCGCTGCTCCCGGGCATACGGCGCCCGCAGCCAGCCGGGCAGGATCAGGATCAGCGCCCACACCACGCCGAGCAGAAACCCCGCGGCCGTGTGCCAGGCCGGCCGCAGCGCCCCGATCGGACCGGTGCCCAGCGAGGTGTAGACCAGCAACTGCAGCCCGGTCACCGAACCGATGTCGCCGAAGGCGCTCATCACTCCGGACACGCCCGCGACCACCACCAGCGCCACCACCGCGAGCCAGCCGTGCCCGTGCACCGCCGAACCGATGGCCAGACCCGCCGCGCCACCGAATACCGCCGCGCTGCAGACCCGCTTGACCCGGCTCAGGTACGGGCCGCCGGTGTCGGCCATCGTGCCGAGAATGCCGCCCATGGCGGGCAGCACGCCGAGCGCGCGGTTGCCCAGCGCGAAAGCCGCCGACAGCGGGACGCAGATGGCCAGCGCGGCGCGGATCATCTGCGGCCACGGCACCGGCGCCGGCTTCGGCCGCACCACCTCGGCCAGCCAGTCGGGCACGACCGCGGCCCGCATCGCCGCGGCCTGATCCCGGAAACCGCCCACGGACCTGGTCAGGGCCGGCCTCCGGTCATCGCTATCCGCCGCACCGCCTTATTTTCTCCCGAACGGGCGGGCTGTTACGCCCTATCTAACCGCGTGCCCGGCCGCGCGGCGGGCGGCCGATGGCTCATGCCGGTGCGCGGCCGACGCGCGGAGCATGAACTCGGCGTAGGTGTCGGGAGCCCGGTCGGACTCGGGCAGGCCGTAGGAAAGCCTCAGTGACGAGGCGACGGTGGTCGCGTGGTGCATTTCGCTGGCCGCGTGGCACACCCGGCGGGCCAGGCTGGAAACCCAGGTGGAAGCGTCCATATAAACAGCATGCCCGGTCTTGCGGGCGGCGGCCAATGGCAGGAATGCCAACCTTACGTGACATCCCGCCAATGCTCCTGGCATACTTCGGGCCATGACGATTAGTGACCGGACCCATCCCTGATCATGCTGCGCAACGTCGCCGTCGTCGTCGTGCACGGCTTCCTCCCGTTCGAGTTCGGCACCATCTGCGAGGTATTCGGAGTCGACCGGTCCGATGACGGGCTGCCGTCCTACGACTTCGCCGTGGTCGCCGGGGAGCCCCCGCCGCTGCGTGCGCACAACGACTTCACCATCCAGCCCTCCCACGGCCTGGAGCGGCTGGCGGACGCGGACCTGATCGCCTTGCCCGCGGTGGGCGACAGCCGGCTGAGCGCGTCCCCGGCGTTTCCCGCTGACCTGCTGGCGGCGCTGCGCCAGGCGGTGGACCGGGGCGCGCGGGTGCTGAGCGTGTGCAGCGGAGCGTTCATCCTGGGCGAGGCGGGCCTGCTGGAAGGCCGTCGCTGCACCACGCACTGGCGGCACGCCGAAGAACTGGCCGCCCGGTATCCCGGGGCCAAGGTCGATCCGGACGTCCTGTACGTCGACGACGACCCGGTGATCACCAGCGCGGGCACCGCGGCCGGCATCGACGCCTGTCTCTACCTGGTCAGGAAGGAGCAGGGCTCGCGGGTGGCCAACGGCATCGCCCGGCGCATGGTGGTGCCGCCGCACCGTGACGGCGGGCAGGCGCAGTACGTCGACCAGCCGATCGCGCCGTCTTGCGACGGCACGCTGCGGGACCTGCTCGAGTGGCTGCGCGCGCACCTGGACCAGCCGCTGAGCGTCCGCCAGCTGGCCGTGCGGGCGAACATGTCCGAGCGGACCTTCGCCCGCCGTTTCGTCGCCGACACCGGCACCACACCCCAGCGCTGGCTCATCGGCCAGCGCATCCTGCTGGCCCAGCAGCTGCTCGAGGAGAGCGACGAGACTGTGGACACCATCGCGGACCGGACGGGATTCGGCAACGCGACCGCGCTGCGCCATCACTTCCGTGCCTGGCGCGGCACTACCCCCAACGCCTACCGCCGCCTGTTCCGCGGGGATCCCGCCCCCTCGTAACCCCGGCGGTCACCGCAGCCCGAGCACCCGGGGATCCTGCCCCCTCGCGCCCCGGCGCTCAGCGCAGCACGAGCACCCGGGCGTCGTCGGGACCGGGCTGGGGTTCCGGCTGCAACGTGCGCCGAAGTCCGCCGTGCGGTCCCGGACCGGGCTTGGGCCGGCGGGCCACCGCCGCCATCGCGACGGAAAGCGCGATCGCCGCGCCGGCGAGCACCGCAACCGCCAGGAGTATGCCGGAAAGCATGGTGATCATTCGAGGCCCCCTGCCATGATCATGTTTACACCGTTTATCGGAACGATTATCCAATGCTCCAGTAAACGCCGTCAACTTATTTACCGACCGCTAATGCCGAAGCACCACCACCCGCCGCCCGCCCCACCCCCGCCTCCGCCGCCCGCCTCGCGCCGCCCCACGCCCGCCTCCGCCGCCCGCCTCGCGCCGCCGCCTGCCTTGCGCGGCCGCCCGCGCTGCGCGGTCTCCAAGTCGAGTAATATCTGGATCATGAGGTTCCTGCTTCGGGTGCTCGTGTCCGCGGCCGCCCTGGGCGTCGCGACCTGGGCGGTGCCCGGAATCGAGCTGACCGCCGCGAGCGGCTGGTCGAAGGTCGGCACCCTGCTCGCGGTGGCCCTGATCTTCGGTGTCATCAACGCTACGCTCAAGCCGCTGATCAAGGTCGTCGGCTGCGCGTTCTACGTGCTCACGTTCGGCCTGATCGCGCTGGTCGTCAACGGGCTGCTGCTGTGGCTGACCAGCACCATCGCAGGTCACCTGAATCTGCCGTTCCACGTGACCGGGTTCTGGCCCGCCTTCTGGGGTGCCATCATCGTGGGCCTGGTGAGCTGGGTGCTGCACCTGCTGATCGGGGACAGGCGACCGCCAGACCGGGAGCCTCCGCCGGTTCGCGTGGTCAGCGTTCGCTAGCCCCTAGACTGGCGGCTTAGACTTCTCAGCGATCCATCGCTGAGTTACCATCCCGATCCCGGAGTGAAGCGGACGTGAAGACTGACGTCGAAGAGCTGAGCCCGACCCGAGTCCGGCTGAACGTCGAGGTGCCATTCGATGAGCTGAAGCCCAGCCTCGACAAGGCTTACCGCGAGGTCGGGCGCCAAGTCCGCATCCCCGGCTTCCGGCCGGGGCGGGTGCCGCCGCCGGTGATCGACCGGCGGGTCGGCCGGGATGTGGTGCTCAGCCAGGCGGTCAATGACGCCATACCGGACCTCTACGCCAAGGCGGTCGCCGAGGGCGACATCTATGCCCTCGGCCAGCCCGAGGTCGAGATCACCAACCTGGACGACGGCAAGGAACTCACCTTCACCGTCGAGGTCGACATCCGGCCCAAGTTCGAGCTGCCCGATCTGTCCAGCCTGTCCGTCACGGTCGATGACACACTGGTCACCCCGGACGAGGTGGCTGAGCGGCTCGCCATGCTGCAGGACCGGTTCGCCTCCCTGAAGGGCGTGCAGCGCCCCGTCCAGGAGGGCGACCACGTCTCCGTCGACCTGTCCGCCTCGGTGGACGGGAAGCCGGTCGAGGACGCCCAGGCCAGCGGCCTGTCCTACCCGGTCGGCAGCGAGTCCCTGCTGGAGGGCCTGGACCAGGCGCTGATCGGCATGTCGGCGGGGGAGTCCGCCACCTTCTCCTCCGAACTGACCGGCGGTGAGTTCGCGGGCCGCGGGGCCGACGTGACGGTGACCGTGCACAGTGTCAAGGCCAAGGAAGTCCCCGAACTCGATGACGACTTCGCCCAGATGGCCAGCGAGTTCGACACGCTCGGCGAACTGCGCGCCGACACCAGGACCCAGCTGGAGCGGGACAAGGTGATGCGGCAGGTGATGCAGGCGCGCGAGCTTGCCCTCGACGCCGTGCTCGACCATGTCGACATCCCGCTGCCGGAGAGCGTGGTCCAGGAGGAGGCCAAGCACAACCGGGAGTCGATCGAGAATCAGCTCGCCCGGGCCAGCGCCACCCTGGACGGCTACCTGGAGATGACGAACCAGACCAAGGAGCAGTTCGAGGCGGACATCGATCAGCGGGCCCATCGTGCGGTCAAGGTCAGCCTGGTCCTCGACCAGGTCGCGAGGAGCGAGGAGCTCGGCGTCGATCAGGCCGAGCTGTCCGCGTACGTGACCCGGCAGGCCGAGCAGATGGGCGTGGCCCCGGACCGGCTGGCCCAGCAGCTCGCCGACAACAACCAGCTCAGCGTCGCGGCCGCCGAGGTGCTGCGCGGCAAGGCCATGAACGTGATCGCCGAGCGGGTCAAGGTGGCCGACAAGTCGGGTCACGAGGTCGACATCGAGTCCGTCCTCAACCGGCCGCTGACGTCAGCGGAAGCCACCGCCGACGACGAGGCCGAGGAGGAAGTCCTGGCGGAGACCGACCCGGCCGCCGCAGCCGCAGAAGCCGCACCGGCCGCCGAGGCCGCCGCAGAAGCCACACCGGCCGCAGAAGCCGCCGAGGCTGAGGACGCCCAGGCCTGACCCCCGGCCTACCGAGCCCCGCCCGACCAGCTCGCCCGGCTCGTTCCAGGCCTTTCCATAGCCCAGATGCCCCATGAGCCTCATGCGCCTCGCCGTCCCCTCCCGCACGCCCGGATCCCGGCCCGGTCCCGTCCGTAAACAGCACCCATGCCACATTGATGTCGTCCCAGCAGCATCGATGCCACATCGATGCTGTTATGCCGGGCCCTCCAGCGCTGCGCGACCGTCGCCAGGGGCCGGGCGCGCCGCACACGTGTGTGAATAGCGTCACATCTGTCACATGAGTCCCGTCCGTAGCAGTTTACGAACCGGTCATGCGATGACGGCGGTTCACCATCTACGGCCGTTGTGCAAGCAATGGCGCGCGGTGGGCTCCGCTGCCCGCGACGGAGCATTGCTGACGGTTGACGCCGCCCAGGCACGGCCCAGGCGCGGTCCCCGCACCGCCCGGACATGGTCGCGCCGCCCGGACATGATCGCGCCGCCCGGACGTGGTCGCGCCGCCCGGGCGCGGTCGCGCACTGGCAGCGGACGGCAACTCGGTGCGCCATTAGCGAACAGGGGGGAGTGCGGGACGATCGGGTTCCGCGGCGGCGTTATGGTCCTGTCAATGACACCAGACGTAACTGGAGCAGGTGAATAAGTGTGACTGAGCCCCTGTGGACCCCGACGCTCTCCGGGGCGCCGTCGATCGTGGCCGCCGCGGAGCCTCCCCTCGTGCCGTTCGGGGACCAGTTGTTCCAGCGGCTGCTGCGGCACCGCATCATCTTCCTCGGCCAGCAGGTCGACGACGACATCGCGAACCGCATCTGCGCCGAGCTCGTGCTGCTCGCGTCCGAAGACGAGAAGCGCGACATCAGCATCTACATCAACTCCCCCGGCGGCTCGGTCTACGCCGGGATGGCCATCTACGACATGATGCAGTACGTGCCCAACGACGTGGCGACCTACGCCATGGGAATGGCTGCCTCGATGGGACAGTTCCTGCTTACGGCGGGCGCGCCGGGCAAGCGGTACGCCCTCCCGCACGCCCAGATCCTGATGCACCAGCCCTCCGGGGGCATCGGCGGCACCGCCTCCGACATCAGGATCCAGGCCGAGCAGATGCTGTACATCAAGCGGACGCTGTTCGAGCGCACCGCCTACCACACCAAGCAGCCGATCGAGCAGATCGAGCTGGACGCGGACCGCGACCGCTGGTTCACCGCCGAGGAGGCCAAGGAGTACGGCTTCGTGGACCAGGTGATCCGCAGCGCCGTCGAGGTGCCCAGCGAGGGGCCGGTGTCATGATCAACCCAAAGGAGCCCAACGTGAGCGAACACAGCTTGCGGAGCCCGCAGTCCAGGTACATACTGCCCTCCTTCGTAGAGCGCACGTCATACGGGGTCAAGGAAATGAACCCGTACAACAAGCTCTTCGAGGAGAGGATCATCTTTCTCGGCGTCCAGATCGACGACGCCTCCGCCAATGACGTCATGGCCCAGCTGCTGACGCTGGAGGCCATCGACCCCGATCGCGACATCACCATGTACATCAACTCGCCGGGCGGGTCGATGACGTCGATGATGGCGATCTACGACACTATGCAGTTCGTCCAGCCCGATATCCAGATCTGCTGCATCGGGCAGGCCGCCTCCGCGGCCGCGGTGCTGCTGGCCGCGGGGACCAAGGGCAAGCGGATGGCGCTGCCCAACGCCAGGATCCTCATCCACCAGCCGGCCACCGAGGGCGGCTACGGCCAGTCCAGTGACATGGAGATCCAGGCCAGGGAGATCCTCCGGATGCGCGCGGCCATGGAGGTCATCCTGGCCAAGCACACCGGCCAGGACGAGGAGAAGGTCCGCCGTGACATCGAGCGGGACAAGTTCCTCACCGCCGAAGAGGCCAAGGAATACGGCATCATCGACGAGGTCCTGACCATGATCAAGAGGGGCAGTGAGCGCGCTATCGAGGTAGTGTCGTCCTAACCGGGAGAGTTCAGCTCTTCCCTCCTGGGCCGCTGAAGGGTTTGATGGTGTCCATCGGGACCCAGTAGGCGGTACCGTCGATATGCAAGCTCTTGACGGCCTCGCGGGACATGCCCGCTGGAGGCGGCCACTTCGGCCGTCGCGGCGGCACCATGCAAAGGAGTATCTGGGTGGCACGCATCGGTGACGGTGGGGACCTGCTGAAGTGCTCGTTCTGCGGTAAGAGCCAGAAGCAGGTCAAGAAGCTCATCGCCGGCCCAGGCGTGTACATATGCGACGAGTGCATTGATCTCTGCAACGAGATCATCGAGGAGGAACTGGCCGAGCCGGCCGAGTTCAAGTGGGACAGCCTGCCCAAGCCGCGGGAGATCTACGAGTTCCTCGACGCGTACGTGATCGGCCAGGACAAGGCCAAGAAGGCCCTGTCCGTGGCCGTGTACAACCACTACAAGCGGGTTCAGTCCGGCGACGACCGGCCGGGCGACGAGGGCGTCGAGCTGGCCAAGTCCAACATCTTGCTGCTCGGCCCGACCGGCTCGGGCAAGACGCTGCTCGCCCAGACGCTGGCCCGGCTGCTCAACGTGCCGTTCGCCATTGCCGACGCGACCGCCCTGACCGAAGCCGGCTACGTCGGCGAGGACGTCGAGAACATCCTGCTGAAGCTGATCCAGGCGGCCGACTACGACGTCAAGAAGGCCGAGACCGGCATCATCTACATCGACGAGATCGACAAGATCGCGCGCAAGAGCGAGAACCCGTCGATCACCCGGGACGTCTCGGGCGAGGGCGTTCAGCAGGCGCTGCTGAAGATCCTCGAGGGGACCACGGCCTCGGTGCCGCCGCAGGGCGGGCGCAAGCACCCGCATCAGGAGTTCATCCAGATCGACACGACCAACGTGCTGTTCATCTGCGGTGGGGCGTTCGCCGGCCTGGAGAAGATCATCGAGCAGCGTTCGGGCCACAACGGGATGGGCTTCAACGCCGTCCTGCGGGTCAGGAACACCCCCAACACCGACCAGTTCGGCGAGGTCATGCCCGAGGATCTGCTGAAGTTCGGGATGATCCCCGAATTCGTCGGCCGGCTTCCGGTCATCACCAGCGTGCACAACCTGGACCGGGATGCACTCATCCAGATCCTGACCGAGCCCCGCAACGCCCTGGTGAAGCAGTACCGGCGGCTGTTCGAACTGGACGGCGTGGACCTGGAGTTCACCCCGGACTCCCTGGAGGCCATCGCCGACCAGGCCAACCTCCGCGGCACTGGCGCGCGCGGGCTGCGCGCGATCATGGAAGAAGTGCTGCAGTCGGTGATGTACGAGGTGCCGAGCCGCAAGGACGTGGAACGCGTCGTGATCACGCGCGAGGCCGTGCTCGAGAACGTCAACCCGACGATCGTCCCCCGGGACGTCACGCGGCGGCCCTCCCCGCGTGAGAAGTCCGCCTGAGCCCCGCGGCGCCCGGCTGTCCCGGCCCGACTCGGGCTAGTGCGCGGGCGTTCGGGACCTGGGTGCTGGCCTGCGAATTCGCGCCGTAAAGGTCTAGTCCACGCGATGTCGACTTTGAGTGTATTGCTCATGATCATCGTTATTCGCATGTAGCCTCGCTGCATTGCCGTATCTGGCGGGGTTCCCGCTCACGCCAGGATCTCGGACGCTGATAAAGCAGCCGTCTTCCGTAGCGACGGGGAATTGAGCGCAGATGAGTGGTTGGGATGCCCCCACGGGCAGCTGGGGCTCGCGTCAGGAGTCCGGCGAATCGGGCGGCCCTGACGAGCAGGGCCATCGGCAAGACGTGCCGACCGGCGGCCACCACGCCGTGCGGGGCGGTGAGGGCCCGATGCGCGTGGGACGAAGAGGGCTGCCCGGCTACGATCAGGCGCAGGCCAACGACCAGGCGACGTTCGAACATGGCCAGGGCCCTGGTAATCCGCCGGATTCCGGGTACGACCAGCAATCCGGGTACGACCAGCAATCCGGGTACGACCAGCAATCCGGGTACGGTTCGGGGGCCAGCCCGCAGCCGGGTTACGGGTCAGGGCCGGGAGCCTCGGGGGCCGGCCAGATGGTTCGGTACGGGCAGCGGCCCGCTGACGAGCCCGCGTTCGGCTCCGCCCCCCAGCGCCCGGCCGGCTCCGACCCGCAGGATCCGCTGAGCTGGGGCCGCCCGGACCCGCTGGACCCAGTCCGCCCGGACCCGCTGGACCCAGTCGCCCGGACCCGCTGGACCCAGTCCGCCCGGACCCGCTGAGCGCAGTCCGCCCGGACCCGCTGAGCGCAGTCCGCCCGGACTCGCTGAGCTCGGGGCCGCAGAGCACGTTCAGTTCCGGTCCGCGGCACGCTGTCGAATCCGGCCCTCCGTGGCAGACGCCCTCGGTAACGCCGCCTGCGTCCGGCTCAGGACCGCACGGAGTCGGCTACGGCGACGGGGCCAGCGGGGCTTACCGCCAGTACGGTGCGGACGAGCCCATCCGTTCGGGATGGTCCCAGGCTGAGGGCCGCCCCGGATACGGCGCCCAGCCGGGCTACGGTCCGCCCTCCTCACCGAGCCAGGGTTACGGCCCGAGCAGCTTTTCCCCGGCCGGCCCCGATAGCCGGCCAGGTCCCGACCAGCGGTACGGCCCTCAGCAAGGCTACGACCCGCAAGGTTACCGCCAGCAGGGCTACAACCAGGAGGGCTACGCCCAGGCGGGCTACGGCCAGCAGCCCTCCGGCCCGGGCGGCCTCCCGCCGGGCGGGTTCGGCGCTCCGGCAGACCGGGCCGGCCAGCCAGGGTTTCCCCAGCCGGGAACCGAACCCGCTGACTACCCGCGGAACGGCTACGGCGAGAGCGGGTTCGGGCGCGGCGGGTTCACCCCGGACGGGGCGCCCGCGTCCGCGTTCGGCCAGGATCCCGAGGTCACCCAGGCCTATGGCATCCAGCCGGGCCACAGCCAGAACGGATTCGGCGCCGGCGCCCCGAACGGCCAGGCCACCTATCCGCCGGACGGGTACGGCCAGGGCAGTTATGCCCGGGACAGTTACGCTCAGAACGGCTTCGGCCAGGCCGGCTTCGGCTCGCCGGGCGCCGCCCAGGAAGGCTACTCCCCGGATACGTACCCCAGGGACGGCTACGGCCAGGCCGGCTGACGGCCAGGCCGGCTACAGCCATGGCGGGTACAGCCAGGATGGCTTCGGCCGGGCGGGTTTCGACCAGCCGCCCGGCTCCGGATTCGACCAGCCCGGCTCCGGTTTCGACGAGGACTCCGCCGCCGGCGGCGGGCCGCCGCGGCCGCGTTCCGGTCCGCGGCAGCCGCAGCGGCTCGGCGGGACGCGGATGGTGCTGTACCTGGCCGCCGCCGTCATCGGCGTGGTCGCGATCGTGCTCCTGGTCATCCACCTGGCCAAGAGCGGCGGGAGCACCTCGGCCGGCGGCACGCCCACGGCGAGCGGGACGCCCACGTCGAGCGGGACGGCCGGTAACGCGGCCGCCACCGGGTATACCTTCAAGCTGGCCTCGAGCGTGGGCTCGTACCGGCTGAACCGGCCGGCCGTCAACGACCTGTCCGCCGCCCTCAAGAGCCCGACCGGGTCCATGGCGGACAGCGTGCACGCCGCGGGGGTCGGCCGGGCGACCAAGACGGTGTTCGGCATCTACGACCTGGGACCGGTCTCGTCGCTGACGTCCAGCTCGTACAAGGGCGTGGTGTTCGTCGGCTACGACGGCACCTTCTCCCCGGCCCGCGCGATCAAGGTCATCCGGGCTCACCTGGCGCACACGCGCGTGGAGCCGGCCGGCGCGCACGGCGGCAAGATGGTGTGCGGCTACGACACCTCGAGCGGCTCCGACGCCAGCATGTGCGTGTGGGTCACCCCGACCACCCTCGGTTCGGTCCAGTTCCTCGCCGGCGACAATACGGTGAAGTACCCGGGCGCCGCCAAGCTCGCCCTGAAGGTGCGGAACGCGGTCGAGGTCCCGGCCTCCTGACGGTGTATAGCCGGGCTGGTTACCAACCAGGTACCGGCCCGGCCAACCGTTGAGGCAGAGTGCTCCGCAGGCCGTAGACTCACCTATCGTGAGCAGACCCGATCCCAAGGTGCCCATCGAGCTGCCATCCCAGTACGCGCCCGCCGAGGTGGAGGGGCCGCGCTACGAACGCTGGGAGAAGGCAGGTTACTTCGCCGCGGACGCGCATTCCGACGCTCCCGCGTACTGCATCGTCATCCCGCCGCCGAACGTCACCGGCTCCCTGCACATGGGCCACGCCCTCGAGCACACGCTGATGGACGCGCTGGTCAGGCGGCGCCGCATGCAGGGTTACAACACCCTGTGGCTGCCGGGCATGGACCACGCCGGGATCGCCACCCAGAATGTCGTCGAGCGCGAGCTGGCCAGGGAGGGCCTGAGCCGCCACGACCTGGGCCGCGAGGCGTTCGTGCAGCGGGTCTGGCAGTGGAAGGCCGAATCCGGCGGCAAGATCCTCGGCCAGATGCGGCGCCTCGGCGACAGTGTGGACTGGTCCCGCGAGCGGTTCACCATGGACGAGGGCCTGTCCCGGGCCGTGCAGACCATCTTCAAGCGGCTGTTCGACGACGACCTGATCTACCGCGCCGAACGGATCATCAACTGGTGCCCGCGCTGCCTGACGGCGCTTTCCGACATCGAGGTCGACCACAGCGACGACGAGGGCGCGCTCATCTCGATCCGCTACGGCTCTGCTAGCCAACGCGGGGGCGAGGACTCGATCGTGGTCGCCACCACACGGGCGGAGACCATGCTCGGCGACACCGGCGTCGCGGTGCACCCGGACGACGAGCGCTACACCCACCTGGTGGGCAAGACGGTGGAGCTGCCGCTCACCGGCCGGCGCATCCCGGTGGTCGCCGACGAGCACGTCGACCCCGCCTTCGGCACCGGCGCGGTCAAGGTGACCCCGGCCCACGACCCGAACGACTTCGAGATCGGCCGCCGCCACGACCTGCCCGGCATCACCGTCCTCGACGAGCACGGCGTGGTCACCGCGCACGGCCCGTTCCAGGGCCTGGACCGGTTCGAGGCCAGGCCGGCCGTGGTGCGCGCGCTCCGCGAGGAGGGCCGGATCGTCGCCGAGGTCCGCCCGTACCTGCACTCGGTCGGCCACTGCAGCCGGTGCGGCACCACGGTCGAGCCGCGCCAGTCGCTGCAGTGGTTCGTCCGCGTCGGCCCGCTCGCCCGCGCGGCCGGCGACGCGGTGCGCGACGGCCGCGTCCGCCTGCATCCGCCGGAGATGAACGCCAGGTACTTCGGCTGGGTGGACGACATGCACGACTGGTGCATCAGCCGTCAGCTGTGGTGGGGTCACCGGATCCCGGTTTTCTACGGACCGAACGGGCAGATCCGCTGCGTGGGCCCGGGCGAGCAAGCCCCGGAAGGCTGGCGCCAGGATCCCGACGTGCTCGACACCTGGTTCTCCTCGGCCCTGTGGCCGTTCTCCACCCTGGGCTGGCCCGACGACACGGCGGATCTGCGCACCTTCTACCCGACCAGTGTGCTGGTCACCGGGTACGACCTCCTGTTCTTCTGGCTGGCCCGGATGATGATGTTCGGCCTGTACGCGATGCGCGAGGCACCCCCGGCCGACGCGGTGCCGTTCCGCGTGGTGGCCCTGCACGGGCTGCTCCGCGACCAGTTCGGCAAGAAGATGTCCAAGTCACGCGGGAACACCGTCGACCCGCTGGACTGGATGGACCGGTTCGGCGCCGACGCGACCAGGTTCACCCTGGCCCGCGGGGCCAACCCGGGGAGCGACATCGCGATCAGTGAGGAGTGGGCGGCGGGCTCGCGCAACTTCGCCAACAAGCTGTGGAACGCCGTCCGCTTCGCCCTGCTCAACGGCGCCCACCGGCCGTCGTCCGCCCTCGACCCGGCCGCCCTGTCGGTCCCGGACCGGTGGATCCTGTCCCGGCTGTCCGCTGTGATCGCCGAGGTGGACCAGCTGTTCGAGACGTTCGAGTTCGGCAAGGTCTGCGACGTGCTCTACCACTTCGCCTGGGACGAGGTCTGCGACTGGTACCTGGAGCTGGCCAAGGTGCCGCTGACCTCGGGTGACGCCGCCTCGGCCGAGACCACCAGGCAGGTGCTCGGCTTCGTGCTCGACCAGCTGCTGCGGCTGCTGCACCCCGTCATGCCGTTCGTCACCGACGAGCTCTGGACCGCCCTGACCGGGGAGGAGTCGGTCATGATGGCCGCCTGGCCGTCCTTCTCCCTGGCCGACCCGGCGGCCGAGGCCGAGATCTCCTCGATGATGCGCCTGGTGACCGAGATCCGGCGGTTCCGCTCCGACCAGGGGCTGCGGCCGAGCCAGCGGGTGGCGGCCCGGCTGGTGGGCATCGAGGGTACGGCACTGGCCGGGCACGAGGAGCCGATCCGCGCGCTGCTGCGGCTCGACCCGCCCGCGGCCGGCTTCACCGCGTCCGCGTCGCTCGAGGTCGAGGGCATCACGGCCGAACTCGACGTGGCCGGCGTCATCGACGTCGCGGCCGAGCGCCGCCGGATGGAAAAGGATCTCGCGGCGGCCAGGGCCGAGGCCGGGCAGGCGATGAGTAAGCTGGCCAACGCCGAGTTTACCGCCAAGGCGCCCGCCGCGGTGGTGGCCAAGACGCGCCAGCGGCTCGACGTGGCCCGGGCGGACATCGCCCGCATCGAGCAGCGCCTGGCTGTGCTGGCCCGGGGGGCGACCCCCCGGAACCCCCCGCAAGCCCGCTGCGGTCCTCGCCGTAGTATCACGCGGTCGGGAGGCCTTTAGCCCTCCGCGGACCGCGCGATCTCGGAGCTCCGCTCCTCGCTGCCCGCTGCAGCTTTCCTACCGCATAGGCTGGCGGAGTGGATATCGAAGCGCGGATGCGCGAGGTCGAACGGGAGATCATCTCCCGGCGTCCCGAGCATTCCGTGGATCTCGCCCTGGACCGGATGACCGAACTCGTCGGGCTGCTCGGGGACCCGCAGCGCGCGTGCCCGGTCATCCACATCACCGGCACCAACGGCAAGACCTCGACCGCCCGGATGACCGACGCGCTGCTGCGCAGCCGCGGCCTGCGCACCGGCCGGTTCACCAGCCCGCACCTGGTCTCGATCCGGGAGCGGATCGTGGTCGACGGCGCGCCGGTGGACGCCGAACGGTTCGTCGCGGCCTACGAGGAGATCATCCCGTACGTACGCCTGGTGGATGAGCGGCACCCGGCCGCGATGTCCTTCTTCGAGGTGCTCACCGGGATGGCCTTCGCGATCTTCGCCGACACCCCGGTCGACGTGGTCGTGCTCGAGGTCGGCGTGGGCGGCAGGCTGGACTGCACCAACGTCGCCGACGGCGTGGTGGCGGTCATCACCCCGATCTCGCTGGACCACACCAGGCTGCTCGGTGACACGATCGAGGAGATCGCGGGGGAGAAGGCCGGCATCATCAAGCCGGGGGCGACGGCGGTGCTCGCGCTGCAGTCGCTGGCCGCCGCCGAGGTGCTGCTGCGGCGTGCGGTCGAGGTCGGGGCCACGGTGGCGCGGGAGGGCGTGGAGTTCGGCGTGCTCAGCCGCGAGCAGGGGGTGGGCGGGCAGCAACTGGCCCTGCGCGGCCTGCGCGGCACCTACGAGGACGTCTTCCTGCCGCTGTTCGGCCTGCACCAGGCGGGCAACGCGGCCTGCGCGCTGGCCGCGGTCGAGGCGTTCGCCGGAGTGTCCGACGAGGGCCAGGGCGGCCTGGACGCCGATCTGGTCCGGGAGGCGTTCGCCCGGGTCGCCTCGCCCGGCCGGCTCGAGGTCATCAGGCGCAGCCCCACCATCATCATCGACGCCGCGCACAACCCGGCCGGGATGGCCGCGACCGTGGCCGCGGTCGAGGAGTCATTCACCTTCAGCCACCTGACCGGCGTCTTCGCGGCCAGCGGGGACAAGGACGTGCCTGGCATACTGGCCGAACTCGAGCCGCTGCTCACCGACATCGTGGTGACCCGCAACTCCTCCGAGCGGTCCATGGATCCCGAGCAGACCGCGGAACTGGCGGCCGAGATCTTCGGCGAGGACCGGGTTCACTCCGCCCCCCGGCTCGACGACGCCATCGACGCCGCGGTCGCGCTCGCCGACGAGGCCGTGGCGGAAAGCGGGCCGGGCAGCGGCGGCGTGCTGATCACCGGGTCGGTCATCACCGCGGGCGACGCCCGCAGGCTGCTCGGGCCGTCCGGCGGCGAGCTGCCGCCGGAGCCGTCGGCCAGCCAGCCCGCCCGGCACTCCTTCACCGCCGCGGAACTCTCATGAGCTGGCGCGACGTGCCGCTGGAGGGAAAGGGCATCAGGCAGCTCTGCGGCACGGTGCTGATCATGGAGGCGGTCGTCATCGGGCTGGCCATCCTGCCCGCCATCGTGCTCGAGCACGCCAACCGCGGCTTGGCCGGCGGGATCGGCGGCGCCCTGGCCGTCGGCGCCGCGCTGATCGGCGGGGTGGTCGGGCGCCCGCGCACGGGCTGGGCAGTATGGGCGGGCACCGTACTGCAAGTCCTGGTCATCGCCGCGGGCATGGTCGTGCCCGCGATGTACGTCCTCGGCGTGATCTTCGCCGCGCTCTGGGTCACCGGCATCTGGCTGGCCGCCCGCCACGCCACCTCCCAGCCCTAGCCACCCGCCCGGGCGCCCGCTACGCCACCCCAGCCCGGATAATGCCACTCGCAACGACATCGCTGCCACATCGATGTCGCCCCAGCAACATCGCTGCCACATCGATGCTGTTTCGCCGGGCCTCGCTAGAGCCACGCGCCGGCCGCCGGTGGCCTGGGAACGCCGCGGCGGCGCGTCTGCGCCGTGCCGGTCAGGGTCGTTTACGCTATCGTCACCTCGGGGCCGCCCCGGACCGTCGCCTGGCGCTGACCTGCACTCCGGGCCGCCGGAAGGGGTGCGAGCCGGGCGACGCGCCCGGATTGGAGACCGGGGATGCCCGCGATCACAGGTAAGCTGACGGCAGTAACGAATCGCATCGTCGACCGCGGCGAGCTATCTGTGCCCCGGTGAAGGAGCGTCGTTGTCAGAGCACGCTGTCGTCCTGATAAGACCCGACGCGCCGGGGCTGCGAAGTAGACCGGGCCGGGGAGAGATCGAGCTCCTCCTCCCGGGAACCCGTCTAGCCGACGCCCCCGTTATCTAGGCAAGACCGCTAGCGCCGCTCCGTCGGGGCGGACCGCCCTCGATAGTTCCAAGACCAGAGCCCGCGGAAGGTTTTCGTCCCCGATGAGCAACGTCCTGACGTTCCTCGGCCGCGACATGGCGGTCGATCTCGGCACTGCGAACACGCTGGTCTACGTGCGCGGCCGGGGCATCGTGCTGAACGAGCCGTCGGTGGTGGCGCTCAATACCAACAACGGCCAGATCGTCGCGGTGGGTGCCGAGGCTAAACGGATGATCGGCCGGACGCCGGGCAACATCGTCGCGGTCCGCCCGCTCAAGGATGGCGTGATCGCCGATTTCGACGTGACCGAGCGGATGCTGCGCTATTTCATCCAGAAGGTCCACCGGCGCGCGCATCTGGCCAAACCCAGGATCGTGGTGGCCGTGCCGAGCGGGATCACCGGGGTGGAGCAGAGCGCGGTCAAGGAGGCCGGTCACCAGGCCGGTGCCCGCCGGGTCTACATCATCGAGGAGCCGATGGCGGCGGCGATCGGCGCCGGGCTGCCGATCCACGAGCCGACCGGCAACATGGTGGTGGACATCGGCGGCGGGACCACCGAGGTGGCGGTGATCTCGCTGGGCGGCATCGTCACTTCCCAGTCCATCAGGATCGGCGGCGACGAGCTGGATCAGGCGATCATCACGTTCGCCAAGAAGGAGTACTCGCTGATGCTCGGCGAGCGGACTGCCGAGGAGATCAAGATGGCCCTGGGCTCGGCCTTCCCCGCGGCGGACGAGCCGCACGCCGAGATCAGGGGCCGGGATCTGGTCAGCGGCCTGCCGAAGACCGTGGTGATCTCGGCGGCCGAGGTGCGTCGCGCGATCGAGGAGCCGGTCAACCTGATCGTCGACGCGGTCAAGAACACCTTGGACAAGTGCCCGCCCGAGCTGGCGGGGGACGTGATGGACCGCGGGATTGCGCTGACCGGCGGCGGTGCCCTGCTGCGCGGGCTAGAGTCACGAATCCGGGAGGAGACCGGTATGCCCGTGCAAGTAGCGGATAACCCGCTCGACTCCGTCGTGCTCGGCACCGGCAAGTGCGTCGAGGACTTCGAGACCCTGCGTCAGGTCCTGGTGCCCGACACCAGGCGCTGACACCGGCAGACCCCCCGCCGTCCGGGCGCGGCGGGCCGACGAGGAGCGGCTGTGCACGACAACCGGCGTACCCGCCTGGTCCTTGGCGTGCTCCTGATCGCCGCGATCGTCTTGATCACGCTGGACTTCAGGGACGGCGGCGCCTCGCCCGTCCGCCGGGTGGGCGCGGATATCTTCGGGCCCGTGGAGCGGGTCACGCACGATGTGACCAACCCGGTAGCCAGCCTGTTCGATTCGATCAGCGGCGGCCCATCGGAGCAGGGCACCATCGCCAGCCTGCAACGGCAGAACGCCCAGCTGCGCGCCGAACTCAGCGCGGCCCAGCTGAGCCAGCAGGCCAGCAAGCAGCTGGCCCAGCTGCTGCAGCTGGACGCGGGCGGCTACCGGATCGTGACGGCCAGCGTCATCGCGGCCGGGGGTGACTTCTCCGACACGGTCACGCTGGACGCGGGCCGCCGCGACGGCATCAAGCCGGACGAGACCGTGCTCAACGGCTCCGGTTTCGTGGGCACGGTCACCCAGGTTACCTCGGACACCTCGACCGTCTTGCTGGCCAACGACGCGGCGTCCGTGGTGGGCGTGCAGATGGCGGTCGGCGGCCAGATCGGGGACGTGACCGGGACGGGCAAGTCCACGCCCGGCCCTGGCCTGCTCCGGCTGAACCTGTTCGCCGCCGACGCCGTGCTGACGCCGGGGCAGGAGGTCGTCACCTATGCCTCATTGGGGGACCAGCCCGAGGTACCCGGCGTGCCGGTCGGCGCGATCGTCTCGGTGAGCAGCAGCGCGGGGTCGCTCACCCAGGTCGCGACGGTCCGGCCTTACGTCAACTTCACCGCCCTCGGCGTGGTCGGCGTGGTGGTGCAGGTCCCGCGGCACAATCCGCGGGTCTCAATCCTGCCCTCTCCCGTGCCGACGGTCACCGTCACCGCCACCCCGAGGCCGTCCGGCCGCCCGGGCGGCTCTGCCAGCCCGGGTCAGGCGACCCCGTCACCGGGCGGGGGCTGAGGTGCGCGCCCTCATCTCCTTCGTGGTGACCGCGGTCGCCGTGATCGTGCAGCTGACCATCGTGGACCGGATCGCGTTTCCCGGCGGCGCGGGTCCCGATCTCGTCCTGCTCGTGGTGGCGGCGCTGGCGCTGGCGGGGGGCCCGCTGGCCGGCGCGCTGACCGGGTTCTGGGCGGGCCTGGCGCTGGACGTCGCGCCACCGGGCAGCCATTTCACCGGCCAGAACGCGCTGGTGTTCTGCCTAGTCGGCTACGCCTGCGGGCTGCTGGCCGAAACCTCCCCGGGCGAGGGCGCCGAGCAGGAGCACACGGCCCTGTTCGAGATCCTGGTCACGGCGGCGGGCGCGATCTGCGGCGAGTTCCTGGCGGCCCTGCTCGGCGTGATGCTCAGCGACCCGCGGGTCACCTGGCCGGCCGTGCGCCACGTGCTCCCGGCCGCGCTGGCCTACGACCTGCTGCTCTGCCCGTTCGTGCTGTACGCGGTGGCGGCGGCGCTGCGCCTGGCCGGGGTCCGCGGCGAGCGCAACCGGCCGGGCTGGTCGGCCGGCCAGGCCAGAGCCGCGCTGCCGGGCCCGAGCCAGGGCGCGATCAGGCAGCTGGCCGGGGGAAACAGCCCCCGGCTCCGGCTGGCGGAGCGGGACAGGGGCGCACGCCCGGCCGGCGGGCTACGCGGCCCCGCGGTCCCCAGGGAACCTCAGCTCAAGCTCGGCCGCTCGGGGCAGCGGCCGGCCACGGCCGCCTTCGCCGCGGGCGGGCTGGCCGCGGGCTCGGCCAAGCTCAGGTTCGGCGGCCGCCGCCGGGAGGGCGTGCTCGGCGGGGCCGCCCCGGGTGCCTCCCCGCTGCGCGGGTCCGGGCTCGGGGGTTCCCGGCTCGGCAGTTCGACCATGGGCCGGTCCCTGCTCGGCGGCTCGGTGTTCAGCCGCTCCTCTGTCCCGCTGGGCGCCACCTTCCGGTTCGGCCGGTCGGCGCCCCTCGGCCGGTCCTCGCCGTTCCGGCACCGCGGCAACGCGATCCGCGGGGCGGGCGGCGGCGTGGCCGGGTCCTCGTTCCGGCTCTCCCGGGGCCGCCCGTTCGCCCGGCTTACCGGCACGATGCGCCGGCCTGCCGTCCCGAAGTCGCCCGGCCGGGGCTGGCTGCGCGGCACGTCCGCGCGCGGCGGCAGCGCGTTCGGCGGCAGTGTGCTGCGCGGCGGCTCGCTGGCCGCCCGGCCGGCGCGGACCCGGCTGCGCATGCCGCGCCCGAAGGTGAAACGGAGACGGCGGACAGGGGGTTACCGATGAACACGGCGTCGCGCCGCCGGCTGCTGCTGCTGTACCTGGTCGCGGCGGCCATGCTGATCTCGCTGGGCGGCCGGCTCTGGTACCTCCAGGTCATGAACAACACCGCGTTCACCAAGCTCGCCGCCGCGAACCAGATCAGGGACGTGATCGTGCCCGCGGTCCGCGGCCAGATCCTGGACGACGTGGGGAACCGGCTGGTCACCAACCAGACCGCGCTGGTTGTCTCGGTGGACATGATGACCCTGTCCCAGCAGCCCGGCGGCGCCGCGCCGGTGCTGCACCGGCTGGCTCGGCTGCTCGGCATGCCCGACAAGCTGCTGGCCAGCAAGACCCGGCTGTGCACGAAGGGCGTCCCGCAGCCCTGCTGGGCCGGCTCGCCCTACCAGCCCATCCCGGTGGACCAGAACGTCTCCGCCCAGGTGGCGCTGCAGGTGCTGGAGGAGCAGGCCAAGTTCCCCGGGGTGACCGCCCAGGTCCAGCCGGTGATCGAATACCCGCAGCCGTACGGGGCGAACCCGGCCCAGGTGCTCGGCTACCTGCAGCCCATCACCCCGGAGGAGATCAAGAGCCGGCACCTGCCGGTGACCGGATTCTCCGGCGTGGACCTGGTGGGCCAGGCGGGCCTGGAGGCCCAGTACGACGGCCCGCTCCGCGGCAAGGCCGGGACCCAGGTGGTGTCGGTCAACGCCGCCGGGGATGTCACCGGCTCCGGCAGCCAGACCGCGCCTGTCAACGGCGCCGACCTCGTGACCAGCCTTAACGCACAGATACAGGTCGACGCTCAGAACGCGCTCGACGGTGCCATCGCGCGATCGCGGGCCGCGGGCAACGCCGCCAACCAGGGCGCGGCGATCGTGATGACGACCACCGGCCGGGTGGTGGCCATGGCCAGCTACCCGGACTACGACCCGAGCGTGTGGACCGGCGGCATCTCCCAGCGGGAGTTCAACGCGTTGTTCGGCCCCGCGGCCGGGCAGCCGATCATCAACTGGACCACCCAGGGCGAGTACGCCCCCGGTTCCACCTTCAAGGTCACCTCGACCGCCGCCGCGGTCGCCGACGGGTACCCGCTGGGCGGCCTGTACAGCTGCCCCGGTTCGGTCACCATCGGCGGGCACACCTTCGGCAACGACGGCGAGCCCAGCCTGGGCGACATGACGTTCTCCGAGGCGCTCATCCAGTCCTGCGACACCGTGTACTACAACCTCGGCTACGACATGTACCTCAGCGACAATACGCGAGCCAACTCGGTGAAGTCGCCGAACGCCCCGGTGCAGAAGATGCAGAAGATGGAGCTGGCTTGGGGCTTCGGCCGCGGCACCGGCGTCGACCTGCCTGCCGAGTCGACGGGCACCATCCCGACCAGGCAGTGGCTGTACTACCTGTGGAAGGACAACGCCTACACCGGCCAGGACTGGTGCAAGAACGGCAGGCAGTACGGCAGCTACGTGCAGCAGATCGAGTACCAGGACTGCCAGAGCGGGTGGGTGTGGGAGCCCGGGCAGGCGGCCATCGCCGCCATCGGCCAGGGCTACGTGACCGTCACCCCCCTCCAGCTCGCCAACGCCTACGCGGCGCTGGCCAACGGCGGCACGCTGTACAGCCCGCGGATCGGCGAGGCGCTGGTGTCGCCGGTCACCGGCCAGGTGGTCACGCAGGTCAACCCGCCGGTGGTCCGGCACCTGCCGGTGTCCGGCTACACGCTGGCCTATATCCGCCACGCGCTGGCCGGCGTGGTCACCCAGGGCACCGCGGCCGGCGCCTTCGGCGGCTTCCCGCTCAGCAAGGTCTGCGTGGCGGGCAAGACCGGTACCGCCCAGCTGTTCGGCAAGAACGCGACCTCGGTGTTCGCCTCGTTCGCGCCCTGCGACAACCCGAAGTACGTGGTCCTGGTCATGGTCCCCGATTCCGGCTACGGTGCCGATGTGGCGGCCCCCGCGGTGCGGCAGATCTGGGACGGCATCTACGGCCTCGAGGGGCACAAGGCGGCCGTGCCCCTCGGCCAGGTGCCGTCCGCGCCGCCGCGGATCTCCCCGACCGGGGCGATCACGCCGCCGGCCGGCTACACCGGGGAGAAGTGATGCTGGGCCGAACCACCAGCTACAGCGCCCGCGGGCTGACCACCCCGCGGCCTGGAGTGTTCGCCGGCCGCCGTCCGCGCTCCCTGCTGGCCCGGGCGTTCGCCAGGAATTCCCCGTTGCGGCACATGGACTGGCTGCTGATCGTGGTCGTGCTCGGGCTGAGCGGCATCGGCATCCTGCTCGTCTGGTCGGCCACCCAGCCCGGCCTGCTCGCCGCCGGCCAGGACCCGCACACCTACCTGAAGAAGCAGATCCTCAACGTCGTGATCGGGCTGGTGCTCATGATCGGGGTCAGCCTGATCGACACCAGGCAGCTGCGGACCTGGGTGCCGTTCTTCTACGGCGGGACCGTGCTCGCCCTGCTGGCCGTGCTCAGCCCGGCGGGCTCCAGCGTCAACGGCGCGCACGCGTGGATCTCGCTGCCCGGCGGGTTCCAGGTCGAGCCGTCGGAGTTCGCGAAGGTCGCGCTGATCACGATGACCGCGGCGGTCTTCGCCCGGGCCCGGCCCACGCCCTCCGGCGGCCCCGGCGTCCGGTCGCTGTTCGTCGCGCTGGCTCTCGCCGCGCCGCTGATCGCCCTGGTGGTGGTCGAGCCGGCCCTGGGCGTGGCCCTGGTGCTGGTCGTGGTGACGGCCACCATGGTGATGCTGTCTGGCCTGCGGCTGCGCGTCGTCGCCACGCTCACCATCCTGGTGGGGGTGGCCGTCATCGTGGCCGGCCGCCTGCATGTGGTGAAGTCCTACCAGCTCACCCGGTTCACCTCCTTCCTGCACCCGTCCGCCGACCTGGCCGGGGCCGGCTACAACGCGGCCCAGGCCAAGATCGCCGTCGGCTCCGGCGGGATGTTCGGCCAGGGCCTGTTCCACGGCCAGCTGGTCGCGGGCAATTTCGTCCCGGCCCAGCAGACCGACTTCATCTTCACCGTGGCCGGCGAGGAACTCGGCTTCGTCGGCACCAGCGTGATCGTCTTCCTGCTCGGCGTGGTCATCGTCCGGGCGCTGCGGATCGCCACCCGCGCCGACGACCTGTTCGGCCTGCTGGTCGCGTCCGGCATCGCGATGTGGTTCACGTTCCAGTCGTTCGTGAACGTCGGCATGACCATCGGCATCATGCCGATCACCGGCCTGCCGCTGCCCTTCGTCTCCTACGGCGGCTCGGCCGTCTTCGCCAACATGATCGCCATCGGCCTGCTCCAGTCCGTCCACCGCCGCCGCACCGTCTTCGAGTAACCCGGGCCCGGGCTGGCGCCAGCCCCGCCATCGCCCCCGGCGTTCCGGGGCCGCGGTCCACCCGCCCCGTTCGGCTACTCTGTTTTGATGCCTGTCGAATCGGTGTACCCGGCGCTCGAGCCCTTGTTGCCGCGGGTGCGCAAGCCGATCCAGTACGTCGGCGGCGAGGTGGGCTCGGTCGTCAAGGACTGGGACCGCGCGGACGTCCGGTGGGCGCTGTGTTACCCGGACGCCTACGAGGTCGGCCTGCCCAACCAGGGCATACAGATCCTCTACGAGGTGCTGAACGAGCGCGACGGCGTGCTCGCCGAGCGCACCTACACCGTATGGCCCGACCTCGAGGCGCTGATGCGCTCCCACGGCGTGCCGCAGTTCACCGTGGACGCGCACCGGCCCGTCGCCGCCTTCGACGTGCTCGGGGTCAGCTTCGCCACCGAGATGGCGTACACCAACCTCCTTACTGTGCTCGACCTGGCCGGCATCCCGCTTTTTTCCTCCGAACGGGCGGCGTTTCACCCCTTGGTCATCGCCGGGGGCCACGCGGCGTTCAACCCCGAGCCGGTGGCAGACTTCCTGGACGCGGTGGTGCTCGGCGACGGCGAGCAGGCCGTGCTGGCGATCACCGACGTGATCCGCGACTGGAAGCGAGCCGGGCAGCCAGGCGGCAGGGACGGCCTGCTGCTCCGGCTCGCAACGGTAGCGTATGTTCCTCGTTTCTACGACGTAACCTACCACCCTGACGGCCGGATTTCAAACCTAATTCCGAATCGGCTCGGCGTGCCGCCTACGGTTTCGAAAAACACCGTCATGGACCTGGACGCGTGGCCGTACCCGCGCAGGCCCGTGGTCCCCGTCGCGGAGACCGTGCACGAGCGGTACAGCGTGGAGATCTTCCGTGGCTGCACCCGCGGCTGCCGGTTCTGCCAGGCCGGGATGATCACCCGGCCGGTGCGGGAGCGGTCCATCACCACGATCGGCTCGATGGTCGCCGGCGGCATCAAGGCCAGCGGGTTCGACGAGGTCGGGCTGCTCTCGCTGTCCAGCGCGGACCACAGCGAGATCAACGAGATCGCCGTGGACCTGGCCGACTGCTACGACGGGACCAACGTCGGGCTGTCGCTGCCCTCCACCCGGGTGGACGCCTTCAACGTGACGCTGGCCGACGAGCTGAGCCGGAACGGCCGCCGGTCGGGCCTGACCTTCGCCCCGGAAGGCGGGTCCGAGCGGATGCGCAAGGTGATCAACAAGATGGTCACAGAACAGGACCTGATCCGCACGGTCACCACCGCCTACAGCAGCGGCTGGCGGCAGGTGAAGCTGTACTTCATGTGCGGGCTGCCGACCGAGACCGACGACGACGTGCTGGCTATCGCGCAGCTGGCCAGGAGGGTGATCGCCGCGGGCCGGGAGGCGACCGGGCGGCGCGACATCAGGTGCACGGTGTCCATCGGGGGCTTCGTGCCCAAGCCGCACACGCCGTTCCAGTGGGCGGCGCAGTTCCCGCCCGAGGTGGTGGACAGCAGGCTGCGCGCCCTCGGCGGCGCGCTGCGCGCGGACCGCGGCTACGGCAAGTCCATCGGGTACCGCTACCACGACGGCAAGCCCGGCCTCATCGAGGGCCTGCTGTCCCGCGGCGACCGCCGGGTCGGCCGGGTGATCCTGGCTGCCTGGCGCGATGGCGCGCGGTTCGACGGGTGGAGCGAGTACTTCTCGTTCGACCGCTGGCAGCGGTGCGCCGAGACGGCGCTGGCCGGGGAGCCGGTGGATCTTGCGTGGTACACTACGCGCGAGCGTGATTACAGTGAGGTGCTCCCGTGGGATCACCTGGACGCGGGCCTTGACCGCGATTGGCTGTGGCAGGACTGGCAGGATTCCATCGCTCCCGAGGGCGCGGGCGAGGTGGAAGATTGTCGCTGGACTCCGTGTTATGAGTGTGGGGTCTGTCCGGCCATGGGCACCGAAATCCAGGTCGGGCCGACCGGGGAGCGCCTTGACGGGAGGCGGCTGCTTCCCGTAGTGGGCGGGAGGTAGCGTGGAGCCGGCGTCGGCCAGGCCTGCGGTGCAGCATCTGGTGGTCCGCTATGCTAAGCGTGGAAAGATGCGTTTCGCCAGCCACAGGGACGTGGCTCGCGCGTTCGAGCGGGGAGTGCGCAGGGCGGGGCTGCCGATTGCTTATTCGGCCGGGTTCACGCCGCATCCGAAGATTTCATATGCGGGCGGCGCGCCGACCGGTGTGGCGAGCGAGGCCGAGTACCTGAGCCTCGCGCTGACCGAACGGCAGGCTGCAACGCAGGTGTGCCAGCGCCTGGACGCGGCACTGCCTGATGGGATTGATGTGATCGACGTCACCGAGACGGGGCCTGGGGGGCCTGCGGGGTCGCCCTCGCGGGCTAGTACCTCCTTCGGCCATCTGGAGGCGTCCGAGTGGCGAGTTGTTCTACCGGGCGTGGATCTCGCGACGGCGCAGCGGGCCGTCGCGGGTTTCCTCGCGCTCGGCGAGGCGCCGGTGGAGCGCCTCACGGACAAGGGCGTCCGGCGCCTGGATGCCCGTGCGGCCGTCGTCGAGATGGACGTGGCCGATCCTGACGGCGGCCTGCACGCCGCCGTGCCAGGCCGAGAAGATTGTGCCATTCTCCGAATGGTTGTTCTACATACGGCACCCGCCGTGCGGCCCGAGGATGTCGTGACCGCGTTGCGCGAACACGGCGGCATCGTTCCGTCGTCGCCGCCCATGACCACCCGGCTGGCGCAGGGCCCGCGGGCTCTGCTGACCGGACAGGGCGCGTCATGACGGCGATGCGGTCGGGTCCATGGGGCCGAAGGGTCCGTTGGGGCCGGAAGGTTCAACGGGGCCAGGGAGCCGTACCCGTGAAGACACAGATAGGTTACGAGGCCCGGCGCTGCCAGGCTCGCGCGGTGACCGCGCGGGCTCAGTGTCCCCAGGGCAGGGGCCGCCATCGCGGCTCCGCCCGGACCCTCGTCTACAACGTGCTCCCGTGCGGCGTGCGAGTGCGTCGCGGAACGCCGCCTGCCGGCGGAACGCCGCGGTACCGCGCGCCCGGGAGCCTGACTGGAGATTGCCCGAATGCTCGAGAGCGAGCTGCACGACAGAGAATCACATGACGAGGCGGCGGGCGGACGTGGCGCCGGCGAGCTGAACCAGGGTGTTCCCGCGGCGGTGTTCCAGCCGCCGCAGGTAGTGTTCCAGCCGCCGGCGCGGCCCGATCCCGTTCCGCCCGCGCGGTCTGAGCCGCCGCGGTCTGAGCCGCCGCGGTCTGAGCCGCCGCGGTCTGAGCCGCCGCGGTCTGAGCCGCCGCGATCGGAAACCGCCCCGTCTGGCCAGGCGGCCGGGCCGCCGCCCAGAGGCGGCGCGGGAAACGGCGCCGACGATGACGAAGGCACCGCGACGGGACGCCGGCGCAGGCGCCGGTCGAGCCGTGGCCGGGGCCGGAACGGCGACCAGGAGGCCGCGGACGGCCAGCCGGAGGCTCAGGACGCCGAGGGCAGCGGCCCCGAGGCCGACAGCGCCCAGCCGGACGCCGCCCCGGGTGAAACCAGGCGGTCGGCCCGCACGCGCAGCCGCCGGGCCAAGGACGCCAAGGACGCCAAGGACGCGGACGGCCCGGCCGCCGGGGACGCCTCCGCCGCGGCGCCGGCGGACAGCGGCGACGGCAAGGGCGACGGCGACGCGTCGGGCGGCGGTCCGGCCGAGGACGAGGGCGAAACCGCGGGCGGCAGCGGGCGCCGCCGCCGTCGCAAGCGCCGCCGGGGTTCGGCCGAGGGCGGTTCTGACACGCCGGGCTCAGACGATCCGCCGGACACCGTTGTGCACGTCCGCGAGCCGAACGGCGGTGGCGACGACGTGCGCTCGGTCAAGGGCTCCACCCGCCTGGAGGCGAAGAAGCAACGGCGCCGCGAGGGCCGCGAGACCGGCCGCCGCCGCCCGCCGATCATCACCGAGTCGGAGTTCCTGGCCCGCCGCGAGTCGGTCGAGCGGTCCATGGTGGTCCGCCAGCGCAAGGACCGCACCCAGATCGCGGTGCTCGAAGACGACGTGCTGGTCGAGCACTACGTCAACCGGTCCAGCCACCAGTCCTACGTCGGCAACGTCTACCTGGGCAAGGTCCAGAACGTGCTGCCGTCGATGGAAGCCGCGTTCGTGGATATCGGCAAGGGCCGCAACGCGGTGCTCTACGCCGGCGAGGTGAACTTCGACGTCAGCGGGCTCGAGGGCCAGCCCAAGCGGATCGAGTCGGCGCTCAAGCCGGGCCAGTCGCTGATCGTGCAGGTCACCAAGGACCCAGTGGGTCATAAGGGGGCCCGGCTGACCAGCCAGGTCAGCCTGCCCGGGCGGTACCTGGTCTACGTGCCCGGCGCGTCCATGACCGGCATCAGCCGCAAGCTCCCCGATACCGAACGGAACCGGCTCAAGCAGATCCTCAAGAAGGTCATGCCCGAGAACGCCGGCGTCATCGTGCGCACCGCGGCCGAGGGCGCCGCCGAGGAAGAGCTCGACCGGGACGTTGCCCGGCTCGCCGCCCAGTGGGAGTCGATCGAGAAGAAGGCCAAGACGGCCAGCGCGCCCGCGCTGCTGTCCAGCGAGCCCGACCTGACCATCCGGGTGATCAGGGACGTGTTCAACGAGGACTTCAGCCGGCTGGTGGTCTCCGGCGACGAGGCCTGGGACGTGGTGGACGAGTACGTCAGGTACGTCGCCCCGCACCTGGCCGAACGGCTCACCCGCTGGGACGGCCAGCGCGACGTGTTCGCCGAGTACCGCATCGACGAGCAGCTGGCCAAGGCGCTCGAGCGCAAGGTCTGGCTGCCCAGTGGCGGGTCGCTGGTCATCGACAAGACCGAGGCGATGACGGTCGTCGACGTGAACACCGGCAAGTTCACCGGCCAGGGCGGGAACCTGGAGGAGACCGTCACCAGGAACAATCTCGAGGCCGCCGAGGAGATCGTCCGCCAGCTCAGGCTGCGCGACGTGGGCGGCATCGTGGTCGTCGACTTCATCGACATGGTGCTGGAGAGCAACCGGGAACTGGTGCTGCGCCGGCTGCTTGAGTGCCTGGCCCGGGACCGGACCAAGCACCAGGTCGCCGAGGTGACCTCGCTCGGCCTGGTCCAGATGACCAGGAAGCGGGTGGGCGCTGGGCTGCTCGAGGCCTTCTCCACGCCGTGCGAGTGCTGCAACGGCCGCGGCGTCATCCTCACCTTCGACCCCGACGCCGACGGTCACGCCGCCCCGCGCTCGCACTCCCGCGGCCACGGCGGTAACGGTGGCCGGGGCCCCAGCCCGGCCACGATCGCCGCCCGCGCCCGCCCGGCCGACGCCCCCCCGCCCCCCGCCGACGCCTCCGCCGACGCTGCGACCGGCGCCCCCGCTCCCGCCGACGCTGCGACCGGCGCCCCCGCTCCCGCCGACGCTGCGACCGGCGCCCCCGCTCCCGCCGACGCTGCGACCGGCGCCCCCGCTCCCGCCGACGCTGCGACCGGCGCCCCCGCTCCCGCCGACGCCGCGGCCAGCCCCCCCGCGGACGCCGCCCCGCAGGCGGACGCGACCACCCCAGGGGATGCCCCGGCCCGGACGGACAACGGCCAGGCGCTCGGAGCCCCGGCGGAGCCCACGCGCTCCGGGAGCGGCCGCCGCCGTCGGCGCAAGCCGGCCGGTACCGCCACCGCCTCGGCCCCAGCAACCCCAGCAACCCCAGCCGCCTCTGACGCCCCGGAGGCACCAGCCCCCGAGGCACCCGAGCCGACCGGAGCCCCGGACCTCGCATCCGCCCAGGACGGCGCCGCCTAAACGCACCTCAGGCCAGGAACGCGCCCGCAGAGCCGAACTCAGCAACCCGTCCAGGCACTCCTTTCGCGGGCGTACCAAAAGACCGGGGAGGATCGGGGTTCTCGGGAGGATTTGGTACACCGGGGAGTACCAAAGACTCCCCGGAACCCGAAAGCTCCCCGATAAGCCCGGCCACGGGGACGGCGCCGCTGCGACCATAACTGAAGACCCATAACTGAAGACCCCATAACTGAAGACCAGGCCACCGAACGGGCCGGGTTCGTGCAGGCGCCGACGTCTGGTAGCCTTATCGGTCGGGAGTTGCCCGCTGCGCGGGTCCCGGTGTGCACGTTCAAGCGAGCCTGCCGTGGTGATACCGGAGTTCCGAGGCACGCTAGGAAAGCGCAAGGAAAGAGAGAGTTCTCGGGTGTACGCGATTGTGCGCTGCGGCGGCAGGCAGGAGAAGGTCGCGCTGGACGAGGTTGTCACCGTCGACAAGCTTCCCGGCCGGGCCGGTGAAAGCATCACGCTGCCGGCCCTGCTGGTGGTGGACGGCGACCGGGTTATCAGCGACCCCGCCGAGGTCGGCCGGTACCAGGTCACGGCGGACATCGTTGGTGACGCGGCCGGCCCCAAGATCAACATGATCCATTACCGGAACAAGACCGGCTACCGGCGCCGTCTCGGCCACCGGCAGCGGTACACCCAGGTCCGGATCACCGGCATCGGCACCGAGACCCAGGCAGCCGCCAAGGCCCAGGCCAAGGCACAGGCCACCACCCAGGCCAAGGCGCAGGCGAAGGCGGAGGAAGACTGAGATGGCACACAAGAAGGGCGCGTCATCCAGCCGCAACGGCCGCGACTCGAAGGCCAAGCGCCTTGGCGTCAAGCGCTACGGCGGCCAGGTCGTGAACGCGGGCGAGATCCTGGTCCGCCAGCACGGCACGCACTTCCACCCGGGTGACGGCGTCGGCCGGGGCGGCGACGACACGCTGTTCGCACTGGTCGGCGGGACCGTGGAGTTCGGCACGTTCCGCGGCCGCCGGGCCGTGCACGTCGTCCCCGCCGAGCCGCCGGAATAAGGCTCGCCAGCGGAGCGTAAGACTGTGAAGGCGGGCCGGGAAACCTGGCCCGCCTTTACCATGCGGCAACGAGAGGGACATTGTGGCGGAGTTCGCCGACCGGGTCACGCTGCGGGTGCAGGCAGGCCACGGCGGCAACGGCTGCGCCTCGATTCACCGGGAGAAGTTCAAGCCGCTCGGCGGTCCGGACGGGGGCAACGGCGGGCGCGGCGGCGACGTGATCCTCGAGGTGGATGCGAGCAGCGCCACTCTGCTCGACTTCCACCGCCGCCCGGTACGCCGGGCCGGCAACGGCCGGCCGGGGGAGGGCTCGCACCGCACCGGCGCGGACGGCACCGACCTGATCATCCCGGTGCCGAACGGGACTGAGGTCAAGACCGCGGACGGCGAGGTGCTTGCCGACCTGGTTGGCGTGGGGACCCGGTTCGTGGCCGCCGCGGGCGGCCGGGGCGGGCTCGGCAACGCGGCGCTGGCCTCGCCGCGGCGCAAGGCGCCCGGGTTCGCCCTCAAGGGCGAGCCGGGCCAGCAGCGCCACCTCATCCTCGAGCTGAAGACCGTCGCCGACGTCGGCCTGATCGGATTCCCCAACGCCGGCAAGTCCTCGATCATCGCGGCCATGTCCGCGGCCCGGCCGAAGATCGCTGACTACCCGTTCACCACCCTGATCCCGAACCTCGGCGTGGTCGAGGCCGGCGACGTCCAGTTCGTCGTGGCCGACGTGCCGGGCCTGATCCCGGGCGCCAGCCAGGGCCGGGGCCTGGGCCACGACTTCCTGCGGCATGTCGAGCGCTGTGCCACGCTGGTCCACGTGCTCGACTGCGCGACCGAGGAGCCGGGCCGTGACCCGGAGTCCGACCTGGCCGCGATCGAGGAGGAGCTGGCCGCCTACGGCGACGCGACCGGCGCCGAGCTCCTCACCCGGCCGCGGCTGATCGCGCTGAACAAGATCGACGTGCCGGCCGCCCGCGAGCTCGCCGAGCTCATAAAGCCCGACCTCGAAGAACGCGGCTTCCAGGTCTTCGAGATCTCCGCCGCCACCGGCGAGGGCCTGCGCCAGCTGGGTTTCGCGATGGCCGCGCTGGTGGCCGCGGACCGCGCCGCGCGGCCGGCCGAGCAGCCCGCCGAGCGGGTCCGGGTCAGGGTCGCCGTCAAGCCCGCCGACGAGCCCGGCTTCGAGGTGCTGCGCGTCGGCGCGGAGACCTTCCTGATCACCGGCGAGAAGCCGCGGCGCTGGGTCCAGCAGACCGACTTCAGCAACGACGAGGCGGTCGGCTACCTGGCCGACCGGCTGGCCCGGCTCGGCGTGGAAGATGCCCTCGCCGAGGCGGGCGCCGAGCCAGGCGCGGAGGTCCTGATTGGCGACCCGGACGACGCCGTGGTGTTCGACTGGGACCCGGCCGCCCCGATGACCAGCGGGGCCACCCGGCACGGCCGGGGTCACGGCCCGCGCCACGGCCCCCGTGGCACCGACCCCCGGCTGTCGCCGTGACGACCGCGACGGCCAGGGCCGCGCGGTCCGACATCGCCGCGGCGCCGAGGGTCGTGGTCAAGGTCGGCTCCTCCTCGCTGACCACCCCTGAGGGCGAGATCGCCGGGGACAGGATCGCGGCCCTGGCCGCCGCGCTGTCCGCCCGCCGACAGCGGAACACCCAGATCGTTCTGGTCTCTTCGGGGGCGATCGCCTCCGGCCTGGTCCCGCTCGGGCTCACCCGGCGCCCCCGCGACCTGGCCACCCAGCAGGCGGCGGCCAGCGTCGGCCAGGGCCTGCTCATCGCGAGGTACACCGCCGCCTTCGCCGCGCACGGCATCCGCACCGGCCAGGTCCTGCTCTCCGCCGACGACCTGATGCGCCGGACCCACTACCGCAACGCCCAGCGCACGCTGGACCGGCTGCTCGAACTCGGCGTGCTGCCGGTGGTCAACGAGAACGACACGGTCGCCACCGACGAGATCAGGTTCGGCGACAACGACCGGCTGGCCGCCCTGGTCGCGCACGTCACCCGGGCCGGCGCGCTCATCCTGCTCTCCGACGTGGACGGCCTGTACGACGGCGACCCGCGCCGTGGCGTCGCGCAGCAGATCACCGAGATACGCGAGCAAGCCGACCTGGACGGGATCAAGCTGAGCCGCGGCCACCGGGCCGGCCCGGGCGGACAAGCCGGGCAATCACCGGGCACCGGCGGCATGGCCACCAAGGTGGACGCCGCGATGATCGCGTCGGCGGCCGGCATTCCGACCGTGGTCGCCGACGCCGCCAGCGCCATGGCCGCGCTGGCCGGGCAGCCGGCCGGCACCTATTTCGCCGCGACCCGCGGCCGCCGCCCCGCGACCAGGCTGCTCTGGCTGAAGCACGCCGCGGTGGCCCGCGGCAGCCTGCGCCTGGACCCGGGCGCGGTGGAGGCGGTCGTCAGGAGGCGGGCCAGCCTGCTCCCGGCCGGCATCACCGGCGTCGAGGGGACGTTCGACGCCGGCGACCCGGTCAACCTCCGCGACGAGAACGACCAGATCGTCGCGCGCGGCCTGGTGAACTACGACGCGGCCGAGATCCCCAGCCTGATGGGCCGCTCGACCAGGTGGCTGGCGAGCAGGCTAGGCCAGGAATACGAGCGTGAGGTCATGCACCGCGACGACCTGGTGATCTTGTAAACCGAGCTAGTTGTCGCCGCCCTGGTTGCCGCCGTTGCCCGGGGGACGGTTCTGCAGCCGGTCGAACAGACCGCCGCCGGCCCGCGCCGCGCCCTCGGCCACCCCGCGGAAGATCCCGATGAGCGGATCCTGAGAACGGCTCCAGGAGTCCTGGTAGGACTTGGCGGCGTTCTTGACCTCATCGCCGACCGAGGCGCCGCTGTCGTCTTCGCGGCGCGGGTAGTCACCGCCGAGGATGCGCTCGTAGTCGCCGTGCGTGGCCCAGTAGTCGAGCTCGGCGAACCGGACCACCGCGAACGGGTGGGTGTTCCCCTGCAGCTGGAGGATTTTCAGGATGCTGTCCCGCAGGTCGGGGACCGCGTCGTACTCGTGCGCCTGCTCGCGGAAGGCGTCCGGGTTGAGCTCGGACAGCTGCGCGCCGCCGGCCAGCTTCATCAGCGCCCGCCGGGCCGCGTCCACGTCCTGCCCGGCCAGCAGCCCGGCCCGGTCGCAGGACAGCTCGGACTTGCGGAACCACTCCTCCAGGCCCCAGATGATCGCGCTGAGGGCCAGCGCGATCGGCACGAACGCGGCCCGCGCCGCCAGCCGGAGCATGATCAGCAGCATGGTGCGGTACACCGCGTGCCCGGACAGGATGTGGCCGAGCTCGTGCCCCACCACCCAGCGGAGCTCCTCCGGGTCGTAGAGGTTGACCATGCCGGTGGTGATCACGATGAACGGCTTGTCGCGCCCCAGCGCCATCGCGTTCACCAGCGGGCTCTGCACGACATAACATTCCGGGACCTCAGGCAGGTCCAGGATGTAGGAGCCGTCCCTGACCAGCTCGTGGATGTGCGGGAACTGGCGCTCGGAGACCCGGACGGCGCCCGAGAGATAGGTAAGCCGGAAGGCCCGCTCGTTGAACAGGCCGAACAGCTTGCGCAAAAGCGTGTCGAACCCGCTGAGCTTGCGCAGCGCCACTAGCGCGGAGCGGTCGGCGGGATGCTCGTATGCGCGGGATGAGATGCCGGTGAGCCGGACTCGCGCGCGATCTGGCACTGAAGTCATATCTCGTATGGTAACCCCCGCGCCGGCCAGTTGGGCCGTGATAGGCCGCCGGTACGATACAACGGCATGAGGGCTCATTAGCCATGCGACGGATCGGAGTGATGGGCGGCACGTTCGACCCCGTCCACCATGGTCACCTGGTCGCCGCGAGCGAGGTCGCGCACATTTTCGGGCTGGACGAGGTCCTCTTCGTGCCGACCGGCCAGCCCTACCAGAAGGACGAGCGCAAGGTCTCGGCCGCCGAGGACCGCTACCTGATGACCGTGATCGCGACCGCGTCCAACCCCAGGTTCAGCGTCAGCCGGGTGGACATCGACCGGCCCGGACCCACGTACACCATCGACACGCTGCGCGAGATACATGCCGCCGCCGCGCCGGAAGACGAGCTGTTCTTCATCACCGGCGCCGACGCCCTAGCCGAGATCCTGACCTGGCACGACGCGGACGAACTGTTCATCCTGGCGCACTTTGTAGGCTGTACCCGACCGGGGCACCGGCTGTCCGGGGCGGGCCTGCCGGACGGGAAGGTCAGCCTGGTGGAGATCCCGGCGCTGGCCATCTCCTCGACCGAGTGCCGCGACCGGGTCGGAGCGGGCGAGCCGGTCTGGTACCTGGTGCCCGACGGCGTGGTGCAGTACATCGCCAAGCGCAAGCTCTACGCCAAGGCGGATGACACCCTGTCGTGAGATGGTTATTACAGACAACGATCCCTACCAAGGAGGCCGGCAAGCACTCGTGACTGCCACACCGAGGGCCGTCGAGCTCGTGGAGACCGCGGCCCTGGCCGCGGCGGACAAGCTAGCGGACGGCATAATCGCCTACGACGTGAGCGATCAGCTCGTCATCACCGACGCGTTCCTGCTCTGCTCGGCGTCCAACGACCGGCAGGTCCGGTCCATCGTGGACGAGATCGAGCTGCGGATGCGCCAGGCGGGCGCGAGCCTGGTCCGCCGCGAGGGCGAACGGGAGGGCCGCTGGGTGCTCCTGGACTACCTGGACGTGGTGATCCACGTCCAGCACTCCGATGAGCGCACGTACTACGCGCTCGAGCGGATCTGGAAGGACTGCCCCCAGATCCCGCTTCCCCAGCTCGTGGGCAGTGGCCGACCCGCCCGGACCTCCCCGGTCAATCCCGGGAGGATGTCCTGAGCGATCCGGTGCGGCTCGTGCTCTGGCGGCACGGTCAGACGCCGTGGAACGCCGAACGTCGCTTCCAGGGCCAAAGCGACGTCCCCCTCGACGAAACCGGGCAGGCGCAGGCCGGCCGGGCCGCCGGGCTGCTGGCCGCGCTCCGCCCGGACCTGATCGTCTCCTCCGACCTGAGCCGCGCGGCCGGCACGGCGGCCGCGCTGGCCCGGCTGACCGGCCTGGCGGTGACGTTCGACAAGGACCTGCGGGAACGGCACGGCGGCTGCTGGGAGGGGCTGACCGACACCGAGATCCGCACCCGCTACCCGGTCGAGCACGCCAACTGGGAGCCGCCCGACGGCGAGCCCACCACCGCGGTGGCCGAACGGGTGGCCGCCGCGCTGCACCGCACCGCCGCCACGCTCGAATCGCAACCGGGCCCGGCCACCCGCCTTGCCGTCGTGGTCAGCCACGGCGCCGCGCTGCGGCTCGGCATGTCGCGGCTGCTCGGCATGCCGGACGACCTGTCCGGCGTGCTCGGCCCGCTGTCCAACTGCTCCTGGTCGGTGCTCGGCCGCCGCCGCGACCGCTGGCGGCTGCTCGAGCACAACGCCGGCACTCTCCCCGAACCCGTCGTGCTTAGTGACGACCGATGACAGATCATTATCCCGAACGGGCGGGGCGTCTCGCCTCGGTCACCTGGTACGGCCAGGCGGGCTTCCGCCTGGCCGCGCGGGACAGCCGCGTCCTGGTCGACCCGTTCCTGACCGACCGGGCCGATCGCCGCTACCGGCCGCCCGCGGCGGCACCGGACTTCGCCGACGTCACCCTGGTGCTCTGCACCCACGAGCACGTGGACCACCTGGACCTGCCGTTCCTGCGCGAGTTCTGCGCGGTCAACCCGGCCGCCACCATCGTGGTCCCCGAGCCGGTGGTCCAGATCGCCGTCGATGGCGGCGTGGACAGGAACCGGCTGGCCGGCGCGGTGCCCGGCGGGGAACTGCGCGACCGGGACGTGACCGTGCACCCGGTGCCCGCGCTGCACGGCATCGGCGGCGACGATCCCGTGGCGTATGAGTTCGGCCCCGGCCGCTTCCTCGGCTACCTGCTGGAGGTGGGCGGCATCCGCTTCTACCACTCCGGTGACTGCCTGGTCTATCCCGAACTCCCCGGTGCCCTCGCCGCGCTCGGCCCCGACGTGCTGATGATCCCCATCAACGGCCGCGACTACATGCGCGAGTCGCGCGGCATCGTCGGCAACATGAACGAGACCGAGGCCGCCTGGCTCTGCGCCGAAGTCCGCCCCGCCTACGTCATCCCCATGCACTACGAGGCGATCGACGGCAACGCCGGCGACCCCGGCCACTTCGCCGTCCTGGTCCGCGAATCCGCCTGCCCCGCCACCGTCCTGATCCCCCCGCGCGCCCGCCCCATCACCCTGGCCCTCCCCTAACCGCCACCCGACCACCTCCGCGCCTGCCGTGCCCCCGCCCGCACCCCAGCGCCCGCCGTGCCCCGTCCGGTCGGCACCATTCCCGACCTGGTCCGCTCGAAAACAGCATCGATGTTACATCGATGTCGCCCCAGCAGCATCGCTGCCACATCGATGCAGTTAAGCCAGGTCCTCCAGGGCTGCGCGGCAGCTTGTTGGCAGTGCCCTAACTCGGGCAAAAGCCACAGAGTGAAATATCTCGGGCAGGAAGTCACGGACGCTTCCTGGTCCGATACCAAGCCCTCTGCCTGTAGAAGCATCAGGAATGGGGATCTAAATCGCTTTTGTCCAGAGTCGAGCTATCCGGGTAAGTAAAGGCATTAAAGTCCAAAATCGACCAATGAGTGAGAATCTGCCGAGAAAGTCAAGCCGCCACGCCGGGATGCAGGCTCAAAAAGTTTCTCGTGAAACCATCGATGTGGGTGCCATTATCGGTATTTAAGTGGCTTTTTCCGGCGATTCCGGGCGTACCCCTGACCGCCATCCAACCTGCGCCTGGTGTCAATACCTTCCGCTCGACCCCCGGCAACGCAGCCCAGATCGCGGATGTGTCCGGCCGCCGATGAGCGGATCCGAGTGGAAGCACGCGATACCGATTGGTCCGGTGGGATTGCCTGTGCGCTTCCGTGCGGCGAGGAGGTGAACACCGTAAGGGTGGAATTAGCGGGGAGGCCCGATATGTCCGGACGATGGCTGAGGATCACGGTCACGGCGGCATGCGCGGGACTCGTAGTGCCGTGGCTGGGCCTGGCCTCCCCAGCCAGCGCGTCATCCACGGGCGGCCACTTCTGCTCGGCGGGCGCTCATACCCTGTCGCCGCCGGGTTCGCACGTGTACCCGGAGACCGGCAACGACGGCTACACCAGCCTGCACACGCTGGTGCACCTGGTCTACGACGCCACCGCGAACATGTTCCTGCCCGGCAACCGGGTGGTCCTCACCGACCGCGCCACCCGGTGCCTGACCAGCTTCAGCCTCGACTTCGAGCGGAAGTCCGGCAACACCAGCGCGGGCCCGGACATGACCGTCGGCGCGGTCACGGTGAACGGCCGCCCGGCGAACTTCACCTTCGTCCAGCCCACCTACCCAGGCGACCCGAACGGACCGAACGATCCCGACCCCGCCGCCCACGAAGCCTCCCAGACCAACCCGGTGGGTGGCCCGGACCACAACCCGCTGCCCCCCGCCTGCTCACCGGAGCTCCCGAACACCAACGTCGCCGCGGACTCACTCGACGGCACCCAGTGCCCCGCCAACAAGCTGGTCATCACCCCGGAAGCGCCGATCAGGAACGGCGCCACCTTCACCGTCACGGTGAGCTACGCCGGCCGCCCCGGCGTGCACAACGACGGCGACGGCACCACCGAGGGCTGGTTCCGTGCCCCCGACGGGAGCTTCGTGACCACCGAGCCGGTCGGCACGGAGGACTGGATGCCGCTCAACGACTACCCGGCGGCCAAGCCCACCTACGACTTCTCCGACACGGTCACCGCCGGCCGGACCGTGGTCGCCAACGGCGAACTGGTCTTGGTGCGACACCACCGGGCCAGCCACGAGTTCCCCGGCGGCTCGGTCACCTGGAACTGGCACGCTGCCGCTCCCATCGCCAGCTACCTGGTCGAGGACAGCGTGGGCAACTACCACCTGACCGAGCGGACCATCGGCGGCCTGCGGTTCTACCAGGCGCAGGACACCTCGATCAGCGCGGCGCAGCAGAAGAAGAACCAGGCCATCATGGACATGCAGCCGGACATCACCGCGTTCGAGAGCCAGTTCAACGGATGGCTCTTCCCGTTCGGCTCCGACGGGATCATCATCGGCACCCCGAACGCCAGCTTCGACGAGGAAATGGAGACGATGATCGCGTTCGCCGGCGGGACGATCGACACCGACACCCTCTACCACGAGAACATGCACCAGTGGTGGGGAGACAACGTCTCCGAGGCCAACTACCGTTACACCTTCTTCAAGGAAGGCATGGCCACCCTGGCCGAGTTCTTGTATCACGCACGCCTGGCCAAGAATTTCCAGGCCAGCCTGGTGAGCCAGTTCAACGCGATCTACTCCAAGGGCGGCTCCTTCTGGACCGGCGCGCCCTCCAACCCCGAACCGTTCACCCTGTTCGACACCTCGTCCACCTACGACCGGCCCGGTGCCGCCTACATCGCGCTGCGCCAGATCCTCGGCCCCGTCAACTTCACCCGGGCGCTGCGGCAACTCCAGCGCCGCTACGGCGGGGCCAGCATCACCGAAGCCCAGCTGGAAGCGGCCTTCCACCGCTGGCTGCCGGTCCGCAGCCGTAGCTGCCAGGTGCGGCTGAGCCAGTTCTTCGCCCAGTGGTTCGACACCGCCTACCCCTCGGGTGGCGGGAAGAACCGCCCCATGATCACCGGCCCCGGCCTGGCCGGCCCGGACTTCTACAGCTCTCCCGGCGTATGCCCCTAGCCGGCCGCCTCACCTGATCCCGGCACCCCGAACATCGCCGCCGGATTGTCCCAGCACACGGCGCGCAGCCAGTCCTCGCCCAGGCCGAGCCGGACCAGCCCGCCGATCTGCCGGGCGTAGGGGTAGGGGATGTTCGGGAAGTCGCTGCCGAGCAGGATCTTCCCGGCCAGCCCGAGGTCGCGCGCCAGCGGCAGGGCGGCGGCCGGGAACGGAGCAAGCCGGTCGAAGAAGCCGGTGAAGACCATAGTGGTGTCTAGCCTCACCCGCTGGTAATCCGCGGCCAGCCGGAGGAACTCGCCGTAGTCGGGCGCGCCCATGTGCGCCACGATGGCCGTCAGGTCCGGGTACCGCTTCATCAGGGCCCCGAACGGTCCAGGCCCGGTGTATTCCGCACCGACCGGAGCATGACCGGCGTGGATGACCACCGGCACCCGCGCCTCGCCGAGCAGGCCCCATACCTGGTCAAGCCGCGAGTCATCCGGCGCGAACCCGCCCACCTGCAGGTGCACCTTGAAGATGCGCGCGCCCGCGTCCAGCGCCTCGCAGACGTAACGCGTCACGCCCGGCTCGGGGTAGAACGTCGCCGACGGCAGGCACCCCGGGGTGGCCGCGGCGAAGGCCAGCGTCCAGGCGTTCAGGTCGGCGGCCATGTCCGGCCGGTGGGCGTAGGCCAGCGCGCTGAACAGTTGCACGCCCATGGACCGCAGGTGCGCCACCCGTTCGGCGTCGGTCCATTTGTACTGGATCGGCCAGCTCACGCCCACCAGCGGGCCGGCCGCGTCGAAATACTCCCACACCCGGCGCAGCATCCGCGGCGGCAGGAAGTGAGTGTGGATATCGGCTAGCCCGGGCACGCCGAGCGCCCGGCAGAACGCGGGCAGGTCGGCGTCCTCCTCCGGCGGCAGCACATGATCCATCCCACGATTCTGCCCCGAACGTGTATCAGGACCGGGGCGGCGGCCCTCTGTCCGGGTGTGAGGGTCGCGCAACGCAAACCGGCCCACACCACGCAGGCGGGGGCGAACACGGCATCGGAGAGGCGATGCGGGGGCCTCTCCGCTGCCGTGCTCGCGTTCACGCGCGGGGCCTCCGATAGCGTAAGGGCATGCCCGCCGAGGACCCGTACGATCTCCAGCGGTTCGTGACCGCCCAGGACGCCGGCGGCACCTACGATCGCGCCGCCGCCGAACTGCGGGCCGGACGCAAGACCAGCCACTGGATGTGGTTCGTCTTCCCGCAGATGGCCGGCCTGGGCTACAGCCCGACATCGCAGAAATACGCGATCACCTCGCTGGCCGAGGCCCGGGCCTACCTGTCCCACCCGGTACTCGGCCCGCGGCTGACCGAATGCGCCACCATCCTGGCCGGCCTGCCCGGCCGCACCGCGGAGCAGATATTCGGCGAGGTCGACGCGCTGAAGCTGCGCTCGTCGATGACGCTGTTTATCCATGCCGCCGCCCCCGGCCAGCCAGCGTTCGGGCAGGTCCTGGACCGCTACTTCAACGGCGTCCCCGACTCCGCCACCGAGCAGCGCATCTGAACAGCCCGCGGTCGGCCCTCAGCCGAACGCGGCCGCGAACCGTTCCCGCACCGTCGCCGCGGTCTGATCCGGCGGGGCGTCCCAGACCTCGGCGTTGAAGATCTCGACCTCCACGAAGCCGTCGTAGCCGCCGCCGTCACCGCCGCCGTCACCGGCCCGAAGTCGATCACGCCGTCGCCCAGGTGACCGCGGCCGAGCAGGGTGTCCTGCGGCAGCGGCAGCACCCAGTCGCACACCTGGAAGCTGACGATACGGCCGCGGCCGCGGGCGATCTCGGCGGCCAGCCGGGCGTCCCACCAGACGTGGTAGGTGTCGACCACCACGCCCACCGCGTCGGCCGGGAACCGCAGCGCCAGGTCCACCGCCTCGCCCAGGCCGGCTTCCGCCACCCGGTCCCGCCACAGCCCGATGGCCGGGATCTCGTGCCGCGCGCACACCGCCACGGCCTCCGCCAGGCCGAGATGCTTGACCGTGGCCTGGTTCAGCGACAGCCGGTCCAGCCCGATCCGCCCGTGGGCCGCCCCTGGCCCCCGCCACTCATCCCCGCTCCGATTGGGCCGAACGGGCCAGCCACTCGCTCATCCGCACGGCGGCCAGCTCCGGCTCGGTGAGCGCCCCGGCGGCCGCGGCCAGCTCGTACACCCGGAGCAGACGCCCGGCCCTGGCGGCCAGCGTGGCCGGGGCGCCCGCCCCGGCGGCGGCGCCCCAGCTGGCCGCCCCGCGCGGCGGTCCGGCAGATCAGCTCCCGGGCCTGCGCCCAGGACAGGGGCCAGCCGCAGCGCGCCGTCGAGGGACCCGGCCACCGGCTTCTCGGTGTAGACGTGCTTGCCGGCCTCGATCGCCCTCATCAGGCTGACCTCGCGCGCGCTGGTCACCTGGGTGTCGAAGTACACGTCGACCGCGGGATCGGCCAGCACCTCGTCCCGATGCGTGGTCCAGCGTTCCAGGCCGTGCCGTCCGGCGATAGCGCGCAGCCGCTCGGAGTTCCGGCCCACCAGGATCGGCTCGGGGTACAGGCTGGTGCCGTCCTCGAGCCGGACGCCGCCCTGCTCCCGGATGGCGAGCAGCGACCGGACCAGGTGCTGGCGGTATCCCATCCGGCCGGTGACCCCGTTGAGGGCGACGGTGATGACCTTACACGTCATGGCTCTGTCCTTCGGGCTCTGTCCTTCGGCTTGGGCCCTTCGGCTGGGCCTTCGGTCGGCCACGGGTCCGGTGCTACCCTGAGCACCTCGGGAAAGTGCTTTCCCAGGTTAGGTTGACCGGTTAGACGGGTCAAGCGGCGAGAAGCGCCGGGAGGAGGGCCAGTGCACCAGGCCCGCAGGGTGACGCTGCAGGACGTCGCCGACCGGGCCGGGGTCTCACTGACCACCGCGTCCCGGGTGGTGAACGAGGGCCCGCGCCGGGTCGGCCCGCGGCTGGCGCAGCGGGTCAACCAGGCCGTCACCGAGCTCGGCTACACCGCGAACCTGCAGGCCAGGGCGGTAGCCACCGGGCAGAGCACGCTCATCGGGGTGGTCGTGCACGACATCGCCGACCCGTACTTCTCCTCCATCGCGGCCGGCCTGATCGAGGTGGTGGCCGACTCGCGCCGGCTCCTGGTCTGCATGTCGAGCACGTCGGCCACCGAGGCGGCCGAACGCGAGTACGTCGCGCTGATGCGCGCCCAGCGGGCCCGGGCGGTGATCCTGGTCGGCAGCCGGTCCGACGACGCCGCGGCCCGCGAGGCGCTGCGCGCCGAGATCGCCGCCTTTACCCGCTCCGGCGGCCGGGCCGTGGCCGTCGGCCAGGACCTGCTGGGCGTGGACACGATCCTGCCGGAGAACGCGGCCGGCGCCGAGGCGCTGGCCCGGGCCATGGTCGCGCTCGGGCACCGCCGCTTCGCCGTGCTGGCCGGGCCGCGCGGGCTGCTGACCGCGCGGGACCGGCTGGAGGGGTTCCGGGCCGGCCTGGCCGCCTGGAACGTGCCGTTGGATGCGGCCCGGGTCGTCCACGGCGCGTCCACCAGGAACGGTGGCTATGAGGCGATGAGCACCCTGCTGGCCGCGCCCCGGCCGCGCCCGGACTGCGTGTTCGCGGTGACCGACGTGATGGCGGTGGGCGCGCTGGCCCGGCTGCGGGCCGGCGGCCTGCAGGTGCCCGCCGATATCGCGCTGGCCGGCTTCGACGACATCCTCACCCTGCGCGACGTCTACCCGCCGCTGACCACGGTGCGGCTGCCGCTCAAGCGGATGGGGGCGATGGCGGCCGGGCTCATCCTGGACGGGCCCGCCGAAGCCGCCCCCGGCCCGCGAGTCATCCCCGTGCCCGGCGAGGTCATCCTGAGGGACAGCACCCTGCCGTGCCCGCCTGCTGACTCTCCTAGCTGACCCTTGTGCGTCCCGGCGCTCATCAGGTGCGTTTCGCAGAAATTGGAAAGTGCTTGCCAGCGACGGAGCAGGCATCTCTGTTGACTGTCAACCCTGGCCCCGCGCATGATCCGTACTAACTGCGTAACTGGCACCAGCCCAGTCAGCCCCTTCGAGGAGGGTGAGCGTATGAGCGAGGCGGCGCACGTTCCGTTCACGGAAACCAAGGCCCCCGAGTCCGCGGAGCGGCTGCACCGTGGGGCCCTCGGCCTGATCGACATCTCCGCATCGACGATGGCCAACATCGGCCCGGCCTACAGTTTCTACTTCGGCTTCGCGGGGATGGTGCTCTTGGCCGGCCTCGCCTCGCCGCTAGTCATCCTCATAGCTGCCGTCGCCATTGCCCTGCTCGGCAACACGCTGTCGCAGTTCTCCCGGGCGCACCCGTCGACCGGCGGGTTCATCACCTTCGTAGGCAAGAGCTTCGGCGGCACCAGCGCGGTGACCACCGCGCTGGTGGCCGGGATGGGTTACATCATCGCGATCTCGTCGGTGCTGGTCATCTCCGGCGGGTTCCTGTCGATCATGATCCAGTACTACACGGGCACGAACATCCCGTGGATCATCTTCTCCGCCCTCTTCACCGCCGGCGCCATGGTGATGATGTTCCGCGGCGTGGCCGTGTCGACCAGGCTGGCCGGGTTCTTCTTCGCCTTCGAGCTGACCGTGCTGCTCGTCGTGTCGATCGCCGTGCTGATCAAGAACGGCGGGCACCTCAGCGGCGTGCCGTTCCAGCCCAGTCACGTCCTCAACGGCTTCAGCGGCCTGGGCGTCGCCTTCCCGCTGGCCGTCTACCTGTTCATCGGCTGGGAGAACTCGGCGGCGCTGGCCGAGGAGACGAACAACCCGCGGCGTAACGTGCCCCGGGCCGTGTTCCTGTCGATCGCCCTCATGGCCTTCACGTACCTGGTGGTGGCCTACGCTACCGTCACCGGCTTCCACTACAGCGCCACGGCGCTCACGGCCCCCCTCATCCCGTTCATCAGCGTCGCCCACGGCGTGGCGGCCTGGCTGGCCTTCATCGCGTACCTGGCCGGGCTGACCTCCACCCTCGGCGTGCTCATCGCCGCGGTGAACTCCCAGTGCCGGCTGATCTTCAACGCCGGTCGCGAGGGCCTGCTGCCGCGCTGGATCGGCCGGGTCCAGCCGGTCCGCCGGACGCCGGTCAACGCCATCATCGCCTTCGTCGGCATCGCCGGGGTCATCGTCCTGGGCTGGGCGCTCGGCCACTGGATCGGCGGGACCGGAAACAGCCTGAGCGCGCTGAACTTCTTCGCCGAATCCGCCACGATGGGCACGATCCTGGTCGTGTTCGTGTACCTGGCGGCCAACGTGGCGCTGCCGTTCTACTACCGCAAGTACCGGCCTGCCGAGTTCAACGTCGTCAAGCACGTCGTGCTGCCGGCCCTCGGCGTGGTGGCGGTCGGCATCCCCATCTACTACCTGTTCAATCCCAACCCCCCCATTCAGCCGTACGACTGGTTCCCGTGGGTGGGGCTGGGCCTCATCGTGGCATCCATCCTCTACTCGATCTGGCTGGTCCGGCGTGACCCCGGCCTGGGCGACCGGGTCGGCTCCATCGTCGCCGACGAGTAGGCCCGTGACCGATACCGCCGTACACAGGGGCGAGTCGGCCGCCGCGAGCCCCGCCCACCCGCTGGACCCGCCCACCGCGGCCGAGTACCTGGCGGGCCGCGAGATCATGGCGGCGGCCGGCCTGCTGCCGGAGGGAGACAGGGCACCCGTCCGGTTCGCCTACTACGGCCAAGGCGGACCCGGACTGGCGCGCGGCCATGGCCCGGCGGGGTCACCACGACGTCGCCAAGATCAGGACCGTCCCGATCACCGCGGGCAACTACGGCCCGCCCGGCGACGACCGGCGCCGGATGGTCCGCGTCCTCGTCTTCGTCCAGGACAGCGAGCACGACCTGGCCTGGGCGCCCCCCATCGACGGCGTCGCCGCCTACGTGGACCTGATCGAGAAGAAGGTCTTCAAGGTCACCGACGAGTTCGAGCTGCCGGTGCCGCGGGAGTCCGGCGACTACGACGACGAGAACGTCCGCGGCCCGCACCGCAGCACGCTCACGCCCGTCGAGATCACCCAGCCGGAGGGGCCGTCCTTCACCCTGGACGGGCACGCGCTGCGCTGGCAGGACTGGTCGCTGCGGGTCGGCTTCGACGCCCGCGAGGGGCTGACCCTGCACCAGGTCAGCATCGCCGGGCGCCCGGTGATCTACCGCGCGTCCATCCCGGAAATGGTCGTCCCCTACGGCGACCCGAACTTCCGCTACTGGCAGGCTTACTTCGACTCCGGCGAGTACCTGGTCGGCAAGTGGGCCAACTCGCTCGAGCTCGGCTGCGACTGCCTGGGCGAGATCGCCTACCTGGACGCTACCGTGACCGACGACACCGGTCACCCGCGCGCCATACCGAACGCGATCTGCATCCACGAGGAGGACTTCGGCATCCTGTGGAAGCACACCGACATCTTCAACGGCTCGGCCCAGTCCCGCCGCCAGCGCCGCCTCGTGTTCTCCTACTTCAGCACGGTCGGCAACTATGACTACGGCTTCTACTGGTACTTCTACCTGGACGGCACAATCGAGTGCGAGATCAGGGCGACCGGGGTGCTGTTCACCTCAGCCCACCCGGGTGGCGAGTATCCGCACGCCACCGAGGTGGCACCGGGCCTGGCCGCGCCCTTCCACCAGCACCTGTTCAGCGCCCGGCTGGACATGACCGTGGACGGGCTGGCCAACGCGGGGGAGGAGGTGGACGTCAGCGGCCTGCCCATCGGCCCGGACAATCCCCACGGCAACGCCATCGTGCAGCAGGTGACCCGGCTGGCCCGCGAGGCCCAGGCCGCCCGCCGGGCCGACAGCGCGCGCGGCCGGACCTGGCGCAACCCCACCCTGGACGTCCCCCCGTCGGCCCGCTACTGCCACCCCCGGGCTGACTTCCCGGGCACATTCGCCTAATGCCGCAATTCGTCCCGCAGCCGACGCTTGAGGATCTTGCCGAGCAGGGCCTGCTCACGCCCGGCCTGTCGGTGCTGCGCCTCAACGGCAAGTTCCCCGCCGACCCCATCTATGCCCGCACCTGAGCTGAGCCCCGCACTCACCCCGTTCGGGGAATTATCCCGAACGAACCGGGCTTCACCGCCCATCCGTACCAAAAGCCTCAATTACCTCTCGCGCCGTCTTCCCGCCCCAGACAACGGGGAGGATTCGGCTTCCGGGGAGGAAATGGGATCCTATGACGTACCAAATCCTCCCGAGAACCCCAATCCTCCCGGCTATTTGGTAATGGCGTTTCCGATGGTGTCACAGAGGCTTTAGGCAACTGCTACTGAGATACCCGCCTCGTCGGCTTTCGGCACCATCAGCCGCGCCATGTAAATTGTGCGCCTCGTGGTGCAATTGATGCCAATCAACACGTCGGCAGCGCCGCCGCCCGGCCGCCCTGCGTTCCCGCACGCGACCCGAGCACCCCTGCTCCCCCGGGAGACCCCTGTGCCCCTCGCGCGCAGGCCCCCGCGCACTCCCGCGCACTCCGCGCGCCTAGCACACTCCCGCGCGCTCCGCGCCCCGCCCGGGCCCCGCGCGCTCCGCGCCCCGCCCGGGCCCCGCGCGCTCCGCGCCCCGCCCGGGCGGGCGGACCGCACGACGGTCCTGCAGTCTCGGGCTACCGTGGCCGTAGCGTCGATCCGTCCTGGATGAGTCGCTCCGTCTGTTGTAGTATGTGCGGAACGGCGGGCAGGAGCCATACATGGGCAGCGGAAGCGTGTTGATCGCAGGCAGCTACCAGAGCGACTTCGCGCGGAACTACGCACGCGAGGGCCTGGAGATCTCCGACATGGTGGCCGAGGCGGTGACCGGGACCCTGGACAGTGCCGGCCGGGAGCCCGAGGACGTGGAGGCCATCCACGTCGGGAACGCGTTCGGGCAGCTGCTCACCGGGCAGGGGCAGCTGGGCGCGATGCCCGCCACCGTCGAGCCGCGGCTGTGGGGCAAGCCCGCCGCCCGGCACGAGGCCGCTTGCGCGTCGGGCAGCGTGGCCGTGCTGAGCGCCATGGCCGATATCGAGGCCGACCGGTACGACTGCGTGCTGGTGCTCGCGGTGGAGCAGGAGCGCAACGTGCCCGGCGCCGACGCGCCGAAGCACCCCAGTGGCGGCCTGATCGGCGTCGGCCACCCGGTGGGCGCCACCGGCGTGCGGATGCTGCACGACGCGGCCCGCCAGGTGACCGGCCAGGCGGGGGAGTACCAGGTCGCCAACGCCAGCACCGTCGCCACGCTGAACATCGGCGGCAGCCTCACCACCACCGTCAGCTTCGTCGTCACCCGGGCGGGCTGACCATGACCGACGTCGAGGTCTACGGCAAGATGCTCGCCACCTTGCCCGAAGACGACGACCATCCCTACCGGTCCGGCCCGTGGCGCCCGCAGAGCGTCGAGTACGACGCGGCCGAGCTCCACGTCCAAGGCGAACTCCCCGACGACCTGTACGGCGTCTACCTGCGCAACACCGAGAACCCGCTGCACCCGGCCATCGTCAGGTACCACCCGTTCGACGGCGACGGGATGATCCACAAGGTCTCGTTCCGGGACGGGAAGGTGTCCTACCGGAACCGGTTCGTCCGCACCGACGGGCTGCTGGCCGAGCAGGAAGCCGGCCGCTCGCTGTGGGCCGGGCTGGCCGAGAACCCGGACGTGGCCGTCCGGGCCGGCGGCTGGGGTGCCCGCGGCCGCGGCTGCCGCATGACATGGCCTTCACCGAGCACTACGCGATCCTCAACGACATGCCGCTGTTCTGGGAACCGGAGTTGCTCGAGCGCGGCCGCTACGCCGCCCGGTTCCACCCCGAGATCCCGTCCCGGCTCGGCGTCATCCCGCGCCGCGGCGCCTCGGGCGACATCCGCTGGTTCGAGTTCGACCCGACCTATGTGCTGCACTGGACCAACGCCTACGAGGACGGCGACGAGATCGTCGTCGTCGAGGGGTTCTTCCAGGGCTGCCCGGAGCCTGCCGCCGCCGGGCCGAACGGTCCGGCCGGCCGCATGTTCCGCTTCCTGGCCCAGGACGTCATGCAGACCCGGCTGCACCGGTGGCGGATGAACCTGGTCACCGGGGCGACCAGCGAGCAGGACCTGTCGGAGACGTGCACCGAGTTCGGCACCATCAATTGCGGATTCGGCGGCCGGCCCTACCGGTACAATTACGCTGCCACCAACGAGCCGGGCTGGTTCCTGTTCAACGGGCTGGTCAAGCACGACACGCTGACCGGCCACGAGGAGCGGTACCAGTTCGAACCGGGCGTGTTCTGCAGCGAGGTCGGCGTGGCTCCGCGCGTAGGCGGAAGCGAGGAGGACGACACGTATCTCGTGACGCTCACGGTCGACATGAACCGTGACCTGTCCGAGTGCGTCGTGTTCCGCACCACCGACGTGGGCCGCGGCCCGATCGCGCGCGCAGCTCCCCGAACGGATCGCCAGTGGCACGCACAGCTGCTGGGCGCCGGGCGAGTCGATCAAGGGCTGGTAACCGGCTGGGCCTGACCACGAGCCGGAGATGCCTGAAACGCTAGAGAACACCCAGATCGCCGCGATGCCGGCGGGCGAGGCCGCCGAGCCTGACGTCACCGAGAACTCCAACGCCATCGCCCTCGGGCTGATCGGCGACGAGTGGAACCTGGCGATCGTCAAGCTGGCCATCATGTCCGGCGTGCGCCGGTACAAGGAGTTCCGCGACCAGCTGGGCATCGCGAATTCGGTGCTGACCGCGCGGCTGCGCCGGCTCACCGAGGCGGGCGTGTTCACCATGTCGCGGTACTCCGACGCGCCGCGCCGGTACGAATACGTGCTCACCGAGCGCGGCCGCGACCTGTGGAAAGTACTGCTGACCATCTGGTCGTGGGAAGCCGTCTGGGTGACCGAGCACATCGAGCCGCTCCCGCCGATGTACCACACCGGGTGCGGCCAGGAGTTCTCCCCGGTCATGCACTGCCGGGCCTGCGGCCGGCCGGCCGGCATCCACAACGTGCGCGGGGAGTTCGGGCCGAGCGGCGGCTTCGCGCGGTCGGTGCCGCGCGCCACCACCAGGCGCCGGTCCGCGGGCGGCTCGCCGGGTCCCGGGCTGGTAGTGGAGACCATCGAGCTGATCGGCAACCGCTGGTCGGCTGCGGCGATGGCGGCCGCATTCCTCGGCGCCCGGCGGTTCACCGACATGCTCACGATGATGGGCGCGCCGCCGACCATCGTCTCGGACCGGCTGCGCACGTTCTGCCAGATGGGCGTGCTCGAGGCCGTGGCCAGGCCCGGCTCGGGACGGCTCGAGTACCGGCTGACCGACAAGGGCCGGGCCTTCTTCCCGCACGTCATGGTGATGCTCGAGTGGGGCGACCGCTGGTTCCGCGCGCCCGAAGGCCAGGCCACGCTGCTCACCCACACCACCTGCGGCGATGAGTTCCACCCGGTCCTGCACTGTTCGGCCTGCGGCCGCGAGCTGCACGGATCCCAGGTCCAGCCCGGCAACCTCCCGCCCACCCCCCGCGACCCCTGACCCTGCCCCGCAACCCCTGCCCTCCCGGCGAACCCTGGGCCTTCACACGACCTCCACGCCCCGTGCATCCCGCCGTCACACCCCCCCGGCGCGATCCGGCCTGGGCCGCACCCTTATGCTCCGAATGCGTTATCAGCCCCGGGAGGTTCAATGGCCGCATCGGTGAGCCCGGTCCCCGCGCACCTGCGCACCGTCACGCCCCGCCTGGTGGTGCGAGACGGCGCGGCCGCCATTGCGTTCTATGCCCGGGCGTTCGGAGCTGAGCCGGTGAGTGACCAGTTCACCGGGCCGGACGGGGAACTGATCCACGCCGAGATCCGGATCGGGGACTCGGTGGTGATGATCACCGAAGACGCCGTGGACGGGCCAGTTATCTCTCCCGAACGGGCGGGCGGGAAGGTCACCTGTGTGATGTCCCTTTACTGGGCGGACGTGGACGCGGCGTGGGCCTGCGCGGTGCACGCCGGGGCCGAGGTGATCTACCCGCTGGCGGATCATTTCTACGGGGAGCGCGGTGGCCGCCTGCGTGACCCGTTCGGCCAGCAGTGGATGATGAGCCAGCACATCGAGGACGTCACTCCGGAGGAAATGGCTCGCCGGGCGTCGGCCTTCTTCGGCGAGCCGGGGTGAGCGAGACCGGCCCGCCCGCCGAGCCCTCGCATGACTATGCCGCGCTATTCGGCCTCGAGCGGAGCCGGCTGACCGAACTCCTGGCCGGCCTGCAGCCCGCGGACTGGGACCGGCCGTCGCCGTGCCCGGGCTGGAGCGTCCTGGGATTGTGCTGCCATCTGGTCGGCGACGATCTCGGCGCCCTGGCCCGGCACCGCGACGCCCACTACGGCACGCCCGGCCCGCCCGGCGCGCAGTTCGTGGCCTGGCTGGATGAGCTGCAGGCCGAATGGGTCCGTGCCGCCCGGCGGCTCAGCCCGCGCATCGTCGCCGACCTACTGCGGTGGGCGGGGCCGCAGATCACGGAAACCTTCCGGCAGGAGGACCCCCGGGCGCGCTCCGCGTCGGTCTCCTGGGCGGGTTCCGGCCCCGTGCCGGCCTGGCTCGACCAGGCGCGCGAGCTGTCGGAGTACTGGATCCACCGGCAGCAGATCCTCCAGGCGCTCGGCCGCCCCAGCGACTTGCGCGCTGACCTGGCCGGCCCGGTCCTCGACGGGCTGCGCTTGGCCTATCCCCACCGCCTCGCCGAGGCCTCGTCCCGGCCCGGCGACACCGTGGTGATCCACGTCACCGGCCCGGTCACCCGGACCTGGTGCCTGGTCGCCGCCGCGTCCGGCTGGGAGTTCCGTGACCGCCCCGGCGGACTGGTCGTGGCCAGCCTGGCCACGGACACCGAGCAGGCCTGGCGGTTGCTGACCAACAACCTGCCTGCCGCTGGGAAAGCGGACCTTGAGGCATCGGGCGACGACACGATCACGAGCATCCTGCTCCGGACCCGGGCGATCATCGGCACGCCCAAGTGGGCCTGAGCATCGGCGCACCGGCATTGAACCCGCGGCGCGGTCCTGCGTATCCTCCGGCGTAGCAGGCATCCACCGCCAGGATCAGGGGCTTTCATGGTGAATGGACGTAGCGGCCACGAGGGTCCGGTCACGATCTTCGGCCCGGATTTCCCGTTCCCGTTCGACGACTGGATCGCGCACCCGGCCGGCCTCGGCTCGGTCCCGGCCGAACGTCACGGCGAGGAGGTCGCCGTCATCGGCGCGGGCATCTCCGGGCTGGTCGCGGCGTACGAGCTGATGAAGCTCGGGGTCAAGCCGGTCGTCTACGAGGCCTCCCAGATGGGCGGTCGGCTGCGCTCGCAGGCGTTCGAGGGCGCCGAGGGCGTGGTCGCCGAACTCGGCGGGATGCGTTTCCCGGTGTCGTCGACGTCGTTCTATCACTACGTGGACAAGCTGGGCCTGCAGACCCGGCCGTTCCCCAACCCGCTGACCGAGGCGGCCGGCAGCACGGTCGTCGACCTGGAGGGCGTCACGCACTACGCGAGCTCGCTCGGCGACCTGCCCCCGCTGTTCACCGAGGTCGCCGACGCGTGGGCGCAGGCTCTGGAGGAGGTGCGCTTCACCGAGATCCAGAACGCGATCCGGGCGCGCGACGTCCGGACGCTGAAGTCGCTGTGGAACGGCTTGGTGCCCCGCTGGGACGACCGCACCTTCTACGACTTCGTGGCCACCTCGAAGGCGTTCTCCTCGCTCTCGTTCCACCACCGCGAGGTCTTCGGGCAGGTCGGGTTCGGCACCGGCGGCTGGGACTCGGACTACCCGAACTCCATGCTGGAGATCTTCCGGGTGGTGATGACCAACTGCGACACCGACCAGCGCCTGGTCGCCGGCGGCGTCGAGCAGGTCCCCCACGGGATCTGGCGCTGCCCGGCGCCCAGGCCCGCCCACTGGCCGGCCGGGACCTCGCTGGCCTCGCTGCACTCCGGCGCGCCCAGGCCCGGCGTCGCGCGGATCGCCCGTGACGACGGTCTGCTCGCGGTCACCGACACCTGGGGCGTCACCCGCCGGTACGCCGCGGTCCTGGTGACGTGCCAGAGCTGGCTGCTCACCACGCAGATCGAGTGCGAGGAGAGCCTGTTCTCGCAGAAGATGTGGACGGCCCTGGACCGCACGCGCTACATGCAGTCCGCCAAGACCTTCGTCATGGTCGACCGGCCGTTCTGGAAGGACAAGGACCCGCGCACCGGCCGCGACGTGATGAGCATGACGCTGACCGACAGGCTGACCCGCGGCACCTACCTGTTCGACCACGGCGACGGCCAGCCGGGCGTGATCTGCCTGACGTACTCCTGGATGAGCGACGCGCTGAAGATGCTCCCCGAGCCGGTCGAGCGCCGGGTCCAGCTCGCGCTCAAGGCCCTGGGCAAGATCTACCCGGACGTCGACATCGCCAGCCACATCATCGGCGACCCGATCACCGTGTCCTGGGAGGCCGACCGGCATTTCCTCGGCGCGTTCAAGGGAGCGCTGCCTGGGCACTACCGGTACAACCAGCGCATGTACGCCCACTTCATGCAGGATCGCCTGCCGCCGGAGCAGCGGGGTATCTTCATCGCCGGAGACGACGTTTCCTGGACGCCCGCCTGGGTCGAGGGCGCCGTGCAGACCTCGCTGAACGCGGTCTGGGGCATCATGCATCACCTGGGCGGCGCCACCCACCCCGGCAACCCGGGGCCGGGGGACGTGTTCGCCGACATCGCACCGATCGCGCTGCCCGACTGATCCGCTGCCAGACTCGCTCGACCAGCGGCTGGACGCCATCGCGCGGCATCCGTTCCGCGCGAAGTTCCGCCTGCGCGGCCACGAGCGGGTCACAGCCCAGCTGAGCGATCCGTCCACGATGCGAGTGCACGCCCGCAATCTCATCGCCAGGGGGCTGGGCCCCTATTACGGGCCAGATCACCAGCGCAACGGAACGGTACCCTGCCGGTCGGCCGAACCACCGCGACACTGCCGTGGAGGACTACCGGGTCAGCAGCGAGTCCCTGTTCCCGGTGTTCCTGGCCACGGCGGTGCTCGCCGTCGGCTGGGCCGCGGTGCTGTGGAACACCCGGTTCGTCACCGACCCGGCCGGGAAACCGCCGGGTGGACTCGCACCTGGTCAGGCGAGCGAACGTTATGCTCAGCGATCATGCCGAGGCTGCTGGTCGTCCACCATACCCCGTCGCCCGCCCTGCAGGAGATGTTCGAGGCGGCGGTCAGCGGGGCGCGGACCGATGAGATCGAGGGCGTCGAGGTGGTCATCAGGCCGGCCCTTACGGCGGCAGCAGCCGACGTGCTCCAGGCTGACGGTTTCTTGCTGGGCACGCCCGCCAATATGGGCTACATGTCCGGTGCCCTCAAGCACTTCTTCGACGGCATCTACTACCCGTGCCTGGAGGCGACCAGGCGCAGGCCCTACGGCCTGTACGTGCACGGCGGCATGGACACCACTGGCGCGGTGCGCGCGGTCGAGTCCATCACCACGGGCCTGCAGTGGCGCGCCGTGCGGCCGCCGGTCACCGTCACCGGGCCGCCGGGCAAGCCGACCCTGGAGGCCTGCTGGGAACTCGGCGCCCTGCTCGCGGCCGAGGTCGCGGGGTAATCGCCTATCTCGTTCCCGCCAGCGACCGCGCCGCTCCGTTTACTGTAGTGTCCTCGCGGCCCCGAACAGGGTGCCGAGGTGATGCTCCCGGTCGGGTCAGTCCCAGAGGATGGCCCCGCAGGCGGCGCAGGTACCCGTCTGGTAGTTCCTGGTTTCCTGCGGGTGCGAGCAGTCCGAGCGACCCGGCGGCTCGGGCACGACCTCGTCGGCGGCTGGGAGCGGCGGGTCCGGGGCAGGCGCCGGTGGCGTGCTCTCCCGCAGCGGCGCCGGTGCGGCCTCAGGCTCGGCGGGCGCCGACCGGGCCTCAGGCACGGCGAGAGCTCTCATGTAGTACCGCAAGGCCGTCCGGATGATCTCCCGGCACCACTCGGTGCGGGACCAGTCGGCGAACTCAGGACGGGCCAGCACCTCGTCTATCTGCGCCACGTCATCCTCGGAGACGGAGATCCTGAGCACGATAGGGACGCTGGCTGTATCTATCAGCCTGGAACGCGCCATGCGTTCAAGGTACCCAAAACGGGCGGCCTGGAACGCGAGGCACCTTCGCGTCGGGCCAGTCAGGAATAACCAGGCGAGGGCGTGCGCTGGGCGAAAGACTACGTGCCCGGCGATAAGGTCAAAGTCGCCGCCGCGGCAGGGTAAGATCTCTTCACGGTGCTGGTGCGGTCCTCCAATACCTGCCCCTCGGGCCAGGCTCCGTGTCAGTGTCGTGCGGGGCTGTAGCGCAGCTGGTAGCGCACCTCCATGGCATGGAGGGGGTCAGGGGTTCGAATCCCCTCAGCTCCACAGCAGGTCAGAGGCTGTTTCCGAGCATGAAACCGGCCGTTCTTGATCATGGTGCAGCAGCAAAGTGCAGCAACGGCGTTTACTCGTCGAGCCAGCTTCCGAGCTTCTTGAGCGCATCACGGGTAGCGGCCGAGGGTACCTCGGTGTAGATCTCCATCGTCAGGGCGATCTTGCTGTGCCGCAGGATCTGCATGGCCACCCGCGGGTGCACGTCGAGTGCTGCCAGCAGCGAGCCGCAGGTCTTGCGGGCGTCGTGAACGGTGATCTTGGGCACCCCCGCCTTGCCGATGCGGCGATCCTGGGCATTATCGCCGGGAGCAACCTGGTGCACATCGCCAGCCAGAGTAGCCAGGGCAACTCGCTGCCCTGAAAAGGTGCGGCATCGAAGTGCGGCAACCGGCCTGACAACCATCGATCCCAGACCGATGCGGTTGACTTGGCCACCCGCGCGAACGACCGTCGTTGACCTCATTGCCGATAGTTCGCATCGAGAGGATCAAACGATCCATCCAGGGATACATCGTGCCCGTTGCGTGCCCTGTAGGAACCAGGACCGCTGACCAGAAGCCAGCTCAGCCGGGGTTCAGGGAGATGTGAACGCCGAGGAGGATCCCGAGGAGCAGGCAGGTCAGGCCAATCCCCGCCAGCCAGCCGCCGCGGTGAACGTCGGCGTGCTTGCGGACGAGGCGGCCGTGCGTGAAAGCGATGTCATCGACGGTGGGTGAAAGCCCGACATTGCGGCGGCCGACATAAACGAAATGCGCCCTGATCAGGAACCACAGCGCCCCGACAGTGGACAGGACGGTGAGGCTGAAGAAGACCTCGGAGACGGGGTTCTGAGGCGGGTTCGGCCTTCAGCATTAGCCCGGCGGCAGCTACGAGTACGCCACAGGCGGGCACGAGCGGGGCCGTCCGCGCACTCAACGCCGCGGCGGCACGCTCAAGGTCTTCAACAACGATCGCCGCGGCCTCGTCTAGGCTCTGGCCAGTCGCGCGCGAGCGGTCTTCGACCCGGCGCATCAAGGAGGCTAGCGACGCGATCGCGTAATCTCTCGTGGCCTTGCGAAACCGTACGCGCCTGCTGAGGGCTCGCATCCCAGCATTATGGCGACGCGGACCGTGAGCGGGAACCCCGGGCCTGCGCCGGTATGCGGATCAGCCCTTGGTACCGCTGGCGCGCCGGTAGCTCGCATCGAGGGACAGGACAGCCCACGAGCCTGGAGGCGAGTAACCAACTGAGGGACACCTGGCGCCGGCCCTGGAGCAGCTGCGCTGGGCGCTGGCCACCAGCGTCTCGCCGGTGCTGATCTGCAGCGCGCTGGCCCAGGGGTCCGGCGCCTCACGGTGTGGTCGGCTAGCTGGCGAGCGTCCAGCCGGTGAAGGTGGGCGGGTACACGGCCCAGGCCCCGTTGTTCTCATAGACCCGGCTGTCGGTGCCGAGCCCGAAGGTGTACGTGCTCGTGGCGGACGAGGCCGCGGCCAGCCCCGAGGTGAACCGGCCGCCGAACGAATGCCAGCCCGGCGACGTGGACAGGAACCGGTGGTAGTACGCGGCACTATCGGTGCCGCGGGCGAACCCGACAAGCGCGCCCGTGATCGCGGTCAGCCCCGGGGACGCGGTGGTCAGGGCGCCGACCGGGCCGAAAACGGCACCGGGTCCCACCTTTTGCAGGTACAGCTCTTTGTTGGTTCCGGTGACCAGTACGTAGATGCCGCCGAGGTAGGCTGCTGCCGGGCCGGTGCCGCCGTACAGGTTACCGCCTATGGTGTACCAGGCGCCCCAGCCGGCGGATGTGTGGTCAAGCCCCCACACCGCGCCGTTGGCGCCGCGGGCGTACACCGAATAGTCTGCGACGCTGGGGCCGCGGAAAACTGCGCCCGCCCTGCTGGTGACGGTGCCGCCGAGCGACGTCCAGCCCGAGCAGCTGGCGGCACCCGGGGTGCAGGTGGTCGTCCACAGCGAGTGGTCGGTGCCCTCGCCGAAGACGACAACGGTGGACCCGGACGCCACTAGTGCCGGTCCGGTGACGAGGCGCCCGCCAGCCGGGGTGTACACGCCCGTGTCGACATTCCGCACCCATACCGATCCGTCCGTGGCGGTGTACGCCATCACTATGTCAACGCCCACGAAGGCAGCGCCGGGCGACGTGCCCGCTGCCGGAGGCGTCGCAGCCGGAGCGGCCGACGCTGGCCCGGCCGCGAGAACTGACGCCACGACCGCCGCCGCCAGCGCGGCCAGGAGGGCCCGCGCACGCAGCGGCCGTGTCCACCGCGCCCCGGCCCACGGTGTCGCAAGATCGAACAGCTTCACCAGCATCCCCTCTCTTACGGTGATGAGCTTTGTGCGCCCATAAGGCTTACAATGCATCTTACGGAGCGTGTTGGCAAGAGCACCCGGCCGGGACGCTCACACAATCAGACCGTTAACAACTGACCACAACGACATGCGACACTCGCCGATTGAGCGAATAAATTGGAAGTCAATTCCCAGGTGAGCGACGGCATCCGACGGGATCGGGGCACGCTGGGTCCCGAAGGAACTGCGGACCTCGTTCGTCAGCATGATGAGCTACCAGGGCGTGCCGGTCGAAGAGATCGCACGCCTGGCCGGGCATGCCAGCTCGCATATCACCGTAGTCGTTTACCGGCGAATTGCGCCCGGTGATGGTCATCGACCCGGGGAGGCAGGTCTTCCAGTGCTGGGTCGCTCTCCAGGGCCACCCGGTCACGGACCCCGGCTGGGGTGTCGGGGTCATCATCCCAGCGGTTGGCCACGCAGTTCGTGATCGCCTTCGCCTAGCGGTGCCCATGGATCTGGGGCTGAGCTGGTCGGCGCGTGCCCGGGGCTCCGCGGGGCCCGGGCACGGCGCCGATCTCGCCGGCGCGAGCCTTGGCTAGGAGCTGAGGTAGCGGGCCAGGGCCAGTTCGGTCACCCCGGCCGCGTTCTGCGAGGTGCCGACGGCGAGGATCTTCCCGTCCGGCTGGATGAACGTCAGGGCCGCGGAGTCGCTGCCCTGGATCCTGGTGGTCAGCACGCCGCCGTTGCCGAACGCGGCGTCGAGGCTGCTGTCGGCGTTGAAACGGGCCAGACCGAACACCGACGTGCTGCTGGCTTGACCTGATTCGACGTGGCTACCGTCGGCCACCGCCTGCCCGTTGGCCTGAATCGCCACCGAAGCGGCGCTGTCAGTCGCCGCGAGCGCGCCGTTCTGGCCCGCGTAGTCGACCCCGGTAGTGGTCGAGACGGTGGTGCCATCCGGGTTGAACCGCGTCACCTGAATGTCGTGGTCACTCGACCGGCTGCTGCCCGCGGTGGTCGCCACCACGAAGCCGCCGCTGGGCAGGAAGACGACGTTGCCGCCCAGCGAGGTGGTGGTGATCGCGGCCGGGGTGAGGGTCACCGGCTGGCCGGCCGGGCTGAACTCGAGGTGGCTGGGCAGGGTGAAGATGTCCCCGTTGGCGTCCAGTCCCAGTGCGGTGACGCCGATCACCGAGCCGAGCACGGGGTTCGGGTTGGGGACCAGCTCCTGCCCGCCGGAGCCGAAGGTCGTGTCGATGCTGCCGTTGGGGTTGAAGCGGGCCAGGCCGCCGATGTCCTGTGGCGGGCGGCCGCCGAACAGGACCTGGCCGCCGGTGAGGATCTTCCCGTCGGGCTGCACCAGGACAGCCTGAGCGCCCTGGAGGGCGTTGCCGAACGTAGTGGCGGCCAGGCCGCCGGTGCCGAAGGTCTGATCCAGGGTGCCGTTGGCGTTGAACCGCACGACCGCGAACACGGCGCTCCCGTTGCTCGCGGTCCCTTCGCCGGCCCACACCAGCTTGCCGTCCGACTGGACGGCGAGCGCTGGCCGGGTACTCGAGTTGCCGACGGGTAGCCCGGCGAAGCCGCCGTTGCCGAAGGTGGTATCCCTCGCCCCGTTCGGCAGGTACCGCATCAGTCCGGAGTCGGGCCCGCCGAGCCCGACCGCGACCACGATGTCACCGGTGGATTGTTCGGCGACAGCGGCCGGATCGGCCTGGATCTGGTTCCCGTTGGCATCTAGTCCCAGGTTGGTCAGGACGATGCCGCTGTGGCCAAAGCTAGTGTCGAGAGCGCCCGCGGTGCCCGCCGCCGACGCGGTGCCGGCGCCGAAGCCCAGCGCGAGGCCGAGGGCCACGGCGCCCGCTACCCCGGCCGGAACACGTGTGTTCATAGCGAAATGTCCTTCTGTTCTCCCGGGCCCGCTGGCAGCGGAATTCCCTGACGAAATCTTGGATCCGCATGCCCGCTGCCGCAGTACCTGGTCGTCATCGCTGATGGGCCGGGACGCGCCCAGCGGGCCTGCGATGGCTCCGAACCCTAAGCCGTGGCGCGCCCGTTCCTCCAATAGATGTTTGTGCGGCGGTGATAAGCGGCAGTTGTCGCCGGCGTGACAACCGCGCGGGCGTCTTGATGCCGGCGTGATCAGCGAAGTCGTGGGGTACGTGGTCGGATGGCCCGGGTGGTCACCGGCCCGCTCGGTTGGTGCTGGCATTAAGGATGGGGTCACGGCGGCGTGCCGGCGGTGCCGCTTGGGGGCCGGTGATCCACTGGTGCCGGTCGCGGTAGTACCGCAGGTAGGCCAGGAACCGGTGGGCTGCGGCCGCTGGCTCGCCGCGCCGCCAGGCGAGGGCCAGGACATACTGCGGCGGCGGCTGGACGGGCACGACGGCGATTCCGCCGGCACCAAGCGCGACGGCGGTAGCCTCGGCCATCACCGCGATGGCGGTACCGTCCCGGATGGGCCGCCAGCTGGTGTCAAGGGCGACGGTCGAGGCGGCGGTGGATTCCAGGACGTTGGCCTCGAACCCGCCGAACTCGCGGCACATGAGCTTGAGGCCTTCGAAGGCTCCGGGGGCCAGAGCGCGCGGGTTCACCAGGAACGTCTGGTCGCTGAGCTCGCTGAGGGTCACCGTATCCCGGCTGGCGATGGTGCTGTGCGGGCTGGCCAGCACGGCCAGGCGTCCGCGCCGCAGCGGCTCCGATGCCACCTGGTCTGCCGTGGCCAGGCCCGGCACCTGGTGGATGACCGCGGCGTGCAGGCGTCCCTCGGCGAGCTGTTCGAGCAGCCGCTCGCTGACCATTGCCGAGCGGTCCATCACGATGGACGGGTGCTCGGCCTGGAAGGCCGCCAGGGCCGGCGCGACGGCCGGTTCGGCCAGGTGCGCGACGCCGACCCGGACCAGCCCGGCCTGCCCGCGCCCGGCCATGCCGACCCGGGCTACCGTGCTGTCCAGGTCGGCGAGCAGCCGGCGCCCGCGGTGCAGCAGTTCCGCGCCGGCCTCGGTGAGCTCGACGGTGCTGCGGGTCCGCGTCAACAGCCGCACCTCGAGGAGGCGTTCGAGCCGGGCGATGGCCTGCGACAGGCCGGGCTGGGTGATGTACAGGCGGGCGGCAGCGCGTCCGAAATGCAGCTCCTCGGCGACGGCGGCGAAGTACCGCAGGTCGCGGAACTCGATCTCCGCGTGCCGGGCAGGCAGCTCGGTGCCGGGAAGGCTCACGATGGGCTGCCTGGAAGATCCGGCTCTGCGGTGGTCAGCAGGCTGGTGGTCATCTGGCTGTGGTCCTCCTTCGGTCAGGCACCCTGACGGGCGGTGATGCCTGCGGCTTATCAGCGGTGCACCGACATCTATTGGAGTAACGGGCGCGCCGCGGCTTACGTTCAGAGTCGCGCAGGTCCCGCGGGGGCACCTGCCCGACTCGTTGGGAAGACCGGACATGAGCAGGGAGACGACATCGCGGAGGCAGTCGTCGTGCAGCCGGACGGCGACATCGTTGCCATCGGCTCTTCCGAGAACAATACGAGGGGCGCCGTCGACGTCGCCCTCGCCCGCTACCTCGGGTAGAGACGGCCCTGTTCGCAGACGGACATTCGGAGAGGACTATCTATGCTGCGCACGTTCCACCGAAGGGCAGCGTTCACGGTCTCGGCGGCAGGTGCCGCGATTGTCCTGGGCGCGGGCTCGGCGTTCGCGGTCGGCACCTGGGCGGTTGTCACCGCGCCGCCCACCGGGCAGAACGCGACGCTCACGGGCGTCGCGGCGGTATCCGACAGCGACGCCTGGGCGGTCGGTTACCGCAGCGGCGCCGCGTTCACCAACGTCGGCGCGAAGGCACTCATCGACAACTGGAACGGCACGGCCTGGTCGCAGATGGCCACGCCCACGACGCCGGGTAACACCGCCCTGCTCCTCGGGGTGAGCGCGAGCAGCGCCACCGACGCGTGGGCGGTCGGGCGCACCGAGTTGAACAAGTCCGACTTCGAACCCCTGGCCTTGGGCGGGCTCGTTCAATCCGCTCGTCCTGCAGAACGGCTAGACCCAGGTGAATGACAGTTTCATCACGGCCTCGACGACGCGGGCGGATACCTGCCGTCGACCACGCGGCGATCTCCCATCCGATATGTGGATTGCGGTGATGGAGGGCCACACCACATCCGTCGGGCACTGGGACGGCACCCAGTGGGCGATGGCGCTCGGCCCAGCGATTTCGGGTCGCGGAGGCCGGCGGCGTCGGGCTATCGGGCGTGCTCGTGATGGGAGCCTGTCCGGTCGGGGTCCTGCCAGGGGAAGGGGGCGAGGTCGGTTCGGCCCAGCCGGTCTTCGCCTGAGCGCTGGCCGGGTGGCCGGGCGGTAGAAGCGGGTGAGCAGCCGCTTGTCCAGCAGGGCATGGTGGTGGTCGGCGAAGGCGGCGAAATCGCCTTCGCCGCTCTCAGCCGCGTGGTAACCGACCAGTTGCACCCAGGCCCGGCTGATGGTCGCGTGGTACTTCTGGGGCGCGCCGGCCTAGCGGGCGGTGCGCTGGATGCCGTCGCTGACCAGGCTGACCGCTGCCGCGACGCCGCAGCGGCGCACGGCCAGCCACGTCAGGTGGACGTGTTCACGGTGGCCGAACCGGCTCGCGCCCGCCATCACCTCGGCCATCAGCGCATCGAAGGCGGAGGCGGCGGCGTGCTGCCCGGTCATGCGGACGCCTCGGTGAGGGCGTGCAGCCCGGTACGCAGGCCGGCGACCGCGCTGGCGGGCAGGGTGCCGAGCGCGCGGCGTTCCAGGCCGGTGATCGCCTGCAGGATTGTTGCCGCGGCCTGCCGGCCGGGAGGGGTGAGCTCGATGAGCACCGCCCGGCGGTCGCCCGGCCGGGCGCCGCGGGTGATGTGGCCGCGTCGTTCCAGGCGGTCCAGCACGCTGGTGAGCGTGCTGGGGCGGGTGCCTGTGGCTACGGCCAGCTCGGACACGGTCCGGCTGCGGCCGTCGGCGAGGTTGGCCAGGGCGTTGATCTCGGAGGCGGTCAGGTTCAGGCCGGCAAGCTCGGTAGCCAGCGCGTGCACGGTGGCGTGGGCGACGCGATGCAGTGCGAGCAGGGCCGACCACTCAGATGGAACGATTTCGGATTTCACGATATAAGACTATACGATAACGTAGTAAAACGACGTCACGGGCCCGGTGAGTCGATCACGTTCTCCGCGCCGCCACCGTCATCGCCGCGCTGCTCACGCTGACGCTGGCCACCTTCGGGGGGCTCGTCCTGGCCGGCGCCTTCGGCGTGTTCGCGGTGGTGGTCTCCGGGCAGCCGGGAGGCAGCGTATACCGGGACATCCTCGCCTCCCTGGCGATCGGCATCCTCATGGACGCCTTCCTCGTCCGCACCCTGCTCGTCCCCTCCACCGTCGCGCTCCTCGGCCGCTGGAACTGGTGGCCCACCACACACGGCACACCCGCCCAGGCCACCCCAGGCCCCGACGCCACATCGCCCAGCGTCTCTCCGCGCCTGCCATCACCGCGCTGCCCCTGATGTAGCCAAACACATGACCGAATGACGGCACGCACGGGCTATGCGACGGATGCATCTGCTGGCCACTCCGAATCGGCAGGGGCGTGCGGAGCCACCGCGCTCCCGTCACGGACCGTAGTTTGCGCTGAGTACCGCGGCTGGCCGGTCACCTGGACGCGATCGTGATGGCTGAGCTGCTGCTGTACCGGCGGCAGCCCGATTGCGTCTTGCGGCGTGGCGCTACAGCCTGTCCGGCGACGCCTGGCCTGCGGGATGCTCAGCGGGCCGCCTTCCGGGGCGGGCCGATGTCGGCGCCGGCGGCGGCCTGCTCGAGCAGTGCGGCCAGCTCGCGGCACTGCTCCGCGGTGAGACGGGCGCCGAGGCGGCGCCGGATCGCCTCCCGGTAGACGGGCCAGGCCCGCCGCAGCGCGTTCCGGCCGGCCGGGGTGAGCACGGCGAAGCTGGACCGCCCGTCCGCCTGATCGGGCTGCCGCCCGGCCAGGCCGGCCGCGGCCAGCTCGTCGACGACCCGGCTGACCCGGGTCCGGCTGAGCACCGCCCGCTGGCCCAGCTCGCTCATCCGCAGCCGGCGGCCAGGCGCGGCATTGAGCTCCAGCAGCACGTCATACCAGGACAGGCTCACCTGGCCAGCCGCCCGCAGGTCCGCTTCCACGGCCGGCACCAGCCGGCTGTGCGCGACCAGCAGCCCGCGCCACGCCGCGACCGCCGGGTCCTCCCGGTCTTCGGTCATGCCGCCACCCTACCACTTGCGTGCGTGCGCGAGCACCTATATTATGTGCGTGCGCACCCACCTACTCTGAAGGGGAAAGCCCATGACCGACACGAACACCGCAGCGACCGCCACCCGCCTGGTCGCCGGGGCCGAGCTCCCGGCCCCTGGCCGGTGGCAGATCGACCCCGGTCACACCGAGGTCGCCTTCACCGGCCGGCACCTCATGCTGACCAAGGTCCGCGGCCGGTTCACCGGCGTGACCGGGGCGATCGTCGTGGCCGAGGAGCCCGGCGAGTCCACCGCCGAGGTCACCATCGACATGGCCTCGGTCGAGTCCGGCAGCCAGGCCCGCGACGACCACCTCCGCTCCCCGGACTTCTTCGACGTCACCCGCCACCCCGCCGCCACCTTCTCCGGGCGCGCCGCCGGCTGGCAGGGCACCCGCGGGCAGCTGGCCGGGAACCTGACCATCCGCGGCATCACCCGGCCGGTCACCCTGCAGGCCCGGTACCTCGGCCACGCCGCCGACCCCTGGGGCGGCCAGCGGGCCATCTTCACCGCCCAGGGCACCATAAACCGCGAGGACTGGGACCTGACCTGGAACATGCCCCTGGACGGCGGCGGCCTGCTGGTCTCCAAGGACATCTGCATCGAGATCGAGGCCGAAACGGTACTCCAGCCCTGACCACCGCCAGCCCGGCCGAGCCTGAGGCTCCCGCCGCGCCGTCCGGCCAGACCTCCAGCAAACCCTCAGAAAACCCGCAGCGAACATGCGGCGAGCAGGCCGAACCGCGCCACGCAGCGAACCGTGCCAGATGTGTAAGCCCCGCGGCCGCCGCTCACCCGGTCTCCAGATCGCCCCAGAAGGAAATAATCATGTCGCTCACCTTCACCCGATCGGTGGCCGGCGCCGCGCTCCTCGCCGCGCTGGCCGCCGGCTGCGGCACCGCCGTGGCGGCGCACTCCTCCGCGCCCAAGCCAGCCGCAGCCCACCCTCACCAATCGGCTCCGGTGCACGCCGCGGTCACCACGCCGCCGGCCCCGCCGGCCACTACCGCGCCGGCCAAGTCCGCGAATCCCATCCCGCAGGGCAATGGCGGCGACCAAGACCCCGACAACAACGGCGGCCCGAGCGATGGCGACGGCAACATCTAGCCGCCGGCCCCCGCTCCGCGGCAGGCACCTACTGCCGGTGCTTGCCGCCATGGCCGCTCTTGCCGCCACGGTCTTGGCATTCGCCCTGCCCCGGCGCTCGCCGGGACGGGCGTTCCCCGCGCTCGTCCCGGCCGCGGCGCCGGCCGGGTGGCCGCGCCTCACCCTGCCGAACGGGACCGCGGTGCTGTCCTACCCGCCCTCGCTTCGGCCGGTCAGCGGTGACACCGACGCCGTGTCCACCGCCCGCATCAGCGCCGGGGGGGTGTTCCGGCTCTACCTCAACGCCACGCCCCGACAAGGCGACGAGCGGCCGCGCAGCTGGGCCGCGTTCCGGCTACGGCTGCTGACAGCCGGTGATGCGGCCTCCGCCCGCGAGCTGGCCGCCGCCCAGGGCGTGAGGTTCCGCGGCGGCACCGGATCATGCGTCATCGACACCTACGTCACCCGGATCGGCGGCCACCACTACCAGGAGCTCGCCTGCCTGGTCCAGGGACGGGCCAGCGCCAGCGTCATCGTCGCGGCCGCCCCCGCCGCCACCTGGGCCCAGGCCAGCCCGCTGCTGCTCCGCGCGGTAGCCGCCTACCAGGTCCGCTGACCATGGCTGGCACCCGGCCCCGCGCCGCACGGACCGGACCGACATCACCTCCAGCCACCTCGACGCCAATTCCGACAGGCCAATCTGCTCATGACAAGGACATCACGATGACCCAACCCACCGCACTGCGGCTGCGTCAGCTCGCCTCACCCCGCCGCCAGCCCACGGCAGGCGGAACCGGCCGCCGGGCCGCCGCGCTGCTGCTGCGCCTGGCCTGCGCGGCGCTGCTGGCCTGGATCGGCTACATCCACCTGCACCTGTGGGCCGAGGGCTACCGCAATATCCCCACCGACGGGCCGCTGTTCCTGCTCGACGGGGTGGCCGGATTCGCCCTCGCCGCCGCGCTGCTGGCCTGGCCGCAGCCGCTAGCCGGCCTGCTGGCCGCGGGCTACACCGCCGGCACCCTCGGCGCCCTGCTCATCAGCCTCACCGTGGGCCTGTTCGGCTTCAAGGAATCAATCTCCGCGTCCTACGTCACCCAGACCCTGGCCATCGAGACGATCACCCTGCTCGCCCTGCTCACCTGGATCATCCTGGCCGCAGCCACCCCAGCCACCCCAGCGCCGCCAGCCCGCCGCCACGGCCCGCCGCCCAGCCAGCCTCGCTGACCCCGACTCGCGAGCCGCCGCCTCGCGACGACCACCCCCACGCCGGAAGGCCCAGCTGCCGCATCCTCGCCCCGTTATCCTCCACCCCGGTCGCGGCCACCAGCTTCCCGCCGCGCACCCGGTAGATGTAGATGCGCGCAGTCGTTGTGGGTGGCGGGGCCGCAGTTCAGCTGGTACTGAACTCGTCCGAGCACGTACTGATTTCCGATGTAAGCGGGTTCACCCGCCTATGGCGCTGCGGAGTTACGTGGCCTCGACCTTCGGCATGATCTCCTCCTTCAGCCGCTTGAGGTCGTCGAGCGTCTTCGAAACCGGCACGTCCTGGAACGGCGGCCAGATGAGCAGCATCGTCAGCCCGGCCTCCTTCAACCGCTTGAGGTTGTCGGTGATCTGCGCTGCGGTTCCCACCAGTAGATTGGTGGCTTTCCCTCGCAGCGTTTGATCCGTCTCCTCGTCCGTTATCGTGAGCCAGATCATGCTGCAGATCTCGAGATCGTCGATCGAGCGCGAGCTCCCGAGCTTTCCGAGCTCTTGCTGGATGGCACCGCGCCACTGGTGGAGCTCGTCTGGGGTGTCCTGGATCCCGATCCAGCCCGATAGGCCGTACTTTGAGATGCGGCTCGCTGAGCGAGCCGGGTCCTTGAGTCCGCTGAAGAAGATCGGCGGGTGCGGCTTCTGTACAGGCTTCCATCCGAACCCGCACCTGTCGAAGTCGGCGAACTCGCCGTGGTACTCGAACAGGTCGTTCGTCCAGATGCCCTGCATGATCTCGATCGTCTCGCGCACCTGCTTGTGCCGCTTGGGGAAGATATGCGAGGCGCTCGAGGCCGCGAACTCCTCGGGCATCCAGCCGGCCCCCAGGCCTACGTTGAGCCTGCCGTCCGAGAGGTGGTCCACCGTGGCGAGCTCCGCAGCGAGGACACCGGGCGCACGGTATGGCGTGTCGCAGATGCTCATGCCGATCCGTACCTTCGACGTTTTCGCTGCTAGCCAGGGGATCAGCGGCCAGCCTTGGAACCACTCACCGCGGGAGGACACCGGCAGCGCCTTCGGGAACTCTTCTATCATCCCGAACGAGTACTGGAGCTCCACGCGATCAGAGGCCTCCGGAACGACGATCCGGTCGAGCGTCCAGAACGGAGTCGAAGTCGAGCTCCTCGGCCAGGCTGGTGAGATCTTCGAGCTCCTTGACGGTCACCTTGTTACGGAAGTTCGGCAGGTAGAGAGCGAGCTTCATGGGACGGCCTCCTCACGGTGCGTTCGTGGCCTGGCATGGCCAACGCTGCGGTTGACTAGCACGCCTCGCCCGTCCCCGGGCCCAGGGCCTAGGTCGGGCAGAGGATTACGGGGGCCCGGACGGCGGTCCAGCGAACGTGAACATCCGGGCTCTTCGCCAAGCTTGGCAGCCACCCGCCCAGGGTCGAGTCTCAACGTGATCCGCCGTCCGCCGTTTCGGCCCGGAGCCGGTCGCGCAGCTCCCGTTTGACGACCTTGCCGTAGTTGTTGGTCGGCAGGGCATCGACGAACCGGTAGTCCTTGGGTCGCTTGAACCGTGCGATGTGGTCGAGGCAGGTCCGGTCGAGATCCTCGACCGACGGCTGGGCGACGCGGTCGGCGGCCACCACGAAGGCCACTACCGCCTCGCCCCACTTCGCGTCGGGTCGGCTGACGACGGCGGCGGCCCCGACGCCGGGGTGGCGGAGCAGCGCCTCCTCGACCTCCCGGGGGTAGATGTTCATTCCCCCGCTTATGATCAGGTCCTTGGACCGGTCCCGCAGCGTGAGGTACCCGTCGGCGTCGAAGCTGCCGATGTCGCCGGTGTACAGCCAGCCTTCCCGCAGAGCCTCGGCGGTGGAATCAGGCTGCTTCCAGTAACCGGCCATGACCACGTTGCCCCGGACCACCACCTCACCGACCTCGTCGGCGGGGAGTTCGCGGCCGTCGTCGACGACGCGGACCTCGACGTCGGTACGGGGGACGCCGGCGCTCTGCATGCGGTCCCGCCATCGGGGATGGTTCCGGTCGGCGTGGTCTGCCTTGGACAGGGCGGTAATCGTCATCGGCGCCTCGCCCTGCCCGTAGATCTGGGCCAGGCGAGGACCGAATGCGGCGAGCGCGTCCTCGAGGTCGGCCAGGTACATCGGTGCGCCACCGTAGATGATCGTCTTCAGGTGGGAGAGGTCCGCGTCGGTGATGGCTCGGTCGTCGGCCAGCCGCTTCACCATGGTGGGAGCCGCGAAGAACGACATCCCCGGCCAGCGCCCCAGGAGGGCGGCGATCTCGTCGCCATCGACGCCGCCGGACTGCGGCACGACGCTCACTGCCCCCCGGGCCACGTGAGGCAGCCCGTAGAGCCCCGAACCGTGCGACAGTGGCGCGGCGTGGAGGATGGAGTCCTGCGGCAGCACCGGGTCGATGTCCGCGAAATAGCTGAGTGTCGCCATCAGCAGGCTGCGGTGCGTGAGCGTGGCTCCCTTGGGCCTTCCGGTGGTGCCGCTCGTGTAGAACAGCCAGGCCGGGTCCTCCGGCCGCCGGCCGACGAGCCGTGTCGGGGACGACGCCGTGAGCCGGTCCCACCGCTCACCGGGTACCACCACGGCCGCCTTGAGCGAAGCGACGGTGCCGACCAGCGACTCGACGTCGCCGGCGTGGTCGGCATCGGTCACGGCGACAGCCGACTCGCTGTGTTCGAGGATGTAGGCGATCTCATCGCGGTGGAGGCGAGCGTTGACCGGCACGGCCACGAGACCGGCGTGCCAGACTGCGAACAGCGCCTCGAGGTACTCCGGCCGGTTGCGCATCACAATCGCTACCCGGTCCCCGGGCGACAGGCCGAAGTGATCGCGCAGGCTGGTGGCTGCGCCGGCCGTCCGGGTAGCGAACTCGCCCCAGCTGGCGTAGACGCGATCACCATCCGCCAGAGCCGGGTCGTCGGGCCGCCGGCGGGCGTGGCGCTCGACCCACGCTGCCGGGTTCATCGCACCGTCCTCCGCTCGAAGATGGAGGCGAGATCCCGCAAGCGCAAGCCCCCCACGGTAAAGCCAGCGTAGCGCCGGTAGGGCTGCCGCTCAATGCCGGGGAGCTTGGGTGCCGCGGAGCGGGCTGTCGGAGTCGGTGACCCCACACGGATGAACACCCCGTCGACATCGAACTATCATCACACCGCAAAGATCACTCCTCCACCATGCCGCGAATGGTTATGACACAGACCCATGTCCATGGCTGCCGGGCGGCGGCCCTTGCCGCCCGGCTAGCGGGGCGCTACCCGCAGTACCAGGACCAGCCCTTCGCTCGGGTACTAGTATCCGGCGCCTGAAATTGGTGTGTTAAGTCTGTAGCCTGTTGGCATGTCGCAGACTGCCGCGCCGCTGGTGCTGACTGATGATGACCGTGCTGAGCTTGGCCGCTGGTCGCAGGGCGGGCTGCCGTGGCTGGCGGAGCGGGCGCGGATCGTGCTGGCGTGCGCGGAGCCGGGGTCGGGCGTGGCGCGGGTGGCCGCGGAGCTGGGGTCGACGCGGATGACGGTGCGCAAGTGGCGGCGGCGGTTCGCCGAAGATGGCCTGGCGGGGCTGGCCGATCATGACCGGCCGGGGCGCCCGGTGGCTGAGCTGGCGCTGACGGAGGAGGAGCGGGATCAGCTGGCCCGGTGGGCGCGGCGGGCCAAGAGCTCCCAGGCGCTGGCGCTGCGGGCCAAGATCGTGCTGGCGTGCGCGGACGGGGCGACGAACAAGCAGGCCGCGGCGGATCTGCGGGTCGATCCGGCGACGGTGGGCAAATGGCGCGGCAGGTTCGCCGCGAAGCGGCTGGACGGGCTGGCTGATGAGCCGCGGCCGGGCCTGGCCGCCGTCGATCCTGCTGGACAAGGTGGAAGAGGTCATCACCGCCACGCTGGAGGAGATGCCGCAGGACGCCACGCACTGGTCGCGGGCCTCGATGGCGAAGCGGGCCGGGCTGAGCAAGTCCACGATCGGCCGGATCTGGCGCAAGTTCGACCTCAGGCCGCACTTAACCGGCACCTTCAAGCTGTCTTCGGACCCGCTGTTCGTGGAGAAGGTCGTCGACGTCGTCGGCCTGTACCACAACCCGCCGGAGCGGGCGGTGGTGCTGTGCGTGGATGAGAAGTCCGGCATCCAGGCGCTGGACCGGTCCCAGCCGGTGCTGCCGATGATGCCCGGCGTGCCCGAGCGGCGCAGCCACGACTATGTCCGGCACGGCACGACCGACCTGTTCGCCGCGTTCAACATCGCCGACGGCACTGTCATCCACGCCCTGCACCACCACCACCGGGCCGCAGAGTTCAAGAAGTTCCTGGCCAGGATCGACAAGAACGTGCCCGCCGGGCTCGAGGTGCACCTGGTCTGCGACAACCTCGCCACGCACAAGACCCCCGTCATCCAGGCCTGGCTGGCCCGCCACCCCAGGTTCCGCCTGCACTTCACGCCCACCGGCTCGTCCTGGATCAACCAGGTGGAGCGGTGGTTCGGCTTCTTGACCGATCAGATGATCCGCCGCGGCGTGCACAAGAGCGTGCAGGCCCTTGAGGCCGACATCCGCGCCTGGATCGAGAACTGGAACAAGAACCCCCGGCCCTTCACCTGGACCAAGACCGCCGACGAGATCCTGGACTCACTGGCAAAATATATAGCAAAGATTTCCGGCGCATCATACTAGTGCTGCATATGGTCGGCGTGGCCGGCTGGGCCGCCGACGAGCGTTGATCCCGGGCCAGTGGGACGCCTGATGGCTCTCCTCATGACCGCATGCCCGTTCGCCGCTCCTGGCTCCGTGACTGTCCAGGCCTATGTTGACTCAGCCGCGGGCAGTCCTCGGCACAGCCGACGGTGACGATCGGTGTCCCGCCGCCGCCCGCGCCGCCTTCGCTGAGCCGGGCTCGGCGGGCGTGCCGTAGCCGGTCAGCGAGGCTGGATCTCGCCCATCGGGCCGAAGCCGTCATGCGGGGTGTCGATGTAGATGATCTGCGGCTGCGTGGCCACCAAGTCGGGTGCGGTGTCGAAGAACTTCTTCACGTAGGGCTGCTTGACGTGCGCGGCACCCGCCTCGGCGTCCTTGAAGCCCTCGATGCAGACGAACTCGGTGTCGTCGGTAAGACTCCGGGCGAACTGGAAGAACAAGCAGCCGTCCTCGGAGTTGACGTCCTTGGCGTAGGAGTCGGCCAGCGCCAGCCACTCGTCCATCTTCTCGGGCCGGATCTGCATCTTGATGTTGATCAGGATCATGAGTCCCCTCCCGTAAGGTGCCAGTCGTCATAATCGTGGTGCGACCGCCAGCGACCGTCAACTGCAGCGGCCGCCCGCCTGAGTGCCTGGCACCTGCCGGATCAGGAGCAGGCATCCGGTACCCAGGCCTCGCCCTGATGGCAGGACCAGGATCCAGATCCACAGTACTTTGACGGCTGGGATGAACTCGAACCAGACGGCACTGGCCGTGAGCCAGAAGAGCTTTGGGTCGGGAGACGTCCGCTGACGCCAGATAGCCTGCCCATCCTGGACCGCGTGCACCCCTTCGAGAACCTCTTCATCGCGACCGGGCACTCCATGCTCGGCGTCACTCTGGCACCGGCGTCAGGCAAGCCCTGGCCGACTACGTGCTGTCCGGCAAACGGCGAGAACTGCTTGAGCCCTTCCGCTTGCGCCGCTTTGCTCGACGAGCTGACACGATCCGGCCGCCTGCGGCCTATCCCTGCTGGGCAGTGGAGGTCCGTGGCGTCCGTCCCGGCAAGGGGCCGCGGCCGCGAAGTGGATGATCGCCGCCTTCATGGTGCCGTAGGGCCCTGCGGCGAAGTCCACCTCGCGGCCGGACACGCTGGAGATCGTCACAATCGAGGCCGCCTCGCTGCGTTCCAGGTACGGCAGCGCGGCGTTCACTAGGTGAACCGTGCCCATCAGGTCCACGTCAAAGCTCGCCCGCCAGTTGGCCTCCTCGTCCGGTATGGCCAGCGCGCTCACATTGGCCACCACGATGTCCAGGCCGCCCAGTTCGGCGGCGGTGTCGCCGACCCACGGCCGCACGCCCTCTCCGTCGGAGACATCGACGCAGCGCCCGGTCACCATGGCGCCGCGGCCGGTCATGTCCTCGGCCGCCTGAGCCACGTCGGCCGCGGTCCGGGCGCAGAACGCGACCGCGGCCCCCTCATCCGCGAGCGTCTCCACGATGGCCCGCCCGATGCCCCTGGTGCCGCCGGTCACCAGAGCGCGCAATCCCTTTAGCCCTAGGTCCATCTGCTACCTCCTCGCCGCTGCCGGACAATCGGATTATCCCGAACGAGGCATCCGCTGACGTGCCGGGCCTGCCGGGACGCTCCGGCGGCCGTCTTCTCGCCGCCTTACCGGCTGGCGGTCTCGGCCAGCCCGCGCAGCCGCCGGTGCATGCCCTCGTAGGCGTCCGCCGGGGGCAGCAGGCTCTTGCGCACCTTCGTGACCGAGCTGTAGTTGACGTCCACCACGTTGGCGAGCGGGCACTCGCTCACCTGGGTGAGCAACTGGTAGGCGTCGAGCCTGTCCAGCCCGTACAGGTCGCTCAGCCAGCCCACCATGCCTGTCTGGCTGATCCGCCAGGCGTCCTCCAGCGGCCGGCTCGACCCCACCACCATGAGATGGTCGTCGGTCTCGATCCGCGGCCAGGCGGGCCCCCCGCCCTTGACTAGGTCCACGATGAGCCAGACGTCCATCGCACCTTCCACCGCGGTACCGCACGACTCGCCCTCGCCCTGCCGGTAGTGGCCGTCGCCGACGGAGAACAGCGCGCCCGGCACGTTGACCCCCAGGTAGCAGCTGGCGCCGGCGCGCATCTCGGGGGTGTCCATGTTCCCGCCGAAGGCGTCCGGGACCAGTGAGGACCGCACCTCGCCGGCGGCCGGGGCCACGCCCACCGTGCCCAGCATCGGATCCATCGGCAGCTCCAGCCGCAGGTCGCTGGCCCGGGCCTGGAACACAACGGTGCGCCGGTCCCGGTCCACCTCGTAGATCCAGGTCCGCTCCTCCAGTGGGTCCTGCAGCGTGGCGGTGCGGTCCGTGCCCGTTAGGCCGCCGAACAGGGGGATGGTGCTGGACGCGCCCCAGTCCCGCGCTGGGCTGAGGTCCACGAAGTGCAGCGCGAGCGTGTCCCCGGGCTCCGCCCCCTCCACGTAGAACGGGCCGGTCTGCGGGTTGACGAACGGTATCGTCAGCTTGGCGCTGGGCATGTCGGCCGGGTCCCGCAGGTTGCCGCAGAAGGCGTCGTCCGTCCACAGCCGCAGCATCGTTCCCGGCTGGACCTTGCGGACGGGCGTGACGCCGCCGAAGGTGAACGCATACTGGTCACGGTCCGGGCGGAACTCGATGACATCCATCGGCGGCTTCCTCTCCTGATCGTCTAGTGCCCTTTTTATCGCGCGCCCCTGCTGACCGGCAGGGAAGCTGGCCTGCTGCTCCGGTCGCCGCAAGACAGCATGAACCCCTTGCCATCGGCCGCGGACCCCGAGGTCGGCCAGGCTGCCCGATGACCCGGACGAGCCGGCCGAGGAACAAAGTATGCGGCAGGTGCTCGGCGACCCCGACCCACCGTATAGCCCAGGCCAGGACATCACTCTCGGTCGGTACGGCTTCCGATGGCTGCGGCGGCTCGATTGAAAGCGACTAGGCCCGCGGGCGCCAATGCCCCGGCATGCGTACCGCGGAAGACATAGCCCGCGATCTGCGGACGCGAGTCACATCTTCCTCATCGCCACATACCGCCGCATGTCCGGCAGCGTCTTGACCGCCAGCACCCCAAGCGCGGTTCCGGCGACTGCCATGGTGATTGCCGTGGCGTATCCAAGTGGCCGCATCATTTCCTCCTGCTCTCGGCGGGTCTGCGATAGCGGCCCGCGACGTTGATGTCCTTGTCCCGGAGCAAGCGCCCTTGTGCTGCCGGCCGCCCGCTTCACCGGCTATTGCCGGCGGCACAGGCCCCTCATGGTTGATCGCCGTCCTCGGCGGCGGGCGGTGAGGTTGTCAGCTTGCGCAGTACCGCCCGCAACAGGGCCGCCATCTCGCGCGGATGGATCCCCAGCACTGCGCTGACCCGGATGTACCCCAGGCCGCCGGATAGCACGAATCCGAGTGCTCCCTGGCCGGAGAGGCGATCCTGCTGCGCCGGCCCGGCGGCCAACCGGCGGGAACGCCGGAAGACCGACTCTGCCAGGCGATATCGCGCACCGTCTTCGCCGCGCTCCGGCATCGCGGCCAGCGCGCATTCATTGACGAGGGCGTCACAGGCGACATGCCCGGTCGGCACCGAGTCGTCGAGATTCAGCAGCGCCTGCCGGTACAGCGCGACGGCATAACTCTGGAAGATCTCCTGGCTGCGGGCCGGGATGACCGTGGCGGAAGCATGAACCGTACCGGTCTTACCCCAACCAAGCATTAGGAGCTCCGAGCATCTCGGCGGCGTTGCAGTCAGCCAACGCCATCAGCCACCGAGGTCCGGAGTGACTACCTGACATTACCACGGGGGAGACCACGACCATGCGCGTCCCCGCGCCAGGTGTCAGCCAGTTCCTCTGCGACGCGCAGCATCAGCTCCGAACGGTCCAGCGCCAGACGTGCCCGAGCCGCATACTCCCGGGCGGCGGCCCCAGCACGGTGTATGCGCTGGGCACAGCCCGGCCGAGCAGGACCGGCTGCGGCACCAGGCCGCCGAGCTGCGGCAGGACAGCGAGGCGCTGCTGGACCGGGTCGGGATCGCCGCGGGCAGCAGCGCGATCGACCTTGGCTGCGGGCCGGAAGGGATCCTGGACCTGCTGCTCGACCGAGTCGGCCCGGCCGGGCGGGTCACCGGCCTGGACTTCAATCCGGCCAGCGTGGCGCAGGCCCGGCGGGCCGACCGCCCCAAGAGCAGGCACACGGGACGGCGCCGCGCGAGTCACGGTAGTAGACCGCCTGGGTTCGTGCCAGGGTCCGAGCATGCCAGCTTGTTCTGACACTGGATGCCTGCCGTCGACAGCCCTATCGGCATGCATGACATCGTGGCCGAGCACGTGGCGCAGCGGCTCGAGGAGTTGCGCGGCGGTGTCCTCGTCGATGAGGAGGAGGAGGAGGAGGAGGCGCAGTTACGCGACCCGGACCGCGGGATCGTAGCTGTCAAAGTGCCGCGCGCCTGCGTTCGGCGACGTGGCCACCGGCGACTGGGACGCCGTGCACCACCGCGCCGACTGCGTCGTCCCCCGCTGGTACGCGGAGACCTGCCTGGTCTGTGACCTGATCATCGCCGCCGCGCTGCTCGTCGTCTGCTGACCGCATGACCGTCCCATCGCCACCCCACCTTGGAGATCCCGATGGACCGCGCCACCAGCCGATGGCGAGCAGTCTGAGCGCTATGGCTTCCGGTGAGGCTGTCTTGCTTCGGTGTGCTGGCTGGCGGCTGGCTCCGTGCTGGCCGTGTCGCTCGCGGAGGGCCGCCTCGTAGACGGCTGGCCGCTGGCCGGGTCACGGGCCGGCGTGGCACGGTGGCGGCTGCGGCGCAGCACGCGCCGGGCGATATGGCCCGCCAGCAGCGCGGCCAGCGCGATCAGCAGGTAGAAGGAGTACTCGGTGATGTAGTGGTAGATCGTGCCGATGTGGCTGCCGGCCAGGTAACCGAGGCTCACCCAGGTCCCTACCCACAAGGCCGCGCCGAGCGCGTTGAAGGCCAGAAAGCGCAGCCACCGCATGCCGGAGATACCGGCGACGATCCCATTGGCCTGCCGGAGCACCTCGATGAAGCGCGCGACCGTGATGATCCAGCCGCCGTGCCGTTCGAAGAACCCCTCGGCCTTGGCCAGCCGCTCCTCGGTGAGGCGCACGTAGCGTCCCCAGCGCAGCACCAGCGTGCGGCCGCCGAAATGCCCGATGGCGAAGCCGATGTTGTCGCCGGCGACGGCCGCGATGAACCCGACCACGCCGACCGCCACCACGTTGAGCCTGCCCGCGCCCGCGTAGACCGAGGCGGCGATGAGCACGGTCTCGCCGGGCACGGGAATCCCGAAGTCCTCGAGCATGACCAGAAGCAGGACGGCCCAGTAGCCGAAGTGGTCCAGCGGCCTGGCCAGCGAGTCGAGGAAGCCGGGCAACGGCGGGGGATTGCCGCTCGCCAGGATGTGCATGCTTGTCCCTCCTGCCGGCGTGGCAGTTCGGCACCCCGCCGCGCCGGTCGTGACAGTCATCATCACCCGCCAGATCGCGAGGACGCTCTCCTGCAGCACGTCCTCCACCTCGGCCGCGGCTTTTCGGCCTGGGATCGGCGCTTCCCAGGTCTCCGGCACCGCGCCTGCAAGCCGGCGCGCCTGGTTACGCGGATGCCTGCGGCGGCTCAGCTGGAGGGAACGGTGAGTTCCTCCAGTATCGGCGGGGTGTTGTTCGTTGCGGCCGTGATGCGGACGCCGACATACCGGGCGCGGACCGGCGGGAAGGTGAGCACGTCGCGGGTCCCTGTGGTGCGGCCGGTGACGCTCGCGACCACGGTCCAGTCCCGGCCGTTGACCGATATCACCAGGTCATAAGAGGAGGCGCGGAGCGTCTTGACCGGTCCGGCCGGCGGGTGCACGTTCGGCGCGGGCTGGGGCGGCCACTGCTGGCCCCAGTCCAGCGTGGCGCGGCTGATGACGGCCGCGTGGGTGAGCGGGACGTCTATGCTCGCGGTGATCTGCTCCGGCTGCCATCCCGTCGCCAGGCTGCCGTCGACGGCCGCCAGGGGATCGGCGCCGGGCTGCGCCGACGACGCTGTCGCGGGCTGGCAGCGGGCCAGGTCGGTGGTTGGCGTGAGGTCGGGGCGCCGGGTGGGCACGGTGAGCGTGACGCCGGGGGCAATGGTGTGGCTGGACCCGCTGATGGTGACTGGCAGGGGGGGGCCCGACTGGACCGAGATGGTGGTGGTGGCCGGCCTGATCGTGACCGTGAACCGGCTGCCGTGCCAGGCCAGGTCCCTTACTATGACGCCGCCGAGCTGGCTGGTCAGGCTCGGGTCGAGCTGGACGGAAGAAGCCGACCAGCGCAGCCCCGGGTAGCCGTAGAGGAATTCCTGCAGGAAGCCGCCGATCCCGGTGGTGAAGGTGAATGCTCCGCCGGTCCTGGTCTCGGAGAACTGGTCGAACGGATCCTTGATAAACGGTTCTACGCTGCGTTGTGTGTAGACGTAGGACGCGCAGCCCGGCGAGCCGAGGGCGGAGGTGTCGATCGAGTTGATGGCATCGCTCATCGATGGGCCGCCCGGATCGGTGCGTGGCACGTAGTAGTCCAGGTCGGCCTGCGGCGAAGCACGCGAGGACGCGTACCCCCATGGGTAGTACAGCATCGTGGCGTCGGCCTGCTTGACCATCTGCCCTTGGTAGCCGGAGTACTCCGGGTTGACCTGGCTGCCCGCGTCGTAGAGCACGAGCAGCCCGTCCGCGATCTTCGTCCACGAGGCCGGGGCGCTGACTCCGACCACCCGGGCCGCCCGGGCCGCGATCCGCAGCGTCGCCGCTGCCCCGACGTTGGTATAGACCTCGTCGTTGACGTCGGGGTTCTCCTCGTCCGGCCCGGTCACGCCGTCGATGTGATAACTGCCGCCGGCACCCGGGCTCACCCGGCTGGCCCAGAACGCGGCCGTCTGCGACAGCACCGGCCAGCCGTACCGGGCTAGCCAGGTCTTGTCGCCGGTGGCCAGGTAGTACTGCCACTGGGCCAGGGCGACGTCGGCGGTAATGTGCTGTTCGTACAGGCCCTCGCTGTTCACCGAGGCGGGCGGCGGGATCTGCTCGGTCCCGTCCAGGGCGCTCTCCCAGGGGAAGCGGGCGCCGCTGTAGCCGGTCGCCCTGGCGTGCGCTTCGGCGGCGCCGAGCCGCTCATAGCGGTAGGCGTCGATCCCGGCCGCGAGGCTGGGGTGCTGGGCGAGCAGCGGCGGGTACATCCACGTTTCGGCGTCCCAGAAGATGTGCCCGTTGTAGTCGTTGGAGGACAGCCCGGCCGGGGAGATGCTCCAGTCCGAACCGTCCCGGGTGCTTGCCCACAGGTAGAACTCGCTGGCGTTGACCTCGGTGGCCAGGACGGGGCTGCCGAGCACGTCGATGCGGCCGGCCCACAGCGCCGTCCAGGCGGCCGTGTTCTCCGCGAGGGTCCCGGCGAAGCCCGCCGCCGCGGCCGCAGCCGCCTGCTGCCGCGCGGCCGTGGCGGCGCCCGATCCGGTGCCAGCCGTCGCGATCCCGGCGAACTTGGTCACGGTGTAGCTGCCGCCTGCCGTCACGGCGAAGGTGAGCTGCTGGGCCACGCTTTGCGGGTCGGTCTCGGCGACCGGGGCATCGGTAGCCTGGCCGGCTCCGGTCCCGAGGCTGAGCTGGCTGGCGAGCCCGGCGATGATGCCGGTGCCCTTGGTACGGACCGTCACCCAGTCCTGTTGCCGGGCCGCGTCCGAGCCCTTGGCGACGCCGGCGGTGAGCGTGGCGGGGGTGCCGTCGATGGTATCGGTGACGGTGGCGGTGCCGCTCCAGCGCGGCGTCAGCTCGAGCCGGACCACGGCCGCGCCCGGGCGCGCCCGGTCGGTGAACACGTCATACCGCAGGCCGGTCACATGCCCGTCCGGCGCCGTCCACGTCGCCGTCGTGGTGATCACGCCATCATGCAGGTCGAGCTGCTGCCGCCAGCCGCTGACCTGCCCGGCGGTGAGCGAGAAATCCTGGCCGCCGTCAGAGAACGCCAGGCCGGACCAGGCGGGCAGGTTCGCCCGCTGCTGGACCTGGCCGGGTGCCTGGGCGTAGAAACCAGCCAGGGTGAAGTCGGTGGGCACGGTCCCGCCCGCGTAGCCCTGGCCCGCGGGCGGCACCCGCAATCCGATATACCCGTTGCCCGTGAAGGTCGGGGCGTAGCTGCCGCCGGTACTGGTAGCGGCCAGCACATAAGCACCGTCCGCGCCGCCGGATGCCGGCGCCGCGCCAGGCCCGGTGCTGGCCGCGGACACGGACCCCGCCGCCGGGACCAGCGACAGCAGCACGGCGGCGGCCGCCGAGGTAACGACGCCCGGCACCCGGCTCACCCGGCCGGCTAGCGTCCCGACAGCGACGAACACCGGCTCCACCTCCACACCCGCGGCAACCGTCCGCCCAGGTACGGCTGCGAGATGGCCTGGCCAGGTCACGGACTCAGGGAAACGCGCAACTAAGCTCACTACCCGCCGGGAGCCCGGCCAAACCCGATCAAGAGAAATCGCCAGGGCGTCTCGCCAGGCACACCGGCGGCCTGCCGATCGATGCGGCCGTCGCGCCATCAGGCGGCTGAGGCGTTGCGAGCCATGCACGCTTGATGCTGCCTGCCGTGCTCAGGGGCCCTTAACGGTTCCCCCCCGCGGCCGGGGACGGCGGGCGGTGTTGGCGACGCTCAGTTGCGTCGTCATGTATGCCACGGCGTCGTCGATCTTCCGGTGCCAGACGCGAGCTGCCCCGGGTTCGTCCCGGGCCCGGATGCGGTCCAGCAGGGCGGTGTCATCCTGGCACATGCCGGGGATCGAGTAGGTGTAATCCAGGCCCATGACGGCGATGAACAGCCGCAGCTGTGCGGTGAGCCCGTAGAACATCTGCGGGATGCGGCGCATCCCGGCGCTGCCCGCGAGGGTGTCCTGGAAGCGCAGGTCCGCCTCACCGGTTGCCCGGGCGTTGCCTGTGCGGCCGGCCTCGATGAGGTCCTGCAGTGCGCGCTCGACCGGGGTGAGGGGTCATAGACGGCTGGGACGTCCTGTCTGGTGCTCGGCGGGTCTCGGGGCGGGTGATGATCTATGACGACCACGGCGGCAACCAGGCGCTGGACGTCGCCGAGGCGGTCGTCCGCGCCGGGGGAATGGTCGAAGTCGTCACGCCCGAACGGGCCGTCGCACCGGACGTCGGAGGGCTGGTCGCAGCCGGTTACCTCGCCGACCTCGCTCGGGCAGGCGTCCGGTTCACCGTTCTGCGGCGGCTGCGGGCCGTCCGGCGGACACCGGACGGTCTCGTCGTGACGCTCGGCGTCGACGGACCGGCCATTGCGAGGAGCAGGTGTTCGACGCGGTCGTGGCGGAGGCGGGCACCCGGCCCGTGACGGATGTTTACGACGCGCTGGTTGCCGGGTCCCGCAACGGCGGCGAGATCGATCTGGAGGACCTCATGGCGCTACGCCCGCAGTCCGCGTCCGGAACCCGGACGGCGGCTATCAGCTGTTCCGGATCGGCGACGCGGTCGCCGGCCGCAACGTCCACGCGGCGATGCTCGACGCCGCCCGGCTGTGCCGGGCGATCTGATGAGCGCCGAACCGATGGCCGCCCCCACCGCGCGCCCGCGGGCGGTCGCGAGCGCAGGTTTCAGCCCGGCCCTGGACGTCGTCCGGGACCTGCGGGCGCAGCACCGCCCGGGACACTGCCTGCCCGGCCCCATGTACGGCGGTCAGGAGACCCACGCTGCGGACCTGCGGCACGTCTGGCACCGGGAATGGGTGTTCGCCGGGCACGAATGCGAGTTCCCCGCGCCCGGCGACTTCATCACCCTGACGGTCGGGGACTACCCGCTCGTCATCGTCCGCGGGCTGGACGGGACGCTGCGCGCGCTGCACAACGTGTGCCGGCACCGAGGTGCCCTGATCTGCAGCGCGCCCTCCGGGACGACCCGCCGCAAGTTCGTCTGCCCCTACCACCAATGGACCTACGAGCTGGATGGCCGGCTCTACCGGGCCCGGACGTGGCCCGGCCTCGAACCGGCCGGGCTCGGGCTGCTGCCCGCCCGCTGCGCAGTCGTCGCAGGTCTCGTGTTCGTCTGTGTCGCCGACGAGGCACCGCCCATCGAACCGCTCCAGAGGCTCGTTGAGCCTTACCTGACGCCGTTCCGGCTCCCGGCCGCCAAGGTCGCCGCGGACTCGATTGTCGTCGAGAACGGCAACTGGAAGCTCGTCCTGGAGAACAACCGCGAGTGTTACCACTGCGCGCGTGCCCACCCCGAGCTGACCCGGACGTTCCCGCTGGCTCCGCTGCACTCCGGCAGCGCGCTGGACGACGACGCGCGGGCGACGAACGGACTCGTCGAGCGGTGCGAGCAGGCCGGCCTGCCGAGTGCGTTCCGCGCGGGCCCGGACTACCAGTACCGCGTCATGAGGATGGCACTGGACAGCGACGCGCGGTCGATGACGATGGACGGCGCGCCCGCCGTCGCCCGAAGGTTCGCCGGCCTGCCGGACGACGTTCGAGAACGTCGGAGATGTGCTCCTCTATCACTACCCGTCGGCTGACGGGCAGTGACCGGGATCGCCATCTGGATATGGTGCCTGGCGCCAGCCGAGATTAGCTGACCGCCGATACCGGCGCCACAGACGCGACTACGTCGGCCGTCCTCGGCGGGACCGTGGTGGGACCCGCCAACGCCGCCCTGAAATTAGCGCGACTCATGTGACCGTGGTGGGCTAGGCGACCGGGTTGAGGCGGTGCGCTGGAACGCGAGCCGGGCAGGCATACAAGGCCCCGGGCTGCTTCATCAACCGCTGCTTTCAATGTTACTGCTGCCCAGAAGCGGTGTCGGTCACGCGGCTGGCCGGCGCGGGAGCGATCGCCCTTAGCGGCTGGCCGGCGCGGGAGCGATCGCCAGCGGCAAACGGTCCGGGGCCTTGACTAATTAGACCTGTCTGTCTATTATCTCTTGTTATACAGACCTGTCTACTCAATGAGGGTGGGTAATCAGACATGACGATGCACCACGGTGCCGGGCCGGAAGCAGGCATCGCGCAGGCAGCGCCGGCCCTGCATCCGGCCGGGCGGGTCGCGACTCGGCCGGTCCGCCCTTCGGCCAGCAGGACCGCCTCGGTCCTCCCGACTGACCCGTTCGCGCGCCGGCCTTGGCTACGGGAGCACACCGGTTACCGGCTGACCGGGCGGCCCGCCGTCTTCGTGCTGGCCTCGCTGATCGTGGCGCTGCTGGCCTCTTCCGCCGCCCCTACCCCGCTGTACGCGATCTACCAGGCCCAATGGCACTTCACGCCGATCACCACCACGGTGGTATTCGGGGTGTACGCGCTGGCGGTGCTGGCCGCCCTGCTGACCTTGGGCAAGCTGTCGGACCACGTCGGACGCCGCCCGGTGCTGCTGACCGCGATCGCCGTGCACGCGGGTTCGCTGGTGATCTTCGCCACCGCCACCGGGGTGCCTGCGCTGCTGTCGGCCCGGGTGGTGCAGGGCCTGTCCACCGGCGCGGCCCTGGGCGCGATCGGCGCGGCCATGCTGGACATGGACCGCGAGCTCGGCACGTTCGCCAACGCGGTGGCGCCGGGTATGGGCAGCGCGAGCGGCGCGATCGCCTCGGCGCTGGCGGTCCGCTTCCTGCCTGACCCCACCCACCTCATCTACCTGGCCCTGATCGGCGTGCTCGGCCTGCAGGCGGCCGCGATCGCCGCGATGCGCGAGACGGTCAGCCGGGCACCGGGCGCGCTGGCCAGCCTGCGGCCGGAGATCGCCCTGCCGCGGGCGCTGCGGGCCCCGGTGCTGACCGCCATACCCGTGCTGTTCGCGGTGTGGGCGCTGGCCGGCCTGTACGGCGCGCTCGGCCCGGCGCTGGTGCATGCGCTGACCGGCTCGGGCGACGTGGTGTTGGGCGGCCTGAGCCTGTTCGTGCTGGCCGCCTCGGCCGTCGTCGCGACCATCGCGGGTCGCCGGGCCGCGGCCCGGACGGTGATGCTGTTCGGCATCGTGGCCCTGATCACCGGCGTGACCATCACTGTCATGGCCGTGAGCCTCGGATCCGCGGCAGTCTTCTTCGCGGGCTCCGCGATCGCCGGCGCCGGGTTCGGCAGCGGCTTCCAGGGCGGCATCCGCATGGTGGTCCCGCTGGCCGCGGCGCACCAGCGGGCCGGCCTGGTCTCGCTGCTCTACGTGGTGTCCTATCTCGGGCTTGGCGTTCCCGCCGTGCTGGCCGGGTTCGGCGTGGTGCACGGCGGCGGGCTGACCAGCACCACCCGCTACTACGGCGCCGCGGTGATCGCGCTGGCCGCGCTGGCCCTGTTCGGCCTGCTGAAGAACCGGCCCGGTCGTGCCGCGGAGCCTGCCTCCGCCCCGGCCGAGCGCATACGATAGACCAGCCTGTTAAGGAAGGTGGCCATCACCATGGCTGTCAAGGAAGCGAGCGCGATCCGCCCGTCGGCGCGCGAGCGGCTGCTGGCCGCGGCCAACGAGCTGTTCTACAACGAGGGCGTGCACACGGTCGGCATCGACCGCGTCATCGAGCAGGCCGGCGTGGCCAAGGCTTCGCTGTACAACACCTTCGGCAGCAAGGACGAGCTGGTCCGGGCCTATCTGGAAACCCGCCACGCCAGCGTCACCCAGCGCATCACCCAGGCGGTGGAACGCTACGACACTCCGCGCGAGCGCCTGCTGGCCGTGTTCGAAGGCCAGGGAGAGCTGTTCGCCCAGCCGGGCTACCGTGGCTGCGCGTTCGCCCGGGCCAGCGCGGAATCCCATCCCGGCGACCTCGCCGAGCAGGCCGCCGAGGCCTACCGCCGCTGGGTGCGCGCGCTGCTGACCGACCTGGCTGCGCAGGCAGGCGTGCCCGAGCCCGAGGTCCTGGCCCGCCAGCTGCACCTGCTCTACGACGGCAGCGGGCAGTCCGCGCGGATGGACCATGACCCCGCCGCGGCCGCCGCCGCCCGCGCCGCCGCGGCCACCCTCCTCGACGCGGGCCTGGCCCGCGCGGCCGCCGCCCGGCCCAGCGAGTGACCCGGCCGGGCTGACCCTATCCAGGGCTATCTGCCTGGTCGGTCAGGTCACGGAGCTGGTCGTGGCCGGTGGTGCCGAGCTTCGGGGAAAGCACGGCAGAGATAGGCGGGACAGGAGCAGCTTCCGGTGCCGCGGGGTTCCGCGTCAGCGACCGCGTGGCCGGGACCTCCTAGGGCCAGGGCCGGGCGGCAGGCTGAACCAAATGGCGAAGGACGGCTTCAATGACGTCCGGCTCGCGGCCGCGGCCGCGACGATGCCGGCCAGGGCTTCGGAGTCGGCGATGACGGCGAAGTAGCGTTCGGCGTTCCGCGGATCGTCGGAGATGGGCCAGTCCACCCGTTCGCCGTTTTCATGACCGCGTACAGTCCGGTGACGCTGGCGTGGACGCGGCCGTAGCTGGCGCCCGTGCCGTGTCCCCGGGTCGCCATGGTCATCGCGGCGCTGGGCTCATTCCGCGCGGACCGCCCAAATGGGTTCAGCGGCGGACGCGGTAGCGGATGTGTGTCGCCTCCGGCGTGTCGATCACCCGGACGATCTCCAGCTCGACGCGCGACGGCAGCACCTCGAACAGCCGGCGCCCGGCACCGAACAGCACCGGGATCTGGTGGATCTGCAACTCGTCCAGCACGCCGGCCTCGAGCGCGCGTTGCGCCGTGTACGCGCCGTGCACCATCGGCCACCCGCCAGCGTCTCGGGAGCTGACCGGGCTGGCCCTAGCGCCTCGGGAGCCGGCGCAGGTGGGACCAGGCGATGGTCGCCTCCTGGGCTACGGCGGCGCCCGGCCCTGACCAGTTATCCACTTTTCCACAGTCCCGCTTATCCACACACGAACAGGGCTCTGAGCAGCATCTTTGCTCAAATCCTCCACAGGCTTATGCACAGGTTGTTATTCTGGCAGGCCAAGAGGCCGCAGGTAAGCACGAGCCAGAGGAGAAGGTCTGTGATTGCGCGGTACACGCCCTCCCCCCGGGGGGTGGGCGGGAGGTGACTCTCACGCGCTTGGCCTGCTAGCCAGGCGGTCCCGGCCAGGTGTTCGCAGCACGCGGCCGGGACCTTACGTCGGACCAACCTTAGGAGGAACCCCGACATGTTCAGTATGGCAGTTGCCGCCATGCGCAGGCGCAGGTTTGTCGCCGCGGCTGCGCTGGGGGCCGCTCTGCTCGCCCCGGGCGCGGCCGTCGTCGCCGCAGCTGCCCCGGCGGCGCAGGCTTCGGTGTCGCACTCCGCCGCCAGCAGCTACGGCGGGAGCTCGGCGGGAAACGCGGCTCTGAACTGGGCCGAACGGCACGCGTCAGGCTGCTGGTACTACTACGGCGGGGCCGGCTGCGCCCCTGGCTACGACTGCTCGGGCCTGGTGATGGAGGCCTTCGGCCACGGCGCCGGGATCTGGCTGCCGCACTCGACCTACGCGATCCTCAGCAGCCCGCACCTGCACCCGATCCCGCTGTCGCAAGCCCGGCGCGGCGACCTGATCTTCTACGGCTCCGGGCACGTGGAAATCAACACGACCTGGTATCACGCGACGTTCGGGGCGCATGACTGGGGTCAGCGCGTCGGCTGGATTACCTGGGGACCTTGGTGGTATCCCACGGCCGCGTACCGGGTCTGGTGACGTGCGCGGGGTTAAGAACCCCCGCCCGCCGTCGACGATCGAGCGAAGGTGAGAGGCCACGACGTCCAGCGGCTCGAGGGATTGTTCCGCCCGGCACAAGACGGTGGCCCCCTCGCACGCGGCGATGATCGTCAGCGCGAACGCGCGCGCCTGAGTGCTATCGACACCAGATGCCTCCAGCACCTCGCCCAGACGCTCCCGCCAGGACCGGAACACCGCCGCGGCCCGTTCGACGAGTTCGGGGACGTCCGCGCTGACGGTGACGGCAAGCACGGCGCATCCCGCCCGGAACCCCGACCGGACCAGCACGGCCCGCCACAACCCGGCGAACGCGTCGACGATCTCGGCGGCGGACAGGCCGAGGAAGGAGTCCGTCAGCGCCATCGCCCGGCCACCGGCCAGGTCGATCGCGGCGGCAACGAGCTGGTCCTTGCCTTCGGGGAAATGGTAGTAGATCGACCCACGGGGCGCCCCGGAGTCGTCCAGGACCGAGGAAAACGTCGTGGCCTGGAAACCCCGCTCGGCCAGCAGCTTCACGGCGCTTTGCACCATCCGGTCGGGTGCATCGCCCGTCATGACCGTCCTCCTCGACTGCAGCCGGAATGTCTGTATATGATGCTCGTCATAATCGTATGACGCCTGTCATAACACCTCGATGATAGAGACGGAGCCTCCCGCCATGCCCATGATCGACGTGTACAGCGCCGCCGGCACCTTCAGCGACAAGCACGGCCTCGCGGCCGAGCTGGCGGCCACCCTGATGAAGATCGAGCAGGTGCCCGACATTCCCATGTTCCGCTCCAACACCGCGGCCTTCGTGCATGAGCTCCCGGTGGACTGCATCTCGAACGTCGACGGCGCCGGGAACTACGTCCGGGTCCAGGTCCTCACGAACGCCGGGGCACTCGACCGGGACAAGCAGCTCGCCGTCGTCAGCCAGTTCACCCGGATCGTCGCCGAGGCAGCGGGTGACAGCACACTCGGCGACCGCACCTGGGTGCTGCTGACCGAGGCCGTCCCGGGCGGGTGGGGCCTCTACGGCCATGCCAATACCAACGATGAACTCGTCGCCGCCGCCCGGGCCGAGATCGTCAGGCTCCGCGGCTGACTCGCGCGGTCGGCTCCGGCCCGCTCCCCGGCAGGACCCCGCCCAAAACCACCGCGCCGCGCCCCCCTTCCCGCCGACGGCAAGGGCGCCGGCCGCGATCAGCGGGGCATTGAGGCTGCCGAACGAAGCGGGCCGGGAGCCCCGCGGAACGTTACTGACCGCTGCCGCGGTTCGCCGAACGTCCCGTGCCATCGAGCGCGGCGGCACTGCCCAGCAGCTTCACGACGGCGTTCTCGGCGCGGCCCCTGGTCGCCAGGTCACCGAAATCGCAGTCCTTGCCCAGGTCGCCGAGGACGGAGACGATCGTCTTGCCGTCCTCGTACAGCTCGATGACGCGCGGGTCGATATAGGAGGCCCTGGCGACCGCCGGGGTGTTGCCCAGGTAGTCGGCTACCTCCCGGATCACCCGGGCGATAGCGCGCTTGCGGGCGGTCGCGGCGTCCGCGGCGGACTCGGACACGGCCAGGCCCACGGCGGCCAGAACGGTCGCGTGCCAGGTACGGAAGTCCTTGACGGTGTAGTCACCCCCGGATGCCTCACGCAGGTAGTCATTGATGTCCGCCGCGGTGACATCGTGCCAGCGCGGGCCGCTCCGGTAGGCCAGCAGCTGATCCCCTCCGCCCCGGCGTCGCCGCAGGCTCCGCGCGACCGCGCATACCTGATCCTCGGCCACCGCCTGCTCACGGTGCTTGGCCCCCTTGGCCGGATACTCGAAGACCAGCTGGCCCTGGCTGAGCGTGACATGCTTTTTCCGGATGGTGGCCAGGCCGAAGGTGCCGTTCCCTTCGGCGTACTCCTCGCCGCCGGGTCGGAAGAACCCGAGGTCGATCAGGCGAATCGCGGCCGCGAGGACCCGGTCCCTGGTCAGCCCGCGGCTGTCCAGGTGACGGCAGACAACCTGACGAATGCCCGGCAGGACCGTTCCGAACTCCCGGACCCGGTCGTGCTTGTCCTGGTCCCGCCGCTCGCGCCACAGGTCGTGGTACCGGTACTGGCGGCGTCCCGCCGAGTCGGTGCCGATGGCCTGGATGTGGCCTAGCGGATCAGCGCAGATCCAGACGTCTTCCCAGGCCGGCGGGATCACCAGGGCCCTGATGCGGGCCAGCGTCCGCGGGTCCTTGATCACCGCCGCGTCCGGCCCCAGATAGCTGAAACCGCGCCCGCGGCGCCTGCGCCGGATCCCCGGGCCGCCGGGGTCGCTGCGGGTGAGCCCCCCTCCGGCCGCGGTGGCCGGGCCTGCCTGGTGGTGGCGCGGCGCCCCAGTTCCTCCCCGTTCGGCGCCACGGTCAGCCATACCGCCCCGCAGTTGCCACGCACGGCTCCCTTCTCACGCCCTTGCCGCCTGGCTACCGCCCGGGCGCGGGTTCAAACACCGTCTTTGGCCTGACGTCTCTTCCGGCCGGCTGGGTTCATTTCGCTTTGGCCTAGACCGGCAGGTCCCGGTTTTCCTGGTCGGCTATGTCTGGCAAGCTTTTCGTACGGGTCTGGTTCGGCCCGACTCCGTTCTGGTCTACCAACCAGCCTGCTGTCAGGGAGGAGCGGCATGGCAACTCGCAGCAGGTGGCACGGGACATGCCTGTCGTCGTAACCTTGCCCGCCGAGATCGACTTCACCAACGCGGAAGAGGCCTCCGACCAGATCCGCGCGGGCTTCCGACCCGGCGTTACGGTCGTCATCGCCGACCTGACCACCACGATTTTCTGCGATTCCCCGGGCATCCGTCACCTGCTGCTGGCTCATGAGAGGGCCAGCGCCAGCGGTCTGGAACTGCGGTTCGCCGTCCCGGCCACGTCTCCGGTGCGGCGCATTCTCAAGCTGACCGGCGTTAACCGTGTGCTGGCCGTGTACCCGAGCCTGGATGAGGCGATCATCGGCGGGCCATCTTCGGCTGAGGCGGGACCCGGGAAGCACGCCATCGGAGAGCCGCCCGCGCATCCGCTGTCCACCTGAGCGCTGTCCACCTGAGCGCTGTCCACCTGAAGGCCGGCCGCGTCACCTCGGCGCCAGGCATGCACCATCGGCTGGTGCCGCAGCAGATTCCGTTTGCCCGGCCGGGGCGGAGCTGGTGGCGGGCGGCTGGGGTGCGCGGGACCGGTGATGATGGTGAGGGCTGCCTGCCGGGCTGAGGGGCCCGGGTCAAACAGCATCGATGTGGCAGCGATGCTGCTTGGACGACATCGATGTGGCAGCGATGTCGTTGGCCGGGCGGGTGCGGGGCGCGCGGGCGGAAGCCGGGGCGGGAAGCATGAGGTGCACGGGGTGCCTGGTGCGTGAGATGCGAAGCCTGGTGTGCGGCCAACGTAGCCTGCCGCGGCTCTAGGCGGTGCCCGGTCCCTGGCCGTCCTGGGGATCTGGCGGCCGGAACTCCGTGGCGGCTATCCGCCCCTGGACGAGCCGGGTGGAAATCTTCCTGACCCGCTGGTTAGTGTTCTGGGAGTAGCGGGTCAGCAGGTGAAAGGCCTCTTCGGGCGAGACCCCCAGCCTGGCGTGCAAGATACCCTTCGCCTGCTCGATGACCGCCCTGGATTCCAGCCCGGCGTGCAGGTTGTCTACCAGGCGGCGGCAGGCTCGGTACAGCCCCGCGTTGTGCACGGCGGTACCGCCCTGCGCCGCGACGAGCAGCGCGATATCATGCGCCGCGCCCCGGAACACGTCTGGCTCTTTCCCGTAGAGCGTGACCGCGCCCGCAGGCTGCCGGTCGGTACGCAGCGGCAGCACCAGGCAGCTACCGAATCCAGCCCGGGCCGCGGCCCGGCAGAAGGCCGGCCAGCGACACTCGGTCGCGGTGTCATCCACCCGGCGCGGCTCGTTGTATCGCAGGGTCTCCACGACAGGCCCGTCGTCGCCGTCGAACTGAAGACGGTGCAGTCCGGTGAGCCGCCGGTCCGAAGCGGCGAACGTCAGCGCGCCGCTGGCCATGGCGATCGTCACCGCCGCCGCGGCGCCTCCCGGGACCAGCTCGGCGCCCAGCTCGGTCAGCCGGTGCAGCGCCTCGTCAGGGACTTCGTCGCTCTCGAGCAGCTGAGCGACGTCAGCGACACGGTCAGCGAACTCCCGGGTCACGGTAATCATGACTGAACGCTCTACCCGGACGCGCGGCAGTCATGTGCGTCGCACGGTGAGGTTTCGCTTGCCGATCATGACCACATCCGCGAGATCATCGGTGAAGCATTCTTGCAGCCCGTAAGGATCCGTAGTCAAACGTGATCCTGACGCTGGTCCCGCCAGAGTCGGAGCGCAATTGAATCCGGTCGGCCACTTGCTGTACTACCCACAAGCCGTGGCCGGGCTCGCAGGGCAGTGAGTTCGTCGCAGCATGGTCCGCGGCGCTCTCCGGCTCGGCGGCCGCGATGTCCCCGGCGGCCGCGCGCTCACCGTCGTCGACCTGACAACTCAATGCTCCGGCCCGGTCCCATATCCGGAGCCGTCCTTCTCCGCCGCCGTGGCGGACGGCGTTCGCCGCGAGCTCATGGGCGGCCAGGATCGCGTCCACGACGCGATCTTCGGCCAGACCTGCCTTAGTGGCACAGGCTCGTACTTCCGCGCGCAGCGTATCCAGCGTGCCGGAATTGAACGTCACGTCCAGGACCGGTGGTGCGCCGTTGTTTCCGGCCGGTTCCGGCCACGGCTGGCTGACTCGGCCGCTCGGCCGAGCCGGTTCGTCGGGACGGTCAATAGCCATGGCCACCGGAAGACTCGTATCGGGCACGCGGATCCAGAGCGACAGCATCAGCCTGCCCTTCGGCCCGCACCGGATCAACGGACGAGACGCTGCCCGGCCTCACCTTAGCTGTCGCCATCCTGCCTCCTGGCTCTGGTCGGCTCTCGCCTTAGCTGTTTTCCCGGCCGCGGGACGTCGCCGCGAGCGCTTCCTCCAGGTTGGTGAAATGAGGGATCACCTGGTCAAGCCCGGTGATCGCGAAGATGCGCGGGATGGTCGGGCCGGCCAGGACCAACCGCATCTGGCCATTCCCGGCCTCAGCCCGCTTGTGCGCACCCACCAGCGCGTGCAGGCCGGCCGTGTCGCAGAACTGGGTCCGGCTCATGTCGACCACGAACCCCCCGGGCCCGCGCGCGGCCGCTTCCAGAAGCGCCGCCCGCAGCCCGGCCGCGTTGGTGATATCGATCTCATCCGGCGTCCCCACCACGGCCACGCCCGCCATCATCTCCACCGGGAACCTGGCATCAGGCATCCGTATCACCATCTCTCTTGGCCCTGGCGCCGGATCATGAGCAGGGCGATATCGTCGCGGGCTGGCTCGCTACCGACCATGGCCCCCATCACCGCGGTACAGGCCGCCTCCGGGGGCTGGGCCGATACCGCCCGGCAGAGCCGCGCCAGCCTGTCATCGATCAGCCGGTCCGGACGCTCGATGAGGCCGTCGGTATAGAAGCACGCCAGGGCGCCGGGCGGAACCGGCACGGTGGTCACCGGGCGCCGCGGACCGCCGCCAACGCCGATCATCAGGCCGGGCCTGACGTCGGCCAGTTCGGCAGGCTGCTCGACGCGCGCGATGACCGGCGGGAAGTGCCCGGCCAGGGTGACGTGCATCTGGTCCAGCCCCGGCTCGATGACCGCGTACAGCACGGTGGCCAGGGCGTCCGGCTCGAAGTGCCGCATCTTGCGATCGAGCCTGCCCAGGACCTCGGCCGGATCCGCGGTTTCCAGCGCGTAGGCGCGCAGCGTGCTGCGCATCCGGCCCATGATCACCGCGGCGGCCAGGCCGGATCCGGCCACATCGCCGACCGTCACGCCCAATTGCCCCGACGGCAGGGTGAACACGTCGTACCAGTCGCCGCCCACCGCCCCGCTGCCCGGGATGTACCGGGCGGCCATCTCCGCCCCCGCGACGGCCGGCAGCGCCGCGGGTACCAGGCTGTGCTGCAGCGCGGCGGCCGCGACACGATCTGCCTGAGCCGTCATGGACTGCACGACCGCCGCGGCCCGGTCCGCCGCCAGCTGCAGCAGCTCGACGTCCCCGGTGGTGAACCGGCGGGGTGTCAGCGATCCGACGTGCATCACGCCGATCACCCGGCCGCTCGCCACCATCGGCACGCCCACCATCGAGTGGATCCCCTTGGCCCACAAGATCGGATTCAGCACGGTGGTGTGATCGACCCGGTCCAGGACCACCGGCCGGTGCTCGGCGGCGATCCGCCCGGCGAACCCGCGGCCCACCGGGATCCGCACGCCCTGCCGGACCTCCTCCTCCAGGCCCGCGGCCGCAGTCGCGATCAAATGCCCGGACGAGAAGTCGAGCAGCAGCACCGCGGCGGTATCAGCCTGCAGCACTTCCCTGGTCCGGTCCAGCAGCTCATCCAGCAGCTCAGGATCATCGAGGCGGGACAGCGCCGCATCGGTGATCGACTGGATATCCCGGAGCCTGGCCTCAACCAACCTCGGGTCGACCGCAGTCACCTCGATGCCTCCCACCGTGCAAGAGATTGCCCTGGGCCCTGCCCAGCCGGACCGCTTCAACTCCTATTCAGGCGGCCAACCTTGTCGTCGCCGAAAAGATCCGGTTCGCGCAGCATAATCGACCGGCGGGCGGATCTGCCGAGGCGGACGGCTACCGCCAGCCAGCCCACCGCCCGCAGGGCGGGTGCGGCCGGCCCGGGCCATCACTGGTCCGGGGCCTCCGGGCCGATGATGCGGCCTGGGCTGCCGCCAGGGCGGCATCGAGCTCCCGGCATATCCGCGCACGCAGCGATCTCGCTGCAGTTGTTTCCCGGGCGCTGTAGCGCACCGGACGGCCGGTCTGAGACCGGCGCGGCCGGACAGGAGAGGAGGCGTTATGCCTGAACCGGAGATTCTGCTGAGCGGCCTGGGGATTCCTGAGTCGCCGCGGTGGCATGAGGGGAGGCTATGGTTCTGCAACTGGATCGACCGGCAGATGGTGGCCGTTGACCTGGACGGCCCGGCGGAGGTCCGTCGAGTGGCACCAGGCCGACGGCGCCCCCGCCAACCTCGAACGGCTGGCCACGGGGCCGCGCACCGGGGAAATCCTCGCCCTCCCGGTCGACGTGCCCGGCACTGGCCGACCGTGACAGCGTTCGGGCCGCCGGTACCGGATCCTCCGGCGTGGTGCCTTCCTGGCCGCGGCTGCGCCGTTCACGCCCGGCGGGAGCGGTACAGTCCTGTCCGCCGTGACCGCTAGCCCCGCCTGTGCTTGCGGAGGGCACGCCACGTCTGGGTCTTATCGCCCTCATCCGGTCCGGCCTCGCCCCGGGCCGCCGCCTCTACCTGCTCGGTCAGCTTTTCCGGGCTGCTGGCAGCGACGAGCGTCCGCTTGCCGCGGACCGCCACCCATACGCTTTCCAGGGGATCAAACAGGATGCCCCACCGCGGGAACCTGGCCCGGAGCTTGCGCACATCGTCAGCCGCACTGGCACTGTCGTCTGGCATGGCGTCCCCCTAATACTGAGAGCCAGCCTGTTCCCTCAGGATAAGCCTGGGAAGCTCTGGATCGCTGGGGAATAGCCAGATCACTGGAGCGGAATCCCGCCGGTTCCTTGACTCTGGCCGCGCCGTCTTCCTGATGGTGCGTACCTGAGCCGGCACTTCGGCGCCCCAGGCAATACCGGGCCCCAGCCCCGGTGTCTCCCCCCGGTGCTCCGCCGCCGCGACCGTGGCAGCCGAGCTGCCGTCCGGGCGGGCAACAGGGGTCATGCCGCGATGGATCGGGACGTCCTATTGTTGGGGTGTGCTGAGCGGACCGCGTTTGCGCCAAGTGGCCCTGGTGGCGCGCGACTGCGGCCAGGTGGCGGGCGAGCTACGCCGGGCCTTTGGCTGGCTGCCGCCCTTTCACGATCCGGGGGTGGGACAGTTCGGCCTGACCAACGCGGTGTTCCCGGTGGGCGACACGTTCGTGGAGGTGGTCGCTCCCGCGCGGCCGGACACCACCGCCGGCCGGTACCTCGAGCGGCGCGGCGGTGACGGTGGGTACATGGCGATATTCCAGGTCCGGGATCTGGCGGCGGCCCGCCACCGGGTCGCCAGCCTCGGAGTACGGGTGGTCTGGTCCGCCGACCTGCCCGACATCGCCGCGACCCACCTTCATCCGGGAGACGTCCCCGGCGCCATCGTGTCCTTGGACTGGGCGGCCCCCGAGCACACATGGAGGTGGGCGGGCCCGTCATGGACGGGGCGGGTGCCCGAACATGCCCCCGGCGGAGTGACCGGGCTGACGATCGAGGTCAACGATCCGGCCGCCGCGGCGCAGCGCTGGGCGGCGGTGCTCGGGATCTCCGCTGCCGACAGCGGGCCCACCATCGTAGTAGAGCTGCCGGGCCATGGCCAGGACCAGGATCAGGACGCGGGCCAGGACCAGGACCCGGGCCGAGGTCAGGGCCAGCGGCTGCGGTTCGTGCCTGCCCGGGGCGGCCGCGGCGAGGGGATCACCGAGGTGAGAATCGCCGGACTGCCTTCCGGCGGGCCATGGGTGATTGGCGGAGTCCGCTTCGCCGGCGAGGAAGGATGACATGACCGCGCTCGATACGGGAACCGAGGATCTGCGTGCTGAGATCGACGACGGCGTTGCGGTGATTACGCTGAACCGGCCGGATCGGCGGAACGCCTTCTCTCCCGCCATGGTGTCCGCCCTGGGGGCGGTCCTGGCCCAGGTGGAGACCGACGAAGCGGCTGGCTGTGTCGTGCTCACCGGGGCGGCCGGCGCCTTCTGCGCCGGCGGCGACGTCAAGAGCATGGCCGCCCCGCCGCCGGATCGCGGGGACGGTGCCGGGCGGTCACTCGACGCCCTCATCCACCGCCAGCGGCTGAACCAGCGGGCCACCAGCGGTCGCCTGTGGAGTATGCCCAAGCCGACGATCGCCGCCATCGGGGGGCCCGCGGCCGGAGCCGGCCTGTCGCTGGCACTGGCCTGCGACCTGCGCTACGCGGTACCGGGAGCGGTGCTGACCACCGCCTTCGCCAAGGTTGCATTCGCCGGAGACTACGGCGGGACCTGGTTCCTCACCCGGCTGGTGGGCAGCGGCAAAGCCAAGGAGCTCTACTACTTCTCCGAACGGCTGAGCGCCGAGGACGCCCAGCGGCTCGGGATCGTCAACGCCATCTTCGCGGCCGCCGACTTCGAGCGGGAGGTCATGGAACGTGCTCGCCGGCTGGCGCAAGGGCCGTCGATCGCGTACCGCTACATGAAGGAGAACCTGAACCGGGCCGCAGCCGGCGACCTGGGTGATTGCATGGACCTGGAAGTGACCCACCACGTGCACACCGGGCTCACCGAGGATCATCGCGAAGCCGCCCGGGCCTTCCTAGACAAACGCGAACCGCGTTTCCACGGCCGGTAGTCCGCCCGCGCGGCCCCGCGGGGCGGCGGGCCTGGCATGATGACCGGGTGATCGTGTCCGCCGACTTCTCGGCCATCCCCGCTAGCCGGCACGCGGCGGAGATCAAGCGGTTGTGCGACGCCATGGACGCGGCCGACAGGGCTGGCCGCTACCCGCAGCTGACCGTCGAACGGCCCTGGTCGGCGCATAACCCCGAACTCGAGGGGGAGTTCGCCTCGCCCCGGGCGATCCGCTGGTACCTGGAACGGGAGCTCAGCCGGCTGGCAGCCCGTGGCGCCCGGATCTCGGTCTGCCCCGGACGCAAGGCGCTTGACCTGCATGACCCGGGACTCGGGCCCGCCATCGACGAGACCCGCTGGGACCTGCGGCGCAAGAAGCTGTTCCTGTTCGGGCCCGAGCGCATGGCCCTGTCGATCGACCGGCTGCAGCACTACACGGGGACTGCCGCCGAACAATTCCAGCGGTACGTGCTGCTCACCAACTACGCCTGGCATGTGGATGAATTCCGCGCTGCCCTGCCCGATTGCACCGGCCCCGATTCCGGCGGCCCCCAGATGCCCGCCTGGCACCATGCGCTTCCTGGCCGCACCGGCCTGACCATGGTGAACATAGGGGTAGGCCCGTCCAACGCCAAGACGATCACCGACCACCTGGCCGTGCTCCGCCCCGACCTGGTGCTGATGATCGGTCACTGTGCGGGCCTGCGCAATCACCAGGAAATCGGGGACCTGGTGCTAGCCACCGGCTACATGCGCGATGACCATGTCCTCGACGACATGCTCCCGTTGAGCGTCCCGGTCGTCTCCAACTACACGCTGAACACGCTGTTGCTCAGCGAGCTGACGGCCCGCGGCCTGCGGAGCCGGATGGGCATCGTGTTCACCACCGCGAACCGGAACTGGGAGCTGAACCTGGCCATCGTGGCGGACCGGCTGCGGGCGTCTCGCGCGCTCGCGGTGGACATGGAGTCCGCGACGGTGGCCGCCAACGGATTCCGTTACCGGGTCCCCACCGCTACCCTGCTCGCGGTCAGCGACAAGCCCCTGCACGCCCGGCCCAAGCTCAGCGCGGACGCCCAGAGTTTCTACGCCGCCAGCCGCCGCCAGCACGTCGAGATAGCGATCGCGGTGGCCGAGAGGGCAAGGCAGTTGTACCCGGCCGGCCTGCCCACAGCCGACCTCCGCTCACCCGATGAGCCGCTGCTCGGCGTCACCAGCCCTGACGCCAGCCCGGCCCGGGCGCCCGGTGACGCGACATCGCGCCCCGTCTGACGAAGAGCGCCCGGGCTGACGAAGAGCGCCCGGGCTGACGAAGAACGCGTGTCATGGCAGATGGCTGGTGTCGTTGACACGGCGGACGGCGGCGAACTCGTGATCATGCCATTGGACCTCGTTGATGCACGCGGAGCCGAGGTACATCCGGTAGATGGTGGCCAGCGGGACGTCGAGGGCCCGGCACAGCAGGATCTTGATCGGCGTGACGTGGCTGACTACCAGGACCGTCTGACCGCAGTGGTCTCGCAGGAGGCGGTCGCACGCCCGGTGGACCCGTCGCGCGGTATCGGCGAAGCTCTCACCGCCCGGCGGTGCCTGCTCCGGATCGTGCTGCCAGGCCGCCGCGGCCGCGGGCCATCGCTGCTGGATTTCCGCCAGCGTGAAGCCCTCCCATTCGCCGTAGTCGGTTTCGCGCAGGTCATCGTCGGTGGCCGCGGTCAAGCCCAGTTCGGTGGCGGCCATTGCAGCGGTGGCGGCGGCGCGCCGCAACGGCGAGGTGACGATGGCGTCGATCCGGGCGCCGGCGGCCAGCCGGCCGGCGGCGGCCTTGGCCTGCCGGATGCCGTCGGCGCTGAGGGGCAGGTCACACAGCCCGCTGAACCGGTGTTCTGGGGATAGGCGCGTATCACCGTGACGCAGCAGCACGGTCACGGTGGGTTGCGCCGAAGGACTGGTCCAGCCGAGTGTCATGGCCGCCTCCCGAGGATAGCGAAGAACTGTTGCGCAGATTGCTCCCAGGTCGGCAGGCTCAGTGCCCGGCGGCCTGCGGCGGCCCCCATCCGGCGCCGTTCGGGCTCGTCTTCGGCGAGCCTGCGCAGCGCGCCCGCCAGGGCGCTCGTATCGCCCGGCGGGATCAGGATGCCCTGCTTCCCGTCGTCGACGAGATATGGCAGGTTGCCGCTGCGCCAGCCGATCACCGGGAGACCCGCGTCCAGCGCCTCTGCGTAAGCGGTACCGTAGGTTTCCCAGCGTGACGGCAGGACGAACAGGTCGGCCGAACGGTACAGGCGCCCTACCTCGGCGTCGTCGCAGGGTCCGTGCCGCACGACCCGATCCGACAGGCCGCCGATCCGGCGGATGACGCGCTGCCCGTACGGGGTATCTGCCCGCTCGTCACCGGCGAAGTGCAGCCGCAGCAGGCCGGGCGGCAATGCCGCGATCGCGTCGAGCAGTTCGAGGATTCCCTTGTTGGGGAGCCAGTTAGCCACGCAGAGCGCAGCGGCCCGGGTCCCCTCTCGCAGATCGCTGACCTCGGTTCCCCCCTTCTGGTCCCGGCCGGGAGGCACGACGACGGCCCGGTCGAACCGGTCAGAAAGCAGCGCGCTGGCGACGATCACGGTGTCGCACCGGCGGTAAAGGTATCGGTCCAGCCAGGCCTGTGCCCACCGGCGCGGTGGTGATTGATCGATTCCGCCGGGTGGCTGATGGACGACGGCGGCCATCCGCCGGGGACGCCGGAACGCGATCCACGGCGCGAGATACGCCGCCACGATGCTGTCGACCAGCACGACATCGGCCGTGGCGGCGGTGCGCAGTACCCGGTGGCCATGCAGGACGGGCAGTTTCGCCGGCAGTGACGCGAAGATGATCCGGGCCTGGTTGCGGCCCGCGAGTTCGGCCATCCGCCGGTGATAACGGTATCCGCCGGTCAGGGTGGCCGGGTCACCCAGGGTGATCAGGCAAATGGTCAGCATGGTGCCGGTATCCGCCGAAGGCGACCGGGGTTTCCCACACCCGGACGGCCAGGGTGTCCGCGCCTGCGCTGGCGATGGCGGGCGAGAGGGTGTCATGCACCCAGCGGGCGAACACCTCCACGGTAACCGCCTCGGCGTCGGCGGGACGTATCTCTTCCAGGTTGCGGCCTTCGATGCGCCCGGTCAGCTTGGTCATTGCCGCTTCGAGCATGTCCAGATCGCAGACCATGCCCCTGTCATCCAGCTGCCCGCGGTCCACCACGATCTCGATCCGGTAGTCATGATGGTGCAGCTCCCCTTCCGGACCGGGCAGTCCCGGCATGATGTGGAAGGCGCGCACCTCACGAGTCAGCCCGACTTCATAGGTCACTGACGGCTCCTGTCGTAATCGAGAACGGCGTGCATCAGGCCGGGTGCGCCCTCGTCCACAGCGCGGAACGCCTCAGCGGCCCGGCTGAACGGGAACACGTGCGTGGACAGCTGCGCCAGCGGAAGCTCGGGCAGCAATTCCATGGCCTGCTGGCGGCGGCGCGACCGGGTCCATCGTGCCGACAGCCCGGCCGGAATCGTGGAGACCTGGGTGCTGCGGATGGTCAGCCGCCGGCGGTGAAAGGCGCCGCCGAGCGGGAGCACCACGGGTTTCATGCCGAACCAGGACGCGACCAGCAAGGTGCCCTCGTGGGCCAGCATGTCCAGCGCCAGCCCCGGCGCGTCCGGATTACCGCTGGCGTCGATGACCAGCGGAACTTCTTCCTTCGCCAGCTCTTCGGGCATCACGGCGGTGACGCCGAGGCTGATGGCCAGCTCGCGTCGCCACGTCACCGGCTCGGCGCACAACGGCCGCTGGCCCGAACGCTGCAGGAGCAGGGCGGTCAGCAGCCCGAGGACGCCGGCGCCGAGCACGATGACCCGGTCGCGGTACCCCGTCCCGGCGTCCAGCGTCACCTGCAACGCCGTCTCTACCAGCGGGAACAACGTCGCCGACCGGGGGTCCACGGCAGGCAGGGGGATCAGCTCACCGGACGGCGCCGTGAACACGTCCTGGTGCGGCTGAAACGCGAAGACCGGCCGGCCGGTGTCCTCGACTTCGCCGACGCAAGCATAGCCGTAAGGAAAGGGATAGCGGAAGGCGCCGCCGAGTGCCTCGAGCGTGTCGTCCAGCGCGAGCCCGTCCGGGAACTCTCCCCGGTAGATCAGCCGCTCGGTGCCGCCGCTGATGCCGGAGAACCGGGTGGTGACGAGGACTTCGCTCGCACCCGGCCGCGGCGTCGGCACTTCCCTGATCTGCACGCAGCGCGGCGCGATGTGAAACAGTGCGCGGGCGGGCACCCCGTGCGTATACCCGCCGACCGTTCCGGCAAACGGCACGGCTGATCACCTGAGGGCAGCCAGAAGCTCCCGGCAGGCCTGCTCGCAACGTCGGCAGGCCTCGGCGCAGACCCGGCAGTGCTCGTGCATCGGGGCATGCTGCTCGCACTCGTCACCGCAGCTCTTGCAGGCCGCCGCGCACGCCCCGAGGAGCGGCTCGATGACGTCGGGGTCGTACTCGGCCTGGCGGCTTATGATCGCGGCGGTGGCGGCGCAGACATCGGCGCAGTCCAGGCACAGCCGGATGCATCTGACCATCTCGCTCACGTTATGCTCGCTCAAGTCGCAGCCGGTGTCGGCGAAACAGGCCTGGGCGCAATCGTTGAGCGCTTCGATGGTGATGGCCACCAGGCCGGCGTCGGCTTCGAAAGTGCGCGGGCAGGTATCGAGCATCTGCCTGGCGTAGCTCATGGCTCCTCCTCGGACCACTGCCTGTCCTGCTACTTCATCACACCATGCGGTGCTGACCACATCGATACCGGGCCAGCCGGGATTCCTTGATGGTTCAATATCCGTCAACTGACCGATGTCTCGCGGTGCAATTTGCAGCAACGTTTTCTGTGCAACCGGCACCGGGCAGTTCGGCATCGTGCCCGGTCCTTGCCCGGAGAGCCACGCGGGGTAACCAGCGCTCTCCCGGATCAGCTCATTCCGGCCGACCAGGGAATCCAGATGAACGTGATGACGCGGACAGGACTCGTGTCACGTCCGGCTGCCGTGGGATCCGCCCCGGCAGTGACCGGCGGCAGCATGGGTGAGGACCTGATGACCCGCAAGCAGGTGGCGTCGCTGTTCCGGGTGACCTCGGCGGCGGTGGCGACCTGGGCGCGGCGCGGGCGGCTGCCGGAGGTTCGCAACGAGGCCGGCCCCGGTACCGGCGCGCGGATGTGGAGGCGCTGTTCCGGGGCGCCCCGGCCGGTTACCGCGCCTGGCGGCGTCGGAGGCGGAGACGCAACGCGAAGACGAGGTTGAGCGCACCCGGCTGACGATGATGCGCCGGTACGCCGAGCACACCGGCTGCCGTCGCTCGTTCCTGCTCTCCTACTTCGGGCAGGATTACCCCGGCCCGTGCGGGAACTGCGACAACGACCTCAGCCACGCCGAGCCGCCGCCTGGCGCGGTCCCGTTCGGCGTCGGCGCGCGCGTGATCAGCGAGCGCTGGGGCCTGGGCACGGTGCAGCGCTACGACGGCGACCAGGTCACGGTGCTCTTCGACGAGCACGGGTACCGCGAGCTGTTCGTGCCGGTCGTGCTCGAACGCGGCCTCCTCCGGCCTGGCCGGTGATCTGCCTGCTCAGGCTCAGTCGACGCGGGCCAGCCGGATGACCGGGATGGCGCGGTCGGTTTTCCGCTCGTAGCCGGCGTAGCGAGGCTGCGCCTGGGTGATTCGCTGCCACGCTTGCGCGCGGGCGTCCCCGTCGAGTTGCGTGGGCGTCACCCGCAGCTGCCGGCCGCCGAACTCGATCCAGACCTGGTCCGGATGCGCGGCGATGTTGTGGTACCAGGCGGGATTATGAGCTGATCCGCCCGCGGAGGCCACGACCAGCCAGGCGTCCTCACCGTCGGCGAACCGGGCCACGGTGGATTGGCGCTTCTGGCCGCTTTTCGCCCCCACCGTTGTCAGGTACAGCAGATCCATGCCCTGGAACTTGTCCCCGGACCGCCGGTGCCAGCTTGTCATGGCCCGCATGATGGTCCGCGTCACGGCGTTCGACCCGGGAGTTCGCGCCCCGCGGGTCCCGCCGGGAGTTGTCTCGAAGCTCATCACGTCCGCCTTTCTGCTCGCCAGGCCGGCCCTGCCGACCCGGAGCGCCCATAGGCTCATCTTTCCCGCCGGATCAGGGACCGAACGGGCCGGGTGTCCCGTGGATCAGCAGCACAGGCAGCGGATGCGGCCGGCGCGCCGGGCGAACGCCGTCGACATGCGGGCTGACCTTACTGTGGACGCAGAGAACCTCCTGGCGAAGGTGTCGGACAATCTCTCCGTGCGTCGCGGCGGCCCGCCTCGCATCGAGCGCGCATCCAGGCTCACCGCTCCTGGCTAGGCTACCGGCGCGGTGAGCTCGAGCTGGATACCGTCCGGGTCTTCGAACGGGAGCACGTCGATGCCGAACGAGGGCAGCCGGGTGATCTCACCGTGCGGCACGCCGTGCTCATCGAACACTTTGACCGCCTGCTCCAGGTCATCCCGACTGGCGACGCCGAAGCTGAGATGGTCGAGGCCCACTCGGTCCGGATCGAAGCGGTCCCCTTCGGGCGCCATCGGCCGCAGCCCCATCAGCAGGTTGCCGCGGATCATGACCACGCCGCCGAACAGGATGCGGAACACCTCGGTCTCGGCCGGGTCACCAGGCGGCGGTGATTCCACCGCGACCTGGAAGCCGAGCAGGCTGGTGTAGAACTGGCGGCTGCGCTGAACGTCGGTCACCGTGAGTCGCAGGTGATGGATCTGGCCAGCCGGAATCTGCCCGGGCATTACAGCCTCCCTCCCGCGCGAAGCCCTAGCGCTCCGCGCCATCAGTCCCCTGATCACAGCATCCCAGCCCCGACGCGCCGCGCCAACCGGAAAGAGCAGATACCTCCTGATCAGGGCCGCCGGTCGCCCCAGAGGGCACATGGCCGGCGTCCGTTCCGTTCCCGTGCGCCCCGCCAGCCTCGCCGGCCGGGATCTCGTGCCTCAGCCAGCACCCAAGGCGCCGTTGTCCGGCATCACCGTCCTCGGGCTCGAGCAAGCCATCGCGGCCCCGCTGTGCACAAATCCGGCATACCCGTCGCCGACGTCGGGACCGCCCTGTACGCCTACTCCAGCGTGCTCGCCGCCCTGTACCAACGGGAACGGACCGGCCGGGGCGCCGTCATCCCGATCGCGATGCTGGACATCGCGGCGGAGATGATGGGGTTCGCGCTCAACCGGGTGCTGCACGCGGGGGAGGAGCTCGACCCGTCGGGATGGGATCGCCGATGGTCGCGCCGTATGGCGCCTATCCGACCGGGGACGGCCAGACGGCCGTCCTCGGTACCACCAGCGATCGTGAATGGCGGCGGCTGGCCCGGGACCTGCTCGGCCGCCCCGATCTCGCCGAGGACCCGCGGTACGCGCACAACGGCGACAGCGTCCGGCACCGGGCCGAACTCGACCAACTTCTCGGGGATTGGTGCGCGCAGCGCGACCTGGCCGAGATCCAGCGCCGCGCCGACGAGGCCGGGATCGGCAACGCCCGCCTGAACGGGGTGCGGGAGCTGGCGGTGGACTCCAACGAGCTGTTCATCGACAACCTCGATATCCCAGGAGATGGTCCTCAACTTCATCTCCACCTCGGTCCTCGGCCTGCCGAAGTCGTACTGATGTCCGGGTCCCCTGGCGATGTATAGGCGGCCGCGAGCATCCGGGTTATCCTGGGAGAAACGCCTGGTCGCCTGGGTGCGGGGGAGGGGAGCGCATGCCGCCGTTCGTCACATCGGGAACGACGTTGCACTGCTCGATGGGCGCAACGCCCACCTCGCTGGTCGCGCCCGCCCCGGTCGTCGCCGCCACCGGCATCACGGTTCTCGGCTCCTCCGAGCTCGTCGCCGCCGACGGTCGTTACAGCGAACTCGGCGTCCGCAGGGGCTTCTATCCGTTCGCCGAAGGCCGATGACACGGGCGGGTGCCCGGGCCGGCGGCACGTGGGGGTCCGCGCTGACCTCACAAGAGTTCGCCGCCGTCCGCGGGGTGGGCTTCGAGCCCGCCGGCCAGGTGTTCGGCGCGGCTGTGTATGCCGCCGGGGACGCCCGCGAGTACAGCTGTCCCGGGGCGCCGGGATCATCCGCCGGCCGGACATCCGCGCGGCCGGCCACTCAGGTGTCGGGGCAGCGCGATCCAGGATCTTTCGGGCCGCTGGTGGAAGCCATGTACCAGGCCCGGCGTGCGGCCATCGACCGGATTACCGCCGAGTGTGCCGCGCTTGGCGGGCACGGGGTGGTGGGCGTGCGCCTGACCCTGGGGTCGTTTCCTCTCGGCGGGCTGGAGTTCAGGGCCATCGGGACCGCGGTTCGCGCGCCAGGCGCCGCGGATGGGCTGCGGGTGCCTTTTACCTCCGACGTGTCCGGTCAGGATTTCGCCAAGCTGATCATCGCGGGCTGGGTGCCCGCCGGGCTCACGCTCGGCATCTCGATCGGGTCACGGCACGACGACCGGGCGACCGCCCGCCAGGCTCGCTGGGCGTCAGGCAACGTCGAGGTGGCCGGCTGGACCGAACTGGTCAGCCAGGCGCGGCGTGACGCCAGGCGGCAGCTGGAAGACGACGTCAGGCGGCTCGGCGCCGACGGCGTCGTGATCGCCGGCATGCAGATGCGGGTGCGCGAGCGGGACTGCCCGGCGGTGGTGGGCCGCCACGACCACATCGTGGAGGTAACGCTCACCGGCACCGCCATCGCCAGGTTCGCCCGCCCCGACCGGCGTCATGCCGGGCCGGCCCTGGCGGTCATGTCACTCGGCCCGCAGCGCTGATCAGCCGGCAATGGATCCGGCGACATCAACGACGCCGGAGGATGTCCCCTCCAGCCGCCCGGCGGGGCGGAAAGCCACACCCGTTCGGCCGCACGTTTTAATTCCGTGTTATGATTTCGTGCGCCCGTAGCCGAGATCGAGGAGGTTCCGGCCTTGGCCAACAGAGGCACCCATGGCCGCGCGTGCGCCGCCTGCGGACGCGAGCTTCCAGCTCAGTCCGGTCGCGGAAGAACCCGCCTCTACTGCGACGCGTCCTGCCGCAGCGCGGCGCGCCGGACCCGTCAGGCCGACCGCGCGGTAGCGCCCAATGCTGTCAATATAAGCTTGACGGCCACTAGTCGTGAAGGTTATGTTGACAACGTGCCGGTCACGGTCCCGGCCGGAGATACGCCGGTGCTGACCCGGGTGATCAGCGCGGCCCGGGTGGCCATGGACGACGTACCAGCCGATGCAGCGCTGGCGCCGCTGGACGCGGTCGCCGTGATCCGGTCGTTCGCGCGCATCGTCGAGGACGGGATGCGCGCGGCCGTGCAGCGGGCACGGCAGGCCGGTCACACCTGGGCCGAGATCGGCGAGTTGCTCGGCACCACCAGGCAGGCTGCGTTCCAGCGGTTCGGTCGCCCGCTCGATCCGAGAACAGGGGTCCCGATGGCACCCGCCGTTTTGACGGCGGCCGGGATTTCGCCGCCGTGCTGGGCGCCCGGCCAGCGGTCCGGGTCGATCTGGGTGAGGCATCCCCGTTCTCCCGGCTCGTGGTGACGGTGAGCGACGCCGACAGCACCGCTGCTGTCGTCCGCAGTGCCGCTGGGATCTGAGCATGACGGTCTTCCCGCGCCGCCTGGCTGCGGTCCTGGCCGTGGTGGGCGTCGGGCTGGCCTCAGCGTGCAGCCAGGGAAATTCCGGCGGCTCATCCCCGGCGGCTAGCCACGCCTGGGTTGACCAGGCCGTCAGCTTCGAAGCTGGCGGCCTGACCGTCTACGCCACGTACCGCCACCCGGCCGCACCGGGCCCTGGGGCGACGGCGGCCAGCCCCGTCCCGGCCGTCCTGCTGATCGCCGGCAGCGGTCCCACCGACCGGAACGGCAACAGTCCGCTGCTCCCCGGACCGGTCAACACCCTCCGGGTGATCGCCGGCTGGCTGTCCGCCGACGGAGTCGCCACCCTTCGCTACGACAAGCTCGGCAGCGGCCGCACCGGGCTCGGCCCGTACGCCAGCCGGCCCGGCGCCATCGGCATCGGCCCGTTCGAGCAGGAGGCCGCGGCCGGGCTGAGATTCCTCGCCGGGCAGCCTGACGTCGACCGGGCCCGGCTGGCCGTCATCGGCCACAGCGAGGGCGCGCTGTTCGCCCTGCTGCTCGCCACCCACACGGACCCCGCGGCCGGGCCGATCCCGCCTGTCCGCGCCCTCGGGCTCCTCGAGCCGCTCAGCGTCCGTTACCTCGACGCCATCGCGGATCAGGTCGGCGCCCAGGCCGCCGCCGCCCAGCGGGCCGGCCAGATCACCGCCCGGCAGGCCAGCGCGCTCACGCATGCATTCGCCAGCGCCACCGCCAGTCTCCGGGCGCACGGCACGGTGCCACCGGACTTCACGCCCGCGCTGGCCGGCATCCTCAGCCCGGCGACGGCACTGTTCCTGTCCCAGGCCGACCGCTACGACCCCGCCGAGCTGGCCGGCCGCCTCCCCCCCGCCTGCCCGTCCTGGTCACCTGCAGCAACGCCGACGTCCAGGTGACCTGCGGCGAGATCCGCCACCTCCTGGCCGGGCTGGCCCGCGCTCCGGCAGAGACCGATTTCGTGCCGCTGACAGGCGTGGATCACGTCCTCAAGCAGGATCCCACCGGCGCGGCCGTCAACTACGCCAAGTCACTGCCTTATTCCCGGCAACTGCAGCAAGCCCTGCGCGGCTTCGTCGAGCGTAATCTCTGCGGGCGCACTCGCGGTGGCAGTGCCCGTCGGCCATCAGATGCTGCAGCCGACGTCGACCTGGTTGTAGATCCGCCAGGAGACCGTGCTCAGGGTGCGGACGTGCCCGGCTGGCCCGGGGGCATCGTGCCGATCGAGCTGTAGCTGAGGCCGAAGCCCTGTGCGACCTTCCCGCCGCCGGGGATCTGGGCGGGATCGATCATCCAGCGGCAACGCCGGGGGCCGTGGCGTCGTACCATGATCGGGGAGTTCCTCTATGCATGTCGTCGACATCGTCATCTTCGCCGGCTGGGTAGCCTTCTGGGTCTATTGGCTGGTGGCGTCCATTGGCGTCAAGGCCGGCCAGTCACGCTGGACCCGGTTCGCGGGCGCCCGGATCGGCGTCATCCTCGTCGTTCTCCTGTTGCTGCGTGTCAGAGCACTCAAAGGGCACGCGGCCAGCAGCGACCCGTGGCTGCAGGGCATCGGCCTGGCCGTCTTCTTGCTGGGATTGGCGCTGGCTATCTGGGCCAGGGTGTACCTCGGCCGGAACTGGGGGATGCCGATGTCGCAGAAGGCCGATCCGGAGCTCGTCACGACCGGTCCATACCGGAGAGTCCGGCACCCGATCTATTCGGGCATCATCCTTGCGATGATCGGCACGGCGATCGCCGTCAGCCTGTATTGGCTGGTCGCGGTGGTATTGGCTGGCGCCTACTTCGTCTACAGCGCCCTTATGGAGGAGCGCTTCATGGCCGGCCGCTTCCCGGACTCGTATCCCGGGTACAAGCGGTCAACCACAATGCTGATTCCCTTCATCTTCTGAGGATCACATGACGCCAGGGCACCCACCACCCGGACGTCGGCGCCGTCCGGCAGGCACCGGCGTCCAGGGCGCAGAGCGACCAGCGTCGTAACGGCGCCGTTCTGGACATCATGCTGATCCCGGCATGGCATCCGGCGGCCACCTCGGTTGAGATCATTCTCACCGGGTCCTCCGGGCGAGCCTCGGCCACCGTCCCGCTCCTGCGGCCATAGCCCTCGGATCACCGGACCGCCTTAGACCAGCGCGATCGGGGTAAGCAGCGGTATATGACGCAGTGGCGGCCGGCGTCGGCGCGGACGACCGAGCCGGCGGACACGACGGTACGCACGGTGGATGGTTTTCCCGTGCTGTTCCAGTACGGGCAGCCGGTTCCGTCGTTCGACGTCCGGGCCGACGTCCCGGGCGAGCGGGACTATCTCGACCTTGACGGGCACTGGCGGTTCGCGTTCGACCCGGGTGACGCCGGCCCGGGTGACGGCTGGATGCTGCCGGGTTTCGACGACGGCCGCTGGCAGGTCGTGGAGGTTCCGCTGCCGTGGGATCTGTACGACACGGCCGGGTTCGGCAGCTACGACGGCAGTGGCTACGGCACCGGCACGGCGTTTCGTGACGGCTATGCCTGGTATCGCGTCGGGTTTGACATGCCTGGCACCTGGTCCGGCCGGTTCGTCAAGATCTGTTTCCTGGGGGTGAACTACGCCGCGTCGGTCTACCTCAATGGCACGCTCGCGGGCGAGCATGAGGGCGGGCATACCCCGTTCGCGATGGACGCCAGTGATGCTCTGCGGCCCGGCGCCAGGAACCTGCTGGCGGTGCGGGTGTACCGCAGGCCGTGGTATCACCCGGGGGCGACGGAGGCCGCCGCGATCAGCTGCCGTACCGAGCTGCCGCACAAGCCGGTTGACTACTGGCCCTACGCCGGTATCACCCGCGGGGTATTTCTCGAGGCCACCGCGCAGGTCACGGTGAGCAAGCTGATTACCAGTGCCCGCCACGGGCGGCTGGCAGCGGCAGCCGTGGTGTTCAACCATGGCTCCAGGCCGGCCAGCCGCCGCCTGATCCTTGATCCGGGCGCGGACACCGGCGGCGCACCGGTCAGCCGGGACCTGGCCCTGGGACCCGGTGAGGTCGGCGTGGTCAGCGCCGGCCTGCCGATCCCCGGCGCCCGGCCATGGTCGCCAGCCGGCCCCCGGCTGTACCGGCTGACAGCACGCCTTCAGGCCGACGGCACCGCGGCAAGCGGCGCGGACGAGACCGACCGTGCCGCCGACAATCTGGTCGTGCGCTACGGCATGCGCGCCGTGGAGGTGACCGGCGCGCGGCTGCGCCTGAACGGCGAACCGGTGTTCCTCAAGGGCCTGAACTGGCACGAAGAAACCCCCGAACGGGGACGCGCGATGCGCCGCCGGGACTACGACCAGATCCTGGATACTGCCGCTGACCTGGGCGCGAACTTCCTGCGCAACTGCGGGTACACCCGCCACCCGGACTTCTACCGCGCCGCCGACGAACGCGGCATGCTGGTCTGCGACGAGACTGACAACTTCTGGGTGGAATCCCGCCAGCAGCGCATCCAGGGCCGCTACGGCCTGTCCGCCGCGCTTGTCGCCGCGATGGTGTGGAACCAGGTCAACCACCCCAGCGTCATCATGTGGTCGCTGCACAACGAGTCGGAGACCACCGACCGCGCCGCCTACCGCACATGGATCTCGCAGCTGCGCGCCGCGGCCAGCATCGATTCCCAACGCCGACCGGTTACCTGGGCCTCGTCGACCAGCTGGGACCCCGCCTTCGACCTGGCCGACGTGATCGGCTTCAACGAGTACTTCGGCTACTTCTATGGCAGCGACGCCGACCTGGGCCGCACCCTCGATGCCGTCCACCGCCAGTACCCGGGCTCCCCCATACTCATCACCGAGAACGGGACCTACGCCCACCTCGGACGGCACGGCAGCCCGGCCGAGACCGGCACCGAGGAATGGCAGGCGGATAAGCTGCGCCAGCACTGGCGCCAGGTCACCGCGCGGGCAGGCTACCTGGCCGGATACACCTACTGGCTGCTCAAGGACTACAAACAGCGCATGACCTACAACCACAACCTCAACGGCATCTCCGCCATGGGGCTGATCACCTTCGACGGGCACCGCCGCGTCGCCTACGCTACGTTCCGCGACTCCCAGAACCCGTCTGGTCCGTTACGCTGGGTGGCATGTCAGTGCGGCCGCGCACGTGTTACGCGCGCAGCCGCCAGCCCGCCCTACCCGCCCGGCCAACGACATCGATGTGGCAGCGATGTCGCCCCGGCAGCATCGCGGCCACATCGATGCTGTATGACCCGGGTCCCGTAGCGCGGCGCCGCCCCGAGACAGCCACGAAACGCCATCCCGCGTCCGCGCGGCTCGCTCGCGAACCGCGCGCTCGGCTGTGGTCCAGATCTCGGATTCCTTCATGCTGCGGCGGGCGAACCACAGGCAGATCGCGAGCACGAACAGGTGGGCGAACACGATCCGGATGCCGAGCACGCCCAGCGGCGACATGGCCAGGCTGAGCAGCAGGACGACCACCGGGCCGCAGTACCACAGGACCTGGGCGACGCCGCTGTGCTTGCCGCGTGCGCCGTCGGGTGCCAGCTCGGCGATCAGCGTCCAGGACGCCGGGACGTCGGCGCCGACGGCCAGGCCGGCGATCACGTAGCCGACCAGGAGCATCCACGACGACGACGCGAAGATGATGAAGAGCAGCCCGAATGCGTAGAACAGCATGTCCCACTGGTAGATCTTCTTCCGGCCCAGCTTGTCGCAGAGCCTGCCGCCGATCAGCGCGCCGATGCCAGCCGAGATGGCGTTGGAGCTGATCGCTCCGATCAGCCCGACGTAGGACGAGCTGAGGTGGAACATGGTCGTCCACAATGTCAGGCCGGCGGCCCCTGCGACTATCGACCCGGCGTCGATGTAGTTGGCCAGGCCGGCCAGGATCGTGTTCTTCCAGTGGGCCCGGTTATTCAGGCCGGTTGTCTGTGATCGTTGCGCGGTATGGTACATGACGGGAGTTCCTCTGCTCTGCGCGGAGCCCTTTCGTTTTGAGTCAGTCGGCGGCTGCTCGGCTGCTCGGCGCCGACGTTGCCGAAATCACACCGCTCCCCGTGTTCACGAGTTTGAAACGCTTCATTTCTGGTCGGCGACCGGCTGGCCGCGGGGTCAGTGACCGCGGTGAGTCCGGCCCGGCCTGAGCCGAGGAGCACATGACCTGGCACGACCGCCGACAAAGAAGATCAGCACGGCGCGGCTGCGAACCGCTCAGGAATTTTCAATCTGGGTGAACCGTCCGGCCGAGCCGGGTCGTAGGGCTAGCGGAACCACTGCCCCAACGCCGGGTCCGCCGGCACCGGCCTGACTGAGACGCCTGAACTGCCCCTGTCAGTGTCAGGCACCGCAGCCGGCGCGGAAACCTCCGCTCGGTGGTAGATGCGGCTGCCAGGGCGACATCGCTGCCACATCGATGCTGTTTCCGGCGGGCGCCGGCGTGGTCAAGACGCGATCGTCGTCCCGGGCTGGGCGCCGGGCCCGGTGATGCGGGCATGTGACGGTACAGGATCCGGGCGGTCTGGCGGGACGCACACCATTCCGTCGCTGAAGCCCGCCGAGCCGATCCCGAACGCGGCGTTGAAGCGGTCGAGGTTGACCAGCGTCAGCAGGGCGGTGATCTCCACCAGCTGGCGGTCGTCGAAATACGACCGCACCCGCGAGAACAGCTCGTCGGTGACCTCGACCGGTGTGTGCATCACCGCGACCGCGTAGTCCAGCGCCGCCTTCTCGCGATCGGTGAACAGGTCGCTGGACTGGTAGCGCGGCAGGGCGAGGAGTTCGGAGTCGGAGAATCCGGAGTTGCGGCATATCTGCGAGCCGAGGTCGACGCAGTACTCACATCCGATCATCTGCGCCCCCTTCAGCTCGACCAGGTTCTTGATCCGCTCGTCCACGGCCTTGCCCTTGCGGACCGCCTGGTTGAACCGGCCCATGCCCATCATCATCCTGGGCTGGTGCGCCCAGATCTGGATCGGCTCGATCCCGTTGCCGGTCCGCGGGTCGCGGCCGGTCAGCTTCTTCATCATCCTGGGGCCGAACCGGTACACGAGCTTGACGACCAGGCCGGCCTGGGACTTTGATACGCCCTCGATGCGTGCCATCGGGCATCCTCCTGTTACATCGGCTGAGTTACGGGCCTCATCCGCATGACGCCGGGCCGCCGGGAAATGTGACATGGCTTGATCAGCCGGGCTGGCCGGTCGTTCCCATCGGGCCGAGGGGCAAGCTCGGCAGCGAAGCGGGAAGCGGTAAGGTCACACCGGGAGCATCGCCCACGATCCCGGCTCACGGGCGGTTTCCCGGCACTCGCGCCCGCCTCACGCGCCGGCGCAGGCCCGGCAGCACCAGCCACGCCTCCGCCTAGCGGCTGCCCGCCCGGCCACAGCCATCATGAACAGCGTGCCCGGCACACCCGACCCGCCGACCCGGTCCGCCGTCACCCAGCGGATCATCGCCCACGTCACCCGCGGCTGGCCCGCCTCGACGAGCCCATCGTGCGTCACCGCGGGCAGTTCTGCTACGTCTCGGCCGTCCTGCCCGGCCACCGCGAACCCACGCCGATCCTGCGCCTGCGCGACCAGGGATCAGCCGACCGCTGAGCCATCGGGATCTACCTAGCCAGCACCGGCCAGTATACCGAGTCCAAGCTGCTCGCCTCCTTCGGGCCCACGACCGGCACCCCAGGCCAGGGGTTCGACGACACCTTCATCCTCTACGGCGGTCCTGAATCTGATCGCTGACGGCCTCAGCCCGCACCGAGAAACGGCCGTAAAAGTGCGAAACACGAGAGGCTAACATTCCGTTAAAACTACATCATCAAGGTAAATGTTAACTTCAGGAACATCTATAACTTTCACCTCGCACATCCCTGCAGTCGGCCTTTCACCATGCGGTCCCGCAGGTGATGGTCCCGCGATGGCACGGTCTACCCGGTACTGTTCCCGTCGTCCCCGGCGGTGTGGAGGACCGCACCGCTGGCAGGCCCGAGGGTGATGGTATTAACCGGGTGGCCGGCGTCGAGGTAGGTGCCGTCGAGCGGGACGACCAAGGTAGCCGTGGAGGGGTTCACGACTGCGACACCCTGCGCGAAATAGCGCCGCCAGGAAGCCCCCACCTGGAACATGGCGCTCAGGCGGCCGCCCAGCGTGAGATGCGCTTCCGGCGGCTTCAACGTCACGCTGCCCACCGCCAGGAACTGCCGGCCGTCGGTGGCAAGCAGATAGGACGCCAGCGCATACTGCCGGGTCTGCGACGTGACCGCGGCTGAGTACTCGCCGGAGTGAAACCAGCAGCTCTTGTGCTGAGCCGTGCACGAGGAAACCTCGTCCTCATAGACACTCCACGCCGCACCTACCGCATCCGGCTTGGTGGAAAAGGAAAGATAGAACTCTTGTTCAAGACCGTCCACGGGTCCGAGCCAGCGCTGCCACAGCGCGGGAAACGCGGTCGCGTAGCCAACGTTGAACACTGCCTTAACGCCAGCGTCGTGCAGGACAGGACCGATCGTCTGCAGGGCGGAATACGTCGCTGCCTGCACCGCCGCATCGGTCGGGTATTTCGCGGCCACGCTGTACGCTGCTGCCGTCGTCAGCGCGTTGTCGACATCGATGCCGTCCCAGCCGTGCTCACGGACGTCAGCCAGCACGTTCTCAACCCATTGGCGCTGGTAGGAAGCGTTGCCGTAGTCAGTCTCCCAGGTTTGCGGATATCCCTGGAACTGGAGGGGGCGACCGGTCGCGGCAGCGTCGAGGAGCCAGCCTGGGTGGTTGCGCTTCACCCAGCAGTACCCCATACCCGACGACAGGTAGGTCCTGTCCGTGACTCCCTGCGCGCAGGCGCCACAGTCGCCACCCCGCACGGTGCAGTCGTCCGAGCGCACTCCGGACAAGTTCTTGTACACCCAGACCTGAACCTTGGGGTTAGCCCGCTTGAGCACAGGGATCAGCCGGAAGTCCCAGGAGTTGAGCACGACAATCGCGTTATCACGGGCCACGGCGGCCCACTGCGCCTTGGTCGTCGCCTGGACCTCTGCCTCATTGAGCCACTCGCTGAATGTCTTGACGGCGGCCTGCTCCGGCGCGTCAGGCGCCCGGGGGCTAAGCCAGCCTGAACTCCAGGCGACCAAAGCCACCACCGGAAACAATCCGACCAGCAGGATGGCCGCCGTGGAGGCGACCCTACGCAAAAGCTCCCACACGGTGTATCCGGGACTTCCTCTGGCCACGGCCACCAACACCAACAGGCTAGCAGTTCCACTGCGGCAACCTTATGCTGGCGGCGAAGTCGCAGGCGATCCTCGCGCATCTGGATGAGCGGCGCCGCTGGCGCCGCCCGGCATTCGGGGACGCACGGACAGCTAAATCCCGGAACACGATAAGGGAGACACAGGCGCGGTGAGCCCCGGTAAACCTCACGACACCATCACGCCGCAGCGCGTGGCGAGGATTCTCTGGCGCCGTAAGCTGGTATGCTCGGTGGCCGCCCTGCTGGTGCTGATCGGCGGGACAGGGTACCTGCTTACCCGCCCACGGATCTACCAGTCGGTTTCTTCGGTGGCACTGCTCCCGGTTCCGACCAACGCCGCGGTCCTCCCGAACTATCCCAATCTGATTGCCAGCCTTATCCCCACGTACGTGCAGCTGGTATCCAGCCCTGTCTTGCTCAATCGGGTGGCGGCAATATTGCCGTTCCGGACGTCAGGCAGTCAGCTCGCGAACGACGTGTTCGCTTCGTCTCTGTCCAATGCTGCCGTAATCAACATCGTGGGCCAAAGCCCAGACCCGGTCCGCGCTCAGGAGATGGCCGCGGCGGCGACTGACGCGTTCCTGGCCCAGGTACGGGGCAACGGTGTCGTCATTGCTCAGGTCTACGGCACCCCCACGGTGCCCGGTCAGCCCGCGAGCCCCAAAACCAGGCTCTTTCTGGCGGTCATCATCTTCCTCGCCGTGATCCTTGGCCTGGCCGCGGGCCTGATCTGGGACCGGCTATCCGGCCAGGCCGTGGATGGGGACCAGCGCGCGGAAGGCATGAACGGCCCTCCCGTGCTGGGCATAGTCCGCGCGTCCGGGCAGGACAACGAGGCCGACCTGGTCTACGGCGGTTCGGGAGCCATCTCGGCGCACGACGGATGGCAGTCGCTGCGAACCAACTTCATGTACGCGTTGCCGGGTGAGCAGATGCACTCGGCGACCGTCTTGAGCGCCCGTCAAGGAGAAGGCAAGACGACCGTTGCGGCCAACCTGGCCGCAACAGTGGCCGAGATGGGGATGGCCGTGATCGTGGTCGATGCGGATGTGCGTCGTCCCACGCTGCACGACGTCTTCGGCTTGGTTAACGGGCAGGGGCTGACCTCGATCGTTGTTGATGAGGTGGACCCGGCGACGCTGCTGCGCCCGGCGCCCGGGGCCGCCGGCTTGCAGGTGATCACCGCCGGGCCGCCGTTGCCTGCCCAGTATGACGAAGCCAGCCTTTACCGAGACCAGCTCCCCCGGCTCACCTCTCTTGCCGACATCGTCATCGTGGCCGGCCCTGCTCTTGACGATGACCTGGATGCTGACCTGGTCGCGAAGGTCACGGACGGGGTCATGCTGGTGGTCCCGGCACGGCCGGGCACCCGGAAGCGAGCCGAGGCAGCCGTCCATCGCCTGACCTCCGCGGGCGCCCAGGTGCTCGGCATAGTGCTGACCGGGATCGGGGCCCGCTAAGCCCGCAGGCCCGGCGGCGGCCTGGTAGGCCTGCCGGTACCGGGCGAGCATCGCCTCCGGTCCCCACCGGGGAGCCGCGGCCAAAGCCTCGCGCCGGAGAGCAGATGCCAGAGCGTCGTCGCTCAGAATGAGCGCGATGGCTCCGGCCACCGCTGCCGGGTCCTCCGGGGCCACCAGCATGGCTGCGGCCGACGGCACCACGTCGGCGACGCCATCGACGGCAGTGGCCACTACCGGGACGCCCAGCGACAGCGCCTCAAGTAGCGCCAGCGGCAGACCCTCCCAGGACGACGTGGAGACCACGCAGGAGGCCAGGCCGACCAGGGCGGCCACGTCATCGACCAGGCCCACGAACCGCACCCGGCCACCGGACGCCGCCGCCAGGTTCACCAGTTCCTCGCGCAACGGGCCTTCACCGGCAACGACAAACGACGGTCCCGGCAGGTAGCTGGCAGCCTCGATCAATGCCGGCCAGTTCTTCTGCGGCACCAGCCGGCCGATGCCGGCCACGACCGGGGCCGCCCCGAGGTCAAGCGAGGCGCGCAACATGGCCTGGCGCTTGGTCCCAGCCGGCTGAAGGGCGGCGCCGTTGGTGATGACGTCAAGCCGGTCACCGGGAAAGCCGGCCTGCTGTAGCGATCGGGCGATCGATGGTGCGCAGGCGATCACTCGTCGGCCGGCCCCCCGCAGGGCGCGGCTGGCCGCGCCGTAGTCGCTGGGCGCCAGCCCGTGCAGCGTCGTGATCAGCGCGGCCTGGTGGCGCGCACTCACCAGGGCCAGCCTGGCCAAGAGCGTGGCCCGGACGTTGTGGGCGTGGACAACCTGCGGCTCCAGCTGCCTTATGCACCGCGCCAGCCGGGCCGCCGCGGTGGCCACGCCCACTGTGGCGTGGCGTGAGGTGGGCGGCAGCGCCACGTGGACGGCCCCGGCCTGCACCACCCGTTCGACCCACACACCTGGCCCCGAGGCCACCATGACGCTGTCCCCGTGCGCGGTGGCATCGGCCACCAGGCTGATGACCATCCGCTCCATGCCCCCTGCCGCCAGGCTGGGTAGCACGTGCAGGATCTTCACGGCGGGCCGCCATCGAGAATCTCCGACCACAGGTTGAGGTAGCCGTCAGCGCAGCGGGACAGGGAGAACCGCTCCGTGGCCCGGCGCCGGGCCACGGCCCCGAGGCTGGCCGCACGTCCCGGCTCATCGGTCATCCGCGCCATGGCCGCGCTCAGCGACCCGGTATCGCCGGGAGCAACGAGCATTCCGCAGTCGGCGTCCAGTACCTCCGGGATCCCGCCGACGCCCGCCGCGATGCAGGGCAGCCCCATCGCCATCGCCTGGAGCAGGGCAAGCGGCAGGTTCTCGTTCACCGAGGGCAGGACGAAGACGTCGGCCTGCTCCAGTTGCGCAGCAACGTCGGTGCGATAGCCAGTGAACTCGACATTGCCGGTGCCCGCCTGGCGCACGAGTTCCTCGCAGCGCTGGCGGTCGGCACCGTCGCCGACCATGCGGAGCCGGAGCCCAGGCCGGCTCGCACTGACGGATAGGAAGGCCGCCACGAGGGCCGGCGTCGCCTTGCACGGCGCGAACGAGCCGACGGTGATGAACGTTCGAATTCCTGTCACCCGCTGGCGGCGTGGCGGGATGGCGACCCCGTTCCGCACCACCGCGATCCGGTCCCGCGGCACCCGCAGCTCCCGGTGCAGGAAAGCGGCCATGGCCCGGCTGGGGGCCACGGTGCAGCTGACCCGGCGCGCGACAAGCGCATCGGCAAGCAGACGGCTGCCCCCGGAGATGCTCGGCCGCCTGCCGTGCAGTGGGCCTGCCTGAACCCACCGGCCGGCGGCATTGTCGGGCACGCCGTGGAAGGTGAGCAGGATCGGGGTCTCTCCCCGGGCCATGAGGGACGACACCAGGCCGGCTCGGCGATCCTGGGCGTGCACGATGTCGGGGGTCAGCTTCGCCAGCAGTGCACCGGCTGCCTGGTAGCCGCGCAGATCCGTCTTCGACCGGACGTGGACCGGCTCTAGCAGGCCCCCGGGCCCGATGGCAGCTGACAGGGACGCCGGTCCCACGATCGTCACCTGGGGACCGCCGACCCGGCCGGACAGCTCCCTGGCCAGGCTCACGGTGAGGTCGACCGGCCCACCCCGGTCCTGGGTGAGCAGGAAGACGGCCTTCACGGCCGCCGACCGTACCGGCGGGCAAGGCGTTTGATCTCGTCGAGAGGGCCGAGGGCAGTCAGCCCGCCCCGGACGGCAGCCCGGAACGTAGCATCGGAGAAGTCTTCCACGAAGCTGCGCGGAATGCGCAGCTTATGGGCCGCAGGCCGCCACCAGCCGGGACGGCTCGTCACCGCCAGGTCGAACCCGGCTGCCGCGACCGCGGCCACCACCTCGTCGTTGAGCAATCCCGCGGGGTAGGCGAAGGAGGTCACCGGCTTGCCGAGCAGGTCCTCCAGGTCCTCCTTGCTGCCCCTGACCTCGCGCTCCAGCTCACCTGGGCTGCAAGCCGGCAGATCGGCGTGGGTACGGCTGTGTGCGCCGACCGTGACGTCGGCGGCGGCCATCTCCAGCAACTGGGCGCGCGTCATGTACCCGGGCTTGCCCAGCAGCCGGCTGGGCGCGTAGAGGGTGGCCGGCAGGCGATGTTCGGTGAGCGGGCCCAGCGCGTTGGCATGGTTGTCGGCCCAGGCGTCGTCGAACGTCAGGACCACGCGGCGGGCATGGGCTGAGCCTCCCATCAGCGCCGCCCCGGCCTCGTCGATAGCTACCACGGGGAACCGCCGCCGGTGCGCGGCGAGAATCTCCATCTGGCGCGTGAACAGGGCCGGCGGAACGGCCAGCCGGCCACCTTCGACGTCGACCCGGTGCCAGCCGAGGACGGCGGCCGCGGGGCCGACCGGCACTGGCCAGCGGGCCCGCAGCCGGACCGCCGCCGCCACCCCCGGCCTCACCCCGGACCGCCGAGCGGGAGCGGCTCCGCCACGAGCTGGCCTGGCATCAGGGCATCGTCGCAGGCCACCGCGGCGTCATCGCCCGGCACCGCAGCGCGGGGCCTGAGGCTGGCCAGGCTGGCGCCGATGGCTGGAAGGAACCACAGCGGCGGGTAGTACTGTTCGGTGAGGAACAAGGCACCGACGCAGGCAACGATAAAGCCGGCCGCCAGCGCAGACTGCAGCTGATCGCCTCGCTCGTCATCGGGGAACCGGCGCCTGAGGTCGGCCCAGGACAAAGCCAGGTAGCCGAGAAACAGTGCCAGGCCCACCGCTCCCTGCTCGGCCAGGATGACCAAGTAGGCTTGCTCCCCGCTGATCGTAAGGACCTCGGAGGGAAACGGCATGCTTTCCCCGGCCCCGGGAGCGAACTGATAGAAGCGGTAGACGAAGTTGCCAGGTCCCACCCCGGCGACCGGGTAGTGCTCCCACTCGTTCAGCTCGACCCGGTAATAGCCAATCCGTACGTTCACGTTGGCCGTGGCCACGTGGGCTCTCTGATGGAGGGCGGCCGTTAGGAGCCGGGGCGTGTGCAGCAACACGGCCCCAGCGGTCACGGCCAGGCATGCGGCCGCGAGGAGCACCCAGCGCAGCCGGAGCCGCCCGGTCAGCAGGGCCCACAGGGTCGCGATGCCCAGACCCGTCAGCGCGCTGCGGGAGAAGGTGGCGAACGTGCACACCAGGATCAGAACCATCGCCACGCCCCACAGCACCTTGGTCCACCTGACTCCCCATCGCAGCTCGTAGACGGCAAGCGGCAGGGTGCTGGCGAGGATGAACCCGAAGTCGTTAGGGTCCTTGAGCGGCCCGCTTGCCTGGACAACGTGATGGCGGAAGAAGGCAACCAGGGCGATGACGCTGGCCACCGCGGCGGCGGCGACCACGACATGGATCAGGATGTCGGCCCGGCGGCGCTCCCCGCGGACCGTCTGGATCACGAGGAAATAGAGGGTGGCGAAGATCAGGTACCGGAGCGAGGTCACCAGCGCGCCCCGCTCGCTTACCGCGAACGTGATGGAAACCAGGGTCCACAGCAGGAAGGCGCCGAGCAGCCACAGCTGGCGGGTCCTGAGTACCGGCCGCCGGTTGACCGTCCACTCCAGGAGCCAGGCCGCCACGGCCAGGGCGCCGATGCCCTTGTCAAAGGTGAGAAGCCCGGCCCCGCGCGCCAGATAGTTGTCGAAGTAGAAGCCGGCCGCGAGCACGGCGACCACGAGGTCCAGGCGGCTGACGAGCATGCCAAGGACTCCGACGAGGGCCAGTCCCGCCAGCGCGGGCACGGGCCAGCGTCCGGCGACGACGGCCGAGCTCACAGCGATCGCCAGCATGACCGCGCCCACGGCCCATGGCGGGGGGCGCGGCGGCCCCGCCATGCCGGGCAGCCTGCGGGCCGCCGTCCCGGCGCGTCCCCCCGAGACGGGGATGTCCGCGGCCGGATCGGCCCGTCCCCGCAACGTCGCCCATCCCTTGCGGAGAGGCCCTGGCATGATCTTCAGGATGAGGGCGGCGAAAACACCCAGGGCCAGCGGTCCGAGGATGAGCAGCGAGGTCCACGAAGGAGAGGAACGCAGCCCCGGGAGCTGGTCGCCCGCGAGGACGACGAGGGCCATGCCGAGCGCTGCGATCAGCGGCAGGCCCACGGACCGGCCCACCGCGGCCGGCCGCAGGGAAGCGTGGCGAATGGTCCACAGGCCGGTCGTGGCCGCTATCGCGGCGGCCACGACCGCCTGGTCCAGTGCGACCACCGTGATCCCCCGGTGCACCGTGGCGATCAGGACGGCAGTAAGAATCGCCAGGTGCAATCCCCTTCCCAGGAAGACCAGGTCGGCCCGGCCCACTGCCTTGAGGACCTGGAGATTGCTCAAGATGGCGGAGAGGAAGAACGCGTAGACAGCCAGGAAGCGCACCGCTCCCGCCGCTGGCGCCCACTTGCCCCCGAGCAATGCGATGTCGCCGGCGAAGAGCACCAGGCCGGCGAGCCAGGGAATGCTTACCGCGTTGATAAGACTGAACGCGTTCTCCGCTGTTCTCGCCTTGGCCTCCCGCGAGGGCAGACGGCAGTAGTAAGGGAATATCGCCCCGTTCGCCACCGCCGAGATGGAGAGGTAGGGCATGAAGCAGATCCGGTAGGCAAGCGAGTAATAGCCGAGTGCTACCGGGCCGAGAACATGCCCGACAATGATGTAGTCCACGTTCAGCAGGCCGAAATTGAGGATGTCGGCCGCGCTGAGATATCCGCCGTACTGCAGCAGCTGACGGGCCAGGGCCGTGTTCCAGCCCGGCAGGCACCAGGGCCCGATGATCATGGCAATCGCCGCCCGGGCCACCGCGCCGACGACCTGCCCGGCCACCAGGCCGGCCAGCGGGTGCCCGCCGACGACGACGCCTATGGTGACCGCGCTGCCGATCAGTGTCGGCAAGGAGTCGGTGACGGTCCGTCGCGCGAAGCTCAGGGAACGGGTCAGGCGCCCGATCGGGATCTGAGCGGCCGCATCGAAGGGCAGCGCCAGGGCAAAGCCTCTCAGCACGAAGACGGCGTCGGGGATATGGAAGAAGTGCGCGATCGCCGGGGAAAACACCCAGGTTATGCCCATGAGGACAAGCCCGGCTGCCAGCGCCATCGACAGGGCGGTCCTGGACGCCTCCTCGACCCGATCCTCCAGGTAGGTCAGGGCGTCGCCGATCCCCAGTTGGTTCAGTGCCAACAGCACGTTGTAGGTGAGGGCGGCGATGGCGAGGACGCCGAATTCCGAGGGCGCCAGCACTTTGGCGAGCACGAGCAGCGCCACGGTCTGCGTGAGCTTCGAGCCCAATGACCCGGCCAGCAGCCACAGGGCTCCGCGCGCGGCGAGGGCACGGCCGCGGGCAGGGGGCAGGTCGGGAGCAGCTATGGCCGACGCCTGCCCGACGTGCCGGCCTGCCCGTGCGCCACGCTAAGCCCTCCCTCGGGACGGCCCGTCACCGCGCTGCCGCCCCGGCCCGGCTGTGCTGTCCGCATTAGTCTAACGACGTGGCTCTGACGCTGTATATGCGCCAGCCGATGCCACCGTGCCGCCAGGACACCGGGCACGGGGCGGGCTAGGCGGACATCGCTCCCGCTGACGGTCCTCGCTTCTTGCTGCGCACACGGTTGGTGAGCGCCTTGGCCCGCATGACGGCCACCTTGGCCATGTCGGTAGGGGCAGATTGCCCCGCGTGGCGGGGGGTCATGTGAAGCCGCCGGAGGTGGGCGTTGAAGGCCTCGACCATGTTCTCGCGCTCGGTGGCGGAAGTGAAGTAAGTCAGGGTGACCGAAAGCGAGATAGCCGGACCGTTGTGGACCCAGTGTGGTGCGACCGGCGGTATGTACACGCCCCGGCCTGGCGTGAGGGAATAGGAGGCTAGTTCCGGGGGCAGGGACTCTATCCGCCCGTGTGAGCCGTCCCAGTACCGGTCGACCTCGTGCCAGCGGTCGGTATCCGTCTCGAACCGGCCGAAGCTGACCTTCTTGGATCCGCTGACCTGCATCAGCAGGCTGTGCTCGATGTCGAAGTGAGCGGGCGTGACCGAGTTCGGCGAGGAAACGAAGACGAATCCCACCCGGTGGCGCGTCTTGCGGTGATGAGCGGGCATCCCGGATTCGAGCTCGGCAAGCATTGTGTTCATCAGGTCGGCGTAGGCCGGATCAGCCTCGATGTTGAGCAACGTCAGCCAGGCGTTCGCGTTCTCCAGGTCGCGGACGACGTCCCCCGGCCTGGACAGTGCCCCCCGGGGAGGACCCCCTTGCGGCACCAGCAGGGGCTGAGCGGCGGTGTCGTAGATCACCGACTGGCCGGGCAGGCGGTCGGCCAGATCCGCGACGGCCTCGATCGTCAGGCGGTCATCTTCGTACAGGTGATGGGCGAATTCGGCCGGCTGCTCAGGGAACGCTCCACCCGAAGGAAGCTGCCCGAGCGTCGGTAGCTCATGCCCAGCCGGAACCGATACCACGGCTGTCCTCCCGGAGGCAACGGGACCAATCGTATGAAACTCTGCCCCTCGCCGGGATAACTGTCAATGCTGGTTTCATTGTTCAGCGGGACGCCGGACACCGACCCAGAAGATCCCGGTGACCGCGAGATCCTCGGAGGCCACCTCGGCGAATTCCGCGGCGAACCGGTGACGCTCTGCTTCCACCCGTGCCACGGCACGTTGCATGGGCCCGGCCGGAACGGAAGCAGCTGGCACGTGAGGGGTGAGCTCTCCCTCGCCCACCAAACTCGTCACCAGGATGGTCACGGCGAGGTCGGCCGAGCACCCGAGTTCCCCGGCGAGGCTGCGATACCGATGAAGGAGGAACCGGTTCGGGCGGCCCGATCGTCGCGTCATCCGGCGATAAAGGGTGGTGGGGAACCGGAGGAAGGTCAGCTCCGAGTGCGCGGGAGTGAACATGCCGTGATCCCGGAAGTCGATCTTGTGCACCATCCGGCCACCCGGCCGGAGGCAGGCCGCCATGCTTGCGACAGCGCCCAGGGGATCGTACAGGTGTTCCAGTGCAGCCCGGGAAACTATCAGGTCATAGCGCTGGTTGCCATCATGGGCATGCCTGGCGAAATACTCCTCAGCCGAGGATCCAAGGCGCCAGATGATCCCTGGCAGGCGCTCGTCATCCCAGCGGCCCGTGCCGTCCGGCCGTTCGAGCCCATGGCGGGCGGCCAGGGCCTGGTAAATCTGCGCCTGCTGGCCGGGGCTCCGCCGGCTCCTGAACCGGTCGACGAGTTCCACCGTTTCACAGCCAGCCATCCGGAGAAGGAGCGCTACCCCCGCGTTGTCACCCGGCCCCACCTCGGCCGCCGTTCCGCCAAGGTGGTCAACACCGCCGTAGGCCACGTAGTCGTTGAACACCTCTTCTACGTACGCCACCGAATCTTCGATCGCCAGCCCGCGGTGGGTGCTACCCGACTCGGATTGAATGTGGCCCAATCTCTGCTTCACGCCCCGGCCGAGATCGTCAGCCGCGTACGCCAGAGCCTTAGCCGTCGGCCACATATCGAGAAGCGCCTTGGTCCTGGTCTTCGCGCGGGCGAATCCGGTCCCCGCCAGGGGCCATGTCATTGGTAGTCAGGGGCGCGGCGCCGCGAGCGGTCCGTTCCCCATCCCCCTTTCCATCCGCGTCGAAGTCGTCGCACGTTCCCGAGGGACGGCTCGCCCTCCACTACGGCAGGCGATCCCCTGCCGGGGTGGTTGGGCCGGACGGTCCCGGCCATGCCCTCGCGCTTACCCTCTCCACCGACGTGATCGAAGTGAGGGCCCTTCCCTCCCGGCGCGTCATGCCGCATGCCGATTCCCGGTACTACGGCCCCCCGGGACTCCCGGTGCCCTCCGCTGGACTTCACCATCGGCTCATACCAGCGGTCTTCGCCCGGCGCAGGCTGAGCAGACGGGCCTCTCCTGTTCCAGCCCAGATCATGCACACCTGCCGCCCTCCATACCCCGGAAGGACCCGCCAGGTCATAACCGGAACAAGACCCCCGCGCCAGATGGCGGCCTGGCTGTCCGAGCTGGGCGTGACGGACGCGGCGATGGAAAGCACCGGGGTCTACTGGTGGCCGGTCTACCACGCGCTGGCCGATGCCGGGATCGAGGGGTGCGCGTGTAACGCGGCGCACATGCGCAACGTCCCGGGCCGCAAGCGGGACATCACGGACGGCCAGTGGATCGCCGGGCTGCGCGAGCACGGGCTGCTGATCGAGCAGCGCGCCGGCGAGGGGCAGCGGCTGTCGAAGGCGCTGGAGGACGCCGGCATCACGATCGACTCGGTGGCGTCCGATCTGCTGGGCAAGTCCGGGCGGGCGACGATCGAGGCGCTGATCGCTGGGGAGCGCAACCCGGGCCAGCTGGCCGGCCTGGCCAAGGGCGTGCTCCGCCGCATGATCGAGGACCTGCAGGTGGCCTGCGACGGCCGGTTCACCGCCTCTCACGCCCAGACGTGCCGGCTGTACCTGGATGCCTACGACCACCTCACCGGCAAGATCGCCGAGCTGGACGCCCTGGTCGCCGAGGCGGCTGCGCCGTTCGCCGCGCTGATCGCCCGGCTGGTCACCATCCCCGGGATCGGGCAGCGCACCGCCGAGGTGATCGTGGCCGAGACCGGCGGCGACATGGCCCGGTTCACCACCGCCGCCCGGCTGGCCGCCTGGGCCGGGCTGGCACCCGGCGACAATGAGTCCGGCGGCAAGCGCAAGCACGCCGCCGCCCGCAAAGGCAACCGGCACCTGCGGGCGGCGATGGTCGAAGCGGCCTGGACCACCGCCCGCACCCAGACCCGGCCCGGCGCCCGGTTCCGCCGCCTGGCCCGCCGGTTCGGCCGCGGCCACGAGAAGAAAGCCGCCGTCGCCGTGGCGCACACCCTGATCTGCATCGTCTGGGCGGTCCTCAGCCGCGGCGAGGACTACGCCGAGGTCGGCGAGGACTACTACGAGCAGCGGGACCGCCGCAACCGCGAGCACCTCATCCGCCACCACCAGCAGGCCCTGGCCCGGCTCGGCTGCCAGGTCACCCTCGTCCCACCCGGCGACGGCTCCCCACCCAGCGCCGGCCCCGGCCAGCAGCCCGCCGCCTGAACCATCCTGCCCGTCACCGGCGCGCCACCAATGCCGGCTCCGTCGGCGCTGCCGCGCGCCCAGCTGGGGTCCCCAAGTTTCGTCACACAGGCTTCCGGCACCCCGCTCAGCCCGCCGCGTCTCAACGGCGAACCGGGGCCTGCTACCGGGCGCTCCGGTGCCTACCCGGACGGGACTTTCACCCGCAGGCCGGGACCAGCTTCCAGGACGCAACATGTCAGCAGCCTAGTCAGTCAGTATGAAACGGCCGGCTCCGGTTGCGAGGCGGCCTGGTCCTACCGGCACCCGGCCCGCGATCTTGGCTACGCTCAGGCGCCGGCAGGCCGGGTGCCCGCCGGAGACGCTGGCCCGCTCGTGGAAGGCGCAGCAGCGGCTGCACGCCACCTACGCCAAGCTGACCCGGCGCGGGAAGATCCCCTCGGTGGCGGTGACCGCCACCGCCCGCGAGCTCGCCGGGTCCGTACGGGCCGAGATGACCAGCTGATCCGATGACCGTGATGCCCCCTCAGGCCGGGCGGTGCGCCGGGACGCACGCCGTCCCGCGGTGGGCCGCTGGCCGGGCCGGAAGCGTAACGGGGCCGCCCCTCCGGCGTCAAGACATCCGATGCAGTTAAGTTGTCAAGCGGCCTGCCGGAGTTTGTTCGCCGTGTGGGGGAAGGCGATGTTCTCGTCGTAGTGCTGCCTGGTGGTAAGGCAGCGGTGCAGGCAGCCGAGGAGCCGTCCGAACAGGTTGCGCTGGGCGGCGGCGTGCCGGTCGCCGGTGTCGCGGCGGCGGTCGTAGTGGGCGCGGGCGCCGGGTGAGGCGGTCAGCGCGGAGAATGCCCAGATGTAGCCGGCTGCGTTGAGCCGGTTGTTCTTGATGTGGCGGCGGGTGACGGATTTGGTCTTGCCGGAGGCGCGGGTGATGGGGGCGGCGCCGGCGTAGGCCTTGAGGCCTTTGGCATCCTGGAACCGGGATCGGTCGTCGCCGATCTCGGCGAGCACCCGGGCGCCGGTGAGCGGGCCGAGCCCTGGGAAGCTGGTGATGATCCCGGCGTCCGGGTGGCGGTTAAAGGACTGGACGGCGGCCTGCTCGAGGTCCGCGGCGGCGGCGCAGGCGGCGTCGAGCTGGCGCAGCAGGGCCAGGGCCTGCCGGCCCATGGTCTGCTCGACCAGGGGGAGCTGGCGCATCTGCTCTGCGCGGAACGCGTCGCGCAGCCGGGCGGACTCGGTGTCGATGCTGCGGCGGCGGCCGGCTTTCTTCAGCAGGGCACGCAACTGGGTCACGGTGAGCTTGGCGGCGTCGGCGGGGGTGGGCGCGGCGGCCAGGATGGTCCGGGCCTCGGGCCGCAGGATGCCGCCTCTGGCGCCGGCGAAGGCGGCGAGGAAGCCGGGGAAGTACTCGCGCAGGTGCGAGCGGAGCCTGTTGTGCGCGGTGGTGCGGTCCCAGACGGCATCTTGCTGGGCGCGGGCCAGCACCGCGATGGCCTGGGCCAGCTCGGAGCCGGCTGGCAGCGGCCGGTGGAAGCCGATGTCGGTGCGCAGCACGTTCGCCAGCACGACCGAGTCGCCGTGGTCGGATTTGCCGCCGGAGACCGTGTGCCGGTCCCGGTAGCGGGCCACCGCCATCGGGTTGATGGGGCAGATCGTGCGGCCGGTGGCGCGCAGGCACGCGACGAGCAGCCCCCGGGGCGTCTCGATGGCCACCGGGATCAGGTCTTCGGCGGTGTCACCGTGCTCCGCGAGCAGGCCCAGCACCGCCGCGAGCCCGGCCGCGTCGTCGCTGATCCGGCGGCGGGCCAGTAGCTGCCCGTCCCGGTCGACCAGGGCGATGTCGTGGTGGTCTTCGGCCCAGTCGATCCCGCAGTAAACGTCCATGCATCCTCCGTTCCTCGATGCGGCTGGTGTTCGTGCTGGCCTAAGCCGCGCGGGGCACGCACGCTCCCTAATGGAAGGGCTCGAAGGCCCGCCATCCGATCAGCCGTTCGTGACCCCAGCTGCCCGCAGGCCCCGGTCTTGGCCAGGGCTCGCGGCTCCCGGCGCTGGTGAGGGGTTGCTCCTGCGGGTGGCTCAGGTCACGAGCACCTATACCCCGCCACGGGCGGCGATCTGCGCGGATCCCCCGCCGGGGATGGGGTCCGCCCACGCCAGCTCGCGCCTGCGATCACCAAGAAGGTGGCGGCTTCGCCGCCGCTCACCTTCACAAGAAGAGCTGCCGCGCCCGGGCCGGGGGACGCGCCGCGCGAGGGTACGGGGCCGCCCCTCCGGGGTCAAGGCTGCTACGCACCGCTGCGCGGCGGCCTGCGGCCGGCCCTGACCCCGGAGACCTCTACGGCCCCTCAGGACAGGGAAAGCGGCCAGGCCCCCGCCTGCCCCGGCCCAGCGCGCGGCGCGTCCGATGCCCCGGTGACCCCGCGCCACCGATGACCGTGGCAGCCTCAGTGACACCAAGGCAGCGGCCGTGCCACCCGGGGGCTCCCCGGGAACCATGCGGCGGGACCACACGATCCCGGCGGGACAATCCAGCGCCCGGCCGGCGCAGACGGCTGGCCCGGTGCCGGGGCCCGGATCTGAGGCAAGAGGTCCTGACCCCCGGTGATGTCCCGCGGATCACCCGGCACCGGGGCCGTCCGCCACGGCGGCCGGAGCCTGCCGGGTCTCAAAGAAGACCTCCAGCGTCCCCTGGTAGCGGGAAGGGATGAACCCGGCCGGCGCGGCGGGCCCGGGAACCGCCGGTCCTCATCAGGCGCTCCAGCGCAAGAGCGGGCAAGGCGTGATCCCGGCCGAGCAGGCCCCGCGATCTTGAGGCGGGACTCAAGGCGCCCTGGCTGCTGCCGGCGGTGACCTGCTCATGTGCCCATTAGGCTGCTGCGCATCGCTGACGCCACGGCCCAGCGGGCCGGCCTGGACGCCGGAGTCTCTACGGCCCCTGAGGGCAGCAAGAGAGGGCAGGCCAGGGCCTGCCCCCGCTACCCCGGCCCGGCCAGCGACGACCGCACGCACCCATCCCGCCCGGAACCGCCGACCCCGGGCAGGCGAGTGGACCGCGCGCAAAAACGCCCCCGTGAAAACCGGACATTAAGGCATCAGCCACCCAGCGACCTGCAAGAGCCTGACAGGCCGTTTCATATGAGGAGCCAGGATCGTGCGCAGGCCGGAATGGATGACACCCCGCGCCTGGGCCCGCCCAGGCTGGTTCGGTCAAGACGTTCACGCAGTTGCCCGGCAAGGCGTGTCTGGTTAATCATTCAGAGTCGGCCGTGGGAGACCGAGGCATGCTCCTGTCTGCGGGCAGCAGGTGCGGCCGCCTGAGCCGTTCGAGCCATGCCGCGGCGGAGGGTGCCAAGAGAAGGGCCAGAAGGCCAGCCGCGTCCCGGGCCCCGCCTCCGGGCAGCCCTTCGAGCGCGGCCTGCCTTGCCGGCCGTGGCCGTCCCTGGGCGGCCAGCTCCGTCGCGCGGTAAAAGGACAGCTTGCCGCGCAGGGCCCGCAGCCCGGCCCGGGCGGCCCTGGCCTCCGCTGGGGAACTCGCCGCGCGGAGTTCGGCGGTCAGCACGTCGATGCTGCGCTGAGCGGTCCGTGCCGAGTCGAAGGAACGGCTTCCCGGCCACTCACGGGATACCGCAGTTGGGTGCGAAGCCATCGTCACCTTCGCTCCGGCCCGGACCATCCGGATCCAGAGATCCCAGTCTTCGCAGTATTGCTCGCGGAACCCGCCCACCGATTCGTACAGGTCCCGGGAGAAAACGGGGAAGTTCACGAAGTTGTGGCGGAGCAAGGCGCCGAGCTGATATGAGGCGCGGGGGACGCGCCGGGCCCTGGCGGGACTGATGAGCCCCTGGCCGGGGTACCAGGACAGCACTTGCGCGCTGACCAGGCCGGGGCAGGCACGATAGGCGGCGGCCATGGTCTCCAGGTGGTCGGGGAGAAAGAGATCATCGGCGTCCAGTATGGCGAGCAGCGCGGTATTGGTGGCCTGAATAGCGCGGCGACGAGCGCCGCCGGGACCGCGGTTTCGCTCCAGCCGGACGAGCTCCAGGGGAAGGCGGCCCTGCCAGCGGCGGGCTCGTTCGCTCGTGTCGTCGGTTGAGCAATCATCTGCGACCATCACGGCGGCCGGGCTGACCGTCTGGCCGGCCACAGATGCCAGCGCCTGGTCCAGGTAGGCGCCGCTGTTGAACGCCGGAATGATCACGGCCACGTCGACTGGGCCGGGAAGGGCCGGGTAGCGGGCTTGAGTCATCGCCATGGTCCTGTCTGGAGCAGGTAAGCACGGCAGCATTCTCTACCGAGAGGGCAGCAGGCGCAGGCCGGCCGCCGCGGCCCGGCGCGCCGCCAGCTCCGCCCGCATTCCAGCCCGCCCTGTCCACGCGGTGGCGGTCCGCAACCGCAGCAGCTCCCGCCGCTCCGATGCGAAGTTGTTCTTGTACCACTCGCTGCCGCGAAGAAAGTCAACTTCGGCGAAACCACGGTCACAAGCGTCGCATATGGTCGCGGTGAGCAGAACCACGGTGGCGTCACGCCAGCCGAAATCGGTCAGCCGGGCGCTCTGGTAGAGGCTCACGCGTCCCGCTACCTCGAAGCTGACCATGATCGCGATGACAGTCCCGTCCACATGAAGCTCATGCACCGCTACCTCATCAGATTCCGCGCCCAGGCGGCAGGCCGCCGCAAAGCGGTCGAAGCTGGGCAGGAAGCGGGAGCGGCCTCCCCACTGGGCGGCGTGGAGGCGCCGCAGGGTCTCCAGAGACCCGACCGCTGCCTGGCCCCGGTTAAGGCGGTACGCGGCGCCCTGGGCTGCCATCCGCGCTCTGGCCTTGCGGAGATTGCGGCGGAAATTCGACGGGCGGGCAGCCAGGTACGCATCGGCGGTGGCGGGAAGCCGTGCCCACGGGGCCACGGCGAGCGGCTCGCGGCGGATCCGGCCAGGAAGGGCAGTGATCAGCGGAGAGCCGGGACGAATGCCCTCCAGGTCGACCAGGCGTGCTCCTGGCCGACCCAGCCACGCACGCACCGCCAGGACCACGGTGCTCTCGTGTCCCGGGGCCGCCAGGAGGTCGAGATGGTCCGGGCACAGCGGTCCCGAGCCCATCATCCGAAGACACGGCAGGCCTCGCCGGCATCCCTCCTCCAGGGCAACGCCGCCCAGCAGCCGGTCATCCCGGACGACGAGCAAGAAACGGCGCCGGCGCCCGCCCGTGCCGCTGAGCCACCAGGACCGCAGGAACGGCGAGGGGAGCGGCGACCGGCCGGCGAGCTGATCCCACTGTCGTGCCCATGGCCCCAGCTGAGGGGTAACCAGCAGGTCGCGGGGCGTCACGGCCGGCCCGCCCCGCGCCCGGTGGCCTGGCGGCACGGTGGCATCGGCTGGCGCATATACAGCGTCAGAGCCACGTCGTTAGACTAATGCGGACAGCACAGCCGGGCCGGGGCGGCAGCGCGGTGACGGGCCGTCCCGAGGGAGGGCTTAGCGTGGCGCACGGGCAGGCCGGCACGTCGGGCAGGCGTCGGCCATAGCTGCTCCCGATCTCCCCCTGCCCGCGGCCGTGTCCTCGCCGCGCGGAGCCCTGTGCCTGCTGGCCGGAAGAGCTCGCCACATCTCGAGGGGAGCTGGGTTGGTGAGCGAACACATCGAACGTGACATCGAGGCGGCGCTAGAGGCCCGTATCGGCCGCGAATGCGTGTTTATGCCGTCCGGCCGGTTTGCCATTCACCTCGCCTTCCAGCTGCTCCTCTCGCCCGGCGATCGCATCCTCATGTCCCCGCTCGAGGACGACACCGTGTTTTTCGGCGCCCTCGCGGCCGGGCTCCGGCCGGTGATGGCGCCGGTGTCGATCCACGATGGAAACATGCGCATCGACGCAGTCGATGACATGACGTGGTCGACCATTTCCGCCGTCCTGACAGGTAACACCTACGGTCTTCCCGACCGTGTCGTCGAGCTCAGCGCAATGTGCGGCCGATTCGATATTCCGCTGATCGAAGATGCCGCCCATGCGCTCGAGACGGACATTGACGGGCGTCCCATAGGGAGCTTCGGTGCTGTTTCCGTCTTCAGCTTGTCGAAGCACCTCCCGGGGCGGGGCGGCGTCCTGGCGTTCGACCGGGAGGTCAGTCGCCGGGACGTCGCCGGATTGCGCGATCGGCTCATGCTGCCCAGGCCGATCGGCAAGCGGGCGGCCGGGCTCGCGCGCTCGGCGGCCAGGGCGCCGCTGGAGCGCCTCCATCTCATGCGGGGGCTGAATCGCGCGCGCCACCTGACACGTCCTGTGAGACCTGCCCCATGGCGGGTGCCGCTGCGCGCGCCCCGGCTGGAGCACGCGCGTTCCAGCGGTGACCTCGACCAGTTCGACGTGTGGATGGAAACGGCGTACCCGGACTACCGGATGCCACAGCGGCCGAGCCATCTGAAGCGGACCCTGGGCGAGCTGCGCGACCTCGGGCGGGACCGCGAGGAGCGGATCGCGGGCGTCCTCCGGCTTCGAGCGCTCGATGCGGTTGCCCCGGCGGCCCGTGAGGGCGACCCGCTGCCGTTGCTCCGTGTGCCGCTGCTGATCGAGGACCGGGACGCCGTGGCCCTCGAGCTGCGACGACGCGGGATAAACGTGTACTTCGTGTACGCACCGCCGCTGGATGAATACTCCGGGCCTGAGTTCTGTGAGCCTTCGCCGTTGCCGGAGGCAGCCCGATGGTGGGCCGCCCACATCCTTCCTGTCGACCCGCACGATGCCGAGCGCGTTCTCGACCTGGCCGGGAAGAACCAGATCCGCCTGACGCCCGCAATCCCGCCACCGGTATGACGCAACGTCGTCGCGTCAGCCGGCCAACGACATCTGCCCTGCCGTCTCCGCGCCGTTACCGGCGCGGGGGCGCGGGAGGCACCTCCCCCGGCAGCAGGCTGAGATCAGTCTCCGGGCTCTGTCCGTTTGCACGGACCACGCCGTCGGCTGCGGTGAGTACCGTCCCGAGCACCGGCGCTCCGTGCTTCTCCACGATGCGCCGGTCCGCGTTAACCACATCCGGCCAGGCATGTCCGGACGGCACCACGAGCACCACCGCGTCGGTGGCACCCACGACCATTCCGGCAGCCGCGCCGCCGCGCAAGGCAGGACCATCCACGATGACAAGATCGCCGAGAAGGCAGAACCTCTGAAGCTGCTGCAGATAGACCTTGGCTTCGCCGCGGGTTGACCCGGGCTCAGCCGCAACGACGCGCAGACCCGCAATCGACGGTACCGGAGTCAACAGCGAGGCTGGATCCGCGCCGAGCGCCGCGGCCGGCAGCCCTGGCCCGTTCTTGATGCCGAAGACCTCGTGGAGCATGGGATTGTTCACGGCCCCGTCCACCAGCACGACCGACAGGCCGAGTTCAGCCAGGGACACCGCCAGGTTGACCGCGACCGTAGTCTTGCCCTGCCCAGGATGAAGGCTCGTGATCGTGACAGAGCGCACTCGGCGGTCTGCGGTGGCGTACATGAAGTTTGTCCGCAGCGAATCCCACCTGCCCCGCGGGGTCGAGTTGTCCCTGGCGTTGAGAATCGTGCTGACATCGTGCTGCTCGGCCAGCTTGGGGATGACCCCGAGAATGGGAGGGCGGTCTGGCTCAGCCGGCGGCCGGGTGCCGTCCTCACCCCTGTCCGCGCCTCCGGACAGCCGGTCCCACAACAGGCCGGCCCCGAGCCCGAGGACGATGGCCAGGGCAAGGATCACGCCCAGCAGGAGCTTGCGGCTCGGAGGCCCCGGATTCGTTGGCACGACGGGCTGGGCGTAGACACTGGGGATGACGACACCGTTTCCGCTCAGCTGCGCGATGAACACGTCTGTCGTGCGCGAGGCGATCTGCTGGGCCTGTACCGGGCTCCCGCTCTGGGCCACGATATTGATGACGGCGGCGCTGGACAGTGATTGCGCATGCACCTCCTTCGCCAGCTGGGCCTCGGAAATGGAGAAGGGAACGGTGGCCGCTACCTGATCGAGCAGCACCGGACTGGAGACGAGCTGAATATAGGTGGGGATGAGGCTCGCGATCAGATTCGGATAGTTGGGCAGGATGCCGGGGTTGGTGGGGTCAGGAAGCAGGGCCACCGAGGACACTGACTGGTAGGTCTTCGGGCGAGTCAGGACGAACCCCGCACCGGCGAGAATGACGACCGCGGCGACGATCGCACAGACCAGCTTCCTCTGCCAGAGAACTCTGGCCACTCGCAGGGGTGTGATCGCGTCGCGGGCTCCGCCGGAACTCAACTGGCCTTCTTCTTCTCCGCCGGGGTGTTCTGGGGCCGGATCTCTGTCTCCGGCGAGGCGTTTGCTGGCCGGGCCCCGAGGCTCTGCCACAGCCCCAGTATTCCCCGAAGCGAGCGCTGAAGCGAATAATGCTCCACAGCCCGATCCCGGGCCGCAGCTCCGAGCAGCCGGCGCCGTGCCGGATCGGCAAGCAGCGCATCGACCGCCTCCGCCAGGCTCTGCGGGTCCTCGACAGGAACCAGCCGGCCTGCTTCCCCAAGCGCGGAGGTGCCAGGAACCCGGGTGGCCACGATGGCCGCGCCGCAGGCCATGGCCTCGAGCAGGATCAGGGCCATCCCGTCGTAACGTGACGGTACTACGACGACGTCAGCGGCCCGGAGGTCCGGCGCAGGCTCGGGCCGGAAGCCGCAGAACTCGACTCGTCCGTCCAGGCCGAGGGCATTCACAAGCTTCTCTACCGCCGCACGGTCTTCCCCGTCGCCGACCAGTCGCAGTCGGACTGCTGGCGTGCGCATCAGCGCGAGCGCAGTAACAGCCACATCGGGTGCCCGCGCATGACAAAAGCGTCCGACACAGACAACAAGAGGGGCGGCCGGCCGGTCGGCGACAGAGCCCTCGGGAGAAAACCGGCACGGGTCAACTCCGTTCGGATTAACGACGATCCGGGCCGCCCGCGGGCCGAGAACGGCCTGGCCATGGGCCCGTTCCTCCTCCGAAACCGCTACCACCGCCGTGGCCAGCGGAAAAACGGCACGCTCCGTCCACCGGTACAGCGGAGCCAGCCGCCCCCCGACCAGCCATGACCAGCCGTGCGGGGTGAACACGACCGGAGGGCGCCGCGGCCCCAGGCTGGCCACCGCCAGCCGGCCCACGACACCGGCCTTCGAGGAGTGCAGGTGAACCAGGTCGTGCGTCCGGGCGAGCCGTCGCAGCCGCAGCACGGCCAGGATGTCACTGGGATGAGGGGAACGCCGCATGTCCAGCCGATCCCAGGCCGCTCCCCGGTCCCGGGCCCAGCCCGGCAGGTCACCGGTCCGCGGACAGGCCACGGTGACCTGATATCCATCCCGGACCGCGGCCTCGGCCAGGTCCCGCACGCATACCGCCACGCCATCGACGGTGGCCTGGGAAACCAGGAGAATACGAGATGATTCTTGCCCGGCGGGGAGAGAAAGCGAGCTTCCGTCGGCGGCCCCGCGTAGCCGGCCGGCGGACTTACCGCTCCGCGGCTCCGCGCCGCGAAGCCTGAACGCTTTCATCAACGGCTCACGACGGGCCGGCGGCCGGTCCGGGCGAACCCACGCGATGCCTGCGCCTCAGAATCCATCATCATGCGCGCTAACCTAACCTCGCATCATCCAATGCGGTCTATTTGCTTGTTATTCACTTGCTAATCATCTGCAACCCGGCTGACAGGGGCGCTCAATGAGCTTCCGGCGGCCCGGGCTACTTCCTTCGCGCGCCACTCAGCGGCTCGGTAAGCGTGCGGACAAGGATGGCCAAGTCCAGCCAGAGCGACCAATGCTCTATGTAGTTGTTGTCAAAGCGAGTCCGCTCCTGGATCGAGGTGTCTCCGGTAAGACCGTGTACCTGCGCCCATCCGGTCATACCGCCATTCGTCCTATGCCGATCCTCATAGCGCGGAACAACCTCGGCGAACTGTGCGGTGAAATAAGGTCGCTCAGGGCGCGGACCGACAAGTGACATTTCCCCGCGGACCACGTTCAGCAGCTGGGGTAGTTCGTCCAGGTGCGTCGCCCGCAGCCAGCGGCCCAGTGCCGTACAGTCCCCGGGCGACACTGTCCAGCATCTGTCCGGGTCAGCGGCGGCGACGGTGCGTAGCTTCGTGATCATAGTGATCCGGCCGGGGCCGGTCACCCTCGCCTGCCGGAACAGCACGGGTCGGCCGCAGGCCAGCAGGAGTCCGCCCATGAGCAACAGCATCAGCGGCGCCAGGACGGTCAGCAGCGTCATCCCCACCACGACGTCGAACGCGCGCTTCACGGCCCGGCCGGACGAGCGAAGGCCGGAGCACCGCAGGGGAATGACCGGAATTCCCCATATTTCGTCTTGGCAGCCCGCCGGAATGGCTGCTGCCAGTTCGTGCATCCGCGGCACCACGCATACCTCTGCCGGCAGCTGCCAGCTAGTGCGCAACACCGACACCAGAGCCGGGTCGTCGTCCTCGGGAAGCGTTATGATAATCCGGCTGACATCATATTCGAACACCAGGTCGGGTAGCTCTGATACGCCGCCAAGCAGCGGGAGCGAGGGCGCCGGGTCCGGCGCCAGGCTGGCGATGAAACCAACCGGTCTCAATCCTAGTTCCGGGTGCCTCTCAAGCAATTCCCCGATCTCGGTAGCTAGCTTTCCGGACCCTACTATAAGCACTCGCTCGGCCAGCCATCGGCGTCGGTTCGCGGCGCGTAGCGCGCTGTATAGCGCAAGCCGCATTGTCGCAAGCAAACAGAAGGAAAGCGCGGCCAGGCTGACCAGCGCTCCTTTATTAATGAAAGGCAGAAACAGCGGGATGGGCAGGATTGCGGCGGCGGCAAGGAATGCTATCTCATCGGACACCCGAAGGCAGATCCGCAGTCGTTGCCATCCCCTGAATTTCAGGAGTATTAGTACCGCGGCGGCGTATCCTACGGCCAGCCAGCCGCTAACTGTGAACAGCGCGGCAACCAGCAGCGCGAATGCGTCGCATACCGGAAGTACGGCCTTTCTTGTGAGGGCCGTGACCGGCCAGGCGGCAGGCCAGGCCGCGAGCCGCCCACGATATCGCGTGGCCGCGGGCCGCCGCCACGCGACGCCGTTGCTCCGACTACCTCGGAAGATGCCCTTGCTAGTCATGGGCTAGCCTCGGTCATCATGGCTAGGATCCGGCGCCTGCTCGCTCCAGCAAGCGGGCGCCGCGTCGTTCGGGCGACAAATGAGCCGAGGCAGCCCGGCAGGCAGAGAATTCACTCAGAATGCCACCATCAGCCTGGGAAAGAAGGGCCTCGCGGGACGCGAAAGTCCCACAGAGAACGGGCATCGCCAATTCCCCACTTTCGCTCGGTTTCCTACCGGACTCCCCGGACAGCGGAAGTCCCACGGGGGGGATAAGGGGAGACGAGCGCGAATATTCGCAGCACGAATGTAAGTATGTACGTCATAGCTGCCCACTACAGCTTGAAAACGAGTCCCGCTCGTGCCTCGGCCTGTAACATCCCCCCCGGCGAGGCCAACGTGTTGAGTATAGGTCGATCTAGGGTGAATGTATAGGCTTGGCCGGAACATTTCGCGACCCTGCTCTTTGTGCGCTTACTTTCCGTGGTCCCCGCTATGCGCCCAGGAGCGGACCACGAGATGATAGCGGCGCGGAGTTCCATCTCAGGGTCGAGCCCGAGCTCGCGGGCTTTCGCGTCCGACAGGAACAGGTCGCGCCCGATCTGCTCGTCCGGGCTGGCCGGCCGCCCCGGCCCAGATCACCACCTGCAGCAGCACGTCGCCGAGCTCCTCGCGGCACGCCTGCTCGTGGCCGGGACTCGAGCGCCTCGTAGGGCTCCTCCAGCAGGTGCGGGGCGAGCGAGGAGTGCGTCTGCCTGGCATCCCACGGGCACTCGGCCCGCAGCCGGTCCATGGTCGCCACCAGGCCCGATCAGGTGGCGCGCCCGGCACTGTGCCTGCCGTTTACGCACTGGAGCGTGCGCAAGCTGGCCGATCACCTGGCGCCGGTCGGCCTGCGGATCGGCCGGGAGCGGCTGCGGCAGCTGCTGCACCAGCGCGGCATCTCGTTCCAGCGGACTCGGACCTCGAAGGAATCCGCCGACCCGGCCAAGACGCCAAGCTGGACCGGATCGAGTACGTGACCAGCAACTACCCGGACCGCTGCTTCGGGTTTGACCAGTTCTGGCCGCCGTCGATCCGGCCCTGCCACGGTGCCTGCCGGGCGAGACGCAAACGGCCTGACGGCTGCGCGCGACCTACCACCGCACCCACGGCCTCAGCTGCTTCAACGCCTGTTACAGCGTAGGCGATGACCAGCTGTGGGGCGCCGTCCGGCGCCGCAAGGGCGCCGATCACATCCTGGCCGCGCTGAAGTCGATCCCGGGCGGCCCGCCCGGACGGCCACCGGCTATTCGGGATCTTGGACGACCTGTCGGCCAGCAAGAGCCCGGCGATCCGGCGCTGGGCACAGCGGACCAATGTGGAGCCGTGCTTCACGCCGACAAATGCGTCGTGGGCCAACCCCCGACCGAGGCGCAATCCAGACCCGTGCACACCTTTGTCAGAGGTGCCTCTGACCACCCCCACCGTGCTGGCCGGCAAGCTCCAGGCTTACCTGCGCTGGCGCAACGCCAACGCCCCGCTACCCCACGCTTGGGGCGGGCGTCCGGTTTCCGCTGATGCGCAGCAGCTGCTCACTGGACGGCGGCTGGGGCAGGCGGTAGGCGAGGGCGACGGCGCGGGCCAGCCGCGGCGGCCACGATGGTGACGCCGGGCGGGGCACGGGGGCACAAACGCGCGAATGCCTCCCGGTCACGCCCCTGGAGCGCGACGAAGCCGGGTCCGGGGACAGCCATCACCCCGCCCTCCCCCGCGCTGCACACCACGCTGGCCGCGGCGCTGCGTGACCACGGCGCCACGCTGGCCCAGTACGCCGTGCTCACCGCCGTGGACGAACAGCCGGGACTGTCCAACGCCGAGCTGGCGCGGCGGGCCTTCGTCACCCCGCAGACCATGAACCAGGTCCTGCGCGAGCTGGAGCAGCGGCCCTGGGTGACCCGCCGCCCGCATTCCCGGCCACCGGCGCATCCTGCAAGCAGGCCTGACCGGCGACGGCCGCCAGACGCTCCAGGCCTGCCACCAGGCGGCGGGCGCCGTCGAGCAGCTGTGCTGGCCAGACTCGGCCCCGCCGACACCTGGCCACAGCCCTGCGCACCTGCATCGAGGCGCTCTCGCCGTGACCACCCGGGGCCAGCGGCCGCCGGGCCACCCGACAGTTTATTTCCGTGATGCTGGAAAATTCCCTGCAACCCACGGGGCAGGGCCTCAGCGGGCGGAACACGGAATTCGTGCCCGACAATCACCGGGATGATCTTCTTGTCAAGGTTCAGGGCGGTCCTGAGTTCAAGGTGCCCCCAGTCGTCAGGCAAATCCAGCCGCCGCCGACCCCATTGATCGCTCGCGGTGAGCCAGGAGGGCCCTATCATCGCGAGCACGACGGTGGCTTGACGAGCTTGTCCTTCACTCGTTCGGGCCATTGACTGCCGGTGGGCACCGAGTTCACGTCCATGAACAGCTGGCCCGGGCCGAAGCGGCCCTTCAACTGCAGGTAAAGACCTTGCGCTACCAGGCCGGTGTCTTCTCGGCGGTAGCTGATAAACGCCAGACCTGGCATTTCATGTCCCCTCAGTCTGAACCCCGGGGTGCTTGCCCTAACGTGGCCGCCTTCCACAGCTGCTGGCTGGCCAGCCGGGCGCCTTCGGCCATCGCGGCCAGTTTCGCCCAGGTGATCTTCGGGTCGACGGGGACGAAGGCGGCGAAGGTGGCGAAGCCGCAGTCGCTGCCGGCGATGACATTTTCCCGGCCGACTACGCCGGCGTAGCGGACGATGCGCTGGGCTACCAGCTCGGGATGCTCGATGTAGTTGGTCGTGGAGTCCAGCACGCCGGGAATCAGCGCCTTGCCCTCGGGCAGCTTGACCTGTTCGAACACCGTCCACTCGTGCTCGTGGCGGGGGTTGGCCGCCTCGAAGGACACCGCCGTGGGCCGGGCCGCCAGCACCAGGTCGATGATGTCGGCCAGCGGGACGTCGGTGTGGTGCGGGCCCTCGTAGTTACCCCAGCACAGGTGCATCCGCAGCCGGTCCGGCGGGATGTCCCGGGTGGCGTGGTCGAGTGCTTCTATCCGCTGGGCCACCACCTTGCGGAATTCCGCGGTGGTCTGCTCCGCCCCCAGCGACCACTCACACGCCAGGTCTGGGCAGTCCAGCTGCAGGATCAGGCCGGCCTGGGAGACCGCGTCGTACTCCTGCTTCATCGCCTCGGCCAGCGCGAACAGGTACTCCTCGGTGCTGGGATAGTAGCGGTTGGGCATGAACATCTCGATGACGCCGGGCGAGGCCGCCGACATGAAGACATCGCTCGCACCGTCCGCAGCGGCCAGCAGGTTGGCGATGTCGGCCTCGGCCAGCGACCGGCCGGTGTAGGCGACCGGCCCGTCGCAGCTGGGATTGGCCATGATCGCCGCCATGTCCGGGTCGCCCCACGTCTTCTGCGCGAACTCGGGGAACTCCTCAAACCCCCGCGGCGCCAGCGGAACCGGTTCCCCGCCGAAGCCCGACAGCCGCTCGGTCACGTAGGTGGCATAGCTGGGCTTGCTGACCTCGCCGTCATTGACGATATCGACGCCCGCCTCCCGCTGGCGGGCGACCGTCTCCCGCACCGCGGCCCGGACCGCGCCGGGATCGTGCCGGTCGGCCAGGCCCGCGGGCCGCGGCAGGCTGCCGGTGTGCGTGGTCAAGATCCGGTCGGTACTGGTCTTCACTGGCAGTCCCTCCTTGGGTCTCTGGGGCCTAGTGTTGCGCTCCTCCAGCATCGCAGCAAGATCCGCACGCCGCGCTAATACGCAGGCACTGGCCAAGGGCGCAGCCGCCACGTCAGCCCGGTCGCAGGCGTAATCCGGATGTGGATCGTCCGCAATTGCGCGTACCGTGCCTGCATGGCTATCGCACGCTTCCCGAGCATCGTCATCGACTGTCCCGATCCGGGCGCTCTCGCGACGTTCTACGGCGCGATGCTGGACTGGAAGGCCGACGTCTCCTCCGGCTGGGCCGAGGTTCGCGCGGAGTACGGTCAGTGCATCTCCTTCCAGCAGGTGGAAGCCTATACCCCGCCGAGATGGCCGGCTCAGGAGGTGCCCCAGCAGATGCATCTCGACGTGATCGTCGACGACCTCGACGCCGCCGAGGCGGCGATGCTCGCTCTTGGCGCGACCAAGCACGAGCACCAGCCCGGCACATCCTTCCGGGTGTTCCTCGACCCCGCGGGTCACCCCTTCTGCCTTTGCCTGGACTGACCCCACCCCGGACTGGTGGGTACAGTCGTCAGGGCTGGACCTCCGGGACGCGTGCACAGCTTCCGGCAATTCTAATTCCCCACGTCGGGCCGGCATAATGGCATAGACCAGGCCGCGACCAGGCGAAGGAGCATCCGCCATGAGCCGCCGAGCGAAGATCGTGGGTACCCTTGGCCCCGCGACGTCCAGTCCCGAGCAGGTCACGGCGCTGGTGACGGCGGGCCTGGATGTGGCCAGGCTCAACATGAGCCACGGCGACCACGACGCGCACCGTGCCGTCTACGATGCCGTCCGCCTGGCCGGCGCCGCCAGCGGCCGGAGCGTGGGCGTGCTGGTCGACCTGCAGGGCCCCAAGATCCGGCTGGGGCGGTTCCCGGACGGCGCGGTGACGCTGGCGGCTGGCCAGGAGTTCACGATCACCGGGGAGGACGTGCCGGGGGACCAGCATGAGTCGTCGGTCAGCTACCCGGCACTGGCCGGTGATGTCGGGCCGGGAACGACGTTGCTCGTGGACGACGGCCGGGTCGTGCTCGAGGTGACCGGCGTGCAGGGGCCGCGCGTCCGGACCCGGGTGCTGGTCGGCGGCCTGGTCTCTGACCACAAGGGTCTCAACCTGCCTGGCGTCAGGGTCAGCGTGCCCGCCTTGACCGGCAAGGACGCGGATGACCTGCGCTGGGCGCTCGGGCTGCGCGCGGACATGATCGCCTTGTCCTTCGTGCAGGCGCCGGAGGATGCCGAGCCCGCCCGCAAGATCATGGACGAGATGGGCGTCCGCTTGCCGCTCATCGCCAAGGTCGAGAAACCCCAGGCGGTGGCGGCGCTGGACGAGGTGGTGGCCGCGTTCGACGGGATCATGGTTGCTCGGGGGGACCTGGGCGTGGAGTTCCCGCTGGAACAGGTGCCGCTGGTGCAGAAACGCGCGATCAGGCTGGCCCGGCAGGCCGCCAAACCGGTCATCGTGGCCACCCAGATGCTTGAGTCGATGGTCAGCGCGCCGCGGCCGACCCGGGCCGAGGCGTCCGATGTCGCCAATGCCGTGCTCGACGGCGCGGACGCGGTCATGCTGTCGGCGGAGACCAGCGTCGGGGCTTATCCGGTGGACGCCGTGGCGACCATGGCGCGGATAATCGTGGCGGCGGAGCGGGAGTGGCCGTTCCCTCCTCCGGGCGCCTCGCCGGAGGGGACGCCGGAGACCACCGGAGGCGCCATCGCCGGGGCGGCAGGGGAGGTCGGAGCGGCGGTGGGAGCCCAGGCGCTGGTGGCCTTCACCATGACCGGGGAGACGGCGCGGCGACTGGCCCGGCGCCGGTCGCCGATCCCGCTGCTCGTCTTCACCACCGAGTCCGCGACGCGCAGTCAGCTGGCGCTGACCTGGGGCGCCGAGACGTTCCTCGTCCCGCCCGTGGCGCATAGCGACGACATGGTCCGCCAGGTCGAGGCGGCCCTGCGCGACATCGGCCGGTGCGCGCCGGGCGACGTGGTAGTGATCGTGGCCGGCAGCCCGCCGGGCACCCCGGGCCGCACGAACGCCCTGCGCGTGCACCGCATCGGTGACGCCATCGCATCCTGAACCCTCGGCTAGATCGGCTCGATGTCGCCCCCCCGGTGCCGGCGAAGCCGGATCACTTCCCCACCGGCGCCGCCCGTAACGGAATCCGCGAATCTGTTACGCTGGCGGTGAGGGGGATTGATGATGCGCTCTTTCGCCGGCAGGCCGAGGGCCTCGCAGCGGCGGCTCGTGGCCGAACCCGGAGTCAAGAGCGCGGAAACCGCCGTCCCCCCTGTCCTCCGGCGTGTTTTGTCCTCCCCGGGCGAGCCACTTGATCGGGCGACGCGCCGATTGATGGAACCCCGCTTCGGCCGCGGCCTGCCGCCTGGCCCGTGACGGCGGGGAGCCGGGTCTGTCATGATCACGTTCAACAGCCTCCTGATCATCGGCGGCGTGGCCATCGCGGTGCCGCTGCTGCTCGGGCTCGTCCCGGCCGTGAAGGTGCCGGCGGTGGTGCTGGAAATCCTCGGCGGTGTCCTGGTCGGACCCGCGGTCCTCGGCTGGGTGCAACTCGACGCGGCTGTCCGGGTGACCGCCGACCTGGGCCTGGGTTTCCTGTTGTTCATGGCCGGCTACGAGATCGACCTGCGCCGTTTCAGCCGCGGGATCCTCATTCTGGCCGGCCGGGCTTTCGCGGTATCCGTGGCGCTGGCCCTGCTCGTCGGCTACGGGCTCCAGCTGGCCGGGCAGGTCAGGGACGGCCTGCTGGTGGCGATCACGTTGCTGGCGACCTCGCTCGGGATCCTGGTGCCGATTCTCAAAGATGCCGGGCACACCGAGACGGTCTTCGGTCAGCTGACCATGGCCGCGGGCTCGCTGGCGGAGCTCGGCCCGCTTGTCCTGCTGTCCGTGTTCTTCTCGGCGTCATCGGGGAACCCGTCGGTGGAGCTGGGACTGCTGGCCGCGTTCGTGGCCTTCACCGCGGTCGTCGTCGTGGCGGCCGAGCGCGTCAGGGGATGGGGTCCGCTGCGGGACGTCGTGCACCGGCTGGAGAACACGAGCTCCCAGCTGCGGGTCCGGCTGGTCATCACCTTCGCCCTGGCCTTCGCGGTGGTGGCCGAGCACTTCGGGCTGGCCACCATCTTGGGCGCCTTCCTGGCTGGGATCATCGTGCGCCGGACCGGCGAGTCGCCGGCCTCGCATGAGCTGCTCAAAGACAAGCTGGAAGCGATCGGCTTCGGGTTCTTGATCCCGGTGTTCTTCGTGAGCACCGGCGCGGGCCTCGACGTAGACGCCTTGTTCCGTAGCTCCCGGGCGATCCTTCTCGTGCCGGTCTTCCTGGTCGCGCTGCTGGTAGTGCGGGGATTGCCGGCTCTGCTTTACGTCCGGGCCGTGGGGCGTACACACGCCCTTGCAGTCGGTTTCATGCAAGCCACGTCCCTGACGTTCATCGTGGTGGCCACCCTCATCGGGGTCGAAACCGGTCATCAGCGGCCGTCCACCGCCACCGCCCTCGTGGTAGCCGGCCTATTGTCGGTGGTGATCTACCCGCCGATCGCCTTGCAGCTGCTGAAGAGCGCAGCCGGTAGCCGGGAGTCCCGCCTTCCGGCCCTCGCCGAGCCCGCCCGCGGTGAGCAGCCGCCGTGACGACCCAGGGCGACCCGGCGGCCACCTCGCCCCGCTCCAAGACCGGTTTCGCGGGTTAGCTTTCTCACATGGCCGCGGATGAGGTGATGGTCGAGGTCGGGGACCGTTCGGTGCGGATCTCCAATCCGGGCCGGGTGTACTTCCCGGCCCGGAGCGAGACCAAGCTGGACCTGGTCCGGTATTACCTGTCGGTCGGCGATGGCATCGTGCGCGCGCTGCGCGAACGGCCGTGCATGATGCACCGGTTCCCGTCCGGGGTCGCCGGGGAGAAGGTGCACCAGAAGCGGGTTCCGCACGGCGCGCCGCCGTGGCTGCAGACGGTGCGGGTGCACTTCCCCCGCTACGGCCGGCACGCCGACGAGTTGTGCGTGACCGAGCTGGCCAGCGTGGTGTGGGCGGTGCAGATGTCCACCGTGGAGTTCCATCCGTGGAACTCCAGGCGGGCCGACACCGAACGGCCCGATGAGTGGCGCATCGACCTGGATCCCGGGCCGCGCTGCGAGTTCGCCACCGTGCGCCGGGTCGCCCGGGTCGTGCACGAGCTACTCGGCGAGCTCGGCGCGACCGGATGGCCCAAGACCTCGGGCGGCAACGGCCTGCACGTCTACGTCCGGATCGAGCCGCGGTGGGGTTTCGCCGAGCTGCGGCGGGCCGCGTACGCCTTCGCCCGCGAGGTCGAGCGCCGCGCGCCGGAGCAGGTCACGACCACCTGGTGGCGCAAGGACCGCGACCCCGCCATGCTGTTCGTCGACTACAACCAGAACGCCCGCGACCACACGATCGCCAGCGCCTACTCGGTGCGCGGCGTGCCGGAGGCGATCGTCTCCACCCCGATCACCTGGGATGAGATCGACGAGGTCGACCCGCGCCAGTTCACCATCGCCACCGTGCCCGCCCGGTTCGCCGAGCTCGGCGACCTGCACCGGGGCATAGACGACTCCGCCTACTCGCTGGACACCCTGCTGGAATGGGCCGAACGTGACAGACTTGACTAGGAAGGAGCTTCCGGTGCCCGCTTGGCAGGTCGAGGTGCCGCGGGCCGCCTGGTATCAAGGCCGGGCCGCGCGGTGGCGGCGTCTGTGTCCTTCCTCGTTCGTCCTGGCCGGGATGACGGCCCTGATCCTGTGGGTCGCCGTCACCGGGCTGCTCAGGCAGGGCCGCCTCGGGACCGTGCTTTCGGCGGGCCGGGCCGAGCTCGCCGCTCCGCTTCTGGTGGCGCTGGTGGTCGCGACCGGGGTGTGCGAGCGGATATGGCCGGCCGAACGTCGCCCGGTCCTGGCCCGCGGCCACGTTCAGGATGCGTTCTACCTGGCCTTGCACGCCATCGTGGTGATCCCGCTGATGACCCTGCTCAGTGTCGGGGCGGCCGCGCTGATCGGCGGTCATGCGGGCTGGATCGAGCTGCGCGCGACGGAGCGCTGGCCCGGCTGGCTGCTGGTCCCGGTCACGGTCGTGGCCATGGACGGAGCCAATTGGCTGGCCCACTATGCCGATCACCGGCTCGGGGCCCTCTGGCGCTTCCATGCCCTGCATCACAGCCAGGAGGAGCTGAGCGTCCTGACCTCGTTCCGGGCGCACCCGCTCATGCATACCACGGGGTTCCTGCTGGCGACTGTCCCGGTGGTGGCGCTGATGCCCACGCGCCCGATCGCCCCGGTGCTGATCACGATCTACGTCTGCGTCGGCACCCTCCAGCACGCCAATCTCCGCTGGACCTTCGGCCCGATCGGCCGGGTGATCGTGAGCCCGGCCTACCACCGGCTGCACCACGCGCCGGACACCCAGCACGCCAACCTCGGCGTCGTGCTGACGCTCTGGGACGTCCTGGCCGGCCGGGCCAGGTTCCCCTCCCGTAGCGGCAGCGTGGGACGCACCGGCCTGGACGGCCGGCCGGTCCCGGTCGAGCAGGACGGCTCGGCCGGGCCGGCCCTGCTGCTCCTCGCCGAGCAACTCGCCGAGCCATTCCAGGCCCGGGGCTGATCGGGAAGACCGCCTCGGTTACCCCCCGTTCGCCGGGTAGTTCGCCGGGAGAAGCCCGAAAGCGGTCTGGTAGCGGTCGGGTGCCGCGAGTACCCCCAGCGACTGGAGCAGTTCGTCGAAGTTGACCCCGATCATGGTCGGGAACGGCCCGCCTCCGCCGATGCCCCCGGCCTCGGGAAGCTGAGATTCCGCCGTCAGGCCGCTGGTCTGCGCCCAGCCGGTCTCGATGCCATCACCCGCGGCGAACATGTTCCCGATCACGGTCAACGACGACACGTGCTGGCCGACCTGGACCGCCGGGGTCACGTCTTCGGCCACGTACGCCATCAGTCCCGCGTCCGTGCCGTCGGTGAGCTGGTAGGTGATCCATCCTCCGCCCGGCCACCCGGCGGAATCCCCGGTCGCGTTGGTGATGACGGCGTCGCCGACTGCATAGACCGGGCCCGAGCCGTAGAAGTCGACGCCCTGGTCGATGCGCTCCAGGACCAGGCCGTCGACGTCACGCAGCGGGTTACGGTAGACGGGCGCGACGGCGATGCCTTCGCTGACGATCTCGGGCTGCTGGCTGACCTGCACGCCCAGCGAGGCGGCCAGCCGCGCGCCGAGCGCGTCAGCCTGGTCCACCCAGGCCAGGTTGGGTGCTTTTGCCATCCAGTGGTTCACCCTCGGACCGGCGCAGACCAGCAGAGCCAGGCCCGCAACGGTGGCGGCCGCGACCCGGGCGGGCTTGCTCCGCCACGGGGACACGGCCCGCGCTGGCTTCCGGTGCGAGCTGGACACGGTTGGGCCTTTGGTCGGGCGCGGTGAGCGCGCTCAGCTGTCACCCGGACGTCGGGTGCTGTTAGTGCACCAGGCTGCACCACACGCACGCATCAAGCGGCCAGAACTACCCAAGAGACGCAGATAGCTACGCTATGTCGTTCCCCGCTGACGCCCGATCGCCCGGGTGAGTACGGCCGTCCCGCCTGGCGGCTCCGGCCGCCAGGCGGGACAGTTGCCGACCGCGGCTAAAGCGGCACGATCACGGTCTGCGCCGTGCCGTACAGCTCGATGCACCGCCACGACGGGGCGCGGTGCGGGACGGAGTCGGGTCCGCTGAACCTTTCGTACACGCCCACCGTGCGGAATTCCTCCGACTCCCCGCGCGGAACGTCGAGTTCGGGGAGGAAGAACCCGAACCGCTCGCCGCCGGTGTCGACGGTCCGCACCAGGCTGACGGAGACCAGCGTCCCCAGCCCGGTCTGATCCGTGCTGATCTCGGTGTAGGTGAAGGTCTTCGGGGCGGCGCCGCCGTCCCGGTAGACCAGAGCCGGAAGCCCCGGCGTCACGCCGACGGTGTACTCCACCTCGATCTGGTGATGCTTGAGAATGAACTTGTTGGCAGCCACTGGTTCCCCCATCTTGTCGACTGTCCGCCGGGCGCTGTGCGTCTCCAGCGGTCCTTGCTGCTCACCTGGAAAGAGCAGCGGCAGCCCGATCTGATACACACCGGGATTGGCTTCGGCGTCAGGCTGCGGAAGTCGGCTGAGTTGCCGGCTTACGGCACGATCACGAGAGGAACCGGCGAGTGACGGGCCAGGCTGACGGTGACCGAACCGACCATGCGGTGAGCGGCATGGGACGAGCTCCCCACCACGATCACCACGGTCTGGCCGCTATGGGCCTCGCGGAGGCCGGTCGCCACCGCGATCAGCTCTTCCGCGATGAGCCCCTGGCGCCGCTCGAACTCCCAGCCTGGCTCACGGTCGCGCAACTGCTCGGCGGCCTGGGCGCGAAGTTCCGGCTCGAGCTCGTCGAAGCTGGCTTCCATTTCGGAGATGGCGCCGGCCGACATCATGACGGTACTGGACAGGTGGGCCACCCAGACGACGTTGATGCGGCCGGTCCGGCCCTGCAGCAAGCTGACCGCGGCATCGAGCGCCCGGCTTGCCGGAGGAGAACCGTCATATCCGACGACGATGTGCAGCAAGCCCGCGGATGGTGCGGCAGTGGTCACGGTGGCCAGCCTAGTCCCTGGCTGCCGTGGCCGCTGTGACGTAGGGCTCAGTCCCAGCCCCGGCTGGGGCGCCGGAGTCTATCGGCCAGGTCCACGACGCCGGGCAGCGCCAGCAGGCAGCCGGCCGGCAGAGCCCGGATGCCCTCACGCAGGATCCAGTGGTCCATGTAGACGCCGGCCGGCAGCCAGTATTCCTCGGCCGGCAGGTTGCCGGTGACCACGACGCACCCGCGCCGGGCGCCCCGCCTGTCCGGGGACGGTACCCAGAATGCGTTCCCGGCGTTCTGGGTGACCAGGGGCCCGAGGTCCACGATCTCGCCACGCTCCGCGTACGCCCACAGCCGCCCGTCGGCCAGCGGGCTGGTCGTGAACGGCGGCCAGTGCAGCAGTGCGCTGGTGCCGGCCATCGGCATGACCCGGATCTCGGGAACGGGGACCGGAGCGTCCCAGGTTTCCGGCTGCCCGCAGTGCACCGCCAGGATGGCGGTTACCTGGCAGTCGGTCACCCAGCCGAGCAGCGCGCCATCGTGCGGGACCGGCATGCCGTCGGCGATCAGCTGGTGGATGGCGCCGGAAACGGGTTCTCCCGGCCGGATCTCCTGGTCGACCCGGTCGTGACGATTCCACGAGCGGATGGCGAAACGGCCATCGCGGGCCTGGGTGAGGACGAAGAAACCGGCCGCGCGGTCCACCAGGACCATCGACCGGTACCCGTCGTTGCCGAAGTGCAGCGTGACCGCCATCGGGTAGCGCCTGAACAACTGCGAGCAGGTGCCGAACAGTGCGGTAGCTGACAGGTCCTGAACTGACATGGTTTGCTCCCTGCGGGGACGGGTCGGCGCCAGGGTTCATTCGTTTTCCTTAGCGGACGGCAGCAGTAGCCCCGGGAAGGTCTGAGCAGGTAGCGACCGGGCCCAGTGGCGGTTGCACGACAAATGCTGCGGCAAGTTGCACCGTGAGACATCGGTCAGTTGACGGATATCGAACCGGGAGGACTCGGCCCGGCGTCGCCGCCAGGGCGGCCGCCCTCGTCGCGGCCGCCCTGACGCTGGTCATGCCGCCGGAGCCGCCTTCCGCCGGGTCGGCGCGGGGCGCCGGGGCCTAGGCGCGGCCGGGACGAACGCCGCGTTCTCGCGCTCCATCGCCTTGGCCACGCCGTTGCGCCAGCCGTCCGCGACGGACGCCGACATGGGATCAGGGAAGATGTCCTCCTGGCCTTCGTCCACCGCGTCGAAGATGGCGCGCGCGACGGATTCCGGGGCGGCCTTGGGTATCTCGAAGCCCCGGGTCATGTCGGTGTCGGTCGGGCCGGTCAGGACGGCGTGGACCCGCACGCCCCGCGGGGCCAGCAGGGCGCGCAGGGATTGGGTCAGGTTGAACGCGGCCGCCTTGGAGATCGCGTAGGCCGGGGTGACCGGGAATGGGGCGAGGGCCATCAGCGACACGTTGTTGACGATGACCCCCTGGGAACGGGTCAGCCGCGGCAGGAAGGCCTGGGTCACGCCGTAGGTGCCGAACAGGTTGACGGCCAGGTGCCGTTCGAGCACGGCCCGGTCGCTCAGGTCGTCGTACAGTGCGATGCCGGCGTTGTTGACGAGGATGTCGAGGGATCCGACGCGCCCGGCGGCCTCCTGGACCTGGGCCGCGTCGGTCACGTCCAGGATCAGCGGCGTGACGCGCTCGTCCGGGTGGGTCATGGGCTGGCGCGTGGCGGCGTAGACCCGCTTGGCGCCGCGGGTGAGGGCCTCGTTGACCAGGGCCTGCCCGATGCCGCGGTTGGCCCCGGTGATCAGGACGGTCTTGCCGGCGATGCTCATTGCGTTTTCTCCGGTTTCTCGTGGTGGTGTTCGGTGTCAGGACAGCGGGCGCAGGCCCGCGGCGGTGAGCAGGTAGGCATCCTGCTCCGGGCCGGGGCTGGTGAGGAGTTCGGTGATCGTCTGGCCCACCCGTTCGGGAGTAAGGGCTTCGGCGGGGGCGGCCTGATCGGTGCCCTGCCGGGCGGCGTAGGCGGCGACGTACACCGCGCCCAGCGCGGTCGCGGGGGTCAGTTGCGGGAGCAGCGAGACGAACCTGATGCCGAGCTTCTCCCGCTCGGATTCGGCCGCGGCGTAGGCGGTCAGCCACCTGATGGCGGCCTTGGCCCCGGCGTAGCCGCCGGACAGCGGCGAGCCGCGCAGCGCCGCCCCGCTGGACAGCGTGACCACGGTGCTCCCTGGGTCGAGCGGGGCCAGTAGCGCCTCGCGCGTCCAGTGGAACACGTGCTGGACGTCGACATCCCAGTTGCGGCTGAAGGTCTGCCAGGTGTGCTGGTGAACCGGCCGCGGCAGCGGGGTGGCGCCGGCGTTGAGCACCAGGATGCCGGGACGGCAGGCGTCGATGAGCTGCCCGGCTACGGTCGGGTCGGCGGCATCGGCGGACACGGCGGTGAACGATCCGCCGAGTTCCGTGCGCAGTTCTTCCAGCGGGTCGCGGTCACGGGCGACCCCGACGACCTGCGCGCCCGCCCGGATCAGGGCGGTGGCGATGCCGCGGCCGAAGCCCCGGCTGGCGCCGGTGACCAGCGCCGTCACGCCTGCTAGTTCGTTTTCGGGCATAGCGGTACTCCCTGATGGCTCTGCGGGTTCCACGCCGCCTGTGCTGGCGGCGGGCCGCTCGTTGAGGCGGCCTACTGATATAGACCATGCGGATCCGCGGGATTCGCCGCGAGCCGGCGCCCGGTTTTCAGCTCACGGCCGCGCCGTGCACCAGCGGCAGGCCGAACGTCGCGAACAGGCCTGTGTCCTGGAAGGCAACGATGTGCGCGATCCCCGTCGCGGTGACCGTGGGTACCTGCATCGCGTGCGCGTGGTAGGCCCCGTCGGCTTCGCGCCGGTAGACCGCGAAGGCCGGCTGCCCGTTGGCCGCGACCGGTACCAGCCGGACTCCTCCGGGCTCGGTGAGCAGGTACGACGCGATGAAGGCCGCCACCGCCCGGCGGCCGCTGAACCAGGTCAGCTGCGGCGGCATCTCCAGCGCGACGTCCTCCCGGAGCAGTTCGGCCAGCGCGCTGGCGTCGGCGTCCTCGATGGCCGCGGCGAACCGGTCGAGCAGCGCGCGCCGGTCCGGTTCGGCGGGCTCGGCCAGCTCGTCTTCCGCGGGCGGCGCCTGCGCGAGCTGGGCGCGGGCCCGGCGCAGGCCGCTGTTGACCGCGGTCGGGGTGGTGCCAAGCGCGTCGGCCACCTCGGCGGCCGGCCACCCCAGCACGTCCCGCATGATCAGTATCGCGCGCTGCCGGGCGGACAGGTGCTGCAGCGCCGCCACGAAAGCCAGCCGGATCCCCGCGCGCGAGGTGGCCACCGCGGCCGGGTCGTCGTGCTCCCCGGCCAGCAGCGCGTCGGGGAACGGCTGCAGCCACGGCACCTCCGGGCCCGCGACCAGCGGCGCTTCCGGGTCGTCGCTCGGAGCGCCCAGCCCGGAGGGCAGCGGCCGGCGGCCCCGCCGGTCGATCGCGGTCAGGCACACGTTGGTGGCGATCCGGTACAGCCAGGTCCGCACCGACGAACGGCCCTCGAAGCCGTCGTAGGACCGCCACGCCCGCAGGTACGTTTCCTGAACCAGGTCCTCGGCCTCCTCGGCCGAACCCAGCATCCGGTAGCAGTGCGCCAGCAGCTCACCCCGGAACCGGCCGACCAGATCGGTGAAATCCTCGCTGACTGTCATCGGCTGCCCCAGACTCGCCACGCGGACGCCAGCGACCGCTGGCCCTTACATATGTACAGACCCGCCGCCCGCCGCGAAATCGCCGGTCGCCAGCGACGTCCGCGGGCGCCTACCGCTCGCGGAGGAAGTCCAGCACGCGCCGGGTAAGCAGGGCGGTGGCGTCCGCGTCGTAGGAGGGCAGCGTGCTGTCGGCGAAGTAGTGCTGGTCGCCGTGGTACAGGAAAAGCTCCGCGTCTTCGGCCTGGCCGACGAGTGCGCGGGCGGCGTCGAGGTCACCCTCGCCGGCGAAGATCGGGTCGGCGTCCATCCCGTGTACCTGTACCGGCACCCCTTCGGGCCACGCGGGCCCGAACGCCGTGACCGGAACGCACGAGTAGAACAGCAGCGCGCCCCGCGCTCCCGGCCGGGTCTGCGCCAGCATCTGGGCGCAGAGCACGCCAACCGAGAAACCGGCGTACACCAGCCCCGCGGGCAGCCCGTCGACGGCCCGGACCCCCCGCTCGATCACCCCGCCCGGGAAGCCGATCTGCCCGGCATAGGCCAGGCCCTCCTCGATGGTGCCGAAGGTGCGTCCCTCGAACAGGTCGGGCGTGTGCACGGTGTGCCCGGCGCCGCGCAGTTCGCCGGCGAACGCGACGACGCCGGGGGTCAGTCCCAGCGCATGGTGGAAGAGAATCACCTCGGCCATGTCTGTACTCCTCTTCTGCAACCGGATGCGGGCCACGCCGGTCAGCCCAACCTAACGGAACGATCTGCTACGTCGGCATACCGGACCCGCCCTGGCCCGGGAAGCCGTGCCCTCATCAGTGTCGGCTCGGTTAGCAGGTCGCGGAGATATCCGGTCACCGTTTCCATCCGGCCCGGCCCGCCCCGGGCCGCCACGTGGCCGTCCGGCCGGACCAGGACGGCCGGGCCCCCGTCCTCGCCCGTGACGACGTTGAGGTCGCCCAGGTAGGGCCGCAGCCCCGAGTCGTCCAGGACGCTGGCCGCGTGCACCGCGGGCACGACCAGGACGTGCCCGCCGCCGCGCAGGACGGCATGCAGCGTGCTGGGCTGGCCGTCCGCGCGGACCTGGATGTCGGGCATGCGCTGGCCGGCCTTCGAGCCGCCCCGGCCGCGATCCGGGCGGGTCAGCGGGCCCGGCGGGTAGCAGACATAGATCTGACTGATCCTGCGGGCGGCGCGGCGCTGGATCACCGGGTTGCCGCCCAGGGCCGGGACGACGACGTTGCGGACCCTGCGCCTGACGGGATGGCTGATGGTGCCGTAGTGAACCAGGGCGTGGCTGAGCCTGAGCACGTCCTCGGCCACCGGGTGCCGTTCGGTGCCGTAGCTGTCCAGCAGCGCGTCGGGCGTCCGGCCGGATGCGACCAGGGCCAGTTTCCACGCCAGGTTGTGCGCGTCCGCGATCCCGGTGTTCAGGCCCTGGCCGCCGGCCGGGGTGTGGATGTGCACCGCGTCGCCGGCCAGCAGCACGCGGCCGCGCCGGTAGGCACTGGCCGACCGGCGATGGCAGCGGAAGCTGGCCAGCCAGGTGGGATCGGACACGGTGACCAGCCGCGGCGCCCGCTGGTCGGTCAGCTCCTGGATCTCGTCCAGGGTGGGCGGCTGCCTGTCCCGGCTCCCGGCGAAGGGCAGCGTCAGCCGCCACCGGTGCCCGCGCATCGGGAAGAAGATCACCGGCAGCCCGTCGCGCCGGAAGAACGCGTGCACCGCGTGCTCACCCGGGTCCCAATCCAGCAGGACGTCGGCCAGCAGCCAGTCCTGCGGATAAGGGTGCCCGTGGAAGGCCAGCCCGAGCTCGCGCCGGACCCGGCTGTGCGCGCCGTCGCAGCCGGCTACGTACTCTGCGATGATCACCCCGGACCCCCGGTGACTGCGGACGGCCGCGGTGACGGCATCGCCGCCGGCGGTCAGGCCGGTGAGCTCGGTTCCGTCCTCCACCACGCCGCCCAGTTCGGTGATCCGGGCGCGGAGCAGCCGTTCGGTCTGGTGCTGCGGCAGGTCTAGGAGGAAGCCGAACCGCCGTGAGCCGCAGCGCGCGAACTCCAGGCCGGCCAGGCACCGGCCCTCGGAGTAGAAGCGGAGCTGGTTCACCACCTGGCCGTGCTCGATGAAGCGCTCCGCCAGGCCCATCATGTCGAAGATCTCCAGCGTGCGGGCGTGGATGCCGATCGCCCGGGTCTGCAGGGCTATCCCGTCGCCCTTGTCGATGATGCGGGTCCGGATGCCGCGGGCCAGCAGTTCCGCGGCGAGGACCAGCCCGGTCGGCCCGGCGCCTACCACCAGAACCTGACAATCTGTGTCGTTCATGCGGCCCACTCTGCGCCGGCCGCGGCCCCGGGCCATCTGAAGAATTACGTAGCGGCTACGTATCTTCCGGCCGCGGGCCTTGCCCGTAGGCCCAGGCGGCCAGCTGGGTCCGGGTGCGGAACCCCAGCTTGGTGAGGATGTGGTCGACGTGCACCTCGACGGTCCGGACCGAGAGGAACAGCTGTGCGGCGATGTCCCGGTTGGTCAGCCCGCGTGCCGCGAGCGCCGCGACCTCGGCCTCCCGGCGGGTCAGCGTCCGGCGCGGGCCCGGCGGCGGGGCGCTCTGCCGCCGGGCGTCGGTCGGCTCGTTCGCCAGGACGAGGCCAACCGCCTCCTCCGGGCTCAGCCGCCGGCCCTCGGCAAGCAGCCGCGCCGCCGCCGGCCCGGCCTTGGCCCGGGCCGGCCCGAGCCAGCGCTCGACGATTTCCCGGATCGGTTCGGGCAGGGAGAACTCGTTGACGTCCCGGTACGCGTCGGCGGCTCCGGCCAGCCGGAGCGCCAGCCGGGGCCGCCCGGTCTTCGCCGCGAGCCCGATGAAGCCGCTCAGCCCGATCTGGATGACCCACCGATCGCCGACGTCCATGATCTCCGGGAAGCTCTCCGCCATCGTGGCCCGGGCCGCGGTCAGCTCGCCCAGGTCAAGCAGCGGGAAGCCGAGCATCTGCCGGGCCCGCGCGGCCAGCGGGGCCAGGCCGAGTTCGTCGGCCATCGCGGCGCACCGGCCGAACAGGTCGCAGGCGGCTTCCAGCCGGCCGGTGAGCAGCGCGACCAGCCCGGAGTAGAACGTGCTGAACGCGATCGCCGGACGATCCCCCGACTCGTTCATCAGCGCGACGGCGCGCTCCACGTCCGCTGCCCCCTCCGCGGTCGCCAGGCTGGACAACTTGCACCGGCCGAGGTACACGGTGGCGATGCCCTCGCCAACCGTGTCGCCCAGGGTCTGGCTCAGCCCGATGCTTTCTTCGAGCAGGACGGCGCCCCTGGTGTAGTCGCCCTGGTCGATGGCCAGCCAGGCGGCGCCGTTCAGCGCGCTGACCCGGGCCACGCTCGGCTCGAGGACCAGGCCGAGCAGCTCAACCAGCCGCTGCCTGCCCTCGGTGTGGTGGCCGCGCAGCGACCAGAACGCGGCCATCGCGGCGGCCAGCCGCAGCGCGGCGGGCGGGTCGTGCTGGCGGTACCAGCCGAGCGCCGCCCGGATGTTGTTGTGGTCGGCGTCCACCCGCTCCAGCCATTCCTTCCTGGCCAGGCCCGCGTGCGGGCGGCCGGCGGTCTCGACCAGGGCCAGGAAGGAAGCAGCGTGCGCGCCGCGGGCCCGGTCCGCCTCCGGCATGGCCGCCAGCCGTTCGGCCGCGTACTCGCGGATGGTCTCCAGCATCGCGTACCGTCCGGGCCGCCCCCCGGGGCCGCGCACCGGCCGCAGCAGGCTGTGGTCGACTAGCTCCTGCATCCCGTCGAGCACCGGCAGGCCGATGTCCGCCGCGGCGTCGCAGACCGTCTCGATGACCTCCAGGCTGGCGCCCCCGGCGAACACCGAACAGGTGGCGAGCAGTCGCCTGGCCCCCTCGGTCAGCAGGTCATGGCTCCAGGCGATGGTCGCGCGCAGCGTCTGCTGCCGGTCCGGCAGGTCGCGGCTGCCGCCGGTCAGCAGGCCCAGCGAGTGTTCCAGCCGGGGCAAGATCGCCTCCGGCGGCAGCAGCTTGACCCGGGCCGCCGCCAGCTCGATGGCCAGCGGCAGGCCGTCCAGCCTGCGCGCGATCCGCGCGATCGCCGCCGCGTTCTCGTCGTCCAGGGCGAATCCCGGCACCGCGGCGGCGGCCCGCTCGGTGAACAGGCGGATCGACTCGCAGGCCGCCAGCGAGGCCGCCGTCGGGCGAGTTTCCTCCCCGGGGACCGCCAGCGGCGGAACCGGGCACTCCTGCTCGCCGGAGACGTGCAGCGACGAGCGGCTGCTGACCAGGATCCGCACGGCCGTCGTCTCCTGCAGCAGCCGCGTCACCACCGGGGCGCTGGCCAGCAGGTGCTCGAAGTTGTCCAGCACGATCAGCAGCTGTCGCTCCCGCAACTGGCTGACCAGGTGCTCCATCAGCGGCGCGTCCCTGGCGTCCTGCAGCCCGATGCTCTGGGCGATCGTCGAGGGCACCAGGCCGGGATCCCGGACGGGCGCCAGCGGGACGAAATAGACGCCGTCCGGGTAGTCGCGGGCCACCGCCGCGGCCAGCGCGATGCACAGCCGGGTCTTGCCGCTGCCGCCCGGCCCGGTCAGCGTGACCAGGTAGCTGGCCGCCAGCAGCCGTCTGGCCTGCGCCAGCTCGCGTTCCCGGCCGATGAAGCTGGTGAGCGGCCTGGGCAGGCTGAGCCGCCCGGCCCGGGCCGCCGTACCGCTCGAGACGTCAGCCATGCGATGTCAGCCTTTGCCAGCCGGGTGACCGCGACCAGACCGGCCCTGCGGCCGCCGGTTGATCCGTCACGCCTGATCAGAGCCTAACCGCACCGCCCCTGATACATCCGCGCCGCCCGGCACCATGTGTCGGCGTACCTCGCTCGCCACCGCCCGCGCCCACCTGCTCGACGCCGTCGGCCAGCGGCAGCTTCCAGATACCTGGAAACTGCCGGTGATTCGTTGACGGGCGGCCGCGCGGGCCGCATCCTCGATGCCGGGGCCTCAGACGAATAGACAGGTCAAGGACGGTGCTCGATGACGGAGGGCAGGGAAGCGGAACGCCGGCCGGCGCGCACTCCGCTGCGGCAGCGGAGCCGGAAGCGCTGGGCGGTCGCGGCGGGCGCCGCGGCCTGCTGGGTGATGCTGGCGGTCGTGACAGGTTCGGTCGTCTCGGCCACCGTGGCGCTGGTGATCATCGCCGGGCTCGGCGCGGTGACCGTGGGCGGCCTGCGGGCCCTGGGCATCACGATGGATCATCCGTGGCTCCGGCGGGCGGCTTCCCGCCCGTGGCGCGACGGACAGGACGTGCTGAAGGTCGCCATGCGGCACCTGTCCGACGTGTTCGTGGTCACGCCCAACGGGGCGCTGCTCGCGCCGAACGTGGTCGAACTGCAGCTGAATCCCGATGATCTCGCCTCGCTATGCGAGCGGATGGAACTCGGCGTGATCGGCTCGAGCATGACCGAGGTCTACGAGGAGCAGGTCGCCGCCTATCAGGCTCGCTTCGCCGGGCCGGGTCCGGCCGACGTGTATGTCATCGCCGGGGCCGTCCCGGCGGGCCGTTACCGCCTGCGGCAGGCGGATCGGATGAGCGCCGGCGCCGCGCGGGCCATGCCCGACGTCCGGTACGCGCAGGCCGGGCCCGAACTGGCCTATACCGCCCCGCCGCCTGCGTACGCCGGGGTCGCCGGGTCCGCCGGGGTCGCCTGGGCCGGCACCCGCGCCTGGCACGCACCGGACCCGGATCCTGACCGGGATCTGACGGCGGGTGCCGGCCTGGCCACGATCATGGAATGCAGCCTGCCTCGTATCCCGGTGCTGCGGCTGGTCACGGGCTCCTCGGTGGCGGAAAGCAAGGTGTCCGGCGCCCGCGCCGGGCGCGGGTCCGTGGAACTGGTGCTGCCCGACGTGCCCACGGTGTCCCGGGAGCACGCCACGTTCACGTTCGCCAGCGATCGCTGGTGGGTCACCAACCAAGGCCGGAACGGGCTCACCCTCAACGATGTCCCCGTGGCGGGCGAGCAGCCGCTCAGCGACGGCGATGAGATCCGCTGGGGGACCAGGCCCGACGCGCTGCTGTCCCGCGTGGAGATCGGCTGACCCCCGGGGAAGTGCGACAATTACGCAGTGGCGACGGTTCGGCTATTCCTCTGGTCGGCGGCGCGCGGTGAGTGGGTGAGCTGCCCGCGCGACGAGATCACCTGGCTGGACCGGCGCATGCTCAGCGGCGACGAGGATCTCACCCTGCACCGCGCCCCGCGTTGCGCGGGCCTGCGCTACGTGCACCACCGCTGGGAGCTGTTCAGCCGGGACACGACGTACCGGGTCTACCTGGCGCCGGGTACGGCCGGGGCACCCGTGACGGCCGAGGCGGTGCAGCGCACGGCGCGTCACGTGCTGCCGGTCGCCCCGGCGCGCTACGAGGCGCTGCCGGTCACCCTCGCCGAGGGCTCGTGGCTGGTCAGCGTGGGGACCTGGGTGCTGCGCCTGCGGCTCGACATGCCGGACCGTCGCCACGCCGATCTGGACGCCCCGGACGGTGACCGGCAGGTGACCACCCGGGCCGGCACGATCGTGCGGCGGAGCGGCATGCCCGGCGGAGACGCGGTGGCCCGCGTGCGCGGCTACTTCGAGCGCAACGCCACGGCGCGGCTGGCGATGGCCTTTTACTACCAGGAGTTCATCCTCGGCGTGGCCGCCCCGCAGACGGTGCCGATGATGAGCGTGGTCATCGCCCTGGACCTGAGCGGCGAGGGCGCGGTGTCGGACTACAAGAAGCTGCTTCAGGGCCTCATCTGGTCCGAACGCGGTCACGCGCGTGACCTCGCTGACTTCCTGCTCGCCAACGGCCTGCTGACGGCGGCCGACCTCGATGAGGCCAGGGGTGTCGCGGCGGAAAACGAGCGCCGCGGCGTCTGCGAGATGGCGCGGCAGCGGCTCCAGTACCGCCAGAAGGGCAGCTGAGCGGCCCGGGGCCGCCCTCAGCCGCCCGTTATCTGCCGGACGCTGAAGGGCGGGAAGCCCAGGAAATGGTGCATGACATCGGCCACCCGCTGCAGCCGGGTGACGTCGACCGCTCCGAGCGGGTAGGAGTCCAGTGCCATGACCGCGGCCTGCACCTTGGTCAGGCCGAACGGCGCCGGCAGGGCCTCCATCGCCTGCTCCACCGCGGACCGGTTGGTGTCCGCGATCTGCTGGCCCTGCTCGAACGCGGCGCGGAAGGCCGCGAGCGTCCCCGGGTGCAGCGCGGCCCACTGCCGGGTGACGGCACAGCCCTGCACCGGGAACGCGGCGGTCGCGCCCTGGTCCAGGTCGGCCAGCAGCGTTACGCCCATGGACAACTCGGCCTGACTGGCGAACGGCTCGGGCAGCACCGCCGCGGCGATCTTCCCGGCTCTGAGCATCGCGGCCATCTGGGGCAGCGGGTAGTACGCGAAACGCGTTCCTGACACATTCAGCCCGTTCTCGGCCAGCACGGAGGCGGCCAGCAGGTACAGGATGTTCCCCGGCGCGTTGACGCCGATGGTCTTGCCCTCCAGGTCGGCCAGCGTCCGCACCGGTGAGTTCGGCATCACGTACAGCCCCTGGGCGCCCGGCTGCATCACCGAGCCTTCAGCGAAGACGTCCAGGTCGGCGGCGACCATGGCGCTGGTGGCCGTGGCGGGCCGGTTGCCCTGGTCGTAGTTTTCCTGCGCCTGGATGTAGCTGACGTAGTTGCCGCAGGAGATGTCGATCCGGTCGCGCGGTTCGTCTAGCGCCTGGGCGTTGATGACCGTCTCGGAACTGACCGCGGGGATGAAGGCGACGTGCAGCCCGCGGGCCGCGAACAGGCCCTCGTGCAGAGCGACGAAGAAACCGGCGGAATCGGCGGCGGGCACCACCGCGACGTTCAGGTCCGGCTGCTCGATGACCGGCGGGGCGGCCTCACCGCCGGCGGTGAACCTGGGCAGGAACAAGATCGCCAGGACCGCGACAGCCGCCGCGGCGCCCACCATTTCCACGACCCGCATTGCCCGCGCGAACCTACGTGCCATCACCGGTCCCTCCATCGGGGTCCACAGGGACAGGCCGGGCCAGCATTGATTTACCCGATGCCTGTTGCGGCAAAAATGGTGCTGCAATTTGCATCGAGAGACATCGGTCAGCTGACCGATATTTGAACCGGGGAAGTGACCTGGTCGGGTCCCACGGGTCCAACGGCGCCTTGATAGCGCGGCGCTCGTCCATGGCGCGGTAACCCTCGGCCACCTGCTCGAGCGGCAGCGTCAGGTCGAACACCTGTGTCAGCAGGCGTCGAGCCGCAAGGTCGCGGCCCGGGCCAGCGGGGCCACCCCGGTCACCGGCCACCTGGGCCGGTCAGGAATGCCGCCGCAGACGCTCAGGTTAGCCCGGGCATGAGCGTATTCACGGATTCCGAACTCGAGTACCTGGCCGGCCAGCGGCTGGGGCGGATCGCAACCGTCGGGCCGGACGGTCAGCCGCACGTGGTGCCGACCTCGTTTCGCTACAACGCCGAGCACGACGCCATCGACGTGGGCGGCTTGCGGATGAGCCAGACCAAGAAGCTCCGCGACGTGCAGCGCACCGGCCGGGCCAGCATCGTGGTCGATGACGTGCTCCCGCCGTGGCAGCCGCGCATGATCGAAGTGCGCGGGACCGCGGCCGTGATCCCGACGGGAGGCAAGGCCTTCGGCGAGCGGTTCGAAGACACCATCGTCCGCATCCAGCCCACGCGCATCATCTCGTTCGGCATCGACCCAGGCGAGACGGCCACCGCCCGTTCGGTCAGCGCCACCTGACCCCCGCGTGCGCTCGTGGGTCAGCAGATCGCCTCGGCCAGGAGCTTGGTGGCGGCGACCAGGTCGGACTCGCTCGGGAGGGCGAAGCCGAGCAAGAGCGCCGGCGGCGACGGCGCCCGAGTGGTGCAGTGGCGGTGCAGTTCGTGCACGCCGACGCCGGAGCGGCGGGCCCGCATCGCCGTGGCGTGCTCGTCGGCACCGTCCGGAAGCCAGGCGAGCAGGTGCAGCCCGGCTTCGGTCCCGCTGACGCGGACCTCGGGGAGGTGCCGGCCGAGCTCGGCGACCAGGACATTCCGCTTGGCGCCATAGCTCCGGCGCATCGAGCGCAGGTGACGCTCCAGCGCGGCGTCCTCGATGAACGCGGCCATGGCGATCTGGTCAAGCGTCGGCGGGGTCACGCCGGTGACCAGGAGCGTGTCCTCGACGTCGTTGATCAGGTGCGAGGGCGGCACAACCCAGGCCAGGCGCAGCGCGGGCGCGAGCGTCTTGCTGGTGGTGCCGACGAACGCGACCAGATCCGGGGCCAGGCCCTGGAGGGAGGCCACCGGTTCCCGGCCGAACCGGTACTCCACGTCGTAGTCGTCCTCCACGATCAGCGCCCCGCGCTCGCGCGCCCAGGTGATCAGGGCGCCGCGCCGTTCGGCCGCCATCACCACCCCGGTCGGGTAGTGGTGCGCCGGGGTCATCACCACGGCATCCACATTGGCCGCGGCGAGCTCGGACACCACCATGCCGTCGGCGTCCACCCGGACGGGAACGGCCTCGAGCCCAGCGTGCTCGGCGGTGTACCGCTGCCATCGCCAGCCGGGATCCTCGACCGCGACGCGTCGCCCGCCGTGCCGGCGCAGTGCGCGCCAGAGCACGGCCAGCGCCTGGGACGCCGCGCAGCAGACGACCACGTGCTCGGGTTCCACCACCACGCCCCGCACCCGGGCCAGGTACCCGGCCACGGCGTTCCTGAGCTCGGGTTCGCCGCGGTGGCTCCCGTAGCTCAGCCGGCTGTCGGGCAGCTCACGCAGCGCGCGTACCAGCGCCGCCTTCCAGGCGGCGCGCGGGAACGCGTGGAAGTCGGCCTGCCCGGCCCGCAGGTCGTACCGGTAGCGGTTCGGCAGGCTGAGCTGTCGCTGGACCGGCGGCCGGCCCGACGCCGCCGTCGCGGCCACCCGGGTGCCAGATCCGCGCCGGGCCGACAGGTACCCTTCGGTGGCCAGCTGGGCGTAGCTGTCGACCACCACGCCGCGCGACACGCGCAGCTGCTCGGCCAGGTCGCGGCTGGGCGGCAGCACCGACCCCGGCGGCAGCCGGCCGGAACGGATCGCCACCCGCAGCGCGTCCTCGAGCTGGCGGCGCAGCGAGATGCCATCCCGGAAGTCGATCTCCAGGTCCACCCTCAGACGCTACCCGGGTTCCTGGCCGTACGACACGATTGGACCCATTTATAAGCCGGTGATTGGACCAGTCACGCAGACCACTTGCCGGTTAGGCTAGCCAGCGCCGGGCGGTCACGGATACCGGGGGCTGACGCCAGGCGACGGTGTGCTCCAGTCGTCCGGCATGACGGGGGCGAGCACACCGTCCTCCGGCGTGGGCCGACAGATCATGGCGTGGGCCGATAGATCATGGGGTGAAGTCGATGAAGCTGGTCACGCACACCTTCCTGACGCTCGACGGGGTCATGCAGGGCCCAGGCGGAGCGGAGGAGGACCGCAGCGGAGGGTTCAGCCGCGGTGGATGGCTGATCCCGTTCTCCGACGCCGACATGGGCGAGATCGCCGACAGCTGGTTCGTTCGCACCGAGGCGATCTTGCTCGGCCGCAACACCTACGAAACGATGCGCGCCTACTGGAGCCAGGTCACCGACCCGGCCAACCGCGCCGCGACCAAGCTGAACCACGGCCGTAAGTACGTCGCGTCGAACACCCTGACCAGCGCCGACTGGGGCGACACCACGATCCTGCGCGGTGACGTGGTTGGCCAGGTCGCCGATCTCAAGCAGGCCGGCCGCGGTGAGCTGCAGGTGCACGGCAGCGCGCGGCTCGCCCAGACGCTGCACGACGCGGGGCTGATCGACGAGTACCGGCTGCTGGTGTTCCCGGTTACCGTCGGCGCCGGCAAGCGGCTGTTCACCGAGGCCGCGCCCGCCCGCGGATACACGCTGCTCGAATCCCGGACCACCCGGGCCGGCGCGGTGTACCAGGTGCTCACGCCGAAGGCCTTCGAGACCGGCGGCCTGACCGTGCAGGACGGCAGGGAAGCCGTCAGGTAAGCGGAGGCCATCCCAGCCCGGCGGCACTGGCAGGATCGCCAGCGCCAGCGATGAATCTGGGCCCGCGGCGCCGTCCTGACCGTGAAACCAACCAGACAGGGAGGAAGAATGGGAGCGATCCGAGTACACGAGTTCATCAGCCTCGACGGCGTGATCGACACTCCGAGCTGGACCTTTGAGTTCGGATTCGATCCGAGGATGGGCGAGGCGATCGGCCGGATCACGACGGGCAGCGACGGCATCTTGCTGGGCCGCAAGACCTACGAGATGTTCGAGCCGGCCTGGTCCCGGCGTACCCCCGAACAGGACCCAGGCGCGCCGTTCTTCAACGACACCATGAAGTACGTGGTGTCGTCCACGCTCACCACGCCGACCTGGCGGAACTCGGAGATCATCGGGGCGTACGACGCCAAGAGGATCCAGCGGCTCAAGGAGGAGTCGGCCAAGGGACTGTACGTGAGCGGCAGCGGGACCCTGGTCCGCGGCCTCATCGCCGACGGGCTGGCCGACGAGTTGCACCTGTTCGTCTACCCGGTTACCCGCTCCACCGGATCGCGCCTGTTCGCCGACGGCCTCCCGGCCGCCAAGTGGACCCGGGCGAACGCTGAACTCTACCACAACGGCGTCGTCTACCTGCAGCTCACGCCCGCATCGTGAGGTGCGGCCGGCGGCGGCTGGCAGGCTGACCCGCCGCCGCCGTGCCCGCCGAGGTGATTGGTTGAGCATGGGTAATGAGGTGGAAATTTCCCGGGTAATGCCCGGTACCGCGTTAAGTCGCTGCTAATTCGCATTCTCATAGGCGGGCCCCCGGCCGGCCGGCCACGTAGCGAAAGACGTCATGTAGCGATCTTTTTAGTTTCTGGGGGTTTCGCGGCGATTCGTCCCGGTTGTATGTTCATCGTGTTCAGATTTGCTCGCCACTTTGCCCGCTGCCTTAGCGGGTCGTGGCGCCGCAGGCCCGTGTTGCTCCCTGGGCGGAGGAGCAGCCGGGGTTCGCCCGGCCGTACGCCGAGACCGGCCGGGCAGGCCATCCGACTCGGGCAGTCCACCCACCATCCGTCAGCAGCCAACACTCGCGGCCCCGGCTTTGCTGATGGGCGAAAGGACAGAGATTGAAGCGATCCAGACTGGCTGCGCTCAGCATCCTGAGCCTCCCCCTGCTGGCGGTCACCGCGCTTCCCGCGAGCGCCGCGAGCCAGGCCGGATCACAGCCTCAAGCCCGCACTGTCGCGGCGCAGGAGAGCTACAACAACGAGCCCTTCTGCCAGAGCAGGCACTCCACGTGTGTCGATGCCCAGCGCTACCCCAACGGCCAGTACGTCGGCCACGACGAGCCGTCCCTGGAGTTCAAGTCCGGCATCCCCGGTTCGGGCAACGACATGACCTACACGATGGTGCTCCCGAAGGATCCCAAGACCCAGCCGAACGCGTCCGGTGCCGGCGGCACCACGTGGAACTTCCAGCTGCGGCCGACCTTCTGGTTCGGGATGACGCTGTGCGACAGCCAGTCCGCGCCCGAGTACACCACGAAATGCACGCCGGACTCCGACCGCAACAACCTGGTCGGCAGCAACCCGAACGCGCGGGACTACATCGGGAAGCACCCCGGTAACGCCTTCATGGAGCTTCAGTTCTACGGCCCGGGCTACGTTCCGCAGTTCGAGGGGTTCGGCTGCACGGCACATCAGTATTGCGCGGCGATGAACATCGACAGCCGCACGCTGAACCAGAACACGGGCCAAGAGAACACCAGCGCGTGCAACAACTACGTCCTCGGCGGATCCGAGCCCATCAACTGGGCCTACATCACCAAGAGCGGGGTATCCCAGGCCCCGGCCAACCCCTTGTTCACCGGGACTCTCACCAACCCGAACTTCAGCGCGGTGAACCCGAACCCGGCCAAGGACCTGTTCATGAACCCCGGTGACCGGATCCGGATCCATCTACACGACACGCCGGCCGGGTTGCGGACCGACCTGACCGACCTCAGCACGGGCCAGCACGGTTCGATGACCGCCTCGATCGCCAACGGGTTCGGCCACATCCTGTACACCCCGAAGTCCAGCACCTGCCAGGAAGCCCCCTACGCGTTCCACCCCGAGTACTCGACCGCGAACCCGCGGGGCAACACCTGGTCGGTGCACACCTACAACATCGCCATGTCCGACGAGATCGGCCACTTCGAGAACTGCCTGGCCATCGACGCCAACGGCAACTGCACCTCGGCCGGCGCCCAGGACGGGACCACCGTGGATGCCGACGACGCCGCCTGCGTCCCGGGCACCGACTCGACGGTGGTGAAGATCGACGGGTGCCTCGCCCCGGACGAGGACTGGGACGGGCAGTCCTACCGGCTGGACTGGCCGGGCACCAACCCGAACCCGGCCGTGGACCGGGCCCTGCACCCGACACCGGTGCTGTTCACCAGCCCGACGACCCACGGAAGGAACTACTCAACCGTCGCCTTCGAGACCGATCTGCCGGCGATCGAACGCCAGGGCGCGCAGGCCAACCCGCCGTTCTGCGACCCGAACACCGGCGCCAACTGCGTCAACCCGCCGAACGGTGCGGCGTTCTACCCGTTCTTCTCCACGACGTTCCGAGGAGGCGCGGGATGCAAGTGGCAAGAGGGCGGCAAGTACATTCCCGGCACCGTGAACGACTTCGGCGGCAGCTCCACGGCTGAATTCGGGCCGCTGCTGAGGGTCCTGTTCCCGGAGCCCGGATTCACCACGTCGAATCGGTTCGAAGACTTCAACAGCGGCAACCTGAGGGACCCCTGCCGGGCCGGGCAGGAGTGATCCGACCGTAATCCCGATGCGTGCTCCCGGGAGGCGTCCCCGCGCCACCTGGGAGCACGTGTCATTCCAGCCCCAGCCGGTTACGGCCCGGTCGGCACGCTGCTCGGGTGGGTGCCAGGGACCAGCCGGCCAAAGCCGCCCACCGCCTCGTCGAGCATCTGGCCGAACGGCGACGACGCGGACCACGACCGGGTCGCGCCGATCCCGGTCACGCTGCGGCAGCCCGACTCCTGCACGCTGACCGGCGGGAAGCTGCGCGTGCCCGCCGCGAACACCAGCCGCACCGATCCCGCCGGCGCGGCCGGGCAGTGCTGCCCGGGCGGCATGGCCGGAAGCGCGCAGAGCGCGGCGACCATGGCCTGCACCTGGGGCGCGCCGCTAACCGTGACCGGGCGCGAGGCGGCGGTCCGGCTGACCACCACCCGGTCCGCACCCTGGCCGTCCGCGCAGAGCGCCCCTCCTCCCGCCGCGCTGGCCGAGGCCGGGTGCCCGGCGCTGCCGGCCGTGACACTGCCGCACGCCGCCAGCCCGGCTAGGACCGCGACAGCGATCAGGGCTTGTACTGGCTCTGCGGCCATGCGGGCCTCCTAACGTCCACCCTTGGACGGTCCGCGCCCGGGAACGGTTCCGGCCCGGGCAGGCCCCTCGCTCAGCGCCAGTAGACGGCCTTCACCCAGATGGTGGCCAGCGCGTCCAGCGCCCGCTCGTCGTCGAGCGGGATGTCCTTCTCGCCGCCCTGGCCGAGCCAGATGTAGCAGAAGTGCTCCAGCATGGCCGCCAGCGCCGAGGCGGTCAGCACCGGATCCACGCCGGGGCAGTAGCCGTCCGCCTGGGCATCCCGAAGGCGCCCGCACCCAGGCAGCCGACCTGATCGCGTCCTGGGTCGTCAGCAAAGGCCGCTAGACAGTGACTAAACCGAGGCTGACAAGACGCCGCAGAAGTGCTAAAACGTTTAAACCAGTTCTAGCTTGTGCCAGGAGGGGAGGTCATAATGACCAGACAGCAATCTCTGCGCCGGCGGCTCAGGCCGCCCGCGGCCGGGATGGCGGCCGCGGCCGCGATCGCGCTGGCCGCGGCGGCGCTCGCGGTCGCCGGGGCCCAGGGCAGTTACGGCGCCACCGCGGGTGCCGCCCGGACGTCGGGCGCTTCCGGCGGACACGGAACGCGCCTGGACCACGTGTTCATCATCATGCTGGAGAACCACGCTGCCGACCACGTGATCGGGGACCCGGCCGCGCCGCACATCACCTCGCTGGCCAGCACCTACGGGCAGGCCACCGACTACTTCGGCGTCACCCACACCAGCGAGCCGAACTACATCGCGGCCACCAGCGGCAACAACTGGTGGGTCAACAACGACAACGGCTGGTACCCCACCACGTCGAACAACTTCGGGCCGAACCGGTACGACCACACCAACGTCGTGGACGAGCTCGAGGCCGCGCACATCCCGTGGGACGCCTACATGCAGGCCATGCCCAGCCCCGGCTACCTGCCCGACTTCTGGCCGAGCAGCTCGAATGCGCTGTACGCGAGCAAGCACAACCCGTTCATCCTGTACAACGACGTCCGGCTGGATCCGGCCCGCGCCGCGCACATCAAGCCCTACCCCGACATGGCCGCCGACCTGAACGGCCCGCACGCGCCGCGCTACGTGTGGATCAGCCCCGATGAGTGCAGCAACATGCACGGCGGCATCTACACCGCTGTCCCCGGCTTCTCCGACACGCCCTGCCCGTACAACAACGTCGCCGGGGACGCCAACGACGAGGCGCTCAAGGCCAAGGCCGACGCCTTCGTCAAGGGCGCGGTGCAGACGATCACGAGCAGCCGGGCCTGGACGGGCAACAGCGTGATCTTCGTCGTCGCGGACGAGACCGACTTCGACGGCTCCAACCCCGCCGACAACGACTACGCGTCCGTCGCGGGCTGCTGCGACTCGCCCGTGCTGCCGCCCGGGGATCCCCAGATCAGCGCCAGCTGGCCCGGAGGGGTCTACGGCGGCGGTTCGGCTCCCATGATCGTGCTGAGCCGGCTGGGACCGCGGCATGCGACCGACGCCACGCCGTCCAACCACTACTCGATGCTGCTCACCATCGAGGAGGGATTCGGGCTGGCCGAGCTCGGCTACACCAGCGACTCCGCTCAGGTCCATCCGCTCTGGCCCCTGATCAGCAGACACTGATCAGCAGACACTGATCAGCAGACACTGATCAGCAGACACTGATCAAACCGGACGCGGGGCCGGCGTCAGCTCACCTGACGCCGGCCCCGCCGTCGGAGTGCACCACGGTGCCGGTGATCCCGCGAGCGCGGTCCGAGGCGAGGAACACGTGGCTGCCCGCGTGATCCTCGCCGCCGAGCGCCACCCGCAGCGGCGTGCGGCGGCGCAGGTCCTGCTCCCGGTCCGGCCCGTCAAGCGCCTGCCCGGCCAGCCCGAGGCTGCGCGGCCGGGTGCAGGCACATGTTGAACTTGACATCCTCCCCGCTATGAAGGGCGAGGACTCCAACGCCGATCCTGCACGCCGGGCTTACGGGCCGGGGTCCTAATCTGGCCACGGGCCCTTCGCTGTCGGGGTACTGGAACACCTCGTCGAGCGGCACCTTGAACACCCGCGCGATCTGGAAGGCCACCTCCAGTGAGGGGGAGTAGCGTCCCTGCTCGATGGCGATGATCGTCTGGCGGGTGACCCCGATCCGCTGCGCCAGTTCGGCCTGCGTCATCTCCCCGTGAGTGAACCGCAGGGCGCGTATCGAGTTGGTGATCCTGGTCGGCTTGCTCATGCCGGCTCTTTACAGGCCATGCCGGTAGCCTCCGTCTCCCCGCGAGACCCGCCGCCCCGCGGCGTCAACCCGCTGCCCGGTAGCACCGACCCGCTGCCCGGTAGCACCGACCCGCTGCCCGGTAATACCGACCCGCCGTCCGATGACACCGAGCCGCCGCCCAGCGAGACCAACCCGCCACACCTGACGAGATCAACCCGCCGCGCCCCGCCGATGTAAAAGAATTTTGACATTACCAATGTAAAGCAAGACAGACATAGTGTCAAATATTTTTGACTCGTTCCGGCCCTTTACAGCGCCTGTCGCACGACCTCTTCCAGTTCGTCGTGGCTGAGGGAAACCGGGTTGCCCTGCATGCTGCTCGACGTGGCGGCCTTGGCCGCGATGTCACCAGCGTGCCCGGGTCCGAGGCCGAACGCCGCCAGGCCGGGCACGGCGAGCAGGCCGAGGGTCTGCCGGATCCAGGCGAGGCCGTCGTCGATGGAGGCGCCGGGCTGGCCGGTCAGCAGCCGGGCGGCTTCGGCGTACCGGTCCAGGGCGGACCGGTCCAGGGCGGACCCGCCCAGGGTGGGCCGGTCCGGGGCGGCGGAGCCGGACCGCCGGGATCGTAGCGCCCGCACGTTGGCCTCGATGACCGGTGCCAGCAGCGCGGCGCAGGCGAAGCCGTGCGGCACGTCCGCGGTGCCGCCGATCACGCCGGCCAGGCCGTGCACCGCTCCCAACTTGGCGTTGGCCAGCGCGATCCCGCCCAGCAGCGCGCCTATGGCCATGTTCTCCCGCGCCGCCAGGTCACTGCCGTCGGCGTAGGCGGCGCGCAGGCCCGCCGCCGCCCGGAGCAGCCCCTCGCGGGCCAGGGCGTCGGTCAGCGGGGTGGCCCGGACCGAGACGTAGGGCTCCAGGCACTGGGTGAGCGCGTCCAGCCCGCTGGCCGCGGTGACCGGCGCCGGGCAGGGCACGGTGAGCTGCGGATCGACCAGCGCCAGCCGGGGAATCATCAGCGGGCTGCGCAGGCTGGCCTTCAGGCCGTGCTCGGGCACCGCGAGCACGGCGTTGGCGGTCACCTCGGCCCCGGTGCCGGCGGTGGTGGGTATCGCGACGAAGGGCACCGCGGGCCGGGTGATCGCCTGGCCCGAGCCGACGACCTCCAGGTAGTCCAGCGGGTCACCGCCGTTTCCCAGCAGTATGGCCGCGGCCTTGCCGGCGTCGATGACGCTGCCCCCGCCGATCGCGGCGACCACGTCCGCGCCGTGCTCGCGTGCGGCGGCGACCCCGGCCCGGGCCACCTCGACCGTCGGCTCGGCGGCCACCCGGAACACCGCGGTCGGCATTCCCAGGCCCGTCAGCAGCCCGGCGTGGCGCGCTGGGCTCGCGCCCGTGCACACCAGCACGCGCGACCCCAGCCCGGCCAGCAGCCCGGGCAGTTCAGCCGCCCGTCCCACGCCGACCACGATGCGGCCCGCGGTGGCGAACTCGAACCTCACCCCGGACCCACGCCAGCCTCATCCGTCACCGGCAGTAGCCGCACCCCGGGCAGCAGCCCCACCTCCGTCGGCGCCGTCGAGACCTCGGTCACCATCAGCGACTCTTCGCCCTCGGCGGCAAAGTCGGCCGCCAGCAGACGCTTACCCAGGTCAGGCGGCCGATCGTAGTCGTGGAGCTTCGATTCGAACTTCTCGTCCCGGGCGGCGAAATAGGCCACCTGCTCGGCGATCACCGCGTCCGCGTCGGCTTCGCTCAGGTCCGACCAGGCGATCCTGGACCAGCCCTGGCCATCCACGCCCACCCAGCGCACCACGAAAGGATCGGCCTCAATCCGCGCCCCCGACCCGTCCGGCCGGACATTGCGGCGGACCTCAGCATCAAAGGCGGCCAGCACCCGGTCAGAATCCATCCACCCAGCCCACCATCGGGCCCTGCCCGGCGCAACTCTGAAGCGCATTGGTACCGTCGAGAATGGCGTACGCCTCCTCCGGCACATGTGAACCCGGACATGAGCCGGTAGCCCATGGTCGCCTGCGGCGCCGCCGGACCAAACGGCTGCTAAAGCGGACGACAAGGGCCTTCGCTTCCCGGCCGCCCGGCTCGGGCGTTTCCGCGGAAACGCCTTACGCAATTGCGCGGGGCGCGGGCGAGTGCGGGCGGCTGGGCTGTTGCGTAATCCGCGGACCCTGCATCATCCTGTGCAGGTGTCTGAGCCACCTCCGATGCGATCCGCATGCGATAGCGAGTCGGTGAAACACCGTCACGCATGAACACCATGGTTGCACGGTGGGCGACCTGGAGGCCGGCTCGACCGACCGGTCGCTGATCCGGGTCCCGGACAGCCCGGCGAACCGGGCCGCGTCCGGGTCGGCCGGCACCGCGGACGATTCGTCCCCGTTCCCGCAGCTGCGCGAGCTGCGGATCTCCGCCGCGTCCACCCGTATCCCTCATCAGCGGACCACGGCCACCGAGCACTTCGCGTGGGCGGCGACATGCAGGCTGACCGAGCCGAGCAGCAGGTCCCTAAAGCCGCCGCGGCCGCGCGTGCCGACCACCAGCAGGTCGGCGTCCGACGACTGCTCGATGAGCACCTGTGCTGGATTGCCCTGCTTGACGCGCGGTTGAACGAGCACCGGCGGGTCCTCGCCGAGTTCCTCTTTGACGACCGTGAGCAGGTCCTCGGTGGCGCGCTGGCCGGGGTCGGGTACGGGGCTTGGCGGCACGCCGCCGCTGCCCATCGGTGGCAGCAGCGTAGGCTCCCACGCGGTCAGCACGACCAAGTCGGCCCCGTGATCCGCGGCTTCGGCGGCAGCCCAGGTCAACGCCTTCCGACTGGGGGGCGATCCATCCACGCCGACCACGATGGTCTTCCACCTACTCACCGTCGTCTCCTTTCCGGTCTGGACGGACCGGCGCTCGTCAGGCCGTATGGCCTCGGTTGGCTGTCGCACGCCTCGGCGGAGGCGGGAGACGGGCCAAGGCGCCGTGACGTCGGCTCGTAGCTGCCCGTCCTGAACGCTATTATGCGCCGTCCGGCCCGTCGAGGGTCGGGTTTCGCTTCGGAGCTGGCGGTGACCCTCGGGTGACCGCGATCTTGCTGCCCTCCATCCGGACGCGCTGCGGAACCGGTGTAGGTGCCTGGGCGGCTACGCGGGCATAGCCGCGCTTCGCCGGCAGCGGTAGGCGGCGGGTGCCGGGTGAACGCCGAAAAGGTCGTATTGCCGCCCGCCCGAGGCAGGTTTAACGTCGCAATCGAGGGGGATCTGGGTATCTGATATCGCCTCGGCCGAGGGGGTCGCCATGACCACGACATTTGAGTCCGTCTCGGCGGGTGCCGGGGAGGTCGAGCGCAAGCCGCTGATGTCGGGCCGGGCCCTGCTGATGATGAACCTGGGGTTCTTCGGGGTCCAGTTCAGCTTCGGCCTCACCCAGTCGGCGGTGAACCCGCTCTTCCTGCTGATCGGGGCGAGTCCCGGTCTGCTGCCGATCCTGAACCTGGCCGGGCCGGTCACCGGACTGATCATCCAGCCGATGATCGGGGCGATCAGTGACCGGACCTGGAGCCCCCGGTGGGGCCGGCGGCGCCCGTTCATCACCGCCGGCGCGATCCTCTGCTCAATCATCTTGTTCGTCTTCCCGTTCGTGGGCGTGCTGTGGCTGGGCGTGATCTGCTTCTGGCTGCTCGACGCCGGCAACAACACCTCGATGGAGCCCTACCGGGCGTTCATCTCCGACCGGCTGCCCAAGTCGCAGCTGGCGCGCGGGTTCTTGACGCAGAGCATGTTCACCGGGGCCGGCGCGGTGCTCGCGAACATCTCGCTGTTCCTGTTGCAGAAGGTGTCGGCGCTGGATAAGACCGCCGGCAACCACGTGCCCTACTGGATGTACACCTGCTTCTGGATCGGCACCGTGTGCATCTTGCTGACGGTGCTGACTGCGATGGCGCGCACCAAGGAGCTCACCCCGTCCGACGAGGCGCTGCAGGAGATGCGCGCCACGCCCAGGGGTGCCCGGAACGCGGTCCGCGACATCAGGGCCGCCGTCAAGGCGATGCCGGTCGCCATGCACAAGATCGGCCTGGTCTTCTTCTTCCAGTGGTACGCGATGTTCATCTACTGGCAGTTCCTGGCGGTCAGCCTCGGTGAGACGGTGTTCCACGCCACGCCAGCGCAGGGGGGCACGGCCTGGCAGAGCGCGATCGCCTGGAGCGGCCTGGAGAACGGCGCCTACAACTTCGTCACCATGATTTCCGCGCTGTTCCTGGTGGGTTTCTGCGTGCGGATCGGTGCCAAGCGGGTGCACGCGATCGCCCTGGGCCTGGCCGCGGTGGCGCTGATCGGGCTGGCTCACATCCACAACCAGTACCTCGCGCTGGCCCCGATGATCGGCCTGGGCATCTTCTGGGCCAGCGCGGTCGGCGTGCCTTACCTGATGGTCGCCAGCATGGTCCCGGCCAAGCGCACCGGGGTCTACATGGGCATCCTGAACATGATGATCGTGGTGCCGATGCTGATCGAGACGGTCACGTTCGGCTGGATCTTCGACCACCTCCTCGGCGGCAAGGGGTCCAATGCGATCATGGTCGCCGGCGTCCTGATGGGCATCGGCGCCGTGGCGATGCTGTGGGTGAACCCGCCCCACGAGGCGCACGAGTCGCCAATCGTGCCGCTCGGCAGCCGGCGCAGCATCACCGTGTACGACCGGGTCGTGGTCGGTTCTGACGGCACCCCGCCCAGCCAGTACGCCGTGGACCGGGCCGCGGAAGTGGCGCACGCCGCCCAGGCCAGGCTGGTCGTCGTCACGGCGTACCGGGAGGGCGCCCCCAGCACGGCTCCGGGTCCCGCCACAGGTCTGCACCGCGATCTATACGGTGCCGAGGCCGCCCGGAAGGCCCTGGAGACCTCGGTCACCGGTCTTACCAGGGAGCGAGCGAGATATATCGAGCAGCGGCTCGTCGCCGGCGACCCGGGTCAGGCCTTGCTCGACGTCGTCGGCCCCAACCCGGCGAACCTCATCGTGGTCGGCAACCGCGGGCTGGGCGCGCACGAGGGGCAGCGCCTGGGATCGGTGCCCAGCAACGTGGTGAAGAACGCCCTGTGCGACGTACTCATCGTGCAAACGTCCGCGCTGGACGAGGACCGCGTGCTCGGCGAGCAGCTGGTACACCCTGCCGCCGACGAGACCGGTCCCGTCACAGAAGCGGACCCGGGAGGTTAATCACGAACTCGGGTGACCCTCCGGTACAAGCCGCGCGGCTCTCACTCGGTCGGGAAGTGATCGCGAGGCGAGTTGGCGACGACGCACGCGCCGGTCCATGATCTCCACGTTGAGCTCGTAGTCGGGTCTCGCGCACGAACACCGTGCACGGCAGCGGCTTGAGCGTGCGCGCGTCGACTGCTTCGAACACCGCCTGGAAGCGCCACCGCGCCGAGCGGGCGACAGGAACACCGCCCGGCCACGTCACAGCTCCAGCGCAGCGCCTCGCCCGGCATGTGCTCATTCGAGGCGAATTACCTGCCGCGGACCGAAAGCAAGACTTGATGAGCTCGCGGAACGGCTTCCGTCAATAAGGAAATAGAATGGTGACCGGCGCCGGCCGCGGGAGCGTTGTGCTCATGGCGCCGACGGTGTGCGGGTGCCGCCTGATGATAGAGGCCGAACATTCCCGCCGCCGACGAACGGCTACGCGAGGCCGTCAACGAGGCGAACGTTGTCTGATGCGCACTAGCCAGGTGCGCCCCGACGCGCAGCCCCGCGGACGGCAGGGGGTTGTCATGCTGGAGTCGAGCCATCTGGTCGCGTTCGTGGCCGCGACCGACCTGCACCGGGCGCGAGCATTCTACGAGCAGGTGCTGGGCCTGCCCGTGGCGGAGCACGACGACTTCGCGTGCGTGCTCGACGCGAGCGGCACGATGCTCCGGATCGCCGCGGTCCCCGAAGTCGCCCGGGCGGGCTACACGGTCCTGGGGTGGCGGGTCACCGACATCGCGGCCGCCGTCCGGGGCCTGGCCAGCAGGGGCGTCGCCTTCCTGCGCTACGGCGGCATGGACCAGGACGACGATGGTGTCTGGACCGCTCCCGGCGGCGCCAAGGTCGCCTGGTTCGCCGACCCGGACGGCAATGTCTTGTCGCTCACCCAGTTCCCGTAGCGGCTCGAGCAGGCTCACCTCTATGAGGTCCCGGCGCCGTCGATGATTTCACCGGCATTGCGGCGTCAGCCTTCTAGGCCGGCATCCCCGGGAGGCCCCGGAAATGTCAGACCCCCGGCGTATACCGGAAGTGTCACCAGTCAAGGAGGCCCATGATGCGGTCAGCGACTTACGACCTCACCATCAGCACCGCCCGGGCCGACGCCCTGTTCGCCTCGGCGCTGCAGCGCTCCGACGAGCCTAGCGCGGCCCAGGTTCATCAGGCCATTGCCTCGGCGGTCGCGGCGTTCGGCATCCGGGGTTGCGCGGCGCGGGTAGCGCAGGCCTACGGCGAGCATCCGGAGACTGCCGTTTTGCGGATGCGCTGGGCCCGCGCCGCCGTCACCGACGCGTTCGCCGGCGCACGCCCGGATCTGGCCCGGGTGCCCGGCTCCTGCCCCTCGCACCAGTCAGCCACCTGCCGCGCGGCCTGAGCCGTCCGCACCTGGCGGGGCCAGGAAAAGCCGGTTGACGCCAGGCCCGCACGGGACCATGCTGGCGGCTGTGACCGGGACCGGCGATCATGTAATACGCAACCGCGCGGCCTGGGATCGCTCCGCGGCAGAGTACGCCGAACCGGGCCTGCGCAACTGGGCGGCGGCCGAGCCCTGCTGGGGCATCTGGAAGATAGCCGAGGCACAGGCGGGCGTGCTGCCCGCGGATGTGGCAGGCCAGGACAGCATCGAACTGGGCTGCGGCACCGGCTACGTCTCGGCCTGGCTGGCCCGCCGCGGGGCGCGGCCGGTCGGCTTGGACAACTCCGCCGCGCAGCTAGCCACCGCCCGCCAGCTGCAAAGCCGTTTCGGGTTGCGGTTCCCGCTGATCCATGCCAGCGCCGAGCAGGCACCATTCGGCGACGCCAGCTTCGACCTGGCGATCTCGGAGTACGGCGCCAGCATCTGGTGCGATCCCTACGTCTGGATCCCGGAGGCCGCCCGGCTGCTCCGCCCCGGCGGCCAGCTGATCTTCCTGGTGAACTCGGTCCTGCTCATGCTCACCGTCCCCGACGCCGACGGCGAGCCTGCCACCGAACGGCTGGTGTCACGCCCCGCACACCCGTTCCCGCGCTGACTAAGATCGATGCTCATGAGCACACCCGCCGCGCTGCTGCCCGGCTTTGAGTACCAGCGCGCGGACGTATCGGGCGTCACCGTCAACTGCGCCGTGGCCGGCTCCGGTGCGCCCGTGCTGCTGCTGCACGGCTACCCGGAAAACCACCTCATGTGGCACCGCGTCGCCCCCGAGCTGGCCCGGGACCACACGGTCGTGCTTGCCGACCTGCGTGGCTACGGCGACTCGGGTAAGCCCGCTCCCGACACCGCCGGCGAGGTCTACGCCAAGCGGTCCATGGCCCTCGACCAGGTCGGGCTCATGCGCCAGCTTGGCTTCGCGCGGTTCCAGCTGGTCGGCCACGACCGCGGGGCCCGCGTCTCGCACCGGCTGGTCCTCGATCACCCCAACGCCGTCACCAGGCTCGCCGTCCTGGACATCGTGCCGACCCGGCACATCTTGCAGCACGTGACCCGGACCATGGCCACGGCGTACTACCACTGGTTCTTCCTGCCCACCGGGAACGGCATTCCCGAGCACATGATCGGCGCGGACCCCGGCTACTGGATCCGCTCCATCGTCGGCCCGCTCCTGGGCCCGGGCGCGAGCCTCGAGCCGGCCGTGATGGAAGACTACATCCGCTGCTTCAGCGACCCCCGGACGATCGCGGGCTCGTGCGCCGACTACCGTTCCGCGGCCGGCATCGACCTGGTGCACGACGACGAGACCTTCGCCGCCGGGCAGAAGGTCGAATGCCCGGTCCTCGTGCTATGGGGCGCGCACGGTTTCGTCGGCCGCGAGTACGGGCCGCTCGCCGTCTGGCGCGAGTACGCCGCCGATGTCCGCGGACAAGCCCTGCCCACCGGTCACTTCGTGCCGGAAGAAGCACCCGATCTGGTCACCGCCGCACTGCGCGACTTCCTGGACTAGCCTGGCCCTCATGTCGACGACCTGGCCCGAACTACCCTCCTACGAGCAGTGGCGCGCGACCTGTGACACGCTGCACGCCCATACCCAGGTGCTGGGCAAGCTGGCGGTCCGGCTGGCCCCGCCGGAGCCGCAGCTGCAGCATGCCGCGCTGCGCCTGACCGCGCGGGGCTGGGAGACGCTGCCGCTGCCCGCAGCAGACCGTTCGGGATCGCTGGTCATCGTCCTGGACCTGCGGCGGCACCAGGCCGCGGTGGAACACAGCGGCGGCAAGGTCGTCCGCGTCCCGCTCATCCCGCACCGGCCGGTCGGCGCGGTCACCCGGGACGTGCTGGCCGCGGTGCGCGACCTGGGCGGCCCGGTGGAGATCGACCCGACCCCGCAGGAGGTGCCCTGGCGGGTGCCGCTGGACGCCGACGAGGAGCACGCGCACTATGACCAGGACCAGGTCGCGGGTTACTTCGCCGCGGCTACCCGGGCCGCGCAGGTGCTGGCCGCGTACCGCGCGCCCTACCGCGGCCGGTCCACGCCGGTCAACGCGTGGTGGGGGTCGTTCGACCTGGCGGTGAGCATGTTCTCCGGGCTGCCCGCGCGGCCGCCGTCGGACGACTTCATCATGCGCAACGCGATGGACGCCCAGGAGGTCGCCGTGGGCTGGTGGCCGGGGGACGGGCGCTACGGCCAGGCGGCGTTCTACGCCTACGCGCACCCGGCTCCCGACGGCTTCGACCGCCTGCCCGTGTCCCCGCCCGCGCGCTGGGACGGCGCGCTGGGCGAGTACATCCTGGACTGGGCCGACGTCACGGCCGCCGCCGATCCGCACGCGGCCGCGCTGGAGTTCGCCCGTTCGGCCTTCCGGCATGCCTGTGCCGCGTGCGGGTGGGACACCGGGCTCGCGGCCAGCGCCGACGGCGCCCCGCCGCCCGTCACCTGAGCCTTTTCAGGCCGAACGGAATGGGTGTCAGCCCCGGGACACGTCCACCCCGTAGCGTGCCGCGAGGGCCTTGATGCTGAGCACCTGGCCGGTCAGGCCGAGCACCTCCGGGTCGCCCGCCAGCGCGGCGATGGCCCGCCCGACGCCTTCCGGGGACTGCGACGTGGCCAGGTCGACCTGGGCCGCGAACTGCAGCACGCCCTCGGTGCGCACCCAGTCCGGGTGCACGGCCACCGAGGCCACGCCGTGCTCGCCCAGCTGGATCGCGGCGGCCAGGGCGAGGCGGTCGTCCGCGGTCTTGGACATCGCGTAGGCGGCCCCGAACGCGTGCTGCTCGGCCGCGGGCACCGCCACCGAGATCGTCACCACCAGGCTGTGCGCGGTCGCGATGAGCAGCGGCGCGCACACCGCCAGCGCGACGTAGTGCGTCCTGACCCCGCCGCCGAACATCGCGTCGAACAGCTCGAGCGGCTGCTGCCACAGCGGCGCGTTCCATTCGTCCCGGGCGCCGGCGTTGAGCCGCTCGTATCCCGCCCACGCGTTGTTGACCAGCAGGTCGAGCCGGCCGTGGTCGGCCGTGATCCGGTCGGCCACCGCCTTGACCGCGGTGTCGTCCCGGTGATCGCAGCGCACCGCCACGCCCTGGCCGCCGGCCGCGGTCACCGCGTCCGCGGTCTGCTCCACTGTGCCGGGCAGGTGCCCGGTGCGTTCGGCACCCGAGGACCGCGCCGTCACGTACACCGTCCAGCCGGCCTGCCCGAGAGCGACCGCCACGCCACGGCCGACGCCGCGGCTGGCCCCGGTTACCCAGGCGACCCGCCGCTCCCCCTCCGCCATGGGCTCACCAACCCTCCCGGAAGATGCCCCAGCCTGCAGGCCGGAGAGGAATCTGGCGCCCCGCGCGGCGGGGCAGGAAAAGGCGGTGGCCCGTACGGCGCGGCTCCCGCAGTTTTTCGATCACACGTGCGATCCTACAAGGATGAGGACGGCATACAGGTGCAGGGCCTACCCTGACCAGGCGCAGCAACAGGTGCTGAACCGCACGTTCGGCTGCGTCCGGGTCGTGTGGAACCGCACCCTGGCCGCCCGTCAGGTCGGCTGGCACCAAGCGCGGGCAGGCACCTCGTACGCGGAGTCCGACCGGGCGCTGACCGCCATGAAGAAGGACCCCGGCCTGGCGTTCCTGAACGAAGTGTCCAGCGTGCCCTTGCAGCAGGCGCTGCGGCACCAGCACCAGGCGTTCGCCGCGTTCTTCACCCGGCGCGCCCGCTACCCCCGCTTCAAGACCCGCCGCTCCCGGCAGGCCGCGCACTACACCCGCCGCGCGTTCACCATCCGCGGCGGCGAGCTGCGCCTGGCTAAGACCAGCGCGGCGCTGCGGTTCGTGTGGTCCTGGCCGGATGTGGACGTGACCACGCTGGACCCGGCGATGGTGATCGTCTCGCGGGAGCCGGACGCACGCTGGTATGTCACCTTCACCATCGACACCGACGCCCCACAACCCCTGGAGGAGACCGGGCACGCGGTCGGCGTCGACCTCGGCGTGACGCACTTCGCCGCCACCAGCGACGGGGAGAAGATCGTCAACCCGCGGCACCTGGACCGCAAGGCCCGAAACCTGGCCCGCTACCAGCGGCGCATGGGCCGCTGTCAGAAGGGCTCGGCTAACCGGGCCAAGGCGGCGGCCAAGGTGGCCCGCGTGCACCGTAAGGTCCGCGACGCGCGGCGGGATTTCCTGCACCGCGCCAGCACCCGGCTTGTCCGCAGGCACGACGTGATCGTGATCGAGGACCTCAACGTCTGCGGCATGGTCCACAACCGGCACCTGGCCCGGGCCATCGCCGACTGCGGGTGGGGCGAGTTCCGCCGGCAGCTCGCGTATAAGTGCGAGCGGTACGGCCGCCGCCTGGTCGTGATCGACCGGTGGTACCCCTCGTCCAGGACCTGCTCGGCGTGCGGGAACCTGCGCGCTAGCCTGAGCCTGTCCACGAGGCAGTGGCGATGCCCGGCCTGCGGCGGCCGGCATGACCGGGACGTCAACGCCGCGCAGAACATCCTTGCGGCAGGTCTTGCCGTAGCCCAGGGTTCCCCGGGCGATGCCTGCGGAGCTGAGGTAAGACATTCCGGGGTCCTCCCGGGTGCGCTCGGCAGTGAAACAGGAACGCCGGCCGGTGACGGCCGGAATCTCCGTCCTTTAGGGCGGGGAGTAGTCAACCTAGCGTGAGGAACAGCAGCACGGGCAGCGCGATGACCACGGCCAGCGTGACGGCGAAGATGTACCGCCGCTGCCAGCTGTAGGCCCGCTCCTCGACCGGGCCGGTCATGGCAGGTTCTCGGGCAGGTTGACGCCGTTGCGGGCGAGCACCCAGCGGATCAGGGCCGGTACGGATGCGTGCATCCCCCCGTCGGTGAGCACGGCGGCCGTGTGGAAGAAGCAGGCTTCCCTGAAGTTCAGCCGCGCGGAGCGGACCAGGTTGCCGAGCCCGAGCTCGTCGCTGGCCCAGGTGGCCACGTCCTGGCCCGGCGCGTCGATCAGGTCGGCCCGGCTGAAGACCACGGCCAGGTGTGCCTGCTTCAGCCGTACCCGCATGGCCTCGGCCTCCTGGTGCGCCTGCTGGTAGGCCAGGTCGGGCGAGACGGCGGACGACCGCACCGCGGCCAGCTCGGCCCGCCGCTCGGGCGGCAGCCGGTCCCAGAAGGCCTCGACCGAGAGCGGGTCGATGACCAGGATAAACGTCTTCGCCCTGGCGAAGTACCGCAGTTCCTGCGTGCGTCCCGTGGTCATGAAGTACTCGCCGGCCGCGTCGAACATGTGCAGCAGCCAGGTGCCGCGGCCCGCGTTCAGGCGGATGACGTAGGCCCGGGGCAGGTCCCCAGGGGGCGTCCGGTCGATGGCGCTGCCGGGGGCCAGCCACTGGCTCGCGTCGGTGAGCCGGCCCGCGGTGGCGGTGTCGGCGAGCTCGGCGCTGAACCGGCCGTCGCCGTGCGGGGCCGCCTCCGACCATAGCCGCAGCTGCGCGGCCATGCTGAACACCAGGCGGGTCTTGCCCGCACCGGTCGCGCCGAAGAACGGCAGGACGATTTCCGGTGCCTGCCCCGGCCGGTGCTCCAGCGACTTGCCGCAGTACGGGCAGTAGGCGTCCATCCGCGCGGAGCCGAAGAGCAGCAGGGTCCTCATCGCCTCGCCGCACAGGCAGCGGCGCCGCACGATGCCGAACCGGCCGGGCCTGATGTCGCGGTGCCGGTTGGTGCAGGTACTGCGGGGACATTCGTAGGCGGGATAGGGGACCCGCTCGTAGCATTCCGGATTCGGGCAGACCATGCGGATGTTCTTGACCCGGAGCAAGGCCGAGTCGACGCCGCGCAGCGCCGTGCCGGCCGCGCGCACGCACACCGCCGAAAGCCCGACCGCGAGCAGGTGGATGAGGGCGCAGGCGGCCGCGATCACCGCGCCGAACGCGGTCCCCGCGGCCATCCCGACGGCGCCACCGACGCCGAACGGGCCGGTCAGGACGGCCCCCTCGCGCCGGAAGGACGCCCCGACCGTCCGGGCGCCCCGGCGCCACAGGTCGTGGCAGGTGTCGAAGGCGACCCGCACCGCCTGGTCCGCGTCGGTCAGCGCGGGGCCGTAGAAGTACTGTGTCAGCGCGGGGTCGGCGTCGCCCTTCGGCTTGCGCTTCCCGGCCGGGAACCTCCTGGCCGCGAGCCCGGGCCGGCGGACGACCAGCACCCGCCACAGGCCGACGAAGTACGCCACCGGCATCCCCAGGCCGTAGACGGCGAAGGCGAAGGCGGCGGCGATCGGCACGGCGCAGGCCAGGTAACCAAGGTAGAGCGCCACGGCGACGATGCCGAGCAGGACGTAGACCACTGGCACAGATCCGGCCCCCCCGTCACGGCCCCGGCGGGATCGCCCCGCCGAGCAGCCTGCGGGCCAGCCCGCCGCGGTGCGCGTCCCGCCAGGCCCGGAACGGCCCGGCCATCCCGGCGTCGTTCTCGAGCCCCTGAGCCAGGGCGTTCAGATCGCGGCGAGGCCATTTGCGGACCTGTTCGAAGGACGCCGCCAGCCGCTCCTGGACCTGGCCACCTGCCTCGGGCCGGGCCAGCACGACGAAGACCCGCCGGGCCAGGGCGATGTCCGGCTGCGCGAGCCGGCGGTCGAGCGCCGCGCAGAAGACCGCCGCGACCTCCGGGGGACAGCCGCGCAGCGCCGGGCCGAGGGGGTCGGCGCCGATCAGCAGCCGGGGCAGCGCCCGGTCGAGCAACCCGCGGGTGGCGCGGTCGGCCGGGGCGTACTCGGCGAACAAGGCGGCGAACACGGTCACGTCGCCGTGCCGCGCCCGCTCGACCAGCGGCACTATCCGGGCCGTGCTCCGCACCGAGGCCGCCTGCGCTTCAGGCAGCATCGCCAGGATGGAATGCCCGGCCAGGGCCACGGCCAGCCGGGCCCAGCCGTCCCCGCCGCGCGCGGAGACGGCGCTGACCTGCCCGGCGAACCAGTCGAGGACCTCGGGCGTGGCGGGATCGGTCAGCACGCCGAGCAGTTCCGTGAGCTGATCCGGGGGGCAGCCGCGCGGCCACAGCAGGCGGAGCAGCGCCCCGTCGACCCGCGGTGACCGCCCGGCGCCGCCGCGGACGTCCACGATCTGGTCGTAGGCCCGCAGCGGTGTCTCTTCGCCCCTGGCCACGCGCTGGAGCAGCCACAGCTCGGTCAGTTCGGGATGCGCGGCCAGGTCGTCGCGGGCCAGCCGGGCGCCGAGCGGACCGGCGAGCGCCGCCTCGGCCACCTCGGGCGGTTCGACCGCCAGCCGTCCGAGCAGCCCGCGCAGCACGGCCGGGTAGACGCTGACCGTGCCCGGAAGGCCGGGCAAGTCCAGCCGGGTCCGGCCGTACCGCTCGAGTTCCGCCTCGGGCAGCGCCACCCCCGAGGCGGCCGTCCACTCCAGCGCCGCCAGCACCGTCTCGGGCGGGGCCGTGCCGAGCATGTCGGCCACCCGGTCACGCGCCATGAGCACGGCCGGGCTCTGGAACCGGACCGGCGTGGCCGGCTCGCCGCGCAGGATGTGCGCGACCGCCTGCCCGGCCAGCAGGCGCTCCGCCTGCTCGACCCTGGCCGGGCTGGCCAGCCGCCTGGCCAGGTCGAGCAGGCCCATGAGCTGCTCGTCGGCCAGCGTGCCGTCCGGCTGGGCCAGCACGACGCCCAGGCCGACGTCGATGAGCTGGGGTTCCAGTCGGCCCGCCACGCCGGGCAGCCAGCGGGCCACGGCGCCGGCCTGGCCCGGGGTCAGCGGCCTGCCCAGCAGCCCGGCCGCCGCGGCCACCGGCGCGAGCCAGTCGTCCAGGTCCTTCTCCGCCCCCGACGCGAAGGCCGCCGCCTGCTGCCACAGCCCGTGGCTGGCCATCACCCCGATGCTGACCAGCAGCGCGGCCAGCGGGTGCACGCCGGTCTCGGGGGTCTGCCCGGCGGCGAAATCGAAGGTCTGGAAGCTCGGGGCGATGTCGGGGGCCAGCATGTCCGGCAGGATCCCGGTCAGGTGGTACCGGGCGTAGCCGGGCCGGTGGCTGTAGGTGGTGAACGTCATCCGGTACGCCAGCCGCTCGCCCAGCAGGTAGGAGACGGCCGCGATCCACCAGGCGTTCTCGGTCGCGTCGTGGCTGACCACCAGCACCGGCCGCGCTCCGGACATGGCCCGGCCCACCGCGGTGAGCAGGTCAGGCAGTACCGCCTCCGCCCCCCGCGCGTCCAGGAAGGCCTGGACGCCGGACCGGTCGATGACGCCGCGCGGCACTGTCCCTGGCAGCTCCGGCAGCTCGGTGCCGTCCACCGGGTGGCTCCGCCACAGGGACGCCCCCCACAGCTCGGCCGGCAGCAGCGGGCCGAAATCCCGCTCCGGCGTGCCGGTGGCCAGCGCGTGCACGAAGTAGTTGCCCGGGCGGCCCGAGTAGTCGGTCCCGGTGAACGTCACGTGCGCGGCGATGGCCATCCCGGTCGCCTCGCTGATGCCGTAGGAGAACGCGACCGGGTAGGCCTCCAGGTCCGGTTCGGTCAGCAGCCAGCGCGGTGGCTGGTAGACCGTGCGCTCCTCCACTTCGCGCAGGACGATCGGCGGGGTGCCCGGGGTGACTGCGTTGAACTGGTACCCGCCGTACCCGCCGAGGCCGTGTTCGCAGGAGGTGTAGTAGAGCTGCGCGAAGGCCATGTCAGCCTCACTTCGCCGGGATGATGCCGAACTGGGCCAGGATCCACAGGACCGGGCTGGCGACCCGGTGAGGGCGGATGCCGCGCGCCGCCACGCGGTTGTCCTGCGTGGGCGTCTCGCCGAGCGCGGATACGCCGAAGTAGCGGTAACTCCGGTAGTTCAGCTGGGCGATCTGGTCGATCCTGGTGCCGTCCCAGCGGGCCAGCAGCCGCTGGATCTCGGTGTGCACTTCCAGGCTGTCGTGCTCGTCGAAGTGCCCCGCCTGGGGCGGGGACCGCAGCAGCGGGCTGGTCTGCTTCAGGTCGTGCATGAGCGCGTCCATTTTGGTGAACACGATGGCCAGCGGCCGGCTGATCCGCTTGTTCGGCTTGCTTCCCTCGCTGGCCAGCAGGAGATCGGTGACGTTCTCGAGCACCGTGGCCGGTTCCTCGTCGCCCAGGGTCGGCAGCCTGGTTCCGGGCGCGGCCAGGTCGCGCGCGCCGCGCATCTGCAGCGGGTCGAGCAGCAGCAGGACGCCGTTGGCCGCGCGCAGGTACCTGACGTTCTGCTCGATGGAGTCCTGGGAGCGCAGGTCCTCACCCGCTGTGTCGAAGAACGACAGCAGGGTCCGCCGCGGATCGCCCAGCCGCCCGCCCCGGCGGTTCTCGGTGGTGAAACGGAACACCAGCGGCGCCCGGTCGTGCGTGCCCGCCGCCGTGGTGGGCGGCAGCAGCTTGGCCTCGCGGTACAGCGGGCGCTCGTACTCGCTGGTGAAGCGCTGGCGGGTGTAGTCGTCCGCGCCGGTGATCGCCGCGTTGAACCGTTCCCCGGTCTGGTGCATCAGCTCGTGTACCAGCACGGTCATGAAGACGGTCTTGCCGGCCTCCTTGGCCCCGACCGGCACGATCAGGCGGCTGCCGACCTTGCCGAAGTGCACCGGCAGGCGGCTGCGGCAGACCGGGCAGATCCTGATCGTGGTCTCGCCCTGGCAGCCCGGGCAGTAAGCCGCGTCCCGGCGTCCGTCGGCGGCGAAGGCTGGCGGCAGCGCGCCGCCGAACCCGGTTCGGTCCCGCAGCACCGCGTCGGTCTCCGGGGCGCAGCGCTGGCCGGTGCGGCTCGTCCGGCCTGCGCACCGGAACCAGATCTGCCGGTGCGAGATCTCCTCGTAGCAGTACGGGCAGTAGGCCCGGACGGCGTGCGCCAGCCTCACGGGATCCTCATCTCCTCCGCGGGCGGGGGGAAGAGCAGGATGGCCCGCGCCTCCGCCGTCGGGGCGTCCGGGTCGACGAAGCAGGCCAGCCAGGCCGGCCCCCTGGTCACCTGGACCGGGAAGGCCGCGACCTGGCCCGGCGCGATGTCCTGCGGCTCCACCCGCGCGACCGTCTCGCCCTCGGACGGGTCGTCGGGGGCGAACCGGCCGGTGCCGCGCACCACCACGAGACCAGGCAGCCGGGTGGCCCGCTCGACGGCGAGCTCGATGGTCCGCTGCCGCGGGTGCCGCCGGCTCGCCCGGATCCGGTAGGTGACGGCCACGCCCCGCGCGGGCACCTGGACCTGGGCGCCCGGCGCGGCGAGCCCGCCGCCGCGCTGCGGGTAGATGGCCCGGACCTCGACGGTCGTCTCCGCCGCGCCGACGGTGAGCACGGCTCCGCCCTCGTCGTCGTAGACGCGGCGCGAGCAGTGCCGCTCGCCGCCGGGCCAGCGGATCAGCGCGTCGGTGGCGCCGTCGGGCCAGATCCAGCCCAGCCGCACCTCGTCGTGCATCCGGTCGGCGGACAGTCCCCGGACCGGCTCCACCAGCCGCACTTCGGCGGCGTTCCCGGCTACGGACGCGTTGCGCCCGACGGTCACGGCCAGCAGGTGATGACGTCCCGGCGGCAGCCGCAGTTCGAGGACGTTGCGACCGTCGGCTTCGCGGCGCGGCACCCCGGGAAGCTCGCGCAGCCCGGCCGCGTCCTCGGGGGTGAGGTGGGTGCCCGCGGACCAGGGCAGCGGCTGCTCGCTGCGGACCAGCCGGACCCGGCCGTACGGCGGCGGCATCCAGGCGGCCCGGATCGCGCCGTCGCCGGGCTCGCTGACGTCAAGGTCGGTGACGGCCTGGAGCGCGGGTTCCGGCACGGCCCGGACGACGACGCCGGCCGAGTAGCGGCGCTGGCCGTCCGGTGCCCGGTAGCACGTCACGATCCGGTAGTGGTACTCGGCCCCCGTGGCCAGCCCGGTGTCGGTGAACCCGGTGTGCGATGCCGCCACTGCGGTCCCGTCGTCGCGGCCCCGCGGCGGATCGTTCTCGCGGCGTACCACCACGACGCTGCCCGCGCCGGGATGCGGTCGCCAGGAGGCGGCGACGGATGTGTCGGTGGCCGTGACCGATACGTCGGTAACCTCGGGCGTGAACATGGCCGCCGGCCCGGCGGCGGGCGGTGACCAGGCCTTGCCGCGCGAGGCGAAGACGCTGTAGCACAGGTGCGCGCCGGGCGGTGCCTCCGCGTCGGTCACGTCGGTTCGCTCGGTTCGCGTCACAACCGCCGTTCCCTCGGCGGGTGTGCCCGGGTGCCGGTCCTGGCCGCGCATGACGCGGTAGTGCACGTGCCCGGCCCGCGCCGGGCTCGGTTTCCAGGTGATCAGCACGCCGTCCCCGTCCATCCGGGCGGTCACCTCGCCGGGTGCGGGGGGCGGCACGGCGGCCAGCCGCGCGGGCAGCTCGTCGTCGTCGCGGGCCACGCCCGCGGCCTCGGCCAGGAGCGCGGCTGCCTGCTCGGTGCGGCCCCGGGCCAGTTCCTGGTCGGCCCGGCGGCTGAGCGCGGCGACCTCGGCGTCCAGCGCCGTGACCCGCTCGCGCAGCGGATCGCCGGCGGGCAGCCCGGCGGCCAGCCGCTGCGCGCTGCGCAGCCTGCCGCCGGCCAGCTCGTCCTCCACCTGCTGGCGCAGCGCCTCCGGGATGTCCGCGGTGGCCAGGGCCGCCGCGATCAGCCCCGCGTCGTCGGCGGCCAGGCCGGACTCGCGGGCCTGCGTGGCGATGGCCCGCTGCACGAAGCCGCTGCGGGCCAGCGGGCGCAGCCGTTCCACCACCTCGGACAGCAGCAGGGCGTCCAGGTCCCCCGGCTTGCGCGCCGCTGCGCGCAAGATGGCCAGAACGTTCTCGCTGGGCGTCTTGGCCGGATCGGCGTAGGGCAGCGCGTCGACGCGGCCGCGCGCCGCGGCGAGCGCCTCCTCGTCCAGCACCCGCCCGTCGGCCAGCCGGAAACCGCCGAGCACGCGGAATCCCTGCCCGGCCGCGCCGTCCCGGCCGGCGGCCCCGGCCCGCGAGGCCCCCGCGCTGAGGGCCCCGGGGCCGAAGACCACCGCGGCGGACGGCCAGACCCCCAGCTGCGCCAGGTGCCTGGCCAGGTCGGCCTGCTTGGGGTGCGGCCCGGCCGGCAGCGCGGGGAACTCCCCGACGACCCGGACCCCGGCCTGCTCAAGCGCCGTGGTGACCTCGGCCTCGCTGACGGCGCCGCCGAGGGCGCCGCGCAGCCGGGCCAGCGTGCCCGGCCCGACGTGGGTGGCCGCGCCGGCTTCGGCCTGCGCCAGGCGCGCCAGCCGGTCGAGTTGCTCCCGGCGGGCGTCGGCGTGCCGCTCGGCGAAGCTCTGCAGCGTGAGCCGCCCGGCCCGGTCAAGCTCGGCATGCGCGGCGATCAGCGTGTCGGCGAGCCGGGCGTACATCCGCCTGCCCCGCAGCTCGCGCCAGAAGGCCACCACGACGGCCACTTGCCGGGCGAACGCGGCCTGGTCGGCCAGGCCGGCCGGCAGCCCGTAGCGCGCGTACAGGTCGGGCGGCGGCACGTTGCCGGCCTTGCGGGCCGGCTCGAGCACTTCCGCGAGATAGCGCTCGCGATCCCAGGTCACTTACCCCGTCACCTCGTACAGGTCACTTACCCGGTCACCTCGTAGCGGGCCACCCGCGCGGTGGCCTGCCGCACCTCCGTCTCGTCCAGGCCGCCGATCTGGATCTCGAAACGGACCTCCCGCCCGGAACCGGCTTCCCAGCCGTGCACCTGCAGCAGCCCGGTGTCCGTCATGTGGAAGACCACCTCGAACGGGGCCCCGGCGGGCCGGCGCGGCAGGTCGGTCAGGGTCCCCTCGCCGATGTGGCTGTTGTGCTCGAGCTCTGCCGAGGCGATCGACCCAGCCTGCTCCCACACCTCCAGCTTGACCTCGCGCTGGTTGTCCGCGACGGTATAGAACGTCTGCGGGCCGGTGTCGGCGGGTAGCGGCGTGTTCGCCTCGAGCAGGTGCGCGATGTACTCCCGGGCCCGGTTGGGGTCGGTCCTGAATACGGGGTCGGATCGGTCCACGACCTTGAGCCCGAAGGCCCGCGGCACGACCGTGGCCACGCGCTGCGCCACCATGGTCACGGCCTGCTCGACGCTGATCCCCAGCTGGTCGGCCACCTCCTGGGCCGCGTCTGCGCCGCCCTCGGGCATGCTCACCTTCACCTTTTTCATCAGGGCGAACAGCGCGGCGCCCTTGGCCACCGCCAGGTGCGGGTCCTGCAACCGGGCGTCCAGCCCGAACCGCTCCTTGAGGGTCCGCGCGATCACCGGGGCGATGGTCATGCCGCCCACCAGGAGCACGTCGTCGAAGCGCTCGACGCCCTTGTCCCGCGCCGTGGCTATGGTCCGCTCGGTGATCTCCATGGTGCGCTCGAGCAGCTCGGAGGTGAGCTCCTCGAGGTGCTCCCTGGTCAGTTCGAGCTGCACGACCGAGCCGTCGAACCGGACGTTGTGCTTGCGCGCCTGGGTGGCGCTCAGCGCCTTCTTCAGCTGCTCGGCTGAGGTCGCGAGATCCTGCATGAACTGCTCGTCGCCGCCCGGGTCGAGCTGCGGGTACTGCTCGGTGAAGCCGTGCAGCAGGAAGTCGATGATCGCGCTGTCCCAGTCGGCGCCGCCCAGGTGGTGGTTCCCGTCGGTGCAGACGACCTGGATGTCGTGGCCGTCGATGCGGATGACCGTGGTGTCGAAGGTCCCGCCGCCGAGGTCGAAGACGAAGATGTGCCGTACCCCGGGCTGATCGCCCGGTCCGCCGTGCTCCAGCGCCTGGTAGTTCAGCGCGGCGGCGACCGGCTCGGCCAGGACGTCCAGCACGTTCAGGCCGGCGATCTGCCCGGCCTTGCGGGTGGCCTCGCGCTCGAGCAGCCCGAAATAGGCCGGCACGGTGATCACCACCTCGCGGACCTCCTCGCCGGTCTGCTGCTGCGCGGCGCGGGCCAGTTCTCGCAGGATCAGCGCGGAGACCGACTCGGGGGTGTGGTCCTGCCCGTGGAAGGAGTAGTGGACGTCCTCGCCCATCTGCCGCTTGACCAGCTCGACGACCAGCTGCGGCGCGAGCACGGCCGAGTCCTTGGCCTGCCTGCCCACCACCACGTTGTCCGGTGACTCGAAGTAGACCACCGACGGCGTGGTTTCCTCCCCGACCTCGCTCTTCAGGACGACCGGCCGGCCCGTCTCGTCTACACAGGCGATGCAGGAATAGGTGGTGCCGAGGTCGATTCCGTAGGTAGTCATGTCACCTCACACAGCGGGGGAGGAGTACCGGTACACGCGCACCTGCACGGGCCGCCTGACCCGGCCCGTGTCACGCTCGAGGAACCCGGCGGCGATGACCTCCGCCACGGTGCCGTGCCGGGACTCGTCGTCACAGGTCACCGCGGCCAGCGGGCGGTGCCGGTCGCGTTCGAAGGAGTCGCCCGGCTCGGCCGAGAAGATCTCGACGCCGCACCGGTCCAGGATCTGCGCGACGTCTTCGGCGAACGACCAGACCAGCCGCGGATCCTGCCCGTCCGCCCGCAGCCGCCGCACCTCACGGTCGAGCTGGTCGTGCAGCCGGATCAGGTCGGTCACCACGGGCTCGAGGACGAGCCGCCCGAATCCGTCGCGCAGGCGCTGGTTTTCCTCGTGCAGCCGGTCGATCACCGCTTCCCGGTGCGCCGCACGCCGGTTGAACTCGGCGAGCTGTGTCTCCACCCGGTCCAGCCGCCCGGCCAGCTCACCAACCAGCTCACCAACCAGCTCACCAACCAGCTCGCCGGCCAGCCCCGCCCCGCCCGGCCCGGTAACCCCGTCCGCCGTCGCCCAGACCTCCCCCGGACCAGCCCCCCCGTACCCCGCCGGACCAGCCCCCCCGTACCCCGCCGGACCAGCCCCCCCGTACCCCGCCGGGTCGGCGGCCTCGTACTCCTCTGGGCTAGCGGCCCCGTCCTCCTGGCTGTCAGAGCTGGCCACTCGCCCCCCTTTCCGGCTGCTATGGGCGCGACCTGGGAAGCGGTTCAGGGACATCCGGAAATACGCCGACCATCATTACACGATAAGCTCATCCGCTTGCCGGGGATAGCCGGCAAGAACTGTGATATCTGTTACGCCAGGGACACGATTTTATCATTTGCTCGGTCTGGCCCGGGTACCCCGCGCCAGCTGAATACGCGAGCGGCGCGATGCCGCTACGGAAAACTGAAGGCCCGGTCCGCGCCGAGGCGACGTCGGCGTTATAGCCAGACGCCTCGCCCGGAATGTACCTTTTATCCGTTCGGCCGAGCCCACGGAAATGATCGCGGTCAAAAAGCCGCCAGATGGCAATGCCGTCGAGCTAAAGATGATCATGACCCGGCCGGGTCAGGCCCTGGGCGTCTCCCCTGGTGCCCCGCCGTCCCCGCATCCCCTCGCGCACCTCCATTCCCGCCCAACCCCGCCCGGGCACGCCCGCAGGCCCGCCCGAACAGCATGGATGCCACATTGCTGCTGCTTGGGCAGCATCGCTGCCACATCGATGTAGTTATCGGGCGGGCTGCCGCCCGGATCCGGGCCCACGCGATTAGACGTGTGGGGCCGGTAAGGCCAGCGAGGCGGGGGAGATTGACGAACTGGCCGACTCCGAGCAAGCCACGGGCCAGCCCCACCGGACGGGCTGCCCACGGGCGGGGCCACCGGACGGCCTGCCCACCGGCGGGGCCACCGGCGGGGCCACCCGACGGGCCGCCTACCGGCCGGGCTGCGGCCTCGAGCCAGGCGGCAGCGCACCATGGCCGATACCGGGCCCGGAATTACCCCGCCCCCGTTTCATCCGGGAAGTCCCGGGGCAAGGCAGTAACCGGACTTGCGGCAGCAACGCGGCAGTGCGTGCCGGGCCAGGCCAACAGGACCCGGGGCGCTCGGTCTGGTCAGCACGAAGTAATACTGGGAGCATCCCGATGACCAATCCAGAGATGCCACGCCACATCGAGGTAAAGGACGGAGACCGGACAGTGGCGGCGGCCGACGTGACAGCCGCGGGCCCGGAGGGCACCGCCAGAACCTCCCTGCACGCGACGACGGAGCACGTCCGCCCCGGCTACCGGAAGAACCTGGTCGACGCCGTCATGGACCTGCCCGAGGTCCAGGCGAGCACCCGCCTCGAGGCCAGCATCCCGCTCGGCGACGCCGAACTCCTCCAGCGCCTACGAGAACGGACCGAGGACGCCGTCACCCGGGCGGCCGGATCGACCGCCCTGCTGGACGCGAACATACCGTCGGACCGTCGGCTGACCGACCAGCCTTAGGCGGCGCCTCATCGTCAGGCGGCGCTCATCGTCGCGGCGTGGGTGATCAGCAGCGAGTCCGGTGATACCAGGTCGATCCCGTCCGGGTCGGACAGGTACCCCGGGGCCGATCCGGCCACCCCGGTGTGGCCCCGTACTGCCAGGCGACCCGGTGCGTGGCCGGGTCCACCACGCACACCCGGTGATTGAAGTCGTCGTTGAGCAGGATGTCACCGTCGTTCGTCTTGACAAAGTAGTGAGTGGTTACTAACTTAGTCGTCGTGACGATAACCAGGCGGCGGATGTCCGCGGAGGAGCGCCGCGAGATGGTGCTCGAGGCCGCGGTCGCCGAGTTCGCCGTCCACGGGCTGGCGGGCACTTCCACCGAGGACGTGGCCCGGCAGGCCGGGATCAGCCAGCCGTACCTGTTCCGGCTGTTCCCGACCAAGAAGGCGCTGTTCGTCGCGCTGGTCGACCGCTGCTTCCAGCGGGTGCGGGAGACCTTCGCCGCGGCGGCCGGGGATCTGACCGGCGACGAGGCATTGGCGGCCATGGCCGATTCCTACACGCGCCTGCTCGATGACCGGACCCTGCTCCTGCTGCAGATGCAGATCTACGCCGCCTGCAGTGATCCCGAGATCCGTGACGCCACCCGGGCCGCGTACAAGAAGCTGTGGGAGTTGGTCGAGCGGATCACCGGCCTGCCCTTCCAGACGGTGGTGGACTTCTTCGCCGTGGGCATGCTGATGAACGTAGCCGCCGCCATGGACCTGCCGTCCGTTGACGAGAGGTGGACCAGTTGGTGCCCGAAGGACTGAGCCGCCGCACCTTACCCGACGCGCCCACCCCGCCAGACGCCTACCACCCCCGCCAGACGCCTACCATTCCGCCCAGCATTTTAGCCCACGAAGTTAGTGACTACTTACTTCCAAGGAGATACGCAATGACTACCAGGTACCCCACGGCATGGACCTTCGCCGTGACCTCAGCCGCGCTGTTCATGGCCTCACTGGACAACCTCGTGGTGACCACGGCGCTGCCGTCGATCCGGCAGCACCTGCACGCCTCGCTCGAAGGGCTGCAGTGGACGGTGAACGCCTACACGCTCACCTTCGCGGTCCTGCTGCTCACCGGGGCCACGCTGGGCGAGCGGTACGGCCGCCGCCGGATGTTCGTGATCGGCCTCGGCTTGTTCACCGCGGGATCCGCCGCCGCCGCGCTCGCGCCCGGCATCGGCGCCCTGGTGGCGGCCCGGGCGGTACAGGGCGTCGGCGCCGCCATCGTGATCCCGCTGACCCTCACGCTGCTGTCGGCGGCGGTCTCCCCGGAACGCCGCGGCCTGGCCCTGGGGGCCTGGGGTGCCGTCGGCGGCCTGGCCATCGCCATCGGCCCGCTGGTGGGCGGGGCGGTCGTGGAGGGGGCGTCCTGGCAGTGGATCTTCTGGCTGAACGTGCCGATCGGCGTCATCCTGCTGCCGATCGCCTGGTTCCGGCTGACCGAAAGCCGCGGCTCTTCGAGCCGCCTGGACCTGCCCGGCCTGCTCTTGGCCAGCCTTGGCCTGCTCGGCATCGTGCTTGGCGTCGTCCGCGGCAACGACCATGGCTGGACCAGCGCCACCGTCCTGCCGCCCGTGGTGATCGGCGCCCTGCTGGTGGCCGCGTTCATCGGCTGGGAACTGCGGGCGCGTGAGCCGATGCTGCCGCTGACGCTGTTCCGCAGCCGCGGGTTCACCGTCACCAACGCGGCCTCGCTGCTGATGTTCTTCGGGATGTTCGGCTCGATCTTCCTGCTGGCGCAGTTCCTCCAGGTCGTTCAGCATTACAGCCCGCTGCAGGCCGGACTGCGGACGCTGCCGTGGACCGCGATGCCGGTGTTCATCGCCCCGGTGGCGGGTGCGCTGTCCGACCGCATCGGCGGCCGGCCGCTGCTGGTCGCCGGGCTCGGCCTGCAGGCCATCGGGCTCGGCTGGCTGGCCGCGGTGACCAGCCCCACCGTGTCTTACCTGACCCTGGTGCCGGCCTTCGTCGTCTCCGGCGTGGGCATGTCCCTGTTCTTCGCGCCGGTCGCCAACGTCGTGCTCGGCTCGGTCCGGCGGGATCAGGAGGGCATCGCCTCCGGCGCCAGCAACGCGATCAGGGAACTGGGCGGCGTGTTCGGGATCGCCGTGCTCGGCGCGGTGTTCTCCGCCCGCGGCGGCTACACCAGCGGGACCGCGTTCGTCTCGGGCCTGGCCCCCGCGGTCTGGGTCGGCGGGGCGGCGGTCGCTGCCGCCGCGGCCATCGCGCTGTTCCTGCCCCGGCCGCGGGCGGCCGCCAGCCCCGAGACCGAGGCCGAGCCCATGCCCGAACTCGATCTCGTGCCCTGACCCGGCAGGTAACGAGGTGCCAGACCTCGTGCCCGACAGGTAATGAGGTGCCTGATCCGCTAGGTAACGAGCCCGGAGTCCGCGAGGAGTCCGGGCTCTTACCGTTCGGCCACCTTGTCCAGCACTGGTTTCACGTCGATCACCGGCGTCCCGTCCAGGGCCTCGAGATGGCCCACCTGGATCCGCAGCCCGTCGACCGCGATCACCGGGACGCGATGCAGCCCGATGGGGTTGGGCCGGTCCGGGGAGCGGGTGCTGAACACTCCGGTCATCGGGTTACCCGGATCGCCACGGGGGCGGGTGACGAGCACGTCCCGGTCCGCCCGGTCCAGCCAGGTCAGCACGATGATCTCGGTCCCGGGCCGCAGGTCGCGGAGGGCCTCGGCCACCCGGGCCTCAAAGGCTAGCCAAGCCGGCGGCGCACCCTCGGCGCCTTGCCGCGGCGCCTGGGAACGTTCGGTCAGCACCGATTCCACCCAGCCGACCGGAACGACCTCGTACTGCGATCCGGTCCTCATCAGCCAAGTTTCCAGCGCTGGCGGGGCCCTCGGCAAGACACGAATCGGCGATGTCTGGTTAGGCACCTTCGGCCCGCCGTGACCGCCGCGAACGGCTGAGTTGGCCGAATGGTCACCTTGACCTCATGGCTCATGGGGCCATCGAAGCACGAGCCCGTCCGCCGCTGACCGCATCGTCCGCATAGACCGGCCGCGACTGGGCAGGGCGGAACAAACGACCGAACACCAACCTGGCCGGCCGGCCAGAGGAGGATTCCTTCTTGACTACTCTCCGTCCTGGAGCACGGGGATTCCAGTCCTCGCGGGCTGGGGTTCCTGTTTCGCCGCCGGCTGCACCCGGGAGGACCCGGTATGCCTTACGCCAGCTCCGCAGGCAGTCACGGCAAGACCTGCCGCCAGGATGTTCTTGGCCGCGTTGATGTCCCGGTCGTGCCGGGCGCGGCAGTCCGGGCACGTCCAGTGCCGGGTACTGAGCGAGAGTCCGGCGAGCAGGTGCCCGCACGCCGAGCAGGCCTTGCTGGACGGGTACCACCTGTCGACCACGATCATGTCGCGGCCCTACCAGGCGCACTTGTAGGCAAGCTGGCGGCGGAACTCGCCCCAGCCGCAGTCCGAGATCGCCCGGGCCAGGCGCCGGTTGCGGATCATAGCCGAGACGTTGAGGTCTTCGATCACGATCGCGTCGTCCGTCCTGGCCAGCCGCAGCACGCTGCCGCGCATGGTGAACGCCGACCGGGTGTAGTGCGCCGACTGGCGGGAGCGACGCGACTTGAACCGGGGGTGCCGGGCGCGCCTGGCGAAGAACGCGGTGAACGCCTGGTGCTGGTGCCGAAGCGCCTGCTGCAGTGGGACAGAGGACACCTCGTTCAGGAACGCCAGGTCGGGGTCCTTCTTCATGGCGGTCAGCAGCCGGTCCGCCTGGGCATAGGAAGTGCATTCGCGCCCGGCATGCCAGCGGGCCTGACGGGCGGCCAGGGTCCGGTTCCACACCACGCGCACGCAGCCGAACGCCCGCGCCAGCACCTGCTGCTGCGCTTGGTCCGGGTACGCCCGGCACCGGTACGCCATTCTCATGCTTACAGGATAAGAGTAGTAACCGAAAACACATTGGAGGCGCACTGTACGCGCTTCCTTCCCGGCCTGAAGGCCGGTCATCAGCATTGGAGGATTCGTGACCGCCATACCGGACATCACGCTGAATAACGGCCAGACAATCCCGCAGCTCGGCTTCGGCGTCTTCCTGGTCAAGCCGGAGGAGACGGTGGCCGCGGTGAGCAGCGCGCTGGCGGCAGGCTACCGGCACATCGACACCGCCGAAATGTACGGCAACGAGCGGGAGGTCGGCCAGGCGATCGCCCGGTCCGGCCTGGACCGCGCCGAGGTGTTCGTCACCAGCAAGCTGAGCAACGACGCCCACCAGCCCGACGACGCCCGGCGGGCCTTCGACCAGACGCTCAAGGCGCTCGGCTTCGACCACATCGACCTGTTCCTGATCCACTGGCCGCTGCCGACCAGGTACGACGGGGACTACGTGTCGACCTGGCGGACGCTGGAGGAGTTCTACCGCGACGGGCGGGCCCGATCGGTCGGCGTCTCCAACTTCCAGCCACGCCACCTGCGGCGGCTGCACGCGGAGACGGAGGTCCGCCCGGCCGCCAATCAGATCGAAGTCCACCCCTACCTGACCCAGGACGAGGTACGCGGGTTCTGCGCCGAGCACCAGATCGCCGTCGAAGCCTGGTCGCCGCTGGCGCGCGGCGGCGATCTCCTCACCGAACCGGCGATCGAGTCCATCGCCCGCCGGACCGGCAAGACCCCCGCCCAGGTGGTCCTCCGCTGGCACATCCAACGCGGCGACATCATCTTCCCCAAGTCGGTCACACCCGAACGGATCAGGGAGAACATCGCCATCTTCGACTTCGAGCTGTCCGGCGCCGACGTCGAGGCGATCAGCCTGCTGAACCGGAACGAGCGCACCGGGCCCGACCCGAACAAGTTCGACATGATCTGAGCGGCTACCGCCCGGACCACCGGATGACGAAGTCCGCCAGGCTATAGCCGAGCGCGTTCGCCGTCGGCTGGACGAAGTTGTTGCGGATTATCTGCCCCGCCTGTGCCTCGGCCGCGTTGATCAGCGGACGGGCGACCTGCGGATCATGAGCGACCTGGGAGAACGCCAGGCTCTGCGCCTGGCCGTAGAGCTCGGCCACGGAGAACTGCGGCCGGATCAGCGCGCCGCACCCCAGTCCCGGGTAGGTCCAGCTGTGCTGCACGTCGATCGGATGCGACAGCGTGTTGTCGACGGTGACGTCGTGCACCGACTGCGGCAGCTGCGGCCGCGGCAGGGTGACCGCCACGCTGACGCGTCCGGGCACGCCCGTCGCCGGGCGGCTCAGTACCTGCAGCCGGTAGTGGCCAGATCCGGGCGCCCACCAGGACGGGCCGGGATTGAGGTCGACGGTGGCCGACGCGTGTCCCACGGTGGCGAAGGTGGCCGCATACCAGCAGGGCCAGATGCCGATGCTCTTGGAGACCTTGTGGGTGAAGGTGAAGTTGAAGTTCTCGGTGCCAAGGGCCGGCCGGGAGATGCCCTCGATCTTCTGCAGCACCCACGGGCCGACGTCGGTATTGGTAGTGGTGCCCGCGCTGATCGACTGCCACGGCCAGGCGAGCTTGACGTGCGGCAGGTGGACGTTGAGCCCGACCAGGTGCAAGCTCGCCGCCAGCGCGGCCAGCACCGCCCAGGCGATTACCTTGCGGAAGATCAGACCGGCCACGATCAGCACCGCCGCCCACTTGAGCGTGCGCCAGATGCGGCGGCGCCGCGCGGGCCTGGTCACCCGCGGTGGCTGGGGCGGCCAGGACGACGGCGGCCAGGATTCCCGCGGCGTCCATCCCGGCGGATCCGATTGCGACGGCACGATCCATGTATCGTCGTCGTACGGCTCTTCTCGCCAGCGGTGCGAATCAGCTGGCCGCCGCCGGGCGGCCCGCATGCCGCCGGACCGGCTCACGGTCAGCATGCTCAGCAGGAGGAACAGCAAGCGGATCATCGGGTCAACCTCGATTCGCGGGTCATCGGACGCTAGGCGGTGGCCGGATAGCCCAGGCACAGTACGGCCGGCACCGCCCCGAACGGCCTGCGGAACCGGGTGCCCGGCTTGTCCGGCGCCTTCCGGTCCTTGATGTCTGGCCAGCGCATCTTCGTGTGCTGCTCGGTCAGGCCTTCGACCGAGTAGGGGAACTCCATGGCGGAGATGTTGTTCAGCTTGAGCAGTCCGCCCCAGCGGAAGGCGGCGAAGACCCGGGCCAGGTCGCGGACCGACAGCGACCGTCGCGCGGTGATGTCGATCCAGTACACCGCCATGGCCAGCTCGACCAGCTCGTTGGCCACCTGGTCCAGGGCAGCGGACTTGGTGCGGTAGACCGTGCCGTCGGCGTTGACCGTGCCGAGCTTCTCCCCGTAGACCGGGGACACGCGCGGCTGAGCCTGGCACTGCATCCAGTCGCAGGCGGCCAGCAGCTCCCACCGGATCCCGGTGCGGCTGGCCACGTCGTCATATAGCGGCTTCGCCCGGTTCAGCGGGGTTTTCGCCGTGCTGACAAACGCGGCCGTCACGATGCGCGGGATCTGCGGCACGTACCGGCTGGCCCGTGCGCTGGTCCGGGCGCCTCGCGGCGCCACCCTCGGCGCCGGCGCCACCCTCGCGGCCTGCGACCGGCTCGCCTGCGCCGCCGGGGGCGCCTGCCGGGCCGGCCCGGCGGACCAGGCCGGCCCCGTGGTGTACGCGTCCAGGACGCCCGGGATGGTCGCGGTGCCCCCGTGGCCGCCAGCACCCCCCGCCGCGCCGCCCGGGCCCGCCGCGCCGCCCTGGCCGGTCACGCCGTTCTGGCCCGCCACGGCGCCCGGGCTGGGCGTGGCGGCCGGTGCCTGGCTGGCCGCGGATCCCACCGACGTCGTGTCGTACTGGTAGAGGTTGTACAGCCGCATGATCGCGATGAGGTTCGAGCCGTACTGCGGATCGGTCGCGTACACGCCGGTCAGGTCGGTGGCGAACGCGTCTGGCAGGTGCCGGTCGGCCATGGCCTGCTGGTAGGCCTGCCCGGTCGCGAGCAGCTGGCTGTGGTCGGCGATGCTCTCGGCCACGTTGTGGTACACCCGGAACGGCGCCGTGATGGTCACCCACTGGCTGTTCTCGAACTCCTGGGTTGGAAGCATGTCGCTGCCGGCTGGACCGGCGCCCTTGATGCCGAACAGGTTGTGATCCCGGATCGCCAGCGCGCTCTGTCCCCAGCCGGATTCGTCGATGGCCTGGGCGATGGTCACGGCCGCGGGGACGCCGTAGCGGCTCTGCGCGGCCATGGCGCCCGGGGCGACCTGGCTGATGAAGGCCTGCTGCGAGGCGGTGCCCAGGGTCGGCGTGGGGGCGGCCGGTGCGTTGTTCCTGGTGTAGGACGGCGCGGTGTTGGACGGCGGGGTGTTGGACGGCGGGGTGTTGGACGGCGCTGTCGGCGCCGCCGCCGGAGCGGCCGGGTTGTCCGCCAGCGGCTGCAGGCCCGGGATTACCGCCGTCCCGGCGCGCTGCGCCTGGCCGGCCTTGGGCGTCCGGCCGGTCCTCGCCCGCGCCGTATTGCCGTTGCGGCCCGTCTTGGCGGCGCGGCCGGTGCTCCCGCCGCGGCTCGCCCCGCCGCCGGTGCTCATGGCCGCCTTGGTGCCGGTACCCGGCGCGATGCCGCCGCCCCCTGGACCGGCGGCTCCGTTGCCAGTGGCCGCGGTGCTGCCGTTGCCCGGCGCCACGCCGGCCCCGGCCATAATGCCTGGCATGGCTGCCATGCTGTTCGTGCCGACCGTGCCTCCTCGTCCTGCCGTGCCCACCATCCTGGTTGTCCCTTTCGTCAGCACCGCCGTGCCCGCCGCCGTGCCCGTCCCCGGCACCGCGGCGCCGCCCGCGCTCGCTGTCGCCGCGCTCGCCTGGCCCGCGCCGAGGACCCCCGCCATCTCGGCCTGCGCCCCGCCGCCGTCCGCCACCGAACCCGGTTCCGCCACCGACCCCGCCGCCGACCCGCCGCCGGCCGCCGCGCCGGAGCCGGCCGGAGCCGCGCTCGCCGCGCTGAGCAACTCCCCGTTGTTGACGAACCCGGTAACGCCCTGCGCCGCCAGCGGGCCGGAGAACGTGTGCGCGTTGACCGACAGGTTCGGGCTCGAGTCGCCGCCGATGGTGCGCAGGGCGTCGGCCGAGTAGCTGGTGACCACCTCGACGTGTCCGTCGAACAGCACCCAGTCGCCAGGCTGCGGCTGGTAGCCGTCGCCCAGCGGGTGCCAGCGGTTGTGCGCCTGGGCGTCCTGCAGGAGCGAGGTGATCTGGGGCGAGGCCGGGTTGGGGTCGACGCGGACGTCGGCCCACTGGTGCAGCGGCCACGGATAGGTGCTGCCTCCGGTGACCCAGCTCTGCTGGCCAGCGGCCTGGGCGCCCATGGCCATGGTGAGGCTGGCGAAGGCCGCGCAGGACTCGCCGTGGTCGACACCGTTGATGCTGTCGGTTCCCCAGATCATCGCCTCCATCTGGGCGGGGGTCCTGGTCTGGGCCAGCTGCAGGTAGTTCGTGGCCACCTTGATGATGGCCGCGCGCAGCGCGCTGTCGGGTGCCGGTGACTGCGACGCGGCCGGCTTGTCGAGCGCGAGCAGGTGGACCGGCATCCCGGTCGGTGACGTCATGTCGCCGACCGTTCCGTGGGCGAAGGCGAATCCGGTCATCGCCCCGCAGGTGCTGAGGCTGACCAGCGCGGTGGCCTGCTGCAACGTCGGTTTCCTTACGGGACGCATGGATTCGCCTCCTTCCGCTGCTCCAGACCGGACCTGGCACCAGCTCAGCTCGCGCTGGGCAGGGTCTTGAGGATGGCCTGGACCTGCGCGTTACCCGGGTTGTTCGCGTTCGCGAACAGTACGCTGACGTCGTAGGCCTGGGCCTGGGTCGCGCCGACCATCCATTGCTTGTAAGCGTCGGCCACTAGCGCCGCCTGGCCGGTCGTGCTGCTCACCGGCTGGGCGCACAGGCTGGGGAAGCCCGCGTGCGAGACGACCGCCGACGAGCCGGTGTACCTGGCGCAGTTGGCCGGCTCGCTCTCCAGCCCCGGCTGGACGGCCGGCTTGCCGGTGGTGCTGGTGAGCGTGGCCCCGCCGATGATGTTGTTGATGGCCCTGGCCGCCACCGCGAGGCTGTCGACCGGATTGTAGGGGTTGTACGGGTGGTGCAGGTTCAGCGACCAGGCCACCTCGCCGCCCTGCGTCGGGCTGATCGGCTCGAGCCCCTGCCTGCCGGTCTTGGCGTCGGTGAACTGCGGGTTGTCGTAGCTGGTCATCAGCGCGAACACCCACAGGATCTGACTGGTGTTCTTGCCGCAGGCGAAGTTGACCTGCCCGGGTTCTGCGGCGACGTTGGGGTTCTGGCAGGCGGTGGTGATCTCGCTCTGCACGGTGCCGACGCTGGCCGGCCAGGACGGGCTCGACCGGAAGATGAGCACCGACGCGACGGTGATGACCGCCACCGCGGCCGCAACGCCCAGCAGGATCTTGCGCGAGCGGGCCGTGCGCGTGCGGGTGACACTGCGCCGTCCGCGGTCGATGAGAGCCTGAGTGCGCTGCTGGCCGGCCGACGGCCGCTGCTGCCGTTCGTGCGGCCAGCCCGGCCGGCTTCCGGTGCGCATGATCCTCGTCAGGTCATCGTCGTCCGCGTCCTCATCGTCGATGACGTGGTGCAGGCCCTCGGCCACCGGGTCGTCGCGAGGCGGCACCTGCCTGACCCGCCGGGGACCCGTCCTGGCATCCGCCCCGGTCCGGCGGGGCGCCCCGTCCCGGCCGTAGCTGGTCTCGGCTAGTTCCCTGGCATGAGCCTCACGCCAGTCGAACAGCTCGTCCTGGAGGTCTGCGGCTCTGAGTTCTAGCTCGGTCAGCCACTCTTCATCTTGATTGTTAAAGTTTTCGAACTCCTCATCCACCGTTCCCTACCTCCAGCATCCGGCTTGAACTGGGGCACTCCGGACAGGTGGCCGGCGTGCGCTCTGCCGCGCGGGCAGTTGCCTAGGCGGGTGCCATTCGCCCGGGCGGGACGGGCGACGGCGAACTGCCGATGCCCGGCCCTCTGGCCCTGCCGAACCGACCCATGGTGCTATTAGAACACAGGATCGATAATCAGGGGAAGGGTTTGTTCATACCGCTGAGCTGAGTTCGAACGGCTGTCCGCGCGGCCGCTCAGCGTGGCTCGGCCCGCACCGGGCGCCCCGGGCGGGCGTCCGGCACGATCTCGCCGTCGCGCACCACGAAGGCGCCGTTGACCAGGGTATGCCGGATCCCGGCCGTGGGACGCGTGCTGTGCCGGTAGGTAGCCCGGTCGCTGACCGTGACCGGATCAAACACCACCACGTCGGCGTCCATGCCCGCCCGTAGCCGCCCCTTCCGGCGCATACCCGGCACCCGGTCCTGGAGCAGCCGGGCGGGCTCCAGGCTGCACTTGGCCAGCGCGGCGCCGAGCCCGAGCGGGTCGCTCAGGCCGAAGCCGGCGCCGTCCCGGGTCAGCAGGCGCAGCGCCCGGCCGAACGTCCCGGCCGTCCGCGGATGCGTGAGCGCGGTCGGCGGCAGCGGCCAGGCCAGTGGATCTGCCGGCCGAGCGGCCCAGGTCAGGGGCATGGCGTCGCTGGCCACCACCAGGCCGGGGAACGTCAGCGACCGCATCAGCAGCGCCCGGTCGGCCGGGTCGTCCTCGCGCAGCAGCTCGATGATGGCCAGGCCGCCCGGATCGGACCGGCGCAGCTCGCGCAGCCGGGCCTGGCTGGCGACCCGCTCGCCGGTCGGCGCATAGGTCAGCGAGGACGGCACGAGTCCGCGCTCGCCGAGCCGTTCCGGAGCCAGGAACGCGGCGCCGATCCCGGTCATGCCTGACCCGTAGGGGTACGCCTCGGTGCTCACCCGGGCGCCTGCCGCCTGCGCCCGCTCCACCAGCGCCAGTACCCGGTCGATGTGCCGCTGGGAGGTGCTATTGACGTGGCAGTAGTGCATGTGCGCGCCGGTTTCCGCGGCGGCGCGGGTGATCTCCTCGGCGCCGTCGACCGGGGTGTCCGGGACCAGCTCGATCAGGTCCCGGGCGTGCGTGAACGTCGGCACGCCGGCCCCGGCGGCCAGCCCGGCGACCTGCAGGTACTCCGACGGGCTGGCCGCGGGCGCGTAGCCGAGCAGGATGCCGATGCCGAGCGCGCCGTCGGCCAGGTCGGCCGACAGCTCCGCCAGCAACGCGGTGACCTGGCCTGGCTCGGCCGGACGCTGCCAGGCCGGGTCGGAAATGCGGGCCATGAACCCGCTCAGGCTGGCCTCCGGCGGCAGGCCAGCCACCGCCTGCATCCGGGCCATAGCCCAGGAGGCCGCGAATCCGTAGTTCACCGGACGGCCCTGCGCCGCGGCGCGACGGTAGGCCTCGGCCACCGGGGTCACGCCCGCCTCGAGCTCGAGCGCCGTCGTCACGCCGTCCCGCGCCTGCAGCCGCAGGCCGCCGATGTCGTTGACGTGGCTGTGCAGGTCGATGAACCCGGCCGTGACCACGTGCCCGGCCACGTCGACCTCGGCGCGCCCCGGCGGCAGGCCGGTCCCGACCGCCGCGATCCGCCCGCCGGTGACGGCCACGTCCCGCACCTCGTCAAGGCCGGACTCAGGGTCGATCACCCGGCCGCCACGCAGCACCACATCGCCTTCGCTCACCGCCGCCTCCTGCGCAGCAGTCTGCCCCGCGGACTGCTAGCCTGGCCAGGCCCCTAGACGGTACTCCCACGACCGCGGGAGAGCAGATGACGAGCGGCGAGACGGTCCATCAGGACGCGGGCGCGGCCGCACCGGAGCGCGTCACCGGCGTGGTCGTGGTCGCGCACGGCGGCCAGTCGGCCAGCACCGAGCCGGTCACCGCGCTCCAGCCCGCGGTGCTGCGCATGATCCCGGTAGCGGCCGCCATCCGGTCCGCGCTGCGGGGGAGCGGCGCCGTGGTCCGCCGGCCCCGCTTCCGGGTCCGCGGCTGGAACGGCCTGCTGGCCTCGCCGGTCGCCGACCTGCAGGCCGAGCTGGACGACATCGCCGCCGTCTACGGTCCGGTCCCGGTCGTGCTGGTCGGGCACTCCATGGGGGCGCGCGCCGCGGTCCGGGCCGCCGGGCATCCGGCGGTATCGGCGGTGGCCGGGCTGGCGCCGTGGCTGCCGCCGGGCGAGCGGCCGGCCAGCTCGCGGGCCGGCCCGTGCTGCTGGCGCACGGGTCAGCCGACGGCATCACCAGCCCGGCCGAAACCTGGGCCTTCGTCGAGCAAGCCCGGACGGTCACCACGGTGGCCGCGATCGAGGTACGCGACGGCGATCACCCCATGCTGCGCCGCGCCCGGTTCTGGCACGCCATCGCCGCCGAATTCGCCCGCACCGCCCTCGGCCTGCCCCCGGCGGCTGCCCCCGGGCTGGCAGCCGCCATCGCGACGAGGGAAGGCCCTCGCCCTGTCCTGTAAGACATTGATACCGAACGGGCTGGGTTCGTGCCCCGCCGGACCCACCAGCGCTCGGGGGCGGTAGCCAGGGCGGTGGTTTCCTCACTCGTTCGGAACTGACCATGCTCTAAGCCTCGTTCCGGCCGCCCCGGTCCCGGTCGCATCCAGGCCCTTGTTTAGCCCCGGCTCACGGGGTAGCAAGCCTTTTCCTGAAGGTGTTGTCTGCTGGAGGGAGCTAGCCGTGGCCCGGATCGATGTGCTGACCAGCCGGCCGATCGGCGCCGTGGACCGGCGGATCTTCGGGAGTTTCACCGAGCATCTCGGTCGCTGCATCTACGGCGGCGTGTTCGACGCGGGATCGCGTTTGTCCGGCCCCGAAGGCTTCCGCACCGACGTGCTCGCCGCGGTACGCGACCTCGGTGTGACCAACGTCCGCTGGCCCGGCGGAAACTTCGTGTCCGGCTACCACTGGACCGACGGCATCGGCCGGGACCGGCCGCGGCGGCCCGAACTGGCCTGGCAGAGCGAGGAGTCCAACCGGTTCGGCACGGATGAGTTCATGGCCTGGTGCGCCGCCGCGGGAGTCGAACCGGTGCTCTGCCTCAACATGGGCACGGGCACCCTGGACGAGGCGCTGGCCTGGGTGGAGTACTGCAACGGCGCGGGCGACACCTACTGGGCCGGCCGCCGCCGGGCCAACGGCCACGCCGCGCCCCACGGCGTCAGGTACTGGGGCCTGGGCAACGAGATGTACGGCGACTGGCAGCTCGGCCAGCGCACCGCGGCCGAGTACGTGACCGAGGCGCGGCGCTGGGCCAAGGCCCTCAAGCGGCTCGACCCCGGCATCCGCCTGGTCAGCTGCGGCCAGACCGGCCTGGACGACTGGGACGCCGTCGTCATCGACGGTCTCGCCCGGTACGTCGACTACCACAGCATCCACCTGTACACCGGGTCGGCGGACTACTGGTCCAACGTCCTCGCGCCGCACTACGCGGAGCGGGCGCTGTCGGTGGCGGGCGCGCTCATCGACCGAGCCCGCTACGTGCAGCGGATCGAGCACGAGATCTCGGTGGCCTACGACGAGTGGAACGTCTGGTACCGGACCGACGACGGGCGGCTCGAGGAACGCTACAACCTGGCCGACGCGCTGGCCATCGCGACCTACCTCAATGTGTTCGTGCGCCAGTGCTGGACGGTGCGGATGGCCAACCTGGCCCAGCTGGTCAACGTGATCGCCCCCATCGTCACCTCCCCCGAGGGGATGTTCACCCAGAGCATCTACTATCCGTTCCGGCTGATCGCGACGGCCAGCCTGCCGGTAGCGCTGGACACCGTCACCGACTCGGGCACTCACACTCACCGCGACCGGACGGAAGACCGGTGGCCCTACCGGGTGGCCGACCTCGGCGAATTCCAGCTGCTCGACGTGGCCGCCACGGCGAACCCGGAACGCAGCAGGCTGACCGTGTCGGTGGTCAACCGCGATCCCCGCCGGGCCATCCGGACCCGCATCCGGCTGCATGACACCAGGGCGACCGGGGTGATGACCGTGCACGAGGTCCGCGGGGACCGGCCGGACGCTGCCAATACGTTCGCGCAGCCCGACGCCGTGACCGCGCGCAGCTCCAAGCGCGAGGTGGACGGTGAGCACATCGACGTCACCTTCTCGCCGCGCTCGTTCACGCTGCTCGAGGTGGAACTGGCATGACCCGGCCGGCGATCGCCCGCCCGGTGAGCCGCCGCGGTTTCCTGGCCGGCGCGGCGGCGCTCGGCGTCGGCGCCCTGGCCGGCTGCGCCGGCTCCTACGACGTCGGCGCCGGGCTCACCGGATCGAGCGGCGGCGACACCTCGGACACGCTGGTGTACTGGAACCTGCTCAGCGGCGGTGACGGCACGCACATGGAGACGATGGAAGCCGGCTACAGCCAGGCCCATCCCAGGGTCGACCTCCAATCCACGATCTTGACCTGGGGGAACCCGTATTACACCAAGCTGTCGCTGGCCATCCGCTCCGGCAGCCCGCCCGACGTGGCCATCATGCACCTGAGCCGGATCACCGAGTTCGGCCCGCCGGGCCTGCTGACCCCGCTGAGCCCGGGCCTGCTCGCCGCCCACGGGATGACAGCCTCGGACTTCACCCCGCTGGCCTTCGCCAAGACGCACCTGAACGGCCAGTTGCTGGCCATACCGCTCGATACGCACCCGTTCGTGCAGTACTACAACACCACGCTGTGCCGGAAGGCGGGGCTGCTGGACGGCTCCGGTCAGCTCCCGCCGGTCAACGGCACCCAGGCCATGCTCACCGTGCTGCGCAAGCTGAAGAAGCTCGGGGTCACCCCGGTGGTCTGCGATCAGGTGGATGACCCGGCCACCGCCTGGCGACTGTTCTACACCCTGTACAGCCAGGCCGGCGGCCAGGTCCTGGCCGATGACGGGCATCGGGTGGTGCTCGACGAGGCGCTCGCGACCAGGGTCCTCGGCTTCATCTACCAGCTGGCTACCGAGGGCCTGATGAACGCGAACACCGACGCCAACGGGGGCGTGGCCCTGTTCCAGGCCGGCCGGCCGGGCTGTACTGGGAGGGAGAGTGGAACGTGGCCGTGTTCCAGACCGCCAAGCTCCCGTTCAGCATGCAGCCGTTCCCGGCTCTGTTCGGCCGCGGCGTGACCCAGGCCGACTCGCACACGTTCGTCATCCCGCGGCGGTCACAGCCCGATCCGGCGAAGCTGTCCATGTCCCTGACCATGATCCGCTCCCTGCTCGGCCAGAGCCTCACCTGGGCCGAGGGCGGCCACATCCCAGCTTGGCTGCCGGTCCGCGAGTCGGCCGCCTACCGCAAGCTCAAGCCGCAGTCCAACTACGCCTCGGTCGCGGACCACGTGGTGTACGACCCGCCCGCCTGGTACAGCGGCTCCGGTTCTGACATGGAGAACTACGCCGGCGCCGCCATCGGCACCCTGATGCTGGGCAGCCTGCGCCCGCAGGCCGCCTACCAGGAGATGCGCCAGTCGTTTGAGACGCTAGCGAAGGAGACGAGTCCGGTATGACGGCCACGGCGATCCGGCTGCCCCGCGCGGCCCGGGAGCGGCCCGCGGGCGGCGGCGTAGCGGCTGGGGAAACGTCGCGCTGCTTGCCCCGTTCCTGGTGTGCTACCTCCTGTTCCTGGTCGGGCCGCTGGTCTACGCCGTCGTGATGAGCTTCTTCAACACCAGCTTGGTGCTGCCCGGCCTGGGCAGCTTCGCGGGCCTGGCCAACTACCGGGAGCTGCTCGGCGACAGCCGGTTCTGGCAGGCGATGTGGCACACGATCTTGTTCACCTTGGTCAGTACCCGCCGCTGGTAATCATCCCGTTGTTCTTCGCGATCGTGGTCAACCGCATCAAGCACGGCCAGTGGTTCTTCCGGCTGCGTTCTTCCTGCCCTACATCCTGCCGTCGGCCGTGATCGCGCTGGTCTGGACCTGGCTGTACGAACCCGGATACGGGCTGATCGACGGGTTCTTCCACCTGCTCGGCCTGGGCGCCCCGGGCTGGTTGTCGTCACCGGACCTGGCGCTGTATTCCATCGTGATCGTCACCATCTGGTGGACGATCGGCTTCAACTTCGTGCTCTACCTGGCCGGCCTGCAGGACATCCCGCGGGACCTGTACGAGGCCGCCGCCCTGGACGGCGCCAGCCTGTGGAAGCAGACCTGGCGGCTGACCCTCCCGATGCTGGGCCGGACCACCACGCTCGTCGTGGTGCTCCAGGTCATCGCGTCGCTCAAGATCTTCGACCAGGTCTACCTGATCACCGCGGGCGGCCCGAACTACGCCAGCCCCCCCGCCATCGAGTACATCTACGACACCGGTTTCACCAGCCAGCGGGTCGGCTACGCGTCCGCCGCCTCGCTCGTTCTCTTTGTGGTCATCGTGCTGGTCTCGTTCGTCTGGCTGGCCCTGGTCCGCAAGCAGGAGAGGGGAGTCTGAGCATGGCCGTGAGCGTGCGGGACCGCACGACCCCGGCGCGGGCCGTACCGCGGGCCAGGAAGGACTGGCGGGCCGGCCTGTTCGGCCGGGTCACCACCGGGGTGGTCATCGCACTGGCCCTGCTCTGGCTGGTCCCCATCGCCTGGACCCTGGACACGTCGGTCAAGTCCGAGAACGCTACCATCATCATCCCGGCCACCTGGAAGATCCCGCAGTTCACGTTCTCTGCCTATGGCGCGGTGTTCTCCGCCACCGACCTCGGCCGCTGGTACATCAACTCGGCGATCGTCGCCATCGCGGTGACCGTGCTGGTGGTGATCACCGCGAGCATGGCCGGGTATGCGCTGTCCCGCAAGCGGTTCCGCGGCAAGACCTTTATCTACGCCGTCATCCTGGCCGGCATCATGATCCCGCCGCAGGCCCTCATCGTCCCGCTGTTCCGCGAGTTCCAGGTCGCTCACCTGATCAACACCTACTGGGCCCTGGTGCTGCCGCAGGTCCCGGCGCCGATCGCGGTGTTCATCTTCAAGAAGTTCTTCGACGGCGTCCCGATCTCGCTGGAGCAGGCCGCGGAGGTCGACGGGGCCGGCTGGTGGACAAGCTACCGGCGGATCGCCCTGCCGCTGGCCCGGCCCGCCATCGCCGCCGTGTCGATCTTCACGTTCGTCTGGACCTGGAACAACTTCCTGTGGCCATTCCTGGCCGCGACGAGCCAGACGATGATGACCATCCCGGCCGGGATCGGCACCGTGGTCAGCGGGGTCGGGATCGTGAACGCCCTGCAGATGGCCTCGGCCGTGCTCGGAGCCCTGCCCCTGGTCTTCGTGTTCCTGCTGGCGCAGCGGCAGATCGTCGAGGGCGTGGCCGGCACCGGCCTGAAGTAGTCCGGCGGCGCGGCGGCGACACAAACAGCCGCAGTGGTCACATGAGTCCCGGCCAGCTCACGGTGAATCCGGGCGGCCAGCCGATCACGGTGGTGCTCAGTGTCGGCCCGTAGCCCACAGGCCGTAACGATGCCGGAACGCTCACCGGCTACGGTGGCCGTCATGGAGGGGAACGTGGCGGGGCACCAACGTGGCGGGACGCCGGCTCACCGGGCGGTGCAGGGCTCCGGCAAGATGTGGCAGAAAACCTACCGGATGGACGCCGGGCAGGTTCCGCAGGAGCAGGCCATCGCCACCTGGCGCGAGCATTTCCCCGAGTTCTGGCCGAAGGGCAACCGGTTCGCCGGCGCGCTCACCGGCATCAACCCCGGCGACGTCGCGCTGCTCGACCTGGCCATCGGCGGCGGCGTCAAGCTGTCCACCGGCGTCTTCGTGCTGTACGCGGACGCCGAGTCGTTCACGCTGATGACCCCCGCAGGGCCACATGTTCGCCGGCTGGATCACCTTCTCCGCCGAACGCGAGGGCGACACCACCATCGTCCAGGCCCAGGTGCTGATGCGGGCCAACGACCCGCTGTACGAGGTGGCCATGATGCTGGGCGGGCACCGCAAGGAGGACAAGTTCTGGGAGGCAACCTTGATCGCGCTCGGTCGGCGGCTGGGTACCCAGGATCCGAAGGTCGAGGCCCGGAGCACCTGGGTGGACTCCAAGCGGCAGTGGCGGCACGCCAGGAACGTGTGGCACAACTCGATGGTGCGCAGCGTGCTGCAAACCCTGGCCGCTCCCTTCCGCCGGAACAAGCGAGTAGAGCGCCCGGCCAGCGGGTAGCCGGTCAGCCATGGACGTGGACGCGGTAGTCGTCGGCAGCGGGCCGAACGGGCTGGCCGCCGCCGTCACGATGGCGGCGGCCGGCCTGCGAGTGCTGGTCATCGAGGGCGCGCCGACGATCGGCGGGGGCTGCCGGACCGAGGAACTGACCCTTCCCGGCTTCTGGCACGACGTCTGCTCGGCGGCTCACCCGCTGGCGGTGGCGTCGCCGTTCTTCCAGCGTTTCGACCTGGCCGCCCGCGGGGTGACGCTGGCGCGGCCCGAGGTGGAGTTCGCCCATCCGCTGGACGGGGGCCGGGCCGCGGTGGTGTCCCGCTCGGTGGCCGAGACGGCCGCCCGGCTCGGCGCCGACGGCCGCGCCTACCGGCACCTGCTCGGCCCGCTGACCAGCCACATGGACGAGATCCTCGAGGCGATCCTGGCCCCGCTGCGCAAGCCGCCAGCGCACCCGCTCCCCGCGCTCAGCTACGGCCGCCGCGCCATCCTGCCCGCCTCGGTGGTGGCCAGGCGCTGGCACACTGAGGAGGCCCGCGCGATCATGGCAGGCGCCGCGGCGCACGCCATGATGCCGCTCACCGCGGTGCCGACGGCCGGCATCGGGCTGATGCTGACCGGGCTGGCGCACGCGGTGGGCTGGCCGGTGGTGGCGGGGGGCAGCGCCCGGATCACCGACGCGATGGCCGCCGCGCTGACCGCCCGCGGCGGGCGCATCGAGACCGGACGCTGGGTCCGCTCGCTGGCTGAACTCCCGTCGGCCGCCGCCACCATCCTGGACGTCTCACCCCGGACGCTGGCGCTGCTGGCCGGCGACCGGCTGCCCGGCCGGTACCGCGCCGCGCTGCGCCGGTTTCGCTACGGCCCTGGGGTCTGCAAGGTTGACCTCGCCCTGTCCGGCCCGGTGCCGTGGACCAACGAGGCCTGCCGCCGGGCCGGCACCCTGCACCTGGGTGGCCCGTTCGAGCAGGTCGCCGCGGCCGAGGCCGAGGTGACGGCGGGCAAGCACCCGCACCACCCCTACGTGCTTGTGGTCCAGCCCGGGGTCGCCGATCCGTCCCGCGCCCCGGCCGGCCGCCAGACCCTGTGGACCTACTGTCACGTGCCGTCCGGCTCGGCGGTCGACATGACCGACCGGATCGAGGCGCAGATCGAGCGGTTCGCCCCCGGCTTCCGCGATCTCATCCTGGCCCGCGCGGTGCGCACCGCCACCGACGAGGAGGCGGGCAACCCGAACTACGTCGGCGGCGACATCGGCGTCGGCATGCAGACGCTGCGGCAGACCATCTTCCGCCCGGTGCCCCGGTGGAACCCCTATCGGACGCCGATCCGCGGCCTCTACCTGTGCTCGTCGGCGACCCCTCCGATCCCGGGCGTGCACGGCCGCTGCGGCGAACTGGCCGCGCTGACGGCTCTGCGCGACGTGTTCGGCGTCCGCGACCTTCCCGACATCAGCCCGGCGCACCTGCCCGCCCCCCCGCCGGGTCCGAGAACATTAGGGCCGAACGGGCTGGGTGACCCGCCTCGCGACCGTTCCTGCCCGGGTCGGGCAGGCCTACTTGGCCGTGCCCCTGATCGAGGCGTGCAGGACGGATCCGGCCGGCTGCGCCGTCGTCGGGTAGTAGGCCATGCAGTGCAGGGCCCTGTCGCCGTCCGGCCAGGTGGACGCGTCCGGCACCACATCGGTCCAGGTGTAGACCGACTGCGAGTACGCGATACCCACGTAGGACCCGAAGGCGGTGTCGCATTCCGCCTTGGCGGCGTTCTTGATCGCGGTGTCGCCGGGATAGGAACCGCCCTCGGCCCAGAAGTGGTTGCTGGCGTAGAAGACCTCGGCGGTGTGACCCTGGCGGCACGGCACGGCCTGGGTCAACTTCGGCCACGGGGTGGCCTTGTTCAGTTCCATGTTCGCGCCGGTCAGGCAGTCTCCGGCGCGGAACTGGGCGAGCACCAGGCCGCCCACGGCGGGCGTCGCACCAGGCGAGGCCCGATGCGACAGGGCCGGGCGCGGGGTCTGCTGCGCGGTGTCGCCGGCATTGCCTGGTGGGTGCGAGCCGGGGCTCAGCGCCAGGACCAGCGCCACCACGACCACCACGATGGCCGCGGCCGCCCCGGCCGGGACCAGCCACTTCGGCCGCTTGCGCGGGGGCGGGCCCGGCGGCCCGGCGGGCGGTGGGTACCACTGGTCGGACCCAGGCGGCGGGGTCTGCCGGGCCGGCGGGATGTGGCCCGGCTGGCCGGACCACCAGGAGCCGCCGGGAGCAACCGGGTCACCCTGGACCCCTTGACCGGTTGGGTACCCCCGCGGCTCGGGGTACTGCTGCTCGCCCGGGTAGCTCTGCGGCTGGCCCGGCGGGTAGCTCTGCAGCCCTCGGTAGCCCCGCATCGCGGGGTCCGCGTCGGCCGCCAGCGCCATCGGCGCCATGGCGTCCGCCACCGGGTCCGGCTCCGCCACCGGGTCCGGCTCCGCCACCGGGTCCGGCTCCGCCACCGGGTCCGGCTCCGCCACCGGGTCCGGCTTCGCCACCGGGTCCGGCTTCGCCACCGGGCCCGGCCCCGGATCTAGCGGAGCCATCGCCGGACGGTCGGCCACGGCGCCGTCGGCTGCGAAGCCGCCCGCCGCGGCAGCGCCGGCTACCGAACCCCCGGCCAGCGAGCCCGGCTGGGCCAGGCTCGGGTCCGCCCGGGCGGCGGGCGGCGGGTCGAGAATCCGCGGCGGCAGCCAGTTGCTCAGGTCCGCGGCCGCGGGGTACGTCGCCGATAGGCCGGCGAGGAACTCGGCGGCCGTGGGCCGGCGCTTGGGATCCCGGGACAGGCTCCGCTTGAGCAGTGGCCGCAGCCTGTCGGGCGCGCCATCCACGCTCGGCTTGCCGTGCACCACGCGGTAGAGCAGGGCGGCGGTGTCACCGCTGCCGAACGGCCCTTCACCGCGGGCGGCGTAGACCAGCACGCCGGCCAGGCTGAAGATGTCGCTGGCGGGCCCGACGGTGAGCCCTTCAGCCTGCTCGGGTGACATGAATCCGGGCGAGCCGATCATGAAACCGGTGCCGGTCAGCGCCGTGGCCTCGGCGGCGGAGGAGATGCCGAAGTCGATGATCCGCGGCCCGTCCTGGGCCAGCAGCACGTTGGAGGGCTTGAGGTCGCGGTGGATGACGCCAGCCGCGTGGATCGCGATGAGCCCCTCGGCCAGCCCCGCGGCCAGTGCGAGCACCGGGTTATCCGGCAGCGGACCCTGCTGCTCGACCGCGTCGGACAGCGACGTGCCCGGCACGTACGCGGTGACCAGCCAGGGCACGGGACCGTCGATGTCGGCGTCGACCACCTGGGCGGTGAACAGGCCGCCCACCTTGCGCGCGGCCGACACCTCGCGCGCGAAGCGGGCCCGGAAGCCGGCGTCCTCGGCCAGGTCGGCCCGGATGACCTTGACCGCCACCATGCGACCGCCCGGGGAGCGGGCCAGGTAGACCCGGCCCATCCCGCCGCTACCGAGCCTCCCGAGCAGCACGTAGGGTCCTATGCGCTGGGGATCGCCGGCTTGTAGCGCCGCCAACCTGGTCACCCCCACCCAACTGTCACGCGTGCGCCAGCTCGCACCGGTACGCAGAAATTACACATACCACAGATCTGGGCTGCGGTCAGGCACGTGCCGCTGGCCCGGGCAGGCAGGCGGCCCGGGCCAGCGGACTACGTGAAATCAGCGGCGCGACGGTTTAGTTGCTGCGCAGCCAGGTCGCGGAGAAGTTCTCCCCGCCGCTGAGCGAGGAGACGGTGTCCTTATCACGGCCCGCGTTGTCGACCATGATGATCTGGGTCACCCCGCCGGCGTTACCGAGCGCGGACCCGTTGGCCAGGGAACCCGTGATGTTCACGGTGCCGAAGTCGGCCAGCGGCAATATGCCGCCGCCGGCGGTGCAGCACGGCGCCTCCACGATGACCTCCGCCGAGGACCGCGCCGCCCCGGCCACGGTTCCCACCGTAGTGTGGCTCCAGCCCCGCGTCGTGTCCCGGATGAACAGGCTGAAGTGGTTGCTGCCGGTATAGGTCACCGAGGCGTTGAAGTGATCGCCGGGCCGCACCGTATTGGAGTAGGACACCGAGGGATTGGGATATATCTCGTACCAGGCGTAGTACACGGCCCGGCCGCCGGAGCAGTCGGTGTCGCTGCCCGTCTGCTCGACCGAGTTGCTTGAGTAGCCGTCCAGCCCCACCCAGAAGGAGGCGTACTGGCTACCCGGGCTGCATATGCCGGAAGGCTCGGTCCAGCTGGCCGAGACGCTGGTGTGGGTCCCGGTCGTGGCAGCGTAGCCGGACCAGTTGGTGCTTTCCGCCTGGTGCCGGATCCCGTCGCGCAGGTTCGGGCTGGACCCGGCGCCGACCAGGTGAATCGGCCCGCCGGGAGCGAATCCCATGGTGGCGGCGGACGCGCTGCTCGTGGCGGCCAGGGTCACGCCGGCCGTCAGCGTCAGCATGGCCAGAAGGATGCCCCATCGTCGTCGCATTCAGGCTCCTTTCCGTCGGTGGCGGCCCCGACCAATTTTCCGTCGGTGGCGGGCCCGACCAATTTTCCGTCGGTGGCGGGCCCGACCAACGGGCAGATCGTGCCCATTTCGAGAGCTTCGCTAGTTTTTGTCGGGCTAGCTGGCGGTGCGGCGAGTCGACCCTCGGTGAGAGTAACTCAGGAGAACGATGCAGAAAGATCTGTAAGCATCCTTTTCGCGGCATCAGCCGCTGGTCAGCTCGGGCGGCGAGCTGCCCGGGCCGATCTGCGCCTTCAGTGCGGCGAGCTCGTTGTCCACATCCGCGGCGGTCCCGGCCTCGTCCAGTTCCTTCTGAATATCGTCGGTGTCGCCGCCGACGTCCTCGAGCACCCCGGACTGCAGCAGTTCGTCGAGCGCGCCGGCTCGCGCCTGCATGGTGGCGATCTTGTCCTGTGCCCGCTGCAGCGCTTCCCCCGAACCGCCCAGCGTGCTCGAGATCCCGGCCACGCTCTCGGTTACCGAACTTTCCGCGCTCGCCGCGGCGTACTGGGCTTTCAGCACTTCCTTCTGGGACCGGAAGCTGTTCACCCGCTGCTGCAGCGCCTGGAGTGTCTGCCCGAGCTTCTCCTCCTGCTCGGTGAGCTGCTGGTGCTGCGGTTCCAGCCCGTCGATCTGGGCCTGGGCCGCGGCCTTGCGGGTCAGCGCCTCCCGGGCCAGGTCCTCCTTGCCCAGCGACAGCGCCGTCTTGGCCTGCTCCGTAAGGTGGTCGACCGAATGCTGCAGCTGCTGCTCCTGCAGCTCGATCTGCTTGCGGGAGGCGGCGATCGTGACCAGGGCCTGACGGACCTTGGTGATCTGGTCGAGCATCTGCTCGTAGGACAGGTCGAGCATTTCGTCGGGCTTCTCGGCGGCGTCGAGCGCCTTGTTGGTCTTGGCCGCCAGTATGTCGTGGGCCCTCTGGAAGAGAGACATGTCGGGCTGCTCCTTGTCGACGTCGGACCAGACGAGCCAGGTCCAGGGCCAGGTCCAGGGCCAGGTCCAGGGCCAGGTCCAGGTCCAGGGCCAGGGCCAGGTCCAGGGCCAGGTCCAGGGCCAGGTCCAGGTCCAGGGCCAGGTCCAGGTCCAGAGCCAGCCTATCCGCGCCGTCGGCAAGTCCGTCGGGTAAGGCCCGCAGGCGGGCAAGACCGCGACTGGAGATGTGCGAGGGGATACGGGGAACGGCGGGGCACCAGAGGCCTCAGTCAGCGGGCGGGCTGTCCGCGATCATGGTGCGCCTCCGTCTCCGCCCCGCCGTCCGCCAGTGGTAAAGTTGATTAGCGCAACTAACGAATGGACGAGAGGGAGCCGGTGCGCTGCCTAGGGCTCAGGCCAGGACAGATGGTCTCGTCGCTGTACCAGCGCAACTACCGGCTGTTCTGTTTCGGTCAGCTGGTCTCGGTGATCGGGACCTGGATGCAGACCGTCGCGCAGTCCTTCCTCGTCCTCGACCTCACCCACAGCGGCACCCAGCTCGGCCTGGCCACCGCGGCCAGGTTCCTGCCGATGTTCCTGTTCGGCCCGGTGGGCGGCGTGTTCGCGGACCGGATGGACAAGCGGCGGGTGCTGTACGTCACCCAGTCGCTGGCTGGCCTGCTCGCGGCGACCTTCGCCGTCCTGATCGCGACGCACAGTATCCGGCTGTGGACCGTCTACCTGCTGGCCGTCATGCTCGGCTTTGTCAACGTCTTCGACAACCCGGCCCGGCAGAGCTTCATCTCCGAGATGGTCTCAGCCGGCGACCTGCCGAACGCCGTCACCCTCAATTCGGTGGCGATGAACATGGCCCGCGTCTTCGGCGCCGCGCTCGGCGGGGTGATCGCCGCGGCCATCGGGCTGGCCCTGTGCTTCGCCTGCAACGCGCTCTCGTTCGCGGCTGTCCTGGTCTCGCTCGCCGCCATGCGCAAGTCCGAACTGTTCCCCGCCAAGCGGGTGCCACGGAGGAAGCGACAGGTCCGGCAGGGACTGAGCTATGTGCGGAAGACACCGGAACTGCTCATCCCGCTCGTCATGATCGCGGTAGTCGGCACGCTGGCCTGGGAGTTCCAGGTGACGCTGCCGCTGATGGCCAGCAAGGTCTTCCACGGCGGAGCCGCCGCCTACGGCGTGATGGCCTCGGTCATGGGCGCCGGCGCGGTCGTGGGCGGCCTGATCTCGGCCGCCCGGGCCAAGCCGAAAGCCCGCGCCCTGTGCCTGGCCGCCATCGGCTGGGGCACCGCGATCCTGGCCGCGGCGGCCGCGCCCAGCCTGGCCGTGGAACTGGCCGCCCTGGTCTTCGTCGGCTACGGCAGCATCACCTTCAACTCCCTGGCCAAGACCACCCTCCAGCTCGCGGCGAAGCCGGAGATGCGCGGCCGGGTGATGGCGCTGTGGGCGCTGGCCTGGCTGGGCTCGACGCCGATCGGCGGCCCCATCGTGGGCTGGGCGGGACAGCTGGCCGGTGCCCGCTGGTCCCTGGTCATCGGCGGAGTGGCCACGCTGGCCTGCGGGATCCTGGCCCTGCCCGCGCTCACCCGGATCGACCGCCAGGCCGCAGACCCCATGACCGCAGACCCCATGACCGCAGACCCCATGACCGCAGACCCCATGACCGCAGACCCCATGACCGCAGACCCCATGACCGCAGACCCCATGACCGCAGACCCCATGACCGCAGACCGCGTGACCGCAGACCGCCAGACCACGGACCTGGTTCCGGCCGGGAGGCAATCAGCTCGCTCCGCCCGGGCGGATGCCACACCGCCCTGAAGCGGGCCACGGCCGGTGAATGACGACGATTACCATTCTGTTACCAACGTCGTTGAACCCCCGTCCCGCCGATCACGTGGTCAAGGTTGTGGGGAGTATGAGGGGGGCGTCACTGCCCCGGCGGTCCTGGTACGGGATCGCCGGGGCGGCACTACTTATCGCCCTGGGGTCCATTCACCTCGACCTGTACCTGACCGGCTACCGGTCGATTCCGACTATCGGCTGGCTGTTCCTGCTGCAGGTGATCTCGGCCTACCTGCTGGCCGTCGTGATCCCGCTCACCGGCCTCCGGCTGGCGTACGCGGCCGGCGCGGCGTTCGCGATCGGGACCCTCGGCGGGTATCTGCTGTCGCTGAAGATCGGGCTGTTCGGCTTCACCGAAGTGCGGACGACCGCGGGCATCGTCGCCGGGATCATCGACGTGGCCGCCTTCGCCGTGCTGGCGGCCGGCGCGGCGAGCGGCCTGCAGCTGAGCCGGCGCCTGACGGCCACCCGCGCCGTGCAGGCCGTCGGGGTGGTCTCGGTCGTCGCGCTGGCGCTGCTCGTGGCCGCCGTGGCCACGCCGAAGACGCAGCCGGCCGCGAGCACGAGCGCCGGGCAGATGCTGAAGGCCCGGCAGATCGGCGGCGTGGACCTGCTGACCAACGCCAAGGGTTACACGCTCTACTGGTTCGCCCCGGACAGCCCGGGCAAGTCCGTCTGTTACGGCTCCTGCGCCGCCTACTGGCCCCCGGTGGCCGGGAACGCGGCCGCCGGACCGGGGGTCACCGGGACGATCCGCACGATCAAGCGGACCGACGGCAGCACCCAGGCCACCTACGACGGGCACCCGCTGTACACCTATATCGGCGACAACGCCCCAGGCCAGGACGGTGGCAACAACATCAACCTGAACGGCGGCCTCTGGCACGACGTCCCGGTCTCCAGGGGATGACCCAGACCACTGGTCGCGCAATCGACTATTAAGTAACATCCGTCTGCCTGGCATCAGCGGAATCAGAGTTCACGCGGGCGGTGCCCCAGCGCAGGCCCTCTCTGCAAATATCGGGGAGGATCCGGCTTACCGGGAGGATCCGGGCTCCCCTGGGGTACCAAAGTCTCCCCGCAGGCCAGATCCTCCCCGCTAATCCGCGCCGACATGCGACGAAAGGCCAGCGCCGTAAGATTACCCCGTGTCCGAGCCGTTTCCCGAGCCCACTGTCCCGGCGGCCTCCCGCACCGAGGTGTTCCTCCGCTACCTGGACTTCTTCCGCTCGCAACTGATCGCCAAGGTGGAGGAACTGCCCGCGGAGGAGCTGCGGCGCAGTAGGCTGCCGTCCGGCTGGACCCCGCTCGAGCTGGTCAAGCACCTGCGCTATGTCGAGCTGCGCTGGCTGGAGTGGGGCTTCGAGGGCCGCGACGTCGGCGACCCGTGGGCCGACCGCGACCGCCACGACGGCCGCTGGTCCGTCGGACCGGACGAGACGCTTGCCACCGTGCTGGCCGGGCTGCGCCAGCAGGCCGCCCGGAGCCGGGCCGTCATCGAGGCCCACGACCTCGGCGAGCCGGGACAACCCGGTGAGCGCTGGGACGGCGCGGACCCGGCCACCCTCGAGCGGGTCCTGTTCCACCTGCTGCAGGAGTACGCCAGGCACCTCGGCCACCTGGACATCGTCACCGAGCTGGCCACCGGACAGCCAGGAAAATAGGGCCGAACGGACCTAGCGCGTGCCCCCCGTCCCCGCGAGCCATCCGGGCTCAGCCGGTCTTTTCCGGCACGCAGTCGTTCAGGCACTCGCCCAGGCCCTCGATCCAGGTGCGCAGCACGTTGCCTGGCTGCAGGTAGACGGGCGGCTTGCGGGCGTCGCCCACCCCGCCGCAGGTGCCGGTGGCGATCAGGTCACCGGGTCGCAGAGTGATCGCCTGGCTGGCGTAGGAGACGATCTGGGCCGGCTTGAACAGCAGGTCCGAGGTCCGCGACTGCTGCATCACGGCGCCGTCAACCTCACACCGGACCTCCAGGTCGGCGGCGTCGCCGACCTCGTCCGGCGTGACCAGGTAGGGGCCGACCGGGGTGGAGCGCTGGAACATCTTGCCGGCCAGCCACTGCAGCGTGCGCCGCTGCCAGTCCCGCATCGACACGTCGTTGATCACGGTGTACCCCGCGATGGCCGCCGAGGCCTCCTCCGCCGTGGCCCGGTACACCGGCCTGGAGATGACCACGCCGAGCTCGACCTCCCAGTCGACCCGCTCGCTCACCGCCGGCAGCACCAGGTCATCGCGCGGGCCCGTCAGCGTCTCGGCGAACTTGGCGAACAGCGTGGGGTACTCGGGCAGGTCCCGCCCGGTCTCCAGGATGTGCGACCGGTAGTTCAGCCCCACGCAAAGTACCTTCTGCGGGCGGGGCAGCAGCGGCGCGAAGTCCGCCCCGGCCGCCGGCACCGGCCGGGCTCCGGCCCGCTCCTCCGCGACCGCCGCGTCGCCCGCCGCGAGCAGCGCGCCGACGTCCCCGGCGGCCAGCGGGGTCAGGGTGTCCCCGTCGAGCCGCGCGGCGGTGGTCCCGTAATCAGTCCTGATCGTGGCGAATCGCATAGCGCGACTCTAGCGCGCGGTCGCGCGCTGGCTGGCGCCGAGCCGTTCACATATGATCTGGCTCATCATGACCGCGCTGGAAGGCGTGCCAGGCAAGGTCGTCGCGGTACACGTGAGTTACCGCAGCCGCGCGGCCGAACGCGGCACGATGCCGGCCTGGCCGTCCTACTTCCTCAAGCCCCCCTCCTCGCTCGCGGAAAGCGGCGATCCGGTCGCACGGCCGCCCGGCTGCGAACTGCTCGCCTTCGAGGGTGAGGTGGCGTTGGTCATCGGGCGCCGCGCCCGCCGGGTCAGCCGGGCGGACGGCTGGGAGCACGTGGGCTGGATCACGGCCGCTAACGACTTCGGCGTCTACGACCTGCGCTACGCCGACCGGGGCTCCAACGTGCGGTCCAAGGGGATCGACGGCTTCACCCCGCTCGGCCCGCGGCTGATCGACGCGCGCGCCGTCGATCCGGCCACGGTCCGCCTGCGCACCTGGGTCAACGGGAGCCTGGCCCAGGACGCCCGCCCGGCCCGGGACATGCTGTTCGGCTTCGGCGACATCGTCGCGGACCTGTCCCGGCTGGTCACCCTGGAGCCGGGCGACGTCATCCTCACCGGTACGCCCGCCGGCTCGACCGTGGTGAGCCCGGGCGATGTGGTGGAGGTTGAGGTCACCGCCGCGGATCAGTCCTCAGGCCGGCTCCGCAGCCCCGTGGTCGAGGCGGATTACCGCCTCGATCTGCCCGGGGCCATGCCCCGCGCCGACGCCGCCGCGCGCGAAGCCGCCTACGGCGCGGCCCGCCATCCCCCGGAAAATCAGTCCCGCGAAAACCGGTCCCCGGAAGACCAGGCCCGGGACATACTCGCCGGGCTGCGCGAGGTGGCCACCGCCACCCTGGCCGCCGTAACGCGCAAGCGCGGGCTGAACGGCCTGGCCCTGGACGGCCTGCGCTCCACCCGCCCGGAACTGAAGATGGCCGGGTACGCCAGGACGGTGCGCTGCCTGCCGCTGCGCGAGGACCTGTTCGCCGCGCACGGCGGCGGGAGGAACGCGCAAAGGCGCGCGATCGAGGACATCCGGCCGGACGAGGTGCTGGTCATCGAGGCGCGCGGCGACCACAGCGCGGGCACCATCGGGGACATCCTCGCCCTGCGGGCCCAGGTCCGCGGCGCGGCCGGCATCGTCACCGACGGCGCGATCAGGGACAGCGCCGCGCTGGCCCGGCTGGAGATCCCCGCCTACCACGCCGCGGTCCACCCGGCCGTCCTGGGCCGCAGGCACGTCCCCTGGGAAACCGGCGTCGCCGTGGCCTGCGCCGGGGTGACGATCCAGCCCGGCGACATCCTCGTCGGCGACGCCGACGGTGTGGTCGTCCTCCCGCCGCCTATCGCGGCCGAGGTCCTGGCCGAGGCCCGCGAGCAGGAGCGCCAGGAGGAGTTCATCGCCGCCCGCGTCGCGGCCGGCCACCCCATCGACGGCCTCTTCCCCCTCACCGACCGCACCCGCCCCGACTACGAGGCCTGGCTGGCCGAACAACCCGGAGGCGACGCGCCATGACCGCTCCGCCCGGGCTCCCCGCCAAGCTCGAGCACTTCATCGGCGGCGCCCAAACCCCAAGCGCAACAGGCGCCACGTTCGAGGTGGCCGACCCGGTGACCAGCCAGCCGTACGCCACCGTGGCGGCCGGCGACGCCGAGGACGTGGACTGCGCCGTCACCGCGGCCGCGCAAGCCTTCGCCGACGGACCATGGCCGGACCTGCCGGCCCGCCAGCGGGCCCGCATCCTGACCGGGATCGCGGACGGCATCGAGGCCCGCGCCGCGCGGATCGCCGAACTCGAGACGTTCGACACCGGCCTCCCGGTCACCCAGGCCCGCGGCCAGGCGGCGCGGGCCGCCGAGAACTTCCGGTTCTTCGCCGACATGACGGTGACCCGGCACGAGGACGCCTTCGGCAGCAGCAGCCAGTTCGGCTACGTGATCCGCAAGCCGGCCGGGGTGGCCGGCCTGATCACCCCGTGGAACACGCCGTTCATGCTGGAGACCTGGAAGCTCGCGCCCGCGCTGGCTGCGGGCTGCACGGTCGTGCTCAAGCCGGCCGAGTGGACGCCGCTGTCGGCCAGCCTGCTGCCGGAGATCATGACCGAGGCCGGCCTGCCCAACGGGGTCTTCAACCTGGTGCACGGCATCGGCGAGGTGGCGGGCGCGGCGCTGGTCGCGCACCCCGGCGTGCCCCGCATCTCGTTCACCGGCGAGACCCGCACCGGCCAGACGATCATGGCCGCGGCCGCGCCGCACCTCAAGGGCCTGTCGATGGAACTGGGCGGCAAGTCGCCGTGCGTCATCTTCGCCGACGCCGACCTGGACCAGGCGACCGACAGCGCCCTGTTCGGCGTGTTCTCCCTCAACGGCGAGCGGTGCACGGCCGGGTCGAGGATTCTGGCCGAACGGGCGGTGTACCACGAACTCCTCACCCGGCTTGCCTCCCGGGCCGAACGCATCCGGGTCGGCGACCCGGCCGACCCGTCGACCGAGATCGGCGCGCTGGTGCACCCCGAGCACTACGCGCGGGTCCTCGGATACGTGCAGGCCGGGCAGGACGAAGGCGCGCGCCTGGTGGCGGGCGGAGCCCGGCCGGCCCACCTGCCCGAGGGGAACTACCTGGCCGCGACGGTGTTCGCCGACGTCGAGCCGTCGATGCGGATCTTCCGCGAGGAGATCTTCGGCCCGGTGGCGTGCGTCACCCCGTTCGGCGACGAGGCCGAGGCGGTCGCGCTGGCTAACGGGACCGCCTACGGCCTGGCCGCCTACATCTGGACCGGTGACCTGGCCCGCGCCCACCGGGTGGCGCGCGCCGTCGAGGCCGGCATGACCTGGGTCAACTCGCACAACGTGCGGGACCTGCGGACCCCGTTCGGCGGCGTGAAGGCGAGCGGGCTCGGCCGCGAAGGCGGACCGCACAGCCTGGACTTCTATACGGAATCGCGTATCGTCCACATCCCGCTGGGAGACACCCGCGTGCCCCGGTTCGGAGCGTGATCATGGAGCCGTCACCTGAACACGGGCCGCAGCCCCCCGACATCGTCCGCGCCGCCTACGCCGAACTGGTCGTCACCGACCTGGACGCGGCCCGCCGGTTCTGGGTCGACCTGCTCGGCTTCGTGCTAAGCGCCGACTCCGGTGATGCGCTCTACCTGCGCGGATACGACGAGCTCCTCCACCACAACCTGATCCTGCGCGCGGGCCGCGAAGCCGCGGCGGCCCGGCTCGCGTACCGGGTGCGGACCGCGGCGGACCTGGACCTGGCCGAGGCGTTCTTCGCGGCGCTCGGCGGCCGGACCGCGCGGGTGCCGGCCGGCGCCACGCCGGGGGTGGGGGAGGCGGTCCGGGTCGAGGACCCGCTCGGCTTCACCGTGGAGTTCTTCTTCGACGCCCTGCCCGCCGAACGCCTGCAGCAGCGCTACGACCTGCGGCGCGGGGCCGAACCCGCGCGGATGGACCACTTCAACATCGTGGTCCCCGACGTCCGCGCCGCCTACGAGTACCACACCTCGCTCGGTTTCGGCCTGTCCGAGACGATCGAGGACGAGCGCACCCTGTACGCCGCCTGGATGTTCCGCAAGCAGACCGTGCACGACGTGGCGTTCACCGGGGGAGAGGGCCCGCGGCTGCATCACCTGGGGTTCTTCGCCCACGAGTCGCATCAGGTGCTGCGGATCTGCGACATCCTCGGCTCGCTGCGGCAGGAATCGCTGATCGAGCGCGGGCCAGGCCTGGCACGGCGTGTCCAACGCCTGCTACGTGTACCTGCGGGACCCGGACGGGCACCGGGTGGAGATCTACACCAGCGACTACTACACCGGCGACCCCGGTCACCCGGTGCTGCGCTGGTCGGTGCGCGACCCGCGGCGCCGCGACTTCTGGGGCCACCCGGTGGTCCCGTCCTGGTACACCGAGGCCAGCGCCGTGCTCGACCTGGACGGCCAGCCGCGCCCGCTGCTCGCGGAGAAACAGCCCGCCGAGATCGTGGTGGGCGCCGACGGCTTCACCCGGTGACCTGATCCAAGCGCTCGGCCTCGAGCTCCCCGGCCTCGTGCCGGGCCCGCAGCACCTTCTTGTCGAACTTGCCCACCGCGGTCTTGGGGATCTCGGCGACGAACGTCCAGTGCTCCGGCACCTGCCAGCGCGCGACGTGCCCGGCCAGGAAGTCCGCGAGCTCGGCGGCCTTGGCCGTGGCCCCGGGCCGCAGCACCACGCAGGCCAGCGGCCGCTCGCCCCAGCGCTTGTCCGGAATCCCGATCACCGCGGCCTCCTGCACGGCGGGGTGCGCCATCAGCTCGTTCTCCAGGTCCACCGAGGAGATCCACTCGCCGCCGGACTTGATCACGTCCTTGATCCGGTCGGTGATGGTGAAGAAGCCCCGTTCGTCCAGGGAGCCGACGTCGCCGGTGCGCAGCCAGCCGTCGCGGAACTTCTCCGGCGCCGGGTCGTTGTGGTACGCGCCGGCGACCCACGGCCCGCGGACCTCGATCTCGCCCTCGCTCGCGCCGTCCCTGGGCAGCTCCTCGCCGTCCTGGCCGACGATCCGCATCTCGACCCCGTGGATGACCCGGCCGGCCCGCATCCGCCAGTCCAGGTCCTCGGCGCTGCCCTCCTCGACGCCGGCCGGCGGCGTGGCCAGGCCGCCGACCGGGCTCATCTCGGTCATGCCCCAGCCCTGGATGATCCGCAGCCCGTACCGCTCACCGAACCGCTCGAGCAGCACCCGGGGCGCGGCCGAGCCGCCGGAGTTGGCGATCCGCAGCGAGGAAAGGTCGATCTCGTGGTCCTCGCCGTAGTTGAGGATCGCGCTCCAGATGGTCGGCACCCCGGAGGTCACCGTGGTCCGCTCGGTGGCGATGAACCTGGTCAGGTGCTCCGGCTGCAGGAACGGGCCCGGCATCTGCAGCGTGGCACCGGACAGGAAGGCGGCGAACGGCATGCCCCACGCGTTGGCGTGGAACATCGGCACGATGGCCAGCGCCCGGTCGGCCTCGGTGCTGCCGTGGACCGAGGCGGCCATCACGGCCATCGCGTGCAGGTAGGTGGACCGGTGCGAGTACACCACGCCCTTCGGGTCCCCGGTGGTCCCGCTGGTGTAGCACATCAGCGCCGCGTCCCGCTCGTCCAGCTCCGGCCAGTCGAACTCGGGCTCCTCGGCGGCCAGCAGCTCGTGGTAACGCAGCACCGGCACGCGGCCTTCGAGGGCCGCGGCGTCGCCCGCGCCGTTGACCACGAACGCCTCCACGGTCGGCAGCTCATCGTTGATCCTGGCCAGCAGGGGGACCAGCGTGTCGTCCACGATGATGATCCGGTCCCCGGCGTGACCCGCGATCTGGGCCACCTGGGCGCCGGGCAGCCGGATGTTGAGCGTGTGCAGCACCGCGCCCATGCTGGGCACCCCGAAGTAGGCCTCGAGGTGCTCCTGGTTGTTCCAGGCGAACGTGGCCACCGGGTCGTTCGGCCTGATCCCGAGCCGTGCCAGCGCCCCGGCCAGCCGCGCCGCGTTCTGCGCCACCTGGGCGTAACTGGCCCGGCGGGCGCCCGCCCCGGTCCAGGTCACGCACTCGCTGCCGGGATACACCCGGGCGCCGTGCCGCATGATCGCGCTGATCGTGAGCTGGTAGTCCTGCATGGTGCTGCGGATCATCAGGAGCCCTCATCCTTGCTGGCAGCCGGATTTCCTCGGCGGTACGGTAAAACCGCACCGCCAGCTACGTCAATTGTCCTGTCTGCCGGGGAGGGCTCGTGCCACACCAGATCGTCCTCGCCTCGCGGCCGTCCGGCTGGCCGACCGCGGCCAACTTCGCACTGACCGAGGCTGACCGGCCGGACCTGGCCGACGGGCAGGTCCGGGTCCGCAACCTGTTCATGTCGGTGGACCCGTACATGCGCAGCCGGATGAACGACGCGAGGTCCTACGTGCCGCCGTTCCGCCTGGGCGAGCCGCTGGAGGGCGGCGCCATCGGCATGGTCATCGAGTCCCGGTCGCCGGACCTGAACGTCGGCGACATGGTCCTGCACATGCTCGGCTGGCGGGACGAGGCGGTGCTGCCCGCCCGGCAGGCCAGGAAGGTGACCGTCGTGGCGGGCCTGTCCCCGTCGGCCTACCTGGGCGTGCTCGGCATGCCCACGCTGACCGCCTACGTGGGCCTGCTCGACATCGCCGGGTTCAAGCCGGGCGAAACGGTGTTCGTTTCCGGAGCGGCCGGCGCGGTGGGCAGCATGGCCGGCCAGATCGCCAAGCTCAAGGGAGCCGCCCGGGTGATCGGCAGCGCGGGGAGCGAGGAGAAGGTCCGCTGGCTGCGCGAGATCGGCTTCGACGCCGCCTTCAACTACCGGGCCGCCTCCGTTGTCGAGCAACTCCGCGAAGCCGCGCCGGACGGCATTGACGTCTACTTCGACAACGTGGGCGCCGACCACCTGGACGCCGCCCTGGTGATACTCAACCAGAACGGCCGGGTCGCCATGTCCGGCGCCATCGCCAATTACAACGCCACCGCACCCCCGGTGGGCCCAAGCAACCTCGGCCTGGTCATCACCAAACGGCTCACCCTGCGCGGCTTCATCGTCAGCGACCACGCCCGCCGGATGCCCGACATGATCGCTGACGTCAGCGCCTGGCTCCGCGAAGGCCGGCTCGCCCACGCCGAAACCGTCGTGGACGGCCTCGACCACGCCCCCGACGCCTTCATCAACCTCCTTCGCGGCGCCAACACCGGCAAGATGATCGTCCGCCTCTAACCCCGGCTTGCGAGCTCCCGCTCGACCTGCGCGACCAGGTCCGGGTTCTCGCTCAGGCCCCAGAGCACCTCCGCCGGGATCCCCAGCTGACGGGCGGCCTCGCTCACCACCGGGCGGAGCATGCCCAGGGCCTGGGCCAGCCTCTCGTCCCGCGTGTAGGTCGGCGGCAGGTCGTCCAGGGACAACTCGCCCGGCTGGTGGCAGGACCCGTCCCGGCCGGGCAGCCAGGCCTCCCGCCCGGCCGCCTCGGCCAGCGCCGACCTGGCCTCCTCCCGGCTGGAGTCGCTGAACGTCGCCAGCACTGACCGCTCGACCACCCCGGCCACCAGGCGGCGGTTCGGCGCGAGCAGCACGTTCCAGACGAACTCCGAGCGCGCGTGGTCCGGATGCGCCAGCGCAAATTCCAGGCCGTCGATCTCCGCGCCGGGATCGAATCCGTCGAGCCCGCGCTCATTCCGGCCGAAGTCGACGGCGATCATCACGTACCCGGACGGGTCCGGGGTGCGAGCGCGCACGGCGACCTCCTGCCGCACCCCCATGGCGGCCAGCTGAACCCGCCACGGCCCGTACCCGTCGTCAGCGAACCACGCGGCGGGATTGCCCGCGAAGTAGACCTCGAGCTCCTTGCCGCGCTGGTACAGGCGGCCCGGAGGCAGCAGTGCGAGTTCGCCGCTCGCCGCGTTCTCGCCGATCAGGAACGACGTGCCGCGCACCCGCTCGAGCAGCACCTCGCGCCGCCGCCCGGACGCCTCGTCCAGGGCCATTGCCACCCGTTCCAGGTCCGCGTCGTGCCGGGCCGGGTCGAGATCGGCCAGGTCAAGGCCGTCGTAGCCGGGCAGGACGACCTGGAGGACTTCGGCCACCACATCCGGTTCGGCCAGGTGCAACGCCTCGAGGAACGGCCGGGCCGCGGGGGAGTCCGCGATCGCGCGCCGCACGGTCGGCAGGCTGCTCGGCGCCGGCCCGGGCAGGTACACCGCCGGGCGGCCCGCACCGTCCAGGGGAGCGACATGGCGGCCGTCCTCGAGCCTGATCACCGGCGCGGCCCCGGCGGCCGGCCACAGCGATGGGTGACAAGACAGGAAGCCGTAGAACCGAACGATCCAGGCATCGTCCTGGACCTGGAGAAACTCGCCGGTCGCCCGGTCAAGCACGGCCTCGGGGGTGACCTCGTCGATGCCGATCTCGTCCCGCAGGTAGCGCCACAAGGCGGGCGTCAGGTGCTCGGTAATGGACTGGTCGGCGAACCGGACCGGACGCCCCGCACCGCACAGTGCACCCAGCTGGTCCGGGTCGAGCAGCTCGCGCACCTGCGCAGAGCCGGCCAGCTCCAGGTCGACGGCCACGCCGTAGCCACCGCCGGTCACCGGGATGAGCTCTTCCGCGGTCAGCGCGTCGCCGACCGCGTTGAACAGCGGGCGGAACATGGAGCCGGCCGGGAAACGAGCGGCCTCGAGCGGCAGCGCCTGCAGGGCGTCCACGGTGAGCAGCCCCGCGTCCCGCAGTTCGAGCAGCACGTCGGTGAGCAACGCGGCGGCCTGGGCGGCCAGCGCCTGGTTCGACGGGTCATGACCGGGAACGTTGTCCCTGGCCGGCGTGGTCCGGTACGGCCCCTGGACCAGGAAGCCGAGAAAGGTCTCCTTCTCGGTCGGGAAGAACACGGTCAGCGGGGCGGCGGCCAGCGCCGCGACCCGGCCGCCCTGCAACTGGAACGCGATCTCGGTCCGCTGCCCCCGGTGCCCGGGCACCTCGCGGTGCCAGACCAGCCACTCTTCCCGGCGCCCGCCGTCCCTGGCCAGCGTCACGCGGCGGGACGCCCCAGGGCCTTGCGCCACCGAGCGGTCAATCACCGATCCGCCGGAACGCAGGCGGCGGATGTTCCGCAGGAACAGCAGGATCCGCGGTTCGAGCGCGGCCAGCGCCGCGCCGATCTCCCGGGCCGCGACGTCGGCGGCCACCGTCTCGTGGTCGAAGGGGAACACGAACAGCGTCCCGGCGGGGGGCTCGGCCGCCGGAACCGCCGCGGCGGGCTCGGCCGCCGGGCGGACGTAGTTCTCGATCCTGAAGTGCTCGTCGCCGCTGTGGATCCGCGGGGTCCTGGTGTAGGCGTACACCGCCTTGAACCCGATGCCGAACTTACCGATCGCGGTGAGATCCGCGGCCTTGCCGCTCTGGCCGACCCCGCAGACGCCGCGGACGTCGGCCCCGGTGAACGGCCGCCCGTCGTGCCGCAGCTCCAGCCGGTCCTCGAAGAGCTCGAAGGCCACCTCGGTCGCGCCGGCATCCTCGGCGTTCTGGATCAGCTCGAAGATGAAGTGCGTCCGCTCGCTGTACAGCTGCCCGAGCAGGTCGAGCACGGCGGTGTCCCAGCCGTACCTGGCGATGTTCTCCTCGCGGATCTTCTCGTAGTCGGCCGCCACCGCCGTCCTTTCATTTGAACGCAGACGCTGCGTTGAATGTAGGCGCCCGCGGGTCAGTCAAGCGCCAGCGTCGACGCCGCCGCCAGCACGCCGGCCGCCCGGCCGGAGTCGCCGGTGATATGCAGGTCGAGGTCGCCGGCGCTGACCCGGTTGGCCGCCAGCCGGCAGAACCCGACCGCGTTGGTCACGATCACGACCGCCGCCGGCTCTGATGAGTCCCGGCCGACCGCGATGTCCCAGGTGCCGCCGCCGGGCCCGGTCAGCACCAGGTGCACGTCCACCGGTCCCCGCAGCCCCGTCCTGGCCGCCGCGTGCGGCAGCATCCGGGCCGCGAGGTCGCTCATCAGCCGCAGCACCGGCGGGTCGGGGACCGAAGGCGGCTGCCCGACGGCGCGCCGGACGTCGTTCTCGTGCACCCACAGCTCGAACGCCCGGACCAGGAGCAGCGCCGGCACCGGGAGGCGCATCCCGTGCAGCGCGATCAGGCCGGCGCCGTCGGGCGCTGCGGACCCGGCCGGCCGGGCCGGCTCGGGTGCCGCGGATCCGGCCGCACGGGCCAGCTTGAGCGTGCGGTCAGCGGCGCGGCGCCAGTCGTCCCTGGTCAAAGCGGGGGAGCGGGCGGCCTGGTGGACCGCCGTGGCCTGGGTCGACTCGACGTGGTCCGCGCCGGCCACGGCCGGGTCGCCGGCCAGGCCGCGCTGTACATCGTCCTCGACTCCGATCAGGTGGCCGACCAGGCCCTGCACGTCGAGGCCGCGCAGGGCCGGCCTCGCCCAGTCCCGCTCGCCCAGCGTGCGCAGCAGCGCGTAGAAGGCCTCGGCGGCGCGGCCGAACGCCTCGGTCGCCGAGATCGCGGGCTCGGCGGGCGCGGGCTGGCCGGCCTCGCGGGCCCGCAGCGACGCCGCCATGACCCGCTCGCGCAGGCCCGGCGGGAGGGTCACCAGGTCCCGTCCGGCCGCGGTCATGACGACTCCAGCAACTGCCGGTCGAGCACGGTTTCCAGCTTGGCCATCGCCAGCCGCAGCCGCGACTTGGCGGTGCCCTCGGGGATGTCCATCACGTTGGCCACCTCGCGGCAGGTCAGCCCCCTGAAGTAGGCGAGCTCGACGACCTGGCGCTGCCCGTCGGGCAGCAGCCGGACCGCCGCGCGCACCGCGGACGCGGTCTCGGCCGCCAGCACCTGGTCGCTGGCTGGCCCGGACGGGCCGGCCGCGGTCAGCCGGTGGTGCCGCTCCTGCCGTGCCACCCGGCGCAATTCGCTGCGCATCACGTCGACGGCCCGGTGCCGGGCCAGCACCATCAGGTAGGTGCGCAGCGACCCGGCCGCCTGGTCATACCGTTCGGGATGACTCCACAGCTCGACGAACACGTCCTGCACAACGTCCTGCGCGGTGCTGCCGTTCCCCAGGATGCGCAGCGCGCCGCCGTATACGCTCGGTGCCAGCTGGTCGAAAATGTCGGCCAGAGCATGGTCGTCTCCGGCCGCCAGACGCGCCGCCAGCAAGGCGTCGCTCCCCTCCACTCCCCGGACGCTAGCGTGGTACCGGCCCTGCGGGCAATGCCTCCTCCTCCGCAGGGCCGGTTCCTCGAGGCATAGCTGAGCCGCCATCACCGTGACCTCTGAACGGACCGAACCTCACCAGGAGTACGTCACCGCGCCGTCAGCCGGATCAGCGCGGCGCGTCCGCCCGTCGCGGCAGGTACTGGCGCCCTGCTGGCCGCCGTAGCAAGCACCCCGCCCGTTCGGCTCTAATTACCCCGAACGGGCCTGCTGCCTGCCTCCCGCTCCGACCCCCGTTAATTCGCTGGGAGCCGGGCGGGCGCACGGTTATGCTAACCGCATGTTCGCCGCGGGATGCCTGCTTCTCGCCGGGCCGCGCTGACACGATTCCGTCAGCGCGGCAGCCCCTCATGCCTGAGGGGCTTTGTCATTTCCTGCGACCAGATGGGAGGAGCCATGGACGGGGACGGGCCGTCGTTCCGGTACGACGCGCGGCTGGCCGGCGAGATCGAGCGGCGCTGGCAGGAGCGCTGGGAACGGGAGGGGACCTTCCACGCGGCGAATCCCCCTGGCGTCCCGCCCGGGCAGCCCAAGTTCTACCTGCTCGACTTCTTCCCCTATCCCAGCGGCATCGGGCTGCACGTGGGGCACCCGCTGGGATACATCGGCACCGACGTGTTCGGCCGCTACCTGCGCATGACCGGCCGTCACGTGCTGCATCCCTTCGGCTTCGACACCTTCGGGCTGCCCGCCGAGCAGTACGCCATCGACACCGGCCAGCACCCGGCCGTTACCGTGCGGCAGAACGCCGACGTCATGCGCCGCCAACTGCGGCGGCTCGGCCTGGGGCATGACCGCAGGCGCGACATCATGACCAGCGACCCGTCCTACTACCGCTGGACCCAGTGGATCTTCCTGCGCATCTTCGGCAGCTGGTACGACCCGGCCGCCGGCCCCCGGGGCCGGGCCCGGCCGGTCGGCGACCTGGTCGCCGAGTTCGCCGCGGGCCGGCGCGCCACCCCGGACGGCCGCCCCTGGCGGGACCTGACGGCGGCCGAGCGGGCCGACGCGGTCGCCGCCCACCGGCTGGCCTACCTGGCCGAGCAGGTCGTCAACTGGTGCCCGGGCCTGGGCACCGTGCTGGCCGACGAGGAGGTGACCGACGAGGGCCGCAGCGCGGTCGGCAACTACCCGGTGCACCGCAGGCCGCTGCGGCAGTGGATGCTGCGCATCACCGCGTTCGCCGAGCGGCTGCGGGCCGGCCTGGACGAGGTGGACTGGCCGGAGCATGTCAAGCGGCTGCAGCGGAACTGGATCGGCCCCAGCGGCGGGCCCTACCACCTGAAGGACTGGCTGTTCTCCCGGCAGCGGTACTGGGGCGAGCCGTTCCCGATCGTGTATGACCAGGCCGAACCGGCCCGGCCCATCGCGCTGCCGGAGGACCTGCTGCCGGTGACGCTGCCGGAGATGACGGATTTCCGGCCGGTGCCGCAGCACGACACCAGCGACCCGGTGCCCGCCCTGGCCCGGGCGCCTGGCTGGGCGGACGTCACGCTGGACCTGGGCGACGGCCCCCGGCGCTACCGCCGTGAGCTGAACGTGATGCCGCAGTGGGCCGGCTCCTGCTGGTACTACCTGCGCTACCTGGATCCGTCTAACCAGGATGCCCTGGTGGACCCGGGCGCCGAGCGGTACTGGATGTCGCCGTCCGGCGTCGACCTGTACGTCGGCGGCGTCGAGCACGCCGTGCTGCACCTGCTGTACGCCCGGTTCTGGCACATGGTGCTCTACGATCACGGCGTCGCGAGCAGCCCGGAACCGTTCGGCCGACTGTTCAACCAGGGGTACATCCTGGCCGACGCCTTTACCGACGCGCGCGGCCAGTACGTGCCGGCCGCCGAGGTGACCCGCACCGCCGGCGGCTGGGAGTACGCGGGCCAGCCGGTCACCCGCCGGTCCGGGAAGATGGGCAAGAGCCTGAAGAACGGCATCAGCCCCGACGACATCTACCTGGCCTACGGCGCCGACACGCTGCGCCTGTACGAGATGGCGATGGGCCCGCTGGACGGTGACCGTCCGTGGCACACCGACGACATCACCGGCATGCACCGTTTCCTGCAGCGCCTGTGGCGCCTGATCGTCGACGAGTCGACCGGCGCCACCCTGATCGGCGCCCAGCCCGACCCGGTTCTGGATGCGGCGACGGTGCGGCTACTGCACCAGACTGTCGCCGCCGTCCGGGATGACTTCGCCGCGCTGCGCTTCCACACCGCGATCGCGCGGCTCATCGAGCTGACCGCGCACGCGGCCCGGCTGCCGCGCGTGCCGCGCGCCCTGGCCGAGCCGCTGGTGCTGATGCTGGCGCCGCTGGCACCGCACGTCGCCGAGGAACTGTGGCAGCGGCTCGGGCACCCGTCGTCCCTGGCCCGCGAGCCGTTCCCGCAGGCCGATCCCGCGCTGGCCGCCGTGGCCAGCGTGACCTTGCCGGTCCAGGTCAACGGCAAGGTCCGCTTCACCATCGAGGTGCCCGCGTCAGCCGGGCGCGAGGAGATCGCCGGACGGCTGGCCGCCCACCCCGGCTACCCGCGCGGCGAGGTGGCCCGCCTGGTCATCGTCCCCGGCAAGATCGCCAGCATCGTCCTGCGCTGACCCCGGCCACCCAGGGTCCGTCCGAACGAACCGGGGCTCACCGTCACCCGCAAAGATCACCGCATGAAAGACTCGGAAGCGATGTGTACCGTCGTACTCAGCCTGGCGCCCGAAGCCCCGGTGCCGTTGCTGCTGCTCGGCGTCCGCGACGAGCTCACCGGCCGGCCCTGGCGGCCGCCCGCCCGGCACTGGTCCGCCCCGGAATGGTCACCGCTGATCGGCGGGATCGACGAGCAGGCGGGCGGGACGTGGCTCGCGGTGCACCCGGACCAGCCGCGGGTCGGCTGCGTCCTGAACGGCCGGGGCGAGTTCGCCCCGGCGGACCGCCGCCGCTCCCGCGGCGACCTCCCGCTGCGCGCCGCGTCCGAGGGGCCGCTGGCCCTGAAGGAGCTGCACGGCGACCGGGAGGCCCTGACCAGCTACGACCCGTTCTACCTGGTCTGCGCCGACCTGAGCGCCGTGCTGCTGCTCGGCTGGGACGGCGTGGCCGCCACGCTGACCGGGCTCGGGCCGGGCACCCACGTGCTGACCAACGCCGGCCACATGTACCCGCTGGACAGAGCCAGCAGGTCCAAGCCCCCGGATGAGAAGGCACAGCGCTTCGGCCCGAAGTTCGCCGCCCGCAGGCCGTCCGGCGATCCGGGCGCGACGCTCGAGGAGGCCTGGGGTGACTGGCTCGCCCTGGCCGACGGGGACGGCCTGGCCCCCACCGAACCGGGCGCGATCATCGCCCGCCGCGTGTTGCCCGACGGCCGCGTGTGGGGGAGCACGTCGGTCACTCTCGTCGCCCTGGCCGCCGCCGGCCGGCTGCGCTATGACTTCCAGCCGGACCCGGCCGGCCCGGCGGCCTGGTATTCCGTGCCGGCCAGCCAGAAGACCAGCTCACCCCGGTTAGCCTAGCCCCGCTCAGTCCAGCTGTGGCGGCAACCCGAACGCGGCGAAAATCCGCTCGGTGTCCAGGAAGAACGTCAACCGGCTGATCTTCCCGCCGGATACCTCGTGCACCTGAAGCGCCCACGGCGCGCGCCCGCCGGCCGGATCCGGCTTGTACTGCGCCCACGCCTGCACGCCGTTGACCTGGCCTGCCGGCACCATGACCGAGTTCCGGCACAGGCTCGGCGACGGCTCCTGCATCCAGCGCGTGATGTTCTCCGCGCCCCTGACCCACATGGAGTAGGGCGGCATTGTCATCAGCGCGTCATCGTGCAGCAGCGTGACCAGCTGCTCCATGTCGTACCGCTGGAAGGCGTCGACGTACCTGGCCAGCAGCTCGGACTGGTCCGCGTCCACCTCGGTCGGCCGCTGCTCCTCGGGCAGCGCGGCCAGCGTGGCCCGAGCCCGCTGCAGCGCGCTGTTGACCGCGGCCACGCTGGTGCCCAGGGTGGCCGCCGCCTCGGCCGCGGGCATCTTCAGCACCTCGCACAGGATCAGCGTGGCCCGCTGCCTGGCCGGCAAGTGCTGCAGCGCGGTGATGAACGCCAGCCTGATCGTGTCCCGCGCCACCGCGATGTCGGCCGGGTCGCCGTGCTCGGGCAGTACCCGCTCGTCGGCGATGGGGGAGATCCAGATGTCGTCCGGGTGCCAGTCGCCGAGCAGCGCCTCGACCGGCGGCGAGGCCGGCCCGAGGTCGACCGGCAGCGCCCGGCGCTGCCGGCCGCGCAGCATGTCCAGGCAGATGTTGGTGGCGATCCGGTACAGCCAGGACCGCACGCTGGAACGGCCCTCGAACGCGTCGGCGGCGCGCCAGGCCCGCAGCATCGTCTCCTGCACGGCGTCGTCGGCTTCGAAACCCGAACCCAGCATGCGATAGCAGTAGCCGGTCAGCTCGCGGCGGTACTGCTCGATGGTGTCCGGGCTGACCTCAACAGGGGCGGTAGGCGGCATAGTTCCTCACCTTACGTCGGCCCTCCGACATTTTCGGCCCGCGCTAGGCGGGCTCCATCCCGTACCTGCTCATCAGCTCCCGCTCGGCCTCCCGCGACGGCGGCTCGCCGGACGACCAGAGCCTGTGCAGCTCCTCGAAGTAGGCGTCCATGGCCGGAGCGTGCAGCACCAGCAGCCGGGCCGGCTCGTCGCCCCGGTTCCCGAACGTGTGCGCCGCGCCGCGCGGCACCAGCAGGAAGTCCCCGGCGCCGCCGGTCAGCTCGGCGTCATCCAGCCGGAAGGTGATCGTCCCCTCGAGCACGAAGAACGCCTCTGAGCAGGTGACGTGCCGGTGCGGCGGCGGGGTTCTGGCGCCCGGCGGCACGGTGCGCTCCATGAGCGAGAAGTCGCCGCCGGTCTGGTCCGCGACGGCCTTGAACGCCATCACGTTTCCCCGCGCGGTCAGCAGCTGCCCCTGCCCCGATGACACGATGCCGCTCATGCTGCCTATCCTGCCTGAATGAGTAAGCTCCTGGCGGACGCGGAGGCCGAACTCTACGCGGCCGACCCGGACAGTTTCACCGCGCGCCGCGCCGGCCTCGCCGCCGCCGCCCGCGACGCGGGCGAGCCGGCCGCGGCCAAGCAGATTACGGCACTGCGGAAACCCACTCGTTCGGCCTGGGTGGTCAATCGCCTGGTCCGGGCGGACCCCGAGGTACGGGCCCGCATCGACGCCCTGGCCGCCGACCTGCGCCAGGCCGGCGACGGTACCACGATCAGGGAGCTGACCGCGGCCCGGGCCCGGCTGGTCGACGAGCTCACCCGCGCCGCCCTGCGCGGGGTGCCGGCGCCGCCCGCGGCGCTGCGTGAAGAGGTGACCGCGACCCTGGACGCGGCCATCGCCGACCCGGAAGTGGCCGGGCTGGGCACGCTTGTCCGCGCCGCGCAGTACGCCGGCTTCGGGCCGGTGCCCGGCGGCGCGTTCGCTCCCGCCCCGGCGGCGAAGAAAACCAAGCCTCCGGCTGAGACCGAAACCGAGCGTGCCGACCGCCGCCGGGAGAAGATCATGGAGGCCGAACGGGCTTTGGCGCAAGCGGATCAGGACGCTGAAGCCGCTACCCTGGCCGAACGCGACCTGGAGGAGACCGTCCGCCGCCTGGAGGCCGAACTCGCCGACACCCGCCAGCGCCTGGCCGAGGCGCGGCGCCAATCGTACCGGGCCGAGTCCAGGCGGCAGCGCGCGGCCCAGCAACTCGCCCGGCTCCAGGAGTAACCACATCGGCCGGCCCGCGCGGCCTAACTGCCGGGTCCGCCCGTCACCCGCTCCGCGGGCGGCGGCGGACCCGGCGGCGTTCCGTCGCCGAACGGCCGCCCGCCGAGCTCCTCGCGGCGGTGCGGGATGAGCCAGCCGGACAGGTCGGGCCCGGCCGGGACGATCCTGGACGGGTTCAGGTTGGTGTGCACCTTGTAGTAGTGCTCTTTGGTCTGCCGGAAGTCGATCGTGTCGCCGAACCCGGGGGTCTGGTACAGATCCCGCGCGTAGGCCCAGAGCACCGGCATCTCGGTCAGCTTGTTCCGGTTGCACTTGAAGTGGCTGTGGTAGACCGCGTCGAACCTGGCCAGCGTCGGCCACAGCCGGATGTCTGCCTCGGTGATCGTGCCCCCGGCCAGGTAGCGGCGGGTGGCGAGCCGCTCGGACAGCTCGTCCAGCCGGGCGAACAGCCTACGGTAGGCGTCCTCGTAAGCGGCCTGCGTCCCGGCGAACCCGCACTTGTACACGCCGTTGTTCACGTCGTCGTAGACCCCGGCGCTGATCTCCTCGATCTCGTCACGCCGCTTCTCCGGGTACAGTTCGGGCGCGCCGGGCCGGTGGAACGCCGTCCACTCGTGCTCGAGGTCCAGCGTGATCTGCCGGTAGTCGGCGGTCACCACCGCGCCCGCGGCCACCTCCACGATGGCCGGCACGGTGACGCCACGATCGTAGCCGGGCACCGCCTTCTCGTAGGCTTCCCGCAGCCAGTGGATGCCCAGCACCGGGTCGACCTCGCCAGGGTCCAGGTCGAACGTCCAGCTCCGCCAGTCGTGCACGGGCCCGCAGATGCCCATCGAGAGCGCGTCCTCGAGCCCCAGCAACCGCCGGACGATCATGGTCCGGTTCGCCCACGGGCAGCCCCGCGCCACCACCAGCCGGTACCGGCCCGGCTCGGCCAGGAGCGTCCCGTCCCGCCCGTCCGCCGTGATCCGCCCGTCCAGGTACCTGGTATCCCGTACGAACTCTCCAGTAGCGCTCACCCTTCCGACGCTACCCCATTGCTCCCATTTTCAAATACCCGGCCGCCCGCCCGGTCCGGGCGTCAGCGGATGCCGTGGCCGGCGGATTAGCCCGAGGCGATTGCCATGGCGTGCCGCACCTGACAGGCTTGCCCCTGATGTCCCGGCGACTATTCGGACGGGGGAGGCCATGGGGACTGGCGGGGCCAGGACTCATCTGACGGTTCGCGTGACCGGGTGGCTGGCCGAAGCGCGGCTGACCGGAGCGGTGCTGGCCGCGTGGGCCACGCTGGCTTTCTCACTGGCCGGCTCGCTGGCCGCCGCCCCCGCCGCGAGCGCCGCTCCCGTCTCTGCCGCTACCGCCGGGCCGGCCGGTGTCGCCGCGAAGTCGGCGGCGGTCGAGGACGCCGCCACCGGACGGCTGCTGTGGAGCCGCGCCCTGAACACCGAACGTCCCATGGCCAGCATCACCAAGGTGATGACCGCGCTCCTCGTGATCCGGTCGGGCGACCTGAACCGGACGATCACCATCCCGTCCGCCGTGGTCGGGTACGTGAGCGAGTGGGACGCCAGCAACGCCGGCCTGCGGCCGGGGGACAAGCTCACCGGCCGCCAGCTTCTCTACGGGCTGCTGCTCCCGTCCGGCGCCGACGCCGCCTACGCGCTCGCCGAGGCCTACGGCCCCGGCCTCCGGGCGTTCATTACCAAGATGAACGCCGCCGCCAAGCTGCTCGGCATGACCAGGACCCATTTCAGCAACTTCGACGGGCTGCCCTACCCGACCCCGTACTCGAACTACTCCACCGCCGCGAACCTGCTCACCCTCGGCCGGGTCGCGATGCGCTCTCCGCTCTTCCGCTCGATCGTGTACCAGCGCACCTACCGGATCGCGGCCGGCTCCGGTCATCACGGCTACCTGTGGCGGAACCTCAACCCGCTGCTCGGCCACTACCCGGGCGCGATCGGCATCAAGCCGGGGTACACCAGAGCCGCCGGGCAGTGCCTGCTGTTTGAGGCCACCAGGAACGGCTATTCGGTCATCGGCGTCACCCTGGGCGGCCCCGGCTCCATCGGTACCGTCAACACAGCCGACCCCACTCGCATCCTGAACTGGGCCTTCGCCCAGTCCCGCTAGCTAGAACGGGGCGAACGCGCCCTCGTGACGGTCGTAGTCGTACCGGTAGATCTCGCGCCCGTCCACATAGGCCCGCTCCGCCCGGCTCATCACGTCCAGCGGGTCGCCGGACCAGATCACCAGGTCGGCGTCCTTGCCGACGGCGAGCGAGCCGATCCGGTCGGCGCACCCGATGATCCGCGCCGGGTGGATGGTGACCGCGCGCAGCGCGGTCACCGGGTCCAGGCCCTCCTTGACCGACAGCGTGGCCTGGTGGATGAGGAAGTGGATCGGCACCACCGGGTGATCGGTGGTGATCGCGATCATCACCCCGGCCGCGGCGAGGCGGCCCGGGTTGGCCAGCGACCGGTTGCGCAGCTCCACCTTGGACCGGCTGGTGAACAGCGGGCCGATGATCACCGGGATGGACGCGGCCGCGATCTGGTCGGCCAGCAGGTGTGCCTCGGTGCCGTGGTCGATCACCAGGTCGTAGCCGAACTCCCTGGCCATCCGCATCGCGGTGGCGATGTCGTCGGCGCGATGGCAGTGCTGCCGCCAGGGGATCTCCCGGCGCAGCACCCGGCTCAGCGCCTCGAGCTTGAGGTCGCGGTCCACCGGGGCCCGGGAATCGGCACCGTCGTCTCCGGCCGCGGCCAGCTTGGCCTGGTAGTTCTGCGCGGCGACGAACGCGCTGCGGATCACCGCGGCGGTACCAAGCCGGGTCGACGGGGTCTCGTTGCGATCGCCGTAGACGCGCTTGGGGTTCTCGCCGAGCGCCGACTTCAGGCCGGCCGGCTCGCGCAGCACCATCTCGTCGACGGTGCGGCCCCAGGTCTTGATCGCCGCCGTCTGGCCGCCGATCGGGTTGGCGGAGCCGGGGTTGACGTTGACCGCGAGCACGCCGCCGCTGATGGCGTCGCGCAAACCGAGGTCGGCCGGGTTGATCGCGTCAAGCGCGCGGACCTGGGCGGTGACCGGGTCGGTCCGCTCGTTGGTGTCCTGGCCCGCCCAGCCTTCGGCTTCCTCGGACACGCCGGCGTGGGCGTGCGCGTCGATAAAGCCGGGCAGGACCCATTTCCCGGTCGCGTCGACGACCTCCGTGCCGTCGGGCAGCGCGAAGCCCGGCCCCTCGACCGCCGCGATCTTCCCGCCCCGCAGCAGGACGGTCCCGCCGTCCACCGGGTCGCCCTCGATCGGCACGACCCGTCCCCCGGTAACCGCAATGGTCTGCGTCACGCTCGCCTCCGCTCCCTCACGAACCGGAACCAAGAAAGAACTCCGTCAGCACCGATGCCCGAAGACGCAAGCCCGGAGCCCGTCCCTGGAGACCGCCTCGATGACCGCCGGTAACACGCCCTTGCCGATGGCGTCGACATCTTCCGGGCTCAGCTCGATGGACGCCGCGGCGATGTTCTCTTCCGCGTGCCTGGCCGAGCCGGTGCCCGGGATGGGAAGGATCTGCGGCGAGCTGGCCAGCAGCCAGGCCAGCACGACCTGATGCTGCGTCACCCCGTGCCGCTCGGCGGCGTTGGCCACGGCGGGGTTCTGGCCGGCCTCCTGCACCGGGGCCCAGGGCAGGAATACCAGCTGCTCCTGCTCGCACAGGTCGATCAGCGACTCGGACCTGCGGTCGGACGCGTTGTACCTGTTCTGGATGGACACGATCGGCACGATTCGCTGCGCCTCGCGCAGCTGGAACTCCGACACGTTGGAGATCCCGACGTGACGGATCTTGCCCTCGTTCTTGAGCTCGGCGATGGCGCCGATCGATTCGGCCAGCGGCACCGCCGGGTCGGGCCGGTGGAACTGGTAGAGAGGTATCTGCTCGAGCCGCAGCCGCCGCAGGCTGCCCTCGCAGGCCTCGCGCAGATGCTCGGGCCGCCCGTCGGCCTCCCACCGGTTCGGGCCCGGGCGGACCAGGCCGCCCTTGGTCGCGATCACCAGGTCCTCCGGGTACGGGTAGAGGACCTCGGCGATGAGGGTCTCGCTGACCTCGGGGCCGTAGGAATCGGCGGTATCGATGAAGTTGACGCCAAGCTCCACCACCCGCCGCAGCGCGGCGATGGCCTGGTCCCGGCTGGGCGGGTCGCCCCAGATTCCGGGCCCGGTGATCCGCATGGCCCCGAACCCCAGGCGGTTGACGGTCAGGTCGCCGCCGACGTCGATGGTCCCGGCCGCCGCCGCGGTTGGCTGCGCGTTCACGCGGTACCTCCTCCTCGTCTTCACCGCCAGCCTCTCACGTCCTCCCTCCGCGTCCGGCCACGGGGGGAGGAACGGCCTCCCGCCCGCGGGCGCACGGTAGATAAGGCGCTGATCAGTGCCCGGGCCTTGGCGAGCTTGACCGCCTTTTTCAGTGTTTCGATGTCGTAGGCGCCGTAATGCCGCTTGCCGTTGATGAAGAACGTCGGCGTCCCGGACACGGTGGACAGGTCGGCGGATTCCACGTCCTCGTCGACGCGCGCCCTCCCCGCGTGCTTGCGCAGGTTGGCGGCGAACCGGTCGGTGTCCAGGCCCAGGGAGGCCGCGTGCCCGATCAGGGCGCGGGGGCCGAGCGCGTCCTGGTGGTCCAGGAGCAGGTCGTGCATCTCCCAGAACGCGCCCTGCTTCCCCGCGGCCTCGGCGGCCTCGGCGGCGAGTTGCGCGTTCGGGTGGACGTCGTTCAGCGGCAGGTGCCGCCATACGTACCTGACCTCGCCGTAGTCCCGCAGCAGTTCCCGCACGGTCGGCTCGGCCAGGCCGCAGTACGGGCACTCGAAGTCCCCGTATTCGACCATGGTGACCAGCGACTCCTCCGGGCCGCGGATGTGGTCCCGCTCCGGGTCCACAGGCACCGCCAGGTCGGTGATGACCTCGGCCGTGCCCAGCAGCGCGCGCAGCCTGGTCCGCACCGGCAGCCGGTTGATCAGCTGGAAGACGGCCCAGGTCAGCGCCAACGCGGTCACCGCGGCGGACAGGATGCCGAGCTTCGCCTCGGCCAGCGTGTCGCCCTGCAGCGCCAGCGAGGCGATCAGCAGGGACACGGTGAAGCCGATGCCGGCGACCGTCCCGGTGCCGGCCACCGCGCCCCAGCCCACGGACGGCCGCTGCCGCCCGTGGCTGAGCTTGGTGACCAGCCAGGCGCATCCGGCCGTGCCTAGCGGCTTGCCCACCAGGTAGCCGGCCACGATGCCGAGCGTGACCGGCGAGGTGTAGGCCTGGGCCAGGAACCCGGCGTTCAGCACGATCCCCGCGTTGGCCAGCGCGAACAGCGGCACGATGAGGTAGCTGGTCCACGGGTGGAGCAGCTGGGCCAGCCGGTCGTTCGGCGAGATCGCGGCGCGCACCACCTCGCGCGCCGACTGGGCCAGTTCGGCCGTGGGCTGCTCGCGGAACTCCCGGAACGCCTCGGAGGCCTGCTCCAGCGATTCCCGGCGGGCCGAGTACGCGTAGGTAAGCAGCCCGAAGATCAGGCCGACCACGATCGGGTCCACGCCCGACTTGAGGAACGCCACCCAGGCCGCGATCCCGATCAGCAGGTACACCGGCCCGTACCGGTTCCCGCGCGCCCGGATGACCAGCACCACGGCGAGCAGCCCGAGCCCGGCCAGCAGCGGCACCATCTCGATGAACCCGCTGTACGCGACCGCGATGACCACCAGGCCGGCCAGGTCGTCGACCACGGAGAAGGTGAGCAGGTAGGTGCGCACGCGGTCGGGCAGCCTGCGGCCGACCAGCGCGAGCGCGCCGAGCGCGAAGGCGGTGTCGGTCGACATCGCCATGCCCCAGCCGTGCAGGGCCGGCCGCCCGGCGTTCGCGATCAGGTAGATGACGATGGGGACGGCCATGCCGGTCAGCCCGACCAGCACCGGCAGCGTGAGCCTGCTCCGTATCCGCAACTCGCCGACGTCGAACTCGCGCCGGGCCTCGAGCCCGACGACCAGGAAGAAGAACGCCATCAGCCCGGAGTTGACGAACTCGCGCAGGTCGAGCGTGACACTCCAGCGGCCCACGAACACGGACAGCTGGGTCGCCCAGAACCGCTCGTAGGACGAGATGCTGATGTTCGCCCAGATCAGGGCCAGCACGGTGGCGCCGGCCAGCATCGAGGCGCTTCCCGTCTCGGTGCGCAGGAACACGCGCAGCGGCGTCTCCATCCGCCGCACCCAGGCCGTCCGCCCGGAGAAGGGCCCCGTGGTGTCCTCGGTCTCCTCCGCAACCTCGGCGTCCCCGGACTCCAGGGCCTCGGCCTCGGCCGCCTCCATATCAGCCTGGTCAGGCACGATGACCCCAGGTGCCTCCGGCGGTTCGCTCATCCCATCCTCTCGGCCAGTCCGGTCATACCCAACAGGATTATCCCGAACGGGCCTACTGTCTGCCCCGGCGCATGCCTGCCGCCAGGTGCCGCACATGCGCCGCTGGCAGGCGCTGCGCCGGAGCCGGGACCGCAGGATGTAATGGCGGCCCTGCCGGGTGGTAGAGGTCTCCGGGTCGCGGACGTTGCCCCGCTCGGCCCCCACCTTCTGCGCGGCGTCCCACGTCTGGCCGTCGACGATGGCGGGGTGGGTCGGCTCGGGAGGCCAGATCCACTGCCCGGCCTGGTTCGTGCCTTCATGCGAGCGGGAGTTCCTGCCAAGGGCGCACCGGTGTCCCGCGCCCGGTGGCCGCTGCATGCCAGTGGCCGCGGGCATCAGAGCTGCATGGTCGCCTCAATCATGAGCCGACGCGGTCGGCAGGTGTTCTGGGATTCGAGACCCTCCCCTATCTAAGCGAATCAGCCCCGGCTGAGGTCAGTCGCTGCCGGTGCTGGTGCCCCGTCGCAGGTTCCTGGGTGCCCAGTGCGTTGGCGGGTTCGGCGCGGCCATCATCTGGGCAATGGTCAGGCCCTTGTCCACGTTCGTCTCGTACTTGCTGGCGTTCGGGCAGACGGTCTCCTTGCTGAACGACGCGGCAGCGGGGAAGCTGCCCGCTGGGTAGTGCATCGGGAACTCGGGGACCAGCTTGCCGTCCTCGCCGTAATACTGCTGGTTGATCTGTCCCCGCTCGTCGGTGATGGCCGCGTTGGCGAGACTGGCGCCGGCCAGGTTGGTGCCCTGCAGGCTAGCCGCCTGCAGGCAGGCCGCGTTCAGCGAGGCGGGGACTGCGCCCCGCTGCGCGGGCGACAGGTCGGCGTGGTCCAGGACGCATTCCACCATGAACGCGCCGTCGAACCTGGCGCCCTGCAGGTTGGCGCCGGTGAAGTCGGCGTTGGGCAGGTAGGCGTCGGAGAAGTCGGTCTCTCCCAGATTGGTGCCGGTCCGCAGCTTGTTCCCGCTGAGCAGGGTTGCCCCGGCGAAGTCCGCGCCGTACAGGTTGGCCTGGGTGAAGTCGCAGTTGGCGATGAAGGCGTAGGAGAAGTTCGCGGCCTGGCTCGACTGCACGCCGCCCAGCGCCGCCTCGGTGAAGACCGCCTGGTCGAGGACGGCGCGGGTGAACACCGCGCCGATCAGCCTGGCCCCGGCGAAGCTGGCCGACCGCAGGCTGGCGCCGGAGAAGGTGGCGCCGTCGAAGGTGGCGCCGGTGAAGTTCGCGTGGTCGAGCGTGCAGCCCTGGAAGTCTCCCGCAGGCCGGCGCGCGCTCCTGGCGACCAGGCCGGTCAGGTCGGCGGGCAGCCCGGTGATGGTGGTGGAGGTCAGGTCGAGGTAGGACCAGTCCAGCCGGATCACGGTGAAGGGCAGGGTGGCGTGGGCGAAGACGGTCGGGTGGTTCGGGTCGGTGGAACGGGTCAGCGGGGCGGGGAAGCGCACGGTGCTCAGATCGGTCCCGGTGAAGTTGGTGCCCGCCAGGTTGGCGCCGGTCAGGTCCACCCCGGCGAGCTTCGCGCCGGTCAGGTCGGCCCCGGACAGGTTCGCGCCGGTGAGCATGGTGGTGGTGGTCAGGTCAACGCCGGCCAGGTGAGCGCCGGACAGGTCTGCACCGGTGAACGTCGTGGTGGCCAGGTCAAGCTTTTCGAAATGGGCGCCCCGCAAGATCGCGTGCTGCAAGTTGCACCGCGTGAGCGTCGCGCCGCGGAAGTCGGCGCCGGACAGGTCAGATTTGACCATATAGCAGTCGGTCAGGTTCGCGCCGGTCAGCACCGCGCCTTGCATGTTCAAGCCCGACAGCGCCCCGGGTATCGTGGCGCCGGCCAGAATCGCCTTGGCCAGGACCGGCGGGGGGGTCGTCCGGGACACCAGGTTGCCGAAGTGGCAGCCGGTGAAGTCCGCGCCGGTGAAGTCGGTGCCCGCCACCTTCAGCCCTTCCAGGGACAGCCCGCCGAACTTCGCTTCCTGCAGGTTGGCGCCGCCGAGGTTGCACCCGCTCAGAGAGGTGACCTTCCTGAAGTCGCACAGCGACAGGTTGCTGTTGCTCAGGTCCGCGCCGGCCAGGCTGATCGCGGCCAGGCTCAGGCCGGTGGCGTTCTTGCCGACTTGCACGAAGTCGAAGAAGCTGTTGCGGTCCAGGCCGGTGGCGGTAAACCGGGTGGCCGAGCCGATGTCGCCGGCCGTGGCGATCAGCGGGTTGCAGCCGCCTGCTTTCGGGTTCGGGTTGGGGTTGATCGTCAGATACCGGTTGAAGTGCGGCGAGAACAGGGCGAAGTAGCCGTCTGCGGTGGGGGTCGCCTGAAATATCTCGTTGTCGGCGGGGAACGTGCACCAGCCGTCCGGGTTCCAGGCCGGCCGGTCGGCCGTCTGGAATTGCACCTGCCAGTTGTGGTCGTCGCGCACCGAGGCGTAGGCGTTGTACTCGCCGCCGCATTGCAGGGCGATGGTGCCGTTCTCCTGGTAGTGCACCGTGACGATGTTGTTAAAGCCCGGCGCCTGGCCGCCGGCCGCCGGGGTGAGGCCGTATACCGTGTAGTCCTGGTTGTACCAGATATCCGCGCACCGGTTCTGGGCGGTCAGGACCCAGCGGTTGATGACGGGCCCGGCGGGATTCGGCCGGACGGTGACGGGTATTCCCGCCTGTTCACCAGAGTTGTCCACCGGCACGTCAACTTGCCCGATGCTCGTGTTCTTGTGCAGTGACCAGGCATTGTAGCTTTCAGAAAGGCCGATCTCGCCGAGGAGGACGTGGCTGTCCGCATCCTCGATCACCAGGGTGAAGTACGAGTTGTCGAAGAAGCAGTTGCCGTCGTCGTTTGCCTCGATGTACTGGCCGCTCCCGCCGGGCAGCGCAGTGCCGGGCTGGATCGTAGCGTTGTCGAAAAGCGAGAGGTTCGAGCTCTGATCGCCTTTGTCATGCATGCAATGCACATCGGTCACTGTGATGTGGATCGCGTGGGGCCGGGTGTTCTCGATGTTCATGTAGGCGCCGTATCCCATGACATTCCTCCCTCGGTTGCCGGCCAGGCTGCCTGATGGTGACGACGTTATGACCTGAGTGTCAGCTGGGTGATGCGTCTTCCCGGACGGTGCCGGGGGTGGAGGGGATCCACTGGGCGACGGATGGCTCGGTGCGCCCGGATCCCGGCAGGATCTCGTAGTTCAGGGTGAACAGGTTGCGCCACAGGTCGACCTGCAGCCGCGCGGCGGCCAGGCCCGCGACCTGGGCGAGGAAGGTGCCGTTGGGGTTGTAGATGTCGAGCCGGTAGTCGGACGCCAGCACCGGCCCGGACGCGGGCTGCAGGTATTTCAGCACGTACAGGTAGCCCTTGGCCTCGATGCTGAGGTCTGCGACCACGACCTGCGCGGTGCCCTCCGGGCGCAGGGCCGCGGCCGGGGCGCCGCCGGCGAAGCAGTGCACCGGGTTGCCCTTGACGTCGAACGCGCACACGCTGCCCTGCGGGTGGTCCGGGCTGGTCTGCAGCACCGCGATCTTGTCCAGCGAGCAGGCCACCGCGACCGGGGCGGACAGCAGCCCGGGGCGGGTGCCCTGCCCGGCGAGGATGGCGGCGTTCGGGGCGCTGGCGTCGGCGGCCAGTGCCGTCAGCCGCAGCACCTGCAGCTTGCCGGTGGCGTTGTTCAGCGCCACCGCGTACCCGGCCGGGTGGATGGCCAGGTCGTCCTGGGCGCCGGTGAACCGGCCGTAGGCCTGGCCGGGCGAGGCGATCAGGGGCTGGCCGGGCGTCAGCGAGACCGCCCGCAGCATCGCGTCCCCCGACTCGCCGGGCTCGAGCAGGAAGCCGTCGGCCAGCGGGTTGGCCATGGTCGCCGGGGGAAAGGCCAGGCAGGGCCGGCCGATGTAGCCGTGGCCGGAGAATTTCAGCCCGCTTTGCGGCACGGCCGCGTCGCTGAGCGCCTGGAAGGTGTACTCCTGCCCGGTGTAGGGCTGGTTACCGGTGTCGACCAGCGGCACGCCCTGCCCGGAAGCTTCCCAGGAGTAGCCGAGCGCGGACTTGGACTCGTTGAGGGCCAGCTGGCCGAGCTGCCCGAGGTTGTCCCCGACGTTGGAGCCGTCCAGGCTGGACACCGTCGCCGTGGGCGCCGAGGCGGCCGGCGGGGCGAGCCAGACGCGGCCGCCGGACTGGAACGCGAGCTTTTCCTTCAGCGTGTAGGTGGTGGCCGCCGACAGCGGGACCAGGTTCTCCTTGATCGCGAACGCCGGGACGGCCAGTATGCCGCGCTGGTTCGGCTGCGCGGGGATGGGCTTCGATGCTTCCTGCCCGGCCAGCCATCCGGTGGCCGAGTAGAAGCAAGCCAGCACGGTGATGGTCCCGCCCGACGGCAGCCCGGTGAAGGTGCGGGCGATCGGGCCGTGCTGGGTGGTCGGGCTCAGCTGCCCGTCGTAGGCGTGGACCGGCCCGTCGTCGTAGGTGATGGAGATGGTGTAATGGGTCGCCGTGGCGGGCCACTGGCCCTGGTGGCGCGGATCAGGGTCGACTGTGACCGTCACGTCCAGGGTGCGCTGGACGCTGACGGACATGGTCGCCGGGCTGCACGCCACCTCGACGCTGGTCTCGATCAGGCTGGCGAGGTCGGCGGCGGCGCCAATGGCAAACGCGGCCCAGCCGACGAACGGCTCGGCCTCCTCGACCACGGACTCGCCGATCGCCTCGGCGATGAATTCCTTGAGCTGATCACTGCTGGCGATGGCGCCCAGCAGCAGTGAGCCCGCGCAGTTCCCGATCGCCAGCATGACGTCCTTTAGGCCGACGCCGCCGCCCGTCGCGGCGGCGATCGGGCCTTCGGCGGCCTCCGCCATGGCAAGGATCTTGGGCCAGATTCTCTGGGCCAGCTTGGACAGCTGCGAGCCGGCCTGGTCCACCGCGACGCCCAGCGCGATGAAGGCCGTCGGTACCGCGTAGTTGAACACTGCCGTGAGGAGGATGCCAGGCCAGTCGTACGGCAGCTTGAACGGCGCCTGCCCCAGCCCGCCGAAGCTGACCACGGCGCGGCTGGCCTTCTCGTCGAAGATGAACGTGAAGTCTGACCAGTCGGGCGGCAAGGGCACCGCCATGATCGTGTCCACCGGGGACAGCGGCCCCAGTGCGCTGGTCTGGCCGATTTTCACACCACCGGGGCCGTACTGGTCGGCGCTGATCTGCAGCCAGCGCAGGTAGTAGTTCTTCAGGCTGATAGTCGCGGTCGCGGTGCCGGGGTCATAGGAAAAGTCGTGCTCGACGCCGCTTTGCGGGGTGACCTCCTTCACCGTGTAAGTAGCCTTCGCGGCATCTCTGGTCCGGCCCGCGCCCGCCGGGGCGGCCGTCATGGGCACCTGCGTGGTTCCCGGCTGCACCGTCCAGCACTGGTCCTCCAGCTGGGGGTCGTTCTTGGCCTGCTTCAGCGCGTCGCTCAGCGGCAGGCGCAGATACTCCAGCGTCGCGTCCGACCAGACGTAGACCGGCTTGGCCGGCTGGCTCGTCTTCCAGTCCGTGCCCGGCTTGGAGGTCACCCAGTTCGGCTTGGCCGGGTCCGCCTCGTGCGCCTGGGACTGGCTGAGGATCGAGCCTGCCAGCGCGGTGATGCCGGCGGCGTAATAGATCACGTTGTTGAGGATGTCCGCGGCCGGTCCTGGCTGCAGGGTCAGCAGCTCGGAGTGATGAAAGATCAGCGAGGCGGCGGCGTCCAGGGCCGCGTTCATGTCACCGATGTCGATGATCACTTTGTCGTCCGGTGGCAGCCCGGCCATCCCGGTCGCGCCCAAGGCCGCCAGCTTCGGCGGCACCGGCATTGGTCGGTCCTGCAGGCGCTGCCGCTGCCGCGCCAGCGCGGCGGCCCGGTGCTGGCGCGGCAGGTACAGCGAAGTCAGCACCAGGCGGTCCAGCAGGTCGTCCGCCCGGCGTCTGGGCGCGGTCACCCGCAGCAGCAGCGGGCAGTGTCCCGGCAGCTGCACCGGCCCGGTGAAATGCGTCACCCGCTCATCTGGCAGCAGCCCCAGCGCCGCATTGTCCTGGCGCGACCGCGCCAGGGTCTGCGGGGTATGCGGGGCCAGCTCATAGCGGCGGGAGCCGGCGTGCAGCGTGAACGGTTGATCCGGCGACAGGTGGCTGAGGTCGAAATGCAGCGTCGCAGTCTCATACATTGCTGTCCTCTTTCTCAGCTCGCAGCCGGCCGGCGGCATCGGAGGGTCGCCAGCGCTCGAGCTCGGCTAGCTGCTGCTGGATCTTGCCGGAGATCCACTGGAGGGCGTCGTCGCCGATCACCAGGCGAAGAGGCGGATCCTGGCCGGCGACGGCATCGCGGATCGCGGCCGCCACGACATCGGGATCTCCTTCCTGATGCCCGTGCAGCTGGGTGAAAAATGACCGGGAGGCGCCGGCGGTGCCGGCGTAGCAGTCGATCCGGCGCTCGGCGAACGTCATGTACCGGCCGGCCCACTCGGTCCGGATGTTGCCTGGCTCAACGATGATCACCTTTATGCCGAGCGGGGCGACCTCGCCGCGCAGCGCTTCGGACAACAGCTCCAGGCCCGCCTTGCTCGCGTCGTAGCCGCCCAGTCCCGGGTACCCGACCTGGCCGGCCACCGAGCTGACGTTCACGATGGTGCCGCCGTCGGCGGCGCGCAGCCACGGCAGCGCGGCGCGGATCACCCGGTGCGCGCCGAACAGGTTGACGTTGAGCTGGGCCAGCATCTCCGCGTCGGTCAATTCCTCGACCGCACCCACCACCGCGTACCCGGCGGCGTTGATCACCACATCGATGCGCCCCGCCACCGCGGCGGCGAGCGCAACGGCCGCCTCCACCTGCCCGGCATCGGTGACGTCGGCGACCACACCGCGGCAGCGGCCCGCGCCAGAGCCGGTGAAGGCGCCGGCCTGCTCCGGGCGGCGGAAGGTGCCGACCACAATGTCACCTGCCTGGCTTACCTGCGCGGCCAGCGCGCACCCGACGCCGCTGGAGGCACCCGTGATCAGCCATACCAGCTGGTTGTCCGTCATCCAGACCTCCTACCGCAACCGCTGGCCAGGGAAGAAGCTGTCTACCTGCTCAGATGCGGGGCCGTCACCCGGCCGTGCTCCGCACGCACAACACCTACCGGCGCAGGCAGGGCCTTCTTCATCTCCACGTGACCCACTGTGGGCTACGGGGCCGGGGAAGTCTGCAGTAGCCGACTACTGCATTTATCGCGGAAGGTGAGACACAAGCCCAGCAGTGGCCCGAGATCTTCTCTGCTCGTGGTGCTCGTGCCAGCCGTCAGGCCGATAACAGCCGTGGGCTACATCTAGGCTCCCTTGAGGTTCGTTCCGGGCGCGACCTGATAACTGCCGCCGCCGAGATCATGCAGCGACCACGGCGTGAACGGAGCCTCGGCGACCGAATGGGGCCAGAGTATGACGGGCGCGAAGTTCTCCTGACTCGTGTCCTGGATCACCGCCACCAGATTTGTGGTGTAGGCCTTGGCGATGATGACGGGACTGCTGGCACTCACCGCGACCTTCGACGGACGCTCCGGAGTCCCGGCGAATCTATCCATGGCTCCTCCCCGGGGATCGGTTGTGATCGCCGTTTGGGCCAGTTGAAAGGTTCCAACCGCCGGGGCCGGCGTCTGCAGTAGTCGGCTACTGCATTTCCGGTTGTTGCCGCCGGCCGCTGGTCCTGTCGGGGCCGCGGCCCGCCCGGCTCGGGCGGCCGGCCACGAACAGCTGGGACGCCCGCTGGTTGTTGACCGGCCTCAGTGATGGGGCTGGACCACGAAGTAGAGCACTAGCAGGTAGATCGGCACGGCGATGTCGAAGAGCAGGATGGGGCCGGCATTTCCAGGTGACAGGTTTTTCTCGGAGACAATCTCCCGGACGTGCCCGGCCGCTGCTCCCAGGTAGAAGACGGCAAAGGCGACGATCGTCGCCAGCCACCACTCGGGCCCGGATTCAGGCGCCAGCGCCCCGAGTACCCCGTAGGAGAGGCTGGCCAGCCCTACCTCCCATTGGAACGGGCTGCCGCGGGGCCAGCCGATCGAATCCGCGATCGGATCCGGGAAGAACAGGTGACCGGAGCCGATGATGCAGCCCTGGATGCCGATCAACCAGAAGACCGAATTCTCCAGCAGAGTGTTCCCGAAACCGCCGCGGCCGCCGGCCAGCACGTCGACGACCGTGGCGATCACCAGGCCGGTCAGGCCGGCGAAGGGGACGGCCTGCAGGGCGTTCCGCATCGTTGTCGCTCCCTTCACCGCGGGCCGTCGACAACCGGCCCCTGTGTGCCCGCTCGGCTGAGCCCGCCGCGACACGGCGGCCCATCGGGTCCGGCGAGAATGTCCCTTGCCTGTGGCCGGCTGTCAAGCGCCGCCGGTGGGCTCCGGCTCCGGCGCAACCGCGCGTGAAGATGTCCGTGAAGCAGTGGTAACGGGGCCACGACCACGCCATAAGGGCGTTGAGCCCGGTTCTGGGTCCCTTGATGGTGGCGACCGGCGCCACGTCCCCGTCGGCCCTCCTCGCGTACTCGGTCACCAAGTCGGCGCTGCTGTTGGCTACGAAGGAGTAGGCATTGCCCGCCGCTGCGATGCGGGCAGTGACGGTGCGCACCAGCTGAGCGGAGCGCCGGTGCTGGGCCGCCCTGGCGGCCGCCGGGCCGGTCATGACGACGACGCACGCCACAGCACACGCCAGCGCCAGGCACGCCAGCCACGGGCTGCGCCGCCATGCCCCGCGGGGGCCTGGGATCGGTCCATCTCATGTCCTTCCGTGTTGCGGTAACGGCCCGGGTGGCCTGCGGATCTCTCCGGAGGTCACGGGTCGCCACCGCGGATTGTGCGCCATGGGCCGGGTCCGCACGGCATGTGACCAGTGCCAGCACGCCTGCCAGCGCGGCACGCAACCGCACGCAGGCGGACGGGGCCCGGATCGAGGAGCGGTGCTGGTCACTCCGCACCTTCCTGTTGATGGTCTGTGTGGGTGATGGCGGGGTTGCCTGGGGCCCCTCGTGCGCGGGGCTGCCGGCTCATGATCCCGCGCAGCTTTGCCTCGGCCAGGCTGATCAGGGTCTCGACACCCTCCGGGTCGATGCCAAGGGCCTGCGCGATCAGGACGTCATCGGCGCCGGCCCGGCGAAGCCGCAGCGCGGCCGCCAGAGCCACCGGCAACCGGGCCAGGGCCTCCTCCATCTCCACGCGACCCAGTGTGAGCCGGCCGGGGGCGAGATCGCTGCAGTAGTCGGCTACTGCATTTTTGCGGGAGGTGACGCCAGGCCCAGCAGGGGCCCGAGGTCTTCCCGGCGGGACACGCCCAGCTTGGTGGCCGCCCGGTACAGGTGAGACTCCACGGTGCGGACCGACAGGACCAGGCGCTCGGCGATCTCGGCGTTGGCCAGCCCCCGGGCCGCGAGGGCGGCCACCTCGGCCTCCCGGTGGCTGAGCGAGGGAGCACGGATGGCGCCGAGCCCGGGGGTCCGGGCTCCCTCGCAGGCGCCGGCCAGGGACGCGCTGGAGGCGGCGGCCGCCCGGGCCGGGCCGCGCAGGCCGGCCCGGTCGTGGATCACGGCGGCATGGCCAGCGGCCTCGGCGGCCCGCAGCAGGGCACCGATGGCCGCAAAGGCCCGGCTGGCCTGTTCCGCCCCGGTCGCGTCCCCGGCCGCCATGGCCTCGGCGTGATCCGCGCAGGCATGAGCGAGCGGGCTGTCGGTGCGGTCGGCGGCGCGGCGCAGCGGAGGAGCCACCTCGGCGGCAGGGCCGCCCGTGCGCAGGGCCTCGTGCAGGAACAGGGCAGCGGTCAGCGGCGCCTGCGGGCACGAGTGCGCATGGGCCCGGGCGAGCTGCTGGGCCCGTGAGGTCTCACCGGCCGACGCCGCGGCCCAGACCCGGGCCAGGGCCAGCTCGTCGCTGCCCAGCCAGATGCCCGGCCGTCCGCCGCGTGCCGTGCTGGCCCTGGCCAGGGCGTCCTGCGCCTCCGGCCCGTGCCCGGCCATGGCCTCGGCCACGCAGAGCAGGGAGAAACAAGAGGGCAGCAGGGTCCGAGGGTCGTATTCCTCCAGGTGACTGGCCGCCTCCCGCAGCCAGCGCCCGGCGGTGATCACCTTGCCCCGCCCCAGCGCCTCCCGGCCCAGCAGCAGCTCGGCCCAGCTGGCCACGATGTCGTTCCCGCTCCGGCAGGCCTCCTGGTGGATGCTGGCCAGGCGGTCTCTGGCATCATCCCAGTCGATGCCGCAGTCCAGGGCCACCAGGGCCCACATGGCCTCTGGCGGCCACTCGACCGCTGTAATGCTTTCCGGGTCCGCCATCGCCTCCGCGGCCAGGGACAGCGCCTGGCGCCCGCGGCCGGCGTAATGCAAGGCGAAGGCAACGGCCACCGCAGTGGACAGCCGGGTGGGGCCTTCCGCTTCGCGGAGCAGCGGAAGGCCCGCCGCCACGGCTGACTCGAACTGGCCGGTGGTGGACCACAGCAGCACCTGCTGGTTGCCTACCCAGTGCCGCCATTGCGGGTCTTGCCGCCAGCCGCCTGCCCGGGTGATGAGGTCTTCGGCCCGGCCCACATCGCCCAGCCCCCACTGCAGCGTGGCCAGGCGCAAGAACAGGTAGGGGCGCGCGAGCGGGGAGGACCGCGCGGCGGATTCCACCTCGCCCAGGACCGCTTCGGCCGCTTCGTAGTTGCCCTGGGTCCGGCGGGAGCCGGCATACACCAGAACCGCGGGCAGCCCGGCGCCTGCCTCGATGGCAGCCTGACCGATGCGGGCCGCCAGGCCATGGTCGAACACCCGTGCGGCCTGCTGGGCGGCGGCCGTCAGCAGCCCGGGATCGGCCACCTGCTCCCCGGCTTCCAGCCGCCAGGTCACCACCCGCAGCAGGTCGCCGGGCCGGCGCAGGTCCGCCTGCAGGGCATCGGCCAGGCCCCGGCGGATGGCAGCGGCCCGGACCGCCCCGACCTCCCGGCGGACCACCTCCCCGTACAGCGGGTGGCCCAGGCGGACCTCCAGCCCATCGGCCGCGGGGGCAGCGCTGATCAGGCCCTTGGCCTCCAGCCCGGTGACCTCCGGCCCGGCCACCACACGGCGCAGAACCGCCAGGGGCAGCGGCTCGCCCAAGGCGATCACCTCCAGCGCCTGCCGCTGGGAGACCGCCAGCCCGGCCAGCCTGGATTCCACCAGCTCAACCAGGCGGGCCGAGAGCCCCGCCTGCGCCGTGCGCCGCCACAGCCCGCCCGTCTGGCGCAAGGCGCCCGCCTCCAGGGCCCCGGTCACCAGCTCGCGCAGGAACAGCGGATTGCCATCGCTCCGGTCGAACGCCCAGCGGCGGCACTGGCGTTCGACCGGCCCGCCCAGGACCGTCTCCAGCAGCTGGGCCACCTCCTCCTCGGCCAGCGCCTGCAGATCCAGACGGACGGCGTACCCCTCCTTCCACAAGGCCACGATCGCGTCCGGCCACGCATCACCGCTGCGCACCGTGCACACCACCGTCGCCACGTCATGAGAAGCTAGGTAGAGCACCAGCGCCGCCGAACCCGGATCAAGCAGATGCGCGTCATCGACGCCAAGCAGCAGACGATGGCCCCTGGCCCGCGCCCGCAACTCCCGAGCCGCGGACCGGAACAGGCTCAGCCGGTCCGCTGGCATCTGCAGGTCATCACCCGCCAGCAGGTGAGCAACGGCGCCCAACGGGATCGATGCCGCGGCCCGGGTGGCCAGCACCCACTCGACATGGCACCCCCTGCCCGCGCCGGCCACCGAGCCCAGTGCCTCACGGGCCAGCCGGCTCTTGCCCACCCCGGCCGCGCCCGCCACCATCACCCCGCCCCGGCCCCGCCGCAAGGCATCCACGACGAAAGCGTGTTCCTCTTCCCGGCCCACCAGGGTCCACTCGCCCGCCGCACGCGGGAAGCCGCCATTCATGAGCCCTCCTGCCTGGGCCGCTTCATTCCCGACCATCACGGCAAGACCGGGCAGCCGGAAATGCGGGCGCCGGATCGACGCCGCCCGGACACCAGACGGCAAAGGTTGTCACGGCTATTCTTTCAAGCAGAATGAGAATCCGGAAGGCGGCGTATCCCAGCACTCCGGCCTGCCCGGGCGCCGCGTCGCGGGAAGTAGGGTGCCCGCTGGGCACGCCGCGATAGAGGCAGGGTTGCCGTGGCCGTCGCTCCCGCCCGGCAGCAGGGAACAGACCGCTACCCTTGGTAGGTGTCAGAGCTGCATCGTCACCTCGATGACGAGTCGGCGGGCTCGGCGCATGTTTTCACATTCAGGCCCCTCCCCTATGGGGGTAGTAATGATCCACGATCTTTAAGCGGCGGCGCAGGGAGGCGCGGATGGCCCTGATGTTCCTCAACGGGGACGGGATGCGCGGCGGGCGGGCGCACTACACGATCGAGGGCGTGCCGCTGGTCGGCGAGCGGCGCACCGCGCCGCTGTACCGCTTCTTCTCGGTCCGCGACGAGTTTCCCGCGCTCTACCCGGCCGCCGAGGGCGGTCAGCCCATCCTCGGCGAGCTGTACGACGTGCCCATGGGCCCGCTGAGCGCGCTGCTGGCCACCGAACCTCCCGAGCTCGAGCTCTCCATCATCGAACTGCAGGACGGCGGGCTGTCGTTCGCCATGGTGCTGCGGGAGGCCGAACACGAGCGCGGGGCCCACAAGGACATCACCAGCTACGGCGGCTGGCGCGCCTACCGCGCCGCCGCCCTCAGCGAGGGTCCCGACCTGCGGCGCCCTGATCTTTGACCGGCTGGCCGCAGACCCACACGCCGGCCACATCCGCCGGGGTGGCCAGGGCGAAGGTCCTGGCCAGCGCGTCGGTGGTGTCGTGGGCGTGGCGCAGGTTGACCGCCAGCGTGCTCCCCTCGGCCGGGCGCAGCCAGACCGCGTCGAAGTCCTTGCCCACCGCGAAGTCGCCGACCCGGTCATCCAGGCCGAGCGCCTGCGCGCCGGCCCGGGTGGCCAGGTAAAGCAGGTGAACCGGAGTCAGCGCGAGCCCGGCGGAGCCGAGTAGCTGCTGGATGAAGTAGGCCTGCAGCGCCTCCTTGGGCAGGAACAGGCCCGCGCCCGCGCCGACATCCGAGCCGAGCGCCACGTGGATGCCGTGCTCGACGTGGCGCCGCAGCGGGAACAGCCCGCTGCCCAGGGCACAGTTGCTGGTCGGGCAGTGCGCCACCGACGCGCCGTGCTCGGCCAGCACGGCCAGTTCGGCGTCGTCGGGGTGGACGTTGTGCGCGAACACGCTGCGCGCGGTGACCAGGCCGTGCCGCCGGTAGGTGTCCAGGTAGTGCCGCGCCCCGGGGAACAGCCCGGCCACGGTCGCGATCTCGGCCACGTTCTCGTTGATGTGGGAGGTGAACCAGACCCCCTTGCCGAGCAGCTGCGCGCAGGCGTCGAGCATCTCGTCGGACGCCGACAGCGAGAACCGCGGCGTCACCGCGTAGCGCAGCCGGCCCTGATCGTGCCAGCGCAGGATCAGGTCCGCGCTGTCGGCCAGCGCGGTCTCCGGCGAGTTGAGCAGGTCCGGGCGGAGGATCCGGTCGCTGACTACCAGGCCGGAGGTGATGTTCAGGCCGCGCCGCGCGGCCGCGGCGAACAGCTCGTCCATGGCCGGCGCGAAGTGGGACCCGAACACCAGCGCGCTGGTCGTCCCGGCGGCGGCCAGGCCGTCCAGGAACTCCGCGGCCACCGCCCGCGCGTACGCCCGGTCGGCCAGCTTGCTCTCCTCGGGCAGCGCGCACTGCTCCAGCCAGTCGAGCAGCGGCAGGCCGAGCCCGCCGATCGCGCGGATCTGCGGGAAATGCACGTGGGTGTCGACGAAGCCGGGGACGAGCAGGCCGCCGTCCAGGCGGGCGACCGGCTCGCCGGGATGGGCGGCGCGTAGCTCGGCGAGCGAGCCGCGGGCGCCGATCACGCCGTCGCGGACCAGCAGCGCGCCAGCCTCGGCCAGCGCGGCGGCCGGATCCCCGGCGAACGGGTCGCCGGGCGTGTCAACTATGGTGCCGGCGTAGATCGTCACGGGGCCACCGCCACAGGGGCGCGTTCCCCCAGGGTGGCGAGCAGGGCCGCGGCGACCGCCACCGCGATCACGGCCGGGTCCTTGCCGGTGATCCCGGGCTGGCCGATGGGGCAGGTGATCCGGGCGATCGCCGCGGGGGAGTGCCCGGCGGCGGCGAGCTGGGCCGCAAAGCGCGTCCACTTGGCGCTCGAGCCGATCAGCCCGATGCCGCCCGGCGGCTGCGGCAGCCGCAGGGCCGCGTCGCACAGCGCGAAGTCCTCCGCGTGGTCGTGCGTCATGATGATGACCTGGGCGCCGGCCGGCAACTGCTCGAGCACCTGCTCGCCGAGCATGGTGTGGTGGATGCCGACGTCCGCGGTGCCGTCGATCACGTCCGCAAGCCGGACCCGGTCCAGCTGCTCCGGGCGCGAGTCGACGAGCAGCAGGCGGACCGGCAGCCGGGACAGGATCCGGGCCAGCTCATAGCCGACGTGGCCCAGGCCGAACAGCGCGATGACGGGCCGGGCCGGGAGCGGCTCGAGCAGCAGGCGGACCACGCCGCCACAGCACTGGCGGCCGTGCTCGTTCCGCGCGTGCGGGTTGAGCTGGGCCTCGCGCATCTCCGGTCCGGTGGTCCCGGACTCGATCAGCTCCCGGGCCCGGGCGACGGCGGTCGCCTCCAGGTTGCCGCCGCCGACGCTGCCCCAGGTGCGGTCCCGGCTGACCACCATCTTCGCGCCCGCCTCGCGGGGCGCGTGCCCGCGCACCTCGGCCACGGTCACCAGCACGCCGGGCTGGCCTTCGGCTCGCAGCTGCTGCGCGGCTGTCAGCCAATCACCGGGCCAGTCCATCGGTCAGACCCCCGCGTAAACCGGGGACGGCGGCTGCGGCTGGGCGGCGGCGTCGCGGGCAGCCTTGACGGCCCAGTAGACGGCCTCGGGGGTGGACGGGCAGCCGAGCTCCACGCTCCAGCCGTCCGGCCCGAACGCGGCCACCGCCTGCCGCAGCGCCTCGCGCACGCTGAACGCCTCCATCAGCGGCGGCTCGCCGACCGCCTTGGAGCCGTACACCACGCCGGACTCGGTGGCCCGCTCGAACAGGTGGACGTTGAACTCCGGCGGCATCTCGGAGAAGCTCGGGATCTTGTAGGTGCTCGCGGCCTGGGTGTTCAGCCGGCCCCGGTGCGGCCCCTCGGTCTCGTCCCAGAGCAGCTCCTCCAGCGTCAGCCAGCCGACGCCCTGCACGAAGCCGCCCTCGATCTGGCCCAGGTCGACCAGCGGGGACAGGCTGTCGCCCACGTCGTGCACGATGTCCGCGCGGCGCAGCCGGTAGGCGCCGGTAAACCCGTCCACCTCGACCTCAGCCGCCGCGGTGCCGTAGGCGAAGTACTTGAACGGCTCGCCCTGCATGCGTTCGGAGTCCCAGTGCAGCCCGGCGGTGCGGTAGAAGCCCGCCGCCCACAGCTGGACCCGCCGGTAGTAGGCGTCGTGCACCAGGTCGGCCCAGGCGAGCTGGGTGTCGTGGAAGCCGATGCCGGTGACGACGCCGCCGGCGAAGCGCACGTCGTCCGGGTGCACGCCGAGCTGGCCGGCCGCCACCACCGCCAGCCGCTCGCGGATCTGGTCGCACGCGTTCTTGACCGCGCCGCCGTTGATGTCCGAACCCGAGCTGGCCGCGGTGGCCGAGGTGTTCGGCACCTTGTCGGTGCGGGTCGGCGCGAGCCGGACCGCATCTCTCGGCACGCCGAGCGCGGTCGCCGCGACCTGGATCATCTTGGTGTGCAGGCCCTGGCCCATCTCGGTGCCGCCGTGGTTGATCAGCACCGAGCCGTCCTTGTACACGTGCACCAGCGCGCCGGCCTGGTTGAACGCGGTCAGGTTGAACGAGATGCCGAACTTGACCGGGGTGATCGCCAGCCCGCGCTTGGTGTCCGGGTGGGCGGCGTTGAACGCGGCCACCTCGGCCTGGCGGCGGGTGAACTCGCTGCGCTCGATGCACTGCGACCAGATCGCCTCGAGCCGCTCGGCGTGCCGGACCGGCTGCCCGTACGGGGTGGCCTGGCCGGGAGCGTAGAAGTTCCGCTGGCGCAGCTCGTGCGGCGCGCGGCCGAGTTTCGGCGCGCAGCGGCCCATGATGTCCTCGATGACGATCATGCCCTGCGGCCCGCCGAAGCCGCGGAACGCGGTGTTGGATTGCCGGTTGGTCTTCGCGATGCGGCCGGTGACCTCGATGTCGGGGATCCAGTACGCGTTGTCGATGTGGCAAAGCGCCCGGGCCAGCACCGGCTCGGACAGGTCCAGGCTCCAGCCGCCGTTGCTGGTCAGCGCGGCGCGCAGGGCGCAAAGCCGCTTACCCGCGTCGAACCCGGCCTCCCAGGTGGCGTAGAACGGGTGCCGCTTGCCGGTCATGGTGATGTCCTGGGTGCGGTTCAGGCGCAGGCTCACCGGGTGCCCGGTGAGCGTGGCGCCGAGCGCCGCGACCGCGGCCAGGCCGTGCGGCTGGAACTCCTTGCCGCCGAAGCCGCCGCCCATCCGCAGGCACTGCACGGTGACCTGGTGGGCGGGCAGGCCCAGCACGTGCGCCACGATGTCCTGGGTCTCCGACGGATGCTGCGTGCTCGACTGGACGAAGATCTGGCCGTTTTCGTCGACCAGCGCCAGCGCGGCCATGGTTTCCAGGTAGAAGTGCTCCTGGCCGCCGATCTCGAGCTCGCCGCTGAACCGGTACGCGGCCCGCTCAAGCCCGGCGGCCGCGTCGCCGCGGCTGACCGTCCGCTGGTGGCCCTGGTAGCTGCCGGCCTCGATCGCGTCGTGCACGGTGATCATGGCGGCCAGCGGCTCGTAGTCGGCCTCGACCTTCGCCGCCCCCTGGCGCGCGGCTTCCAGCGTCTCGCCGAGCACCCAGCAGACCGCGTGGCCGTAGTACATGACCTCGGCGGGGAACAGCGGCTCGTCGTGCTTCTCGCCGGCGTCGTTGAGCCCGGGCACGTCCGCGGCGGTCAGCACCCGAACCACGCCGGGCACCTCGTAGGCGGCGCCCGGGCGCAGCGCGGTGACGCGGGCGTGCGCGTGCGGCGCCTGGACCGGCCAGGCGTGCAGCGTGGCATGGGTGCGGCCGACCAGGTCCTGGGTGTACAGCGCGGAGCCGGTCACGTGCTCCTCGGCGCTCTCGTGCGAGACCGCCAGGCCCACCACGGGCCGGTCCGGACGGTCAGCCAGCGGCCCGTATCCCTTACTCATGCCTGGGCCTCCTCCACGTAGAACTTCAGCAGTGAGTTGCGCAGCATCGCGATCCGGTAGGCCTCGCTGGCGCGGTGGTCGCTCATCGGCGTGCCGGCCCGGGCCATCTCCTCGGCGGCCGCCGCCACCGTCTCGCGCGTCCACGGCCGCCCTCTGAGGGCTTCCTCGGCCGCCATCGCGCGCAGCGGCGTGGCCGCCACCCCGCCCAGGCCGATCCGGATCGAGCCGACCCGGTCGTCATCCAGCCGCAGCGCGTACCCCACGGCGACGCCGGAGATGTCGTCGAACCGGCGCTTGGCGATCTTGTGGAACGCGGTGACCGGGGCCACCGGCAGCGGGATCCGGATCGTCGTGATCAGCTCGCCAGGCCGCCGGACGGTCTGGCGGTACCCGGTGAAATAGTCGGCCAGCAGGACCTCGCGCTCGCCCTCCACCGAGGCCAGCACCAGCGTGGCGTCCAGCGCGAGCAGGGCCGGCGGGACGTCGCCGATCGGCGAGGCGGTACCCAGGTTGCCGCCGAGCGTGGCCCCGTTGCGGATCAGCCGGGACGCGAACTGCGGGAACATCTGGTCGAGCAGCGGCACCCGGCCGGCTAGCCGGGCCTCGATCTCCGACAGGCTCAGCGCGGCGCCGATGTCGATGCGGTCGCGGCCGACCGAGAACTCGCGCAGCTCCTCGATCCGCTCGATGCCGATGGTCAGCGCGGCCCGGGCGTGCCTGATGTTCAGCTCGACCCCCCAGTCGGTGGACCCGGCCACGAGCTGGGCCTCCGGGTTGGCGGCCAGCAGCGCGAGGGCCCCGGCCAGGTCCGCCGGGCGGACGTAGCGGCCCTGAGTGCTCGTGGTCGCGGTGACGGCGGGCGCGGGCGCGGGTCCGGCCAGCCGGGCCGCGAACGGGTCGCCGGCGTCCGGCGGCCCGAGGGCGTAGGCCGCGTCCCTGATCGGCCGGTACCCGGTGCACCGGCACAGGTTGCCGGACAGCGCGTGCAGGTCGAAACCGTTCGGCCCGTGCTCGTCGTCGCCGGCGGCGGCACCGTTCCCTCCGCGGGCACCGTCCGCAGTGGCGGGGATCCCCGAGCCGTTCGGCCCCATGTCGCGTCGGCCGGTGACCGGCGTGCCCGATCCGTTCGGCGCTCCGTCCGGTCCGGCCGCCCCGTTCGGCGTGGGCGCCCCGGGCCGCCGTCCGGGCCGGTAGTACTCGGCGGCCATCGAGCAGATGAAGCCGGGCGTGCAGTAGCCGCACTGCGAGCCGCCGCGCTCGGCCATCTCGCGCTGGACCGGGTGCAGGCGGCCCGGCTGTCCCAGGCCCTCGGCGGTGACGACCTCCTGCCGGTCGAACGCCGCGGCCGGCACCAGGCAGGCGTTGATCGCGACCCAGCGGGTCCGGTCCGGCCCGTCCTCGCGGGCGACCAGCACCGCGCAGGCGCCGCACTCGCCCTCGGCGCAGCCTTCCTTGCATCCCGTCAGCCCGCTGCCGCGCAGCCACTCGAGCAGGGTGACGTGCCCGCCGACCTCCCCGAGCTCATAACCCCGCCCGTTGACCACGAGCCGGGCCTCCGCCGTACCCGCTCCTGCCGTTGCCGCTGCTCGGGGCTCCACCGCACACGCTCCTGCCTCCGCCGCCGTTTGACCGGCCGTCGCCCTACCGCGCCGGCCAGCCGTCATGCCACGGCGGCGTTCTCTCACCTGTCTACTGACCATAGCTCTTCACGATCAAAATGGCCAGGCCATAATGAAAACTTTTTTCCGTATAGCGGATATTGGACCCAGCTCGGGAACCGTCAGCGCCCCGCCCGCCCCGCCCGCCCCGCCCGCACAGCCCAAGTCCGCGCCGGCGCCCGCCAGTAACGACAACGATGTGGCAGCGCTGCTGCTCCAGCGACATCGATGTGGCACCGATGCTGTTTGAACCGTGTTGGAAGCAGGTCCGCCGGGGCCTATGCCACCGCGGCGCGAGGCCGTCAGCAGAAGCCGGGCACAGACTGCCAGGCCCGGCCGGGCTCAGGCGCGTCGTCCCTGGTCACCGTGCCCTCGATCAGCCCGTACGGGCGGTCCGCCGCGTGGTACACCTCGTTGTCGTTGGGCAGGCCGAACGGGCTCAGGTCGACCAGGAAGTGGTGCTTGTTCGGCATCGACATCCGGACCTCGGCCACCTCCGGGTGGGCCTCGAGCACCTGCTCGCCCATGTAGTACAGCGTCTGCTGCAGGGCCAGGCTGTGCTTGACCGCGAACGCCTCGATCAAGATGCGCCGCACGTCGGCGTAGCTCTTGGCCCAGTCCACGTCGGTGCCCGCGTATCGCCAGCGGGCGGTGACCGCGGTGGCCAGGATGCGGTCCGTGGTCTCGGCCAGCGAGGTGTACCGGTCGCGCGGGAAGCCGTGGAACTCCGAGCCAGTCGACTTCAGCACCACCAGGTCGGTCAGGCCCGACACCACCCAGGCCTGCCCGCCGTCGATGGTGACGGTGGTGGTCCTGGTGCCGCCCCCGGCCCGGGAGAACGCGTGCCCGTGCTCGGCGCCGTCGGCGACGATGCGGTCCCACCCGTACTCCTCGATGCTGACCTTCGCGCCGGTCACCCACTCGAAGTCGTCCACGAAGTGCCGCCCCAGGCGCAGCGCGAAGTCCTCGATCTCGCCCACCCCGTACTGCTGGGCGAAGGCGTAGACGGTGTTCTTCTGCGTGTCGGTGGCGACGACCTTGGCGTTGTCGCCGACCAGGTGGGCGTCGGCGAAGTCGCCGCGCAGCGCGGTGGACACGTTCAGGTCCTTGATCTGGTGCCGGTCACCGTCGCGGGTGATGCGCACCAGGCGGACCTCCGCCTTGCCGTACTGGTTGTCGCCGAAGGTGATGGCCATCATGAGCTCCCAGGATATTTCGTGTGGCGAAATCTGTATCTCTTTATACGGATAGGTTTGGTTGGTTCCTACAGAGGTTCGGGGTTGTTCGTCAGTTCGGGTCGTCATGACGGCCAGAACTGACGAACTATCGTCCGTTACGGACTCAGCCGGAGCTGCTCGCGCACGGACGGCGGCAGGCTGTCCAGGACGTCCCGGCCAGCCAGGCCGGAGGCCGCCCCCCGCGGCAGGCCGGCCGCCCCGAGCAGGCCGGCCAGCTGGGATTCGGGCAGCAGCCGCAGGAAGCGGTCGGCCAGCGCCTCGCGCGCCGCGGCCGTGGGCCGGCCGAACACCCGCATCCGGGCCATGCCTCCGTCGGGGTAGATGTCGAGGCGCACCTGACTGGCCACCGGCGCGCCGGGGACGGCGAAGCGGTGCCGGGTGTCCGGCTGCAGCGCGGTGCGGGCCAGCAGATCCCCGCCGTCCGAGCCTAGCGCCGCCCAGCCCGGTGCGTTGCCGACGAAGTGGGCGGTGTCGAGCTCGACCACCTCGACGGACCCGGCGCAGGCCAGCCGCACCGCCACCCAGTCGTTCGCCTGGTCGCGCCGTCTGGAGGTCTCCCAGCCCTCGCCCATCACCCGGGCCTGGCCGGGCAGCAGCAGGTTGGCCGGGGCGGAGTAGAACATGTTGCTGCATCCGGTGACGACGGCGCCGTTCTCCAGGGCGGCCAGGTCGATGGTTTCTGGCAGCAGCCGCGGGTCGGGCACCGGCTCGCCGTGGACCCGCAGCCGGGCCACCCCGCCGTCGGGGAACAAGGTCAGCCTGACGTGGGTGACGCGCGGTCCGGCGGCCACGGCGAACTCATTGCGGCTGTCGCCGCTCACCTTGCTGCGCGGGACCAGCGTCGTCCACGGCGCCGCGGCCAGTTCGGCGGGGGACGGGTAGCCCTCGGCCCCGCACGCCTCGACCGACACCTCCGGCGGGTAGTTACCGGTGAAGTAGGACGTGTCGACCACGACCCGGCGCACCACGCCGCCGCAGCCCAGGCGCACGATCGCGGTGTCGCTGCCCGGCTCGCGCCGCCGCCGGGTCTCCCAGCCGTCCATGATCTGGCCCTTGTGGCCGAACGTGTGCGGCCGGAACCCCGGCTCCTCGGCCTTGATCAGGTTCTCCCGCTCGGCGAACAGCTCGTCGTTAGCGTAGATCACGCTGCCGCCGAGCGCCCGGCCAGCCAGGTCAGGCCACGCCTGCGTATTTTCCTCGTTCATCACATCGACACTGCCTCAGCTAGCCGGTCGCGAGCGATCATTCCGGCCACCCGCTGCAGCAGCGGGGCCGCCGCGGCGCGGCACCGCTCCAGGTCGGGCTCCAGGTCGCTCAGTGGATAAGCCGCGGCGATCCCGGCCGCGGCCAGCTCGTTCGGGGTCAGCGTGCTGCGCCCGGCCACCGCGACGACCGGGACGCCCCGCCGGGCGGCGGCCTGCGCCACCCCCACCGGCGCCTTGCCCGCCAGGCTCTGCGCGTCGAGCGAACCCTCGCCGGTGATCACCAGGTCCGCGCCGGCCAGCGCCGCGTCGAAGCCGGCCAGGTCGAGCATCAGCCCGATGCCCGGCCGCGACCGCGCGCCAAGCACAGCCCGGGCCGCGAAGCCGACGCCGCCGGCCGCGCCAGACCCGGGAGCCATCGAAAGGTCGGCGCCGACCGCGCCGGCCACGACCGCCGCCCAGTGCCGGAGCCCGGCGGCGAGTTCGGCCACCTCGGCCGGCGAGGCGCCCTTCTGCGGCCCGTACACCTCGGCCGCCCCGTCCGGGCCGGTCAGCGGGTTGTCCACGTCGGCCGCGAGGATCAGGTCCGACGAGCGCAGCGTCGGGTGCAGCCCGGTCAGGTCGAGCGCGGCGGCGTCGCGCAACGCCCCGCCGCCCCAGCCGAGGGGCTCACCCCTGGTGTCGAGCACCCGCGCGCCGAGCGCCTGCAGCAGGCCCGCGCCTCCGTCGGTGCTGGCGCTGCCGCCGACGCCGAAGATGATCTGCCGGGCACCCGCGTCCAGCGCGGCCCGCAGCACCTCGCCCGCGCCGAAGCTGGACGCGGTGAGCGGCGCGCGCCGCCCGCCGGGCAGCCGGGCCAGCCCGCAGACGCACGCCAGCTCGACCACCGCGACCTCGCCACGCCGCGCGTAGGCGGCCTGTACCGGTTCGCCGGTAGGCCCGGCCGCCGTCACCGGCACCCGCTCGAAGCCGGCCGCGACGGCCGCGTCCACCGTCCCCTCGCCGCCGTCCGCCACCGGGATCGAGACCAGCTCGACCCCGCCCGCGCCGGACCCGGCCTGCGGCCCGGACCGCGGCCCAGACCCCGATCCGGACCGCGACCCGGACTGCGGCCCGGAATGCGACCCGGCCTGCGGACCGGCCGGCAGCGCGGCCCGCAGTCCGGCGGCGATCGCGGTGGCCGCCTCGGTGGCGGTCAGCGAGCCCTTGAACTTGTCCGGCGCGATGACGATCTTCATCGCCGGTCAGTCCAGCAATGCCACGACCGCGGTCGGCGCGTCCTCGCGGCGCTCCGCCAGGTCCTCGAATTCGACCACGTTGTTGAGTTCGGTCCCCATCGAGACGTTGGTGACCCGCTCTAGGATGATCTCGACCACGACCGGCACCCGGTATTCGGCCATCAGCTTCTTGGCCTCCTCGAACGCGGGCCCGATCCCGCCCGGATCGCTCACCCGCAACGCTTTGCAGCCGAGCCCCTCGGCCACCTTGACGTGATCGACGCCGTAGCCGCCGACCTCGGGGGCGTTGACGTTGTCGAAGGACAGCTGCACGCAGTAGTCCATGTCGAAGCCGCGCTGCGACTGCCTGATCAGGCCCAGGTAGGCGTTGTTCACCAGCACGTGGATGTATGGCAGGTTGAACTGCGCGCCCACCGCCAGCTCCTCGATCATGAACTGGAAGTCGTAGTCGCCGGACAGGGCCACCACCGGCGTGTCCGGGTCCGCGACGCAGACGCCAAGCGCGGCCGGCGTGGTCCAGCCAAGCGGGCCCGCCTGGCCCGCGTTGATCCAGTGCCGCGGCCGGTAGACGTGCAGGAACTGCGCCGCGGCGATCTGTGACAGGCCGATCGTGGACACGTAGCGCGTCTCCGGGCCGAACGCCCGGTTCATCTCCTGGTACACCCGCTGCGGCTTGACCGGCACGTTGTCGAAGTGGGTACGCCGCTGCATGGTCGCGCGCCGGTGGCGGCACTCCCCGACCCACTGGGTGCGGTCCGGGAGGCGGTCGGCCTCCCGGCGCTCCCGGGCGACGTCGACGAACAGCCGCAGCGCCGCGCCCGCGTCGGAGACGATGCCGTAGTCCGGGGCGAAGACCCGCCCGATCTGGGTCGGCTCGATGTCGACGTGCACGAACGTACGGCCCGCGCGGTATACGTCGAGCCCGCCGGTGTGCCGGTTGGCCCACCGGTTGCCGATGCCGAGCACGAAGTCGGACGCCAGCACGGTGGCGTTGCCGTACCGGTGCGCGGTCTGCAGCCCGGCCATCCCCGCCATCAGCCGGTGATCGTCGGGCAGCGCGCCCCAGCCCATCAGCGTCGGCACCACTGGCGTGTCGATCAGCTCGGCGAACTCAACCAGCAGGTCGGTGGCGTCGGCGTTGATGACGCCGCCGCCGGCCACGATGATCGGCCGCGCCGCGGCGGTGAGCATGTCCAGCGCCTTGGCGATCTGGGCCCGGGTGGCGGCCGGCTTGTACACCGGCAGCGGCTGATAGGTGTCGATGTCGAAGTCGATCTCGGCCATCTGCACGTCGAACGGCAGGTCGATGAGCACCGGGCCGGGGCGCCCCGAACGCATCAGGTGGAACGCCTGCTGGAACGCCCCGGGCACCTGGGCCGGCTCGAGCACGGTCATCGCCATCTTGGTCAGCGGGCCGGCCACCGCCGCGATGTCCACCGCCTGGAAGTCCTCCTTGTGCAGCCGGGCGACCGGCGCCTGGCCGGTGATGCACAGGATCGGGATCGAGTCGGCCGAGGCCGAATACAGCCCGGTCAGCATGTCGGTGCCGGCCGGCCCCGAGGTACCGACGCACACACCGATGTTCCCCGAACGGGCCCGGGTATAGCCCTCGGCCATATGCGATGCGCCTTCCACGTGACGCGCCAGGGTGTGGGTGATGCCCCCGTCCCGGCGCATGGCGGCGTAAAACGGGTTGATGGCCGCCCCGGGCAGCCCGAACGCGTTCGTGACCCCTTCCCGGCGCAAGATCGCGACCGCGGCGTCCGCGGTAGTCATCCGTGGCATGGTTCTACTCCTGTCGTCCGGAAAGCTGCGCCACCAGCTTGAGCAGCGCGGAATGGTCAAGGCCGCCGTCGCCCTGCGCCTGCAGCGAGGCGACGAGCTGCGCGGCCAGCGCGCCGAGCGGGATCACCACGCCGGCCTCGCGCGCGGCCGCGGTGACGATGCCCATGTCCTTGTCGTGCAGTGCGATGCGGAAGCCGGGCTTGAAGTCGCGGGCCAGCATCGCGGCTCCCTTGCGCTGCAGCACGGTGCTGCCGGCCAGCCCGCCGCCCAGCACGCGCAGCGCCGCTTCGGTGTCGACTCCGTAGGCCTCGAGGAACACGATGGCCTCGGCCAGCAGTTCCAGATGGCCGGCCACCATGAGCTGGTTGGCGGCCTTGACCGTCTGGCCGGACCCGGCCGGCCCGACGTGCACCACGGTCTTGCCCACCGCGTCGAACACCGGCGCCGCCGCCTCGAAGTCGGCGGCCGCGCCGCCCACCATGACCGAGAGCACGCCCTCGATCGCGCCCTGCTCCCCGCCGGATACCGGCGCGTCGAGCATCCGGAACCCGCGCTCGGCGCCCTCGGCGGCCAGCGCGGCCGCCACGTCAGGGCGGATGGACGAGAAGTCGATGATCAGCGTCCCGGACCGCGCGTGGTCGAACACGCCGCCCTGGCCGGCCAGGACTTCCCGGACGTCGGGGGAGTCGGGCACCATCGTGGCCACCACGTCGGCGTCCCGCACCGCCTCCGCGATGTCCTTCGCGCCGCGGCCGCCGGCCGCGGCCAGCTGCTCGGTCTTGTCCGGGCTACGGTTGTACCCGGTGACCTCGAACCCGGCCTTGACCAGGTTGGCGGCCATCGGCGCGCCCATGATGCCCAGCCCGATGAACCCGATCCGCGTGGTCATGACTGCTCCTTCCCGGTAACCCCGGCGCGTCGCTCACGAGGCAGCCAGGCCAGGCTGGCCTCGGTCGTGCTGGTCGGCTTGTACTCCAGGCTGACCCAGCCGCGGTAGCCGCGGTCCGCCAGCGCGGCCAGGTACCGGTCCAGGTCCAGCTGGCCGCTGCCCGGCTCGCCCCGGCCGGGCGCGTCGGCGATCTGGACGTGCGCGACGTCCGGAGCGTGTTCGGCGATCGCGGCGTCGATGTCGTCGCCGTTGCTGGCCAGGTGGTACAGGTCGCACAGGAAGCCGACGTTGGCGGCGCCCGCCGCGCGGGCGCGCCTGAGCACGGCTGTCGCGTCGTCCGCCGTGCGCAGCGGGTAGGGCTTGGGGCCGCTCACCGGCTCGATCAGCACCGTGCCGCCGAACGATGCCACGGCCTTCGCCGCCAGCGTGATGCTCTCCGTCGCCAGCTCGTCCTGTGCGCCCGGGTCCACGCCGTCGACCCGGTTCCCGTACAGCGCGTTGAACCCGCGCACGCCCAGCCGCTCGCCGATGGCTGCCACCACGTCGATGTTGTCGCGGAACTGCCCGCTGCGGCCGGGGATCGACAGCACGCCGCAGTCCGGGCCGGCCAGGTCGCCGGCGAAGAAGTTCAGCCCCACCAGCGCCACGCCGGCCTCCTCGATGGCGGCGGCGAACGCGTCCACCTCACGGTCGGCGGGCACCGGTGCCTCGAACGGCCACCAGAACTCGACCGCCCCGAACCCCGCGGCGCAGGCCGCGGCCGGCCGTCTGAGCAGCGGCTCCTCGGTGAAGAGCAGCGAGCAGTTGACCAGATAAGGAAGCAAGTGATCTGACATGTTTTCCGTATCCTGAAAGTTTTCTTCCGCTTCTTGGATTAAGCGTAGACCGAGCCGGAGCCGCCGTCAACCGCCCAGTGCCGGTCATTAGCTTACGGGCGGCGGCGAACGGACGGCCCGCCCGCCCGGGTTGGCTCGTCATGCGAATTGTATTTTCTGTATCATGGAAGACGTGAACGACTTGATCCAGGCCAGCACGCAGCCTGGCCGCAACGGCGCCGGCGGCGTGCAGTCCATCGAGCGGGCCTTCGACCTGCTCGAGATGCTGGCCGACGCTGGCGGGGCGCTCGGCCTCTCCGAACTCTCCACCGTCTCCGGGCTTCCCTTGCCCACAGTTCACCGGCTGATGCGCACCCTCGTCAACAGGGGCTACGTCCGGCAGGAGGCCTCCCGGCGGTACACGCTGGGCTCGCGGCTTATCAGGCTCGGCGAGATCTCCAGCCGCATGCTCGGCACCTGGCTGCGGCCGTTCCTGGCCCAGCTGGTCCGGCTCACCGGCGAAACGGCCAACCTGGCCATGCTCGACGGCGACGAGGTCGTCTACATCGCCCAGGTGCCCAGTGCGCACTCGATGCGCATGTTCACCGAACCGGGCCGCCGGGTCCTCCCGCACTGCACCGCGGTGGGCAAGGCCCTGCTCGCCCAGATCTCGCCCGGCGAGGCGCGCGCGCTGCTCGAGCGGGACGGCATGCCCGCCTTCACCCCGGCCACGATCACCGACCCTGACCTGCTGCTCGCGCACCTCGAGGTGATCCGTAAGCAGGGCTACGCCGTCGACGAGGGCGAGCAGGAGGTCGGCGTGCGCTGCTTCGCCGTCGCCATCCCGGATACCCCGGGGCTGCTGGCCATCTCCACGTCCGGGCCGCAGGCGCGGATGACCGACGACGCCGCGGCCCGCATCGTGCCCGCGCTCAAGCGCACCGCGCGGGAGATCTCCGAGACCATCGCCGCCGAGGGCGCGGGCTGAGCCGCCTGCGCTCATCGCCCACGCCCTCTCGCGCTCGGTATCTCTCGCGTCAGTACTGGTTATCCCCGTCCTCGACGCCATCATCCGGGACGTTCACCGCGACCGCGCCCTCGCGCACCGCGACCTCGACCGCCGACTCGGTGCCCTGGCGCCGCCACGACCAGTGGTTGAACACGATGTTCAGGGTGAACACCACGATCACCGTGGAGGTGATGCTGGACCCGAAGATGACCTGGAAGTTGTTGGGGAAGTGCTCGTAGAAGCTCGGCGCCACGGCCGGGAGCAGGCCCGCCGCCAGCGACACCGCCACGATCAGCAGGTTGTTGTTGCCCTCGAAGTTCACCTTGTGCAGGGTCTGGATGCCGACCGCGGTGACCATCGCGAACATCACGGTCGCGGCGCCGCCGATGACCGGTCCCGGCACGCTGGCGACCACCTGGCCGATCTTCGGCAGCAGCCCGAGCAGGATCAGCATGACGCCGCAGGTGGTGACCACCCACCGGCTGCGCACCCGGGTCAGCCCGACCAGGCCGACGTTCTCCGCGAAGGCCGTGTCGGGGAAGGAGTTCAGGAACCCGGCCAGCACCGCCGACAGGCCGTCGGTGGCCAGGCCGCGGGCCAGGTCGGAGGGGGAGAGCTTCTTGTCGACCATCTCGGAGACGGCCAGCATGTCGGCGGTTGACTCGGTGTAGGTCACCAGCATCACGATGCACATCGAGATGATCGCCGCCGCCTCGAACTTCGGGTGGCCGAACCGGAAGAACCCGCTGAAGCCGACCCACTTGGCGGCGCTTGCGCTGGAGAAGTTCAGCAGGTGCATCGGCCAGGCCACCAGCGTGCCGATCGCGATGGAGAGCAGCACCGCGATCTGGCTGATGAAGCCGCGGAAGCACCGGGTGATCACCACGATGAGCAGCATCACCAGCCCGGCCAGCGCGATGTGCGAGACCTGCCCGTAGTTCTTGGCCGCCGGGTCGTCCCCGGCGATGAGGCTGACGTCCGCGCCGATCAGCGACAGGCCGATCACGCAGATGACCGTGCCGGCCACCAGCGGCGGGAAGAACCGGATCAGCATCGAGAACGGTTTCGCGATGAGCAGGCCGAACACCCCGGAGCAGAGCATGGCCCCGTACACCGCGGGCAGCCCGTACTTCTGCGCGATGATGATCATCGGGCTGAGCACGGTGAACGTCGCGCCGGCCACCACGGGCAGCCGCACCCCGAAGATCTTGCCGATGCCGACGCTCTGGATCACCGTCGCGATGCCGGACACGAACAGGTCGGCGTTGACCAGCAGTCCGATCGTGGACGTCGGCAGGCCGAGCGCGCCGCCGACGATGAGCGGCACCGCCACGGCGCCCGCGTACATGATGAACAGGTGCTGCAGGCCCAGGATGAACAGCCTGGGCGCGGGCAGCACCTCGTCCACCGGGTGGACCGGCGGCCTCTCGGGGGCGCCGGCTTCGGGTGCGTTGGTCAGTGACATCACAGCTCCAGTCGGGCTATCAGCCGGTTGCGCGTTCCGCAGCGGCTCCTATTATTTCTTCCGTATTGTGAAATTTTATTTCCGAATAACAGATAAGTTAACTCCGTCACACCCTCCGGTCAACCCCTGCCCGCTGTTTTTCGCACCCGGGTCCGGCCCACCCCAGTCGCTTCCGCCGCGGCCCTTGCCCGCCTGGCGCCTGAGGCTTAGACTGAACGTTCAGTCAATGCTGGGAGTCTCCGTGACCACCGATACCAAGCTCAAAGAGCTCATCGCCGAGCAGGAAGAGATCTTCGTCCGCCGCCAGCCCCGCTCCGCCGAACTGGCCCGGGCGGCCGCGCGGCACCTGGCCGGCGGGGTCACCTCGAGCTGGCAGATCACCGCGCCGCAGCCGGTCTGGCTGAGCCGCGGCCGCGGCTCGAAGATCTGGGACGTCGACGGCAACGAGTACGTCGACCTGCACGGCGGCTACGGCGCCGCGCTGGCCGGCCACGCCCACCCGGCCATCGCCAGGGCCATCGGCGAGCAAGCCCGCAACGGCACCCACTTCGCCCAGCCGACGCCGGACGCCGTCACCGTGGCGACCGAGCTCGCCCGCCGTTTCGGCCTGCCGCGATGGCGTTTCGCCAACTCAGGCACCGAAGCCACCATGGACGCCGTCCACCTCATGCGCTCGATCACCGGGCGGGACCTGATCATCAAGATCGAGGGCTGCTACCACGGCCACCACGACTCGGTCCAGGTCTCCGTCGCCCCCGACGGGGAAGACGCGGGCCCCCCGGACCAACCGGCCAGCGCCCCCTCGTCTTCGGGTATCCCCAAAGCCATCACCGACCTGACGCTGATCGCGAGCTTCAGCGACACCGGAAGCGTGGCCCGCCTCCTGGACGAGCACCGGGGCCAGGTCGCGGGGATGATCATCGAACCGGTGATGATGAACGCCGGCATCATCAAGCCGGAGCCCGGCTACCTGGCCGAGCTCAGGACCTTGCTCCGCGACCACGGCGCGCTGCTCACCTTCGACGAGGTCAAGACCGGCCTGACCGTCGGCCCGGGCGGCGTGACCCAGAGCGAGAACGTCCAGCCCGACCTGATCACCCTGGCCAAGTCGCTCGGCGGCGGCGTCTCCGTGGCCGCCATCGGCGGCACCGCCGCGGTCATGGAGCACGTGGCCAGCGGCGGCTATGAGATGGTGGGCACCTTCAACGGGAACCCGCTGGCCATGGCGGCGACCCGGGCCATGCTCACCGAGGTGGCCACGCCGCAGGCCTACCAGCGGATCGAGCGCCTGCGCCAGCGCGCCGCCGCCGGCATCCAGCGCGCCATCGAGGAGAACGGGCTGACCGCGCACGTGGTCACGGCCGGCGCCAAGGGCTGCGTGGTCTTCGCCGGCGAGCCGGTGCGGAACTACCGCGGGTTCCTCGGCGTCGACGACAGGTATAGTCACGCGCACTGGCTCTACCAGCACAACGGCGGGGTCTTCCTGCCGCCGTGGGGCAAGATCGAGCAGTGGCTGATCTCGGTGCAGCATGATGAGGCGGACATCGACCGGCTGGTCGCGAACTTCGCCACCTTCGCCCGAGCCCTGAGCGCGGTAAGCGAAGGCTGACCAGGATGGCGCACACGAACACATTGACGGAACGTTCAGTCAGGAATGACCGACGGCCGCCGCGAAAGAGGTGACCCGGGATGCACCCACGAGAAGGCTGGACGGAAGACAGGAGCGGCGGCGGGCTATCCCGTCGCGGTTTCCTCAAGCAGGGCGCGGTCGCCGGGCTGCTGGCCGCCGGCGCTGGCTCGCTGGCGGGCTGCAGTTCAGGCAAGACCGCCAGCACGTCCGGAGCCCAGACCACTGGCGGAGTCCCGCTGCCCCGGCCGAACGACGCGGTGACCTGGCCGCTCTTTGACGGCAACCAGGCGATAAAGAGCGGGCTGGCTCCGGAGCAGAACGCCACGCTGCGCCTGTTCAACTGGGTGGCCTACATAAATCCCGACTGCCTGAAGGCCTTCGGCAAGAAGTACCACTGCAAGGTCGAGGTGACCACGTTCGAGAACATGGACGACGCGCTGGCCAAGCTGCGCAGCGGCAAGCTCGGCTTCGACGTGTTCTTTCCCACCGTGGACGTCATGGGGCAGCTGGTGTACGGGAAGCTGATCCAGCCGCTCAACCACGGCTACATCCCGAACATCAGCCAGGCGTGGACGGACTTCGCCAACCCGTTCTACGACGGCAAGTGGCAGTACACGGTGCCCTACACCATCTACACCACCGGCATCGCCTGGCGTAAGGATCACGTCGACGAGAACCCGTACACGATGGCGAATCCGTGGGCGATGCCCTGGCAGGCCAAGTACAAGAACCGGGTCGCGATACTCGACGACGCGCGGGAGTCGATCAGCCTCGGGCTGATGAAGAACGGGATCTTCAACCTCAACACGACGGACCCGAACCAGATCGCGACGGCTGGGCAGAGCCTCCAGGACCTGGCCCGGCTGACCAACGTGCACGTCGACAACAACGACTACACCGAAATCCCGAGCGGCCAGACCTGGATCCATCACGCCTGGTCAGGAGACATGGCCACGGCGGCCTCCTACATGCCGAAGGGAGTCAGCGTCGACGTCGTCGGCTACTGGTTCCCGCCCGACGGCCGCGGCCCGGTCGGCAACGACACCATCACGGTGCTCCGCGGCGCGCCGAACCCGGTGCTCGCCCACCTGTTCCTCAACTACATGCTGGACATCAGCAACGTCCTGACGAACATCAGCTTCAACGGCTACATGCAGCCCATCAACGGCGTCACCCCGAAGCGCCTGGTCGCCGAGCAGTTGCTGCCGCCCAGCCTGATGTCCACGGTGGTGCTCCCCTCGTACTTCAGGCGCGGGGTCATGGAGCTGCAGATCCCGGTGACGGCGAACGCGTTGTGGGAGCAGGCGTGGCTGCAGGCCAAGAGCTCGTAGGCTCCGGTCGGCGGAACCGGCAGAGAGAGCCGCACAAGCTGTTCTGGGCGGCGCTCGCTGCCCCGGGCGTCATCTGGCTCGCGCTGCTGTTCATCGTGCCCTTCTACGCGATCGTCGCCATCGCGGCCGGCCAGCTGAACGTATTCGGCACCCCGGTCGCGGTGTGGAACCCGCTGAACTGGAGCTCCGCCAACTTCACCGCGGCGTGGCGCGACGTGGCCGGCGCGTCCGCGTTCGTCGGCCCGATCATCCTCAGGACGCTCGTCTACGTGGCCCTCGCCTCGCTGATCGCGCTGCTGATCGCCTATCCGGCCGCGTATTTCGTGGCCAGGTTCGCCGGCCGGCGCAAGGCGCTGTTCCTGATCCTGCTCATCGCGCCGTTCTGGATCAGCTACATGATGCGCATGCTGGCCTGGATCGACCTGCTGCAGACCAACGGATATGTGAACAAGGCGCTGACCTTCCTGCACCTGGTCAGCCAGCCGGTCAACTGGCTGGGCGGACTGGGGATAACGGTCGTGCTCGGCCTGGTCTACGGCTACATCCCCTACCTGATCCTGGTGCTCTACGCGGGCCTGGACCGCATCGACCCGGCGCTGATCGAAGCCGGCCGTGATCTCGGCCTGGGCCGGGTCCGCACCTTCGTCCGGGTCACGTTGCCGCTGTCCAGGCAGGCGATCATGACCGGGATGCTGATCACGGTGCTCCCCATGCTGGGTGACTACTTCACCAACCAGTTGCTGTCCGGTACCGCGGGAACCACGATGTTCGGCAACGTGATCGACGATCAGCTGAACTCCTCGGGCGGGGTGCTCGAGGGCCAGGGCGCGGTCTTCTCGCTGCTGTTCCTGCTGGTGCTGGTCGCCCCCATGATCTATTACGTCGTGGCGACCAACCGCTCCTCGCGGAGGGCGGCATGACGACGGCCGTGGCGAAGACCCCGCCCGGGCAGCCCGCCGTGGCCCGGACGAGGCCCGGCAGGCTGCGGCCGCGCCGCAACCCGTGGCGGCATCCCTGGTTCCTTGAGGGATTCACCTGGCTCTACCTGATCTGGTCACTGGTGCCCGTCGGGCTCGCGGTGCTGTTCTCCTTCAACGACGGAAGGTCGCAGAGCGTCTGGCAGGGCTTCTCCTGGCGGTGGTATTTCGCCGACCCGGTGAACTCGGTGCTGCACGATCCGAACCTGCACGCCGCCGTGGTCCAGACCGTCCGGCTGGCGGTCTACGTGACCCTGATCACCGTGCCGCTCGGCGTCGCGTTCGCGCTCGGGATCAACCGGTGGCGCGGCTACACCGCCTCCTCGGCCAACTTCGCGATGATCCTCTCCTTCGTCATCCCTGAGCTGATCTTCGGCGTCGCGATGTTCTTCGTGTTCACCCAGCTGTTCACGGTCGTCGGCCTGGGCTCGCTGGCGGAGGTCCTGGCCCTGGTCACCTGGAACGTCAGCTGGCCGGCCCTGATCGTGCAGGCCAGGCTGGTGACGCTGGGCAGGCAGTACGAGGAGGCGGCGGCCGACCTCGGCGCCACCCCGTGGCAGGTCACCTACCGGGTCCTGTGGCCCCTGCTCAGCCCCGCCATCTTCGCCAGCGCGGTCCTGGTCTTCTCCGGCGTCATCGATGACTTCGTCCTGGTCGACCTGCTGAGCTCCAACGCCGGTAACACGCCGATGTCGGTGTACATCTACTCGCAGCAGCGGGGCGGCAACGGCGGCCCCGCGCTGAATGCGCTCGGCACGATCATGCTGGTCATGTCGTTCGTCATCGCGATCATCGGCTACCTCGGCTATCGCTTCATGACCCGCGGCGAGCGGGGCAGCCGGATCGATGCCCTTAGCACGATCGCGGGCGGCGAAGGCTGACCGGCTAGGACCCCAAAGGGAGGCACGTGCTCGAGGACCTGGAATTCGACGACGCAGGCCCGCCCGCGATCGGCCTGGTGCCGCCCGGCGTCTCGTGGCAGCAGGTGCGCGACCACATCAAGATCGCGCACCATCACCTCTTGGTGCCCCCGGCCGACGGCGGTGATTACTCCGGCGCCTACTGGACCGGCACCGAGATGGCCGTGGCTCCGGACCTGGGCCCGGACGAGGACGCTGCCATCGATGAGTTCCGCGCCTTCCTCCAGGAGCACGACAAGATCTAGCTCCGCCGTCCGGGCCCCGGGCGACCCTAGCTGGCGACCAGCGGCTCGTCCGCCGGCACCGGAACCTTGGCCGCCGAACCGGCCAGCACCCGCAGCGCGTCCGGATGCAGGTACACGTGCACCGGGGAGCCCTGCGCCAGTTCAGGGCGTGAGCCGTCGTTCTGCATCAGCGCCTGCACCGGGACGCCCGGCGCCAGCCGCAGCATCACCTGGGTGGCCGCGCCGAGGAACACGACGCGCTCCACCATGGCCGGCACCCGGTTTTCACCCGGAGAACCATGCTCCTCGATCCGCACCCGCTCCGGCCTGATCACCGCGTGCGCGGTCCCGGCCGCGGTCGCCTCGCACCGCCGCGAGGACAGCGCGAAGTCCCCGATCCGGAGCGCACCCGCGGAGACCACCTCGACCTCCATCAGGTTGGCGGCGCCGAGGAAGTCGGCCACGTAGGTGTCGGCGGGCTCCTCGTAGACCTGGCGCGGAGTGCCGATCTGGACGATCCGGCCCGCGTTCATCACCGCGAGCCGGTCGGACATGGTCAGCGCCTCCTCCTGGTCGTGGGTGACGTAGAGGAACGTGATACCGACGCGCTCCTGCAGCGCCTTCAGCTCGACCTTGAGCGAGCGGCGCAGCTTGGCATCGAGCGCGCCGAGCGGCTCGTCGAGCAGCAGCACGGCCGGGTTGAGGACGAGCGCACGGGCCAGCGCAACCCGCTGCTGCTGGCCGCCGGACAGCTGGCCCGGCCGCCGCTTGGCGAACGAGTTCATATGGACCAGTTCGAGGGCCTCGTTCACGCGGTGCCGGAGATCAGCCTTGCTCACCTTCTGGTGCCGCAGCCCGAACGCCACGTTGCCGAAAACGTCCAGGAACGGGAACAGCGCGTAGTTCTGGAACACCGTGTTGACGTTGCGCCGGTGCGGCGGCACGTCGGAGACGTCGACGCCGTCGAGCAGGATCTTGCCCGAGGTCGGCTGCTCGAAGCCGGCGATCAGGCGCAGCGTGGTGGTCTTGCCGCAGCCCGACGGGCCGAGCAGGGAGAAGAACTCGCCGCTGGCCACGGTCAGGTCGATGTTGTCCACCGCGATCTCGGCAAACCTCTTGGTCAGCCTGCGCAGCTCGATGCTGCCTCCGGCCACCGTGCCTCCTCCGGTAGCTACCTGCCGCGCTTAGGTGCCCGCTTGGGTGCAGGCTTCCAGTCGAACCCAAGCTGCCCGGCCGCGAACCGCATCGCCAGATCGTACGTGCGCTGCGGCGGCACCGCCAGGTCTTCGAGCGCGATCTGCACCGCCAGCCCGTCGAGCAGGGCGGACAGCGTGATCGTGAAGTCGTCCGCGTCCACGGGCGCGAACTCACCGGCTTCCTGGCCAGCCAGCACGATGGAGCGGATGGCTTCGCGCCACCGCTCGTCGGACTTCTGCCGCACTGCGGCCACCCCGGGGTTACGCGGCGACAGCGCCCACAGGTCCAGCCACAGCAGCCAGTAGCTGCGCGGCTCGGGATCGGTACCGGGCAGGCAGATCATGCCGATGAGCTCGGCCAGCCGCCCGGCCGCGGTCGGGATCTGCTTCATCCGCCGCAGGTGCTCGGCGTACCAGGAGTCCTCGGAGTACCTGATCGCCTCGGTCAGCAGCTGATCGCGGGTCTTGAAGTAGTAGATGACCAGCGCCGGACTCGTGCCGGTGCGCTCGGCTACGTCGGCGATCCTGGTGTCGGCGAAGCCGCGCTCCACGATGACCTCCAGCGCCGCCCGCAGCATCTGCTCGCGCCGTTGCTCGCCGGCGTCCCGCGTCCCCCCAGCCTGCTCCTTCATGTTTCCAGCTTTCCAGCTCGAGATGGCCCGCACCCTCGTATGCGGTCTTGAGAATTTATCGTAGCAGCTTCTAGACTGAATGTTCAGTCAATCTTTCGGAGGACCCGGTTTCATGGCAACCAAGGCAACCCAGGCGGCCACGGCAGGCAGCACGGCCACGGCCACGGCAGGCAGCGCGGCCAAGGCGGCGAGCGCGACCACGGCCACGGCAGGCAGCGCGGCCAAGGCGGCGAGCGCGGCCAAGGCGATGGCGGCAAAGGCAGCGCAGGCAGCCAAGGGGGTGCAGGCAGCCAGGGCAGGCAGCGCGGCCAAGGCCAGCAGGAGAGCCAGCGCGGCCGGGCCCGCGGACTACGACGCGATTATCGTCGGCGGCGGGCACAACGGCCTGGTCGCCGCGGCCTACCTGGCCCGCTCCGGCGCCCGCACGCTGGTGCTCGAGGCGCGGCCCAAGACCGGCGGTGCGGCGACCACCGAAGCTCCCTGGCCGGACGCCCCGGAGTTCAAGGTCACCCGGCTGTCCTACGTGATGTCGCTGCTGCCCCCGACGATCATCAACGATCTGCAACTCGCCAGGCACGGCTACAAGATCTTCCCGATGGGCCCGTACTACCAGGCCTTCCCCGAGGGCGGGTCGATCAAGCTGTACGCCGACGACGCCAAGCGCAACCACGACGAGGTCTCCCGCTGGTCGAAGAAGGACGCCGACACCATGCCGCGCTGGGACGCCTGGCTGGCCGGCCTGGCCGACGTCCTCGGCCCGTTGCTGCTCACCGTGCCGCCGAACCTCGGCTCGCGCAAGCCCCGCGACCTGTCCGAGACGCTCCGGCTGGCCTGGCGCCACCGCGGCCTCGACGTGCGCACGATCGCCGACGTGACCCGGCTGATGACGATGTCCATCGCCGGCCTGCTCGACGACTGGTTCGAGTCGCCGCAGGTCAAGGGCGCACTCGCGGTCAACGGCGTGATTGGCACCTGGGCCGGGCCCTACGAGCCGGGCACCGCCTACGTGATGGCGCACCACTCCATCGGCGACGTCGGCGACGGCCACCTGGGCAACTGGGGCTTCCAGGAGGGCGGCATGGGCGCCGTCGCCGACGCCATCGCGAAAGCCGCCCGCGAGAACGGCGCCGAGATCCGCACCAGCGCGAGAGTCCAGCAGATCCTGATCAGCAACGGCAAGGCAAACGGCGTCATCCTCGAGAACGGGCAGCAGCTCACGGCCAAGGTCGTCGTTACCAGCCTGCACCCGCGCACCGCGTTCCTGGACCAGGTCGGCCGCCAGAACCTGCCCGACGACTTCGTCGCAGACATCGAGCACTGGAAGACCCGCAGCGGCGTCGTCAAGATCAACCTGGCGCTGGCCGAACTGCCCGACTTCGCCGCCGACCCCGGCACGAACCTGCAGGAACACCACACGGGTTCGGTGGAGATGGCGCCCAGCATGCCGTACATCGAGAGCGCCTTCACCGAGGCTCGCGAGGGCAGGCCCGCCACCAGGCCGTTCAGCGACGGAGTCATCCCGACCGCCTTCGACACCACGCTGTGCCCCGCGGGGTACCACATCATGTCGCTGTTCACCCAGTGGGTGCCGGCGGACTGGAACGAGCAGCCGCACACCGAGGAACTGCAGGCCTACGCCGACCGCATGATCGACTGCTACAACGAGGTGGCGCCGAACTTCAAGAGCTCGATCCTGCACACGGACATCGTGGGCCCCCACCAGATGGAGCGCGACTACGGCCTGATCGGCGGCAACATCTTCCACGGCGAGCTGTCCCTGGAGCAGCTGTTCCACATGCGCCCGGCGCCCGGCTTCGCCGACTACCGCACCCCGGTGCCCGGGCTGTACTACGCCAGTTCGGCCACCCACGCGGGCGGCGGAGTCTGCGGCATCCCCGGCATGCAGGCGGCCCGGGCCGCCCTCGCCGACCGCCGGGCCTGCCGGCGCCGCCGGTGACCGTCCCGGCCCGGGCCGGCCCAGCGCAGGCAGGCCCGGCAGTCGCGGCCATGCTCGAGGCGCGCAGCGTGGCCCTGGTCGGGGCCAGCGCGCGCCCGGGCAGCCTGGGCGCGCGCATGATCGCGGAGATGGCCAGGAGCCCGTCGCGCCCGCGCACCTACCTGGTCAACCCGCGGTACCGGGACATCAACGGCGCACCCTGCCTGCCCAGCCTCGGCGAACTGCCCGAACCGGTGGACCTGGTGCTGCTCGCCGTCCCCGACACCGCGCTAGAGGAGCAGCTGATGGCGGCCGCGTGCACGCGCGCCCGTTCGGCCGTCATCTTCGGCAGCGCCTACGATGCTCCCGGCACCGAAGGCCTGCGCGGGTGGGATAGCGGGGGTCGCCCCCCCAGGCGAGTACTGCGGGACCGGCTCGCGGCGGTCGCCCGGGAGGCGGGGATGGCGGTGTGCGGCGCGGGCTGCATGGGATTCGTGAACGTCGCGCGGGGGCTGCGGGCCGTCGGCTACGTCGAGCCGGACCCGCTGCCCGCCGGGCCGGTCGCGCTGGTCACCCACTCGGGTTCGGTATTCTCCGCGCTGCTGCGGGCGCGCCGCGGCCTCGGTTTCAGCCTGGCCGTCTCCTCCGGCCAGGAGCTCGTCACCACCGCCGCGGCCTACGCACGGTACGCGCTGCAGCTGCCGGAGACGAAAGTGCTCGCCCTGGTCCTCGAGGCGATCAGGGACGCGGCGGACCTGCGCGCGGTGCTGGCCGAGGCGCGGGCCGCCGACGTGCCGGCCGTGCTGCTCAGCGTGGGGGCCTCGGAAACCGGCCAGGCGCTGGTCTCGGCGCACTCCGGCGCGCTGGCCGCGGCCGACGGCGCGTGGGAGGCGCTGGCCGCCGCGTACGGCCTGCACCGCGTCGGTGACCTGGCCGAACTGGCCGACACACTGGAGCTGTTCGCGTCCGGCCGCCGGTGCCCGGCCACAGCGGGCATCGCCACCGTGCACGACTCCGGCCTGGAACGCGCGCACACCGCCGACCTGGCCGACAGGCTCGGCGTGCCGTTCGCACCCCTCGCCCCGGCGACCGAGGCCCGGCTGGCCGCGGTGCTCGACCCCGCCCTGGCCCCGGCCAACCCGCTGGACGTGTGGGGGACCGGCCGCGACACCGAGCCGCTGTTCGCCGAGTGCCTGTCCGCGCTGGCCGCCGATCCGGCCGTGGCCGCCGTCGCGCTGGCCGTCGACCTGGTGCCCGAGTTCGACGGCGACGAGTCCTACCCGCGGGCGGTGCTCACCGCGGCCGCGGCCACGAGCAAGCCGGTCGCGGTGCTGGCCGGGCTGCCGTCCGCCGTCGACCCGGCCGCCGCGGCCTGGCTGCGCGCGGCCGGGCTGCCGGTCCTCGAGGGCACCCGCAGCGGCCTGCTCGCCCTGCGCCACCTGCTCGACCACTCCCGTCCGCCGGAGCCGCCGCCCGCCCCGGAACCCCCGGGCGAGACCGCCCGGCGCTGGCGCCACCGGCTCGCCCCGGGCGGTGCGGTCCTGTTCGACCTGCTGCGTGACTACGGCATCCCGGCGGTGCGCGCCCAGGCCGCGGCCAGCCGCGCCGCGGCGCAGGGCGCGGCGGCGCGGATCGGCTACCCGGTCGTGGTCAAGACCGACGAGCCGGGCATCGCGCACAAGTCCGACGCCGACGGGGTGCGGCTCGGCCTCGGCGACCCCGCCGCGGTCGGCGCCGCCTACGACGACCTGGCCGCCCGCCTGGGACCCCGGGTCCTGGTGTGCCAGACGGCCCCGCCGGGCACCGAACTCGCCCTGGGCCTGGTCCGGGACCCCGCCGTCGGCCCGCTGCTCGTCGTCGGCGCCGGAGGTATCTTCGTCGAGATTTTTTCCGAACGGGCGGTGTTGCTCGCCCCGGTCACCCGTCCAGCCGCGCTGGCGGCATTGCGCCGGCTCCGGCTCGCCCCGGTCCTGGCCGGAGCCCGCGGCCGGCCCCGCGCCGACCTGGACGCCATCGCCGACGCGATCACCGGCCTGTCCCGCCTGGCCTGCGACCTGGGCGACGCCATCGAGGCCCTGGACATCAACCCCCTGGTCTGCGCTCCTGACGGCGCCCTGGCCGCCGATGTGCTCGTCGTCCCCGGAGCCTAGGAGGATCGTTCACCGATTCCCGGCCGGCCGCGGTCTGGAGCTGAACCCGCTCAGATGCGGTACCTGTCCCGCCGCTCGATCAGCCGCCGCGCGTTGCGCATGGCCAGCGCGATGACCGTCTCCATCGGGTTGATGCCGACCGGCCCGGGGAAGGTGCTGGCGTCGGTCACCATCAGCCCGGACACGCCGTGGAACTCCCCGAAGCTGCCGGTTACCCCGCGCCGCGGGTTCTCGCTCATCCGCGCGGTGCCCATCAGGTGGATGGAGAACAGCTGGAGCGATCGTTTGGGTACCGGCCGGGCCAGCAGCCGGCGCAGCTCGCCCGGGCTGCGAACCTGAGGGGCGCCGTCGAAGGGGAGCAGCACCCGGCGGGCGCCGGCCGTGAACAGCGCCTCGGCGGTCAGCTCGACACCGCGCACCACGCGGGCGGCGTCGTGGTCGGTGAGCTGGTAGAAAACCTGCGGCCCGAGGCCAGGGACGTTCCGGATCCGGCCGGTCCCGGTGTCGGAGACCAGCGGCCCCGCGGTGACGATGCGGTTGTAATCCGCCATCAGCTCGCCGAGCTCCCGGCCGTAGGCCGGCATGATCCCGGCCAGCATCGGGGGAGTGAGGTTGGTCGCCGTCAGCAGCAGCCCTTCGGCGTGGAACTCGCGCACCTGAAAGGCCTGGTGCACACCCTGCCAGCCGTAGACATCCTGGTCGAAGAACGCGGTCGCCACCGCATTCGGGTGCACCGACAGGTTCCGGCCCAGCTGCCCGGACGCCGAGCGCAGGCCCGACCGCATGAGCAGGGCCGGCGTCTGCACCGCGCCGCCGGCCACGATAACGGTCCGGGCGCGTACCGCCAGGCTCGGGCCCCTGCGGCCACCTGGGCGGACGAAGTGGCCGGTCACGCCGGTCACCCCCGGCCCGGACCTGGTGATGCGGTCCACCCGGCAGTCGGCGTACAGCCGGGCGCCGAGAGCCAGCGCGCGCGGCACGCTGGTCACCAGCATCGACCGCTTCGCGCCGGTCGGGCACCCGCTGTTGCAGTTGTTCGTGCCGGCGCAGTGCAGCTGGTTCCTGCGGTTCGGGACCACGGTCCACCCCCGGGCCTCGGCGCCGCTCTTGAACAGCTCGGAATCGCGCCCGACCGTCTCCGGGTCCTGCCGTCCGACCGAAAGCCCGGCCTCCAGCGCGGTGAAATAGGGGTCGAGGTCCTGTTCGCCGATCGCCTGCAGGCCCTCCTGCTCGGCCCACCGCCGCAGCACCCTGGCCGGCGTCCGCCAGGACATGCCCCCGTTGACGACCGTGGACCCGCCGACGCAGCGGCCCTCGGCGTACAGCACGGACGGCCGGCCGATCGCCATCCCGCCCCCGCCGTCCCGGTACAGCGTGCGCAGTGCCCGCCCGGTCGCCGCGGTAAACGATTCGGTCGGGTGGTAGCCCCCCTCCTCGAGCACGATCACGTCCACCCCCGCCCCGGCCAGCTCGGCGGCCATCGTCGCCCCGCCGGCTCCTGACCCCACGATCAGCGCCCCGCACTCCAGGCTCAGGTTTGCCGCCACGGCATCCTGCGTGGTCAGCCCGCTGATCACGGCTCCTCCGCCTGCGCCGCCGTGACCGCCGCTTCGGCCGCGCGTATCTGCGGGCCGTAGGACTCCAGGCGGCGCCGGGACACCGCCGCGATGTAGGGCGCCGGGTCGTAGCCGATCTCCCGCTGCACCTCGGGCAGCTCGTAGTAGCACATGGTGACAACGCTCTGGAGGCGGCGGACCACCTCGCCGGCCGGGCCGTGCCGGGCCAGCAGGGCGCCGACATAAGCGCCGGCCACCCGGTCGTCGAGCCGGGCCAACCGCTTGCCCCGCGCCGGCGGGTACAACCGCGCTCCCTGGTCCAGGATCGCGAGCGCGGTCGCCAGCGCCCGCCTGGCCGCGGGCGGCAGCGAGCCGAGCATCAGGCCGAACTCGCGCAGCACCCGGTCGGCCCGCTGGCCCGCGCGGACCTCGGGCGGGCAGACCGTCTCGGCGAACCGCCTGGCCGCCCGCGGGAAGGGAATCCTGGATGCCGCTTCACCCGGGTCTGCCGTCGGCGCGGAATTTGGGCCAGCCACTCCCGGTCCTCCATTCCGCCTCATCCGGTGGGTCATGCGCACCGCGCAGGTAGTACTCGCGCGGCGGCCCGTCGATGCTGATCTCGTGCCTGGTGGCGTACGAACCAAGTGTGGCGCAACTGAGGCCGGCGTCGCCGCTACGACGGCACCTTCGACCGGACGAACCTGCCGGACGAGCTCATCCTGGCCAGCTGCTCCGCGCGCGAGCCGGTCCGCTAGGGTCGGCGGCACGGCGAGGTTCGGCGCGGAGGGGCCTGTGGACGAGGTTTTCGGCACCATGCAACTGCCGGACGCTCCCGATGTGGTCGCGCCGGACGGCTCGGACGTCCGGGTACTGCTGCGGCTCGGCCGCGGCTCGATGGCCCACTTCCAGCTGGCTGCGGGCCGAGTCTCCCGGCCCGTGGCCCACCACGTGGTCGAGGAGATCTGGTACATCCTGACCGGGACGGGCGAGATGTGGCGACGGCAGGGAGAGCGGCAGGAGTCGGTTCCGCTCCGGCCCGGCACCTGCCTGTCCATTCCCGCCGGCACCCATTTCCAGTTCCGCGCCGACGGCAACGGCCCGCTGGCGGCGGTGGGGGTGACGATGCCGCCCTGGCCTGGCCCGGACGAGGCGTATGCCGTTCCCGGCGCCTGGGACACCTGACCAGATGAGCAGCGAGCCGATCGCGCGGCTCGCCGGCGTATTCTCGGACTGCGCCGACCTGGTCGGCTTCTACCTGGAACCATCCGCCGACGAGAGACCATACGGTCGTACGGATCTACCTGGACCCTGCCGGAGCGCCGGTTTCCCGTGCAGAATAGCCTTCGCGGCGAGGAGGTGGTGGGCATGCAACCAGGGCAAGGACCCCTAGGGCGGCCGCTGAAGCGGCACGACAGCCATGTGGCGGAACAGATGGTCGAGCGGGCAGCCGAGCTGGCCAGGGATTCCCATGCGCAGACCAGGTACGCGGCGGTGCTGGTGCGGGACGAGAGCCTGCTGGCCTGGGGAACCAACGGGGTGCCGTTTCCCGGGGAGGACCATTGCTACTGCAAGTTCGGCGAGTCCGGTAACCATGACCGCTGCCGGACCCATGCCGAGCAGCGGGCGATCACGCTGGCCCGCGAGGGCGACGGCTGGCGGATGCTGCAAGGGTCGAAGCTGATCTACGTACGGCTCGAGGCGGACGACTCGGTCCGGCTCGACGAGCCGCACTTCTGCGCCCGCTGCAGCCGCCTCGCGTTGTCCCTGGGCGTGGCCGAGTGGATCTTCACCCTGTCGGACGGACTGGTCGGATACGGCTCGGCCGACTACGACCAGATCGCCCGGCTCAGGTAGTGGGTGGTAGCCGTGGGCATGGGCGGCCCGGCGGGCGGAGGATGGACTGATGCGTTACCTGAATGCCGACACCGACGTCAAGGCCACCAGGATCTCCCGGATCGGGCTCGGCACCTGGCAATTCGGCTCCCGGGAGTGGGGCTACGGCCAGTCCTACGCCGGGCAGGAGGCGCGCGCCATCGTGCGCCGGGCGGTGGAACTTGGCGTCACCCTGTTCGATACCGCCGAGATTTACGGTTTCGGGCGCAGTGAACGCATCCTCGGCGAGGCGATCGGCGAGGCCCGCGAGTCGGCCTTCCTCGCGACGAAGCTCTTCCCGCTCCTGCCAGTCGCCCCGGTCGTCGAGCAGCGCGCGGTGGCCAGCGCTAACCGGCTCGGCACCCGCCGGCTCGACCTGTACCAGGTGCACCAGCCCAACCCGCTGGTCCGGGACGGGACGATCATGCGCGGCATGCGGGCACTGCAGCACGTCGGGCTGGTCGGCGAGGTGGGCGTCAGCAACTACTCGCTGGACCGCTGGCGCGCCGCCGAGCAGGCGCTGGGCAGCCGGGTGCTGAGCAACCAGGTCCGCTACAACCTCATCGACCGGTCCCCGGAGCGCGACCTGCTGCCATTCGCCGAATCCACCGGCCACCTCGTGATCGCCTACAGCCCGCTGGCGCAGGGACTGCTGTCCGGCAAGTACGACCGGTCCAGCCGTCCGACGAACCGCCTCCGCGCGACCAGCCCGCTGTTCCTGCCGGAGAACCTCGACCGGGCCGGCGACCTGATCGCCGCCCTGCGCGAGGTGGCCGACGCGCACTCCGCCACGCCGGCCCAGATCGCGCTGGCCTGGGTCATCCACCGGCCAGCGGTGGTCGCCATCCCGGGCGCGTCGAGCGTCGGGCAGCTGGAGAGCAACGTCGCCGCCGCCGACATCGACCTCACTGAGGATGAGTACCTGGCCCTGCACCAGGCGGCGACCCGGTTCCAGCCGATCACCGGCCCGGCCGTGTTGCCCAGCCTGGTCCGCGCCCGCTTCACCGCGCCGGAATCGAGGCGGCGCTGGCCGTAGCGCGCGTTTCCACGGAAACGTGCCCGCGCACATGCAACGGCATGGCTGGCGGATCATCCCGGTCAACCCGCGCCGACGCCCGTGCGGCGGGCGCCACCGACCTGGAGATCCACGACACGATCCTGATCGCAGCCCGCCCGGTTACTACATCGATGTGGCATCCATGCTGTTCAGGTGAGGCCTGTCGGCGCCCCGCGCCCGCGACCGCCAGCCGCGCTAGAACCCCGTTAGCTGCCCCACGTCGGTGATCCGGAGCACGGCTGAACCCGCTTCGTCCGAGGCCGCCAGGTCGACCACCGCGCTGATGCCCCAGTCGTGGTCGCCTGCCGGGTCGTCGAAAATCTGCCGGACCACCCACTGGCCCGGCTGCTGGTCGATGATCAGCAGCGCGGGACCGCGCGCGTCCGGCCCGGTGCCGATCTCGTCGTGCACCTCGAAGTAAGCTTCCACCGGATCTGACCACGCCGAGGCATCCCACCCGCACCACGCATCCAGCCCGCCGAGCTCCGGGTAATGCCCCAGCGCGGCCAGCCGGACCCGGTGGAACAGCGCGTTGCGCACCAGCACCCGGAACGCCCGGACGTTCGACGTGACCGTGGCCGGCCGGGTATCGGCGGCGACAGCGTCAGACGGATTCCGCAGCCGCTCCCACTCGTCGATCAGGCTGGAGTCGACCTGCCGGATGATCTCGCCCAGCCACTCGATCAGGTCGGTGAGCTCCTCGGTCTTGGCCTCGTCCGGCACCGTCTGGCGCAGCGCCTTGTAGGCGTCGGCCAGATAGCGCAGCACCAGGCCCTCGGAGCGGGAGAGCCCGTAGAAGCCCACGTACTCGGTGAAGGTCAGCGCCCGCTCGTACATGTCCCGGGCCACCGACTTGGGCGAGACCGAGTAGTCCAGCACCCAGGGGTGGCCGCGGCGGTAGATGTCGTACGCGTCATCGAGCAGGTCCGCCAGCGGCTTGGGATACGACACCGAATCCAGCAGTTCGAGCCGCTCCTCGTACGGGACGCCGTCCGCCTTCATCTGGGCCACCGCCTCGCCGCGCGCCCGGAACTGCTGGGCGGACAGCACCTGCCGCGGGTCGTCCAGGGTCGACTCGATCACCGACAGCACGTCCAGCGGATACGAGGGTGACTCCAGATCCAGCAACTCGATCGCGGCCAGGGCGAACGGCGACAGCGGCTGGTTCAGCGCGAAGTCGAACTGCAGGTCCACGGTCAGCCGCACCAGGCGGCCCTCCGCGTCCGGCGAAGAGAGCCGCTCCACCACCCCGCCGGCCAGCAGCGCGCGGTAGATCGCGATAGCCCGCCGGATGTGCCGATTCTGGGCCGAACGGTCCTCGTGATTGTCCCTCAGCAGGTGCTTCATCGCCTCGAACGCGTCGCCCGGCCGGGCGACGACGTTCAGCACCATGGCGTGTGTCACCTTGAAGCTCGAGGTCAGCGGCTCGGGGTCGGCGGCGACCAGCCGCTCGAACGTCGGCCTGCCCCAGGACACGAAACCGGGCGGCGGCTTCTTGCGGACCACCTTGCGCCGCGCCTTCGGGTCGTCGCCCGCCTTGGCCAGGGCGCGCTCGTTCTCCACCACGTGCTCCGGGGCCTGCACGACTACCCGCCCGGCCACGTCGAACCCGGCCCGGCCGGCCCGCCCGGCGATCTGGTGGAACTCGCGGGCCTGCAGCAGCCGGGTCTTGCTCCCGTCGTACTTGGACAGCGCGGTGAACAGCACGGTGCGGATCGGGACGTTGATGCCCACCCCGAGGGTGTCGGTGCCGCAGATGACCTTCAGCAGCCCGGCCTGGGCCAGCGTCTCGACCAGCCGCCGGTACCTGGGCAGCAGGCCGGCATGGTGCACGCCGATCCCGTGCCGGACCAACCTCGACAGCGTCTTCCCGAACCCGGCCGAGAACCGGAAGTTGCCGATCATGTCGGCGATGGCGTCCTTCTCCGCCCGGCTGCAGACATTGATGCTCATCAGCGCCTGGGCCTGCTCAAGCGCCGCCGCCTGGGTGAAGTGCACCACGTAGACCGGCGCCTGGTTGGTGGACAGCAGTTCGGCCAGCGTCTCGTGCAGCGGTTCGATGCTGTAGGAGAACACCAGCGGCACCGGCCGCTCGGTCGAGGAGATCGCCGCGGTCGGCCGGCCGGTGCGCCGGGTCAGGTCCTCCTGGAACCGCCTCACGTCGCCGAGGGTGGCCGACATCAGCACGAACTGCGCCTTCGGCAGCTCGAGCAGCGGCACCTGCCAGGCCCAGCCGCGGTCCGGGTCGGCGTAGAAATGGAACTCGTCCATCACGACCTGGCCCACGTCGGCGTCGGCGCCGTCCCGCAGCGCGATGCTGGCCAGCACCTCGGCGGTGCAGCAGATGATCGGCGCCTCCGGGTTGACGCTGGCGTCCCCGGTCATCATGCCGACCTGCGCCGGGCCGAACGCGGCGCACAGGTCGAAGAACTTCTCCGACACCAGCGCCTTGATCGGCGCGGTGTAGAACGTGCGCCTGCTCATCGCCAGCGCGGTGAAGTGCGCGCCGGCCGCCACCAGCGATTTCCCCGACCCGGTGGGCGTGGACAAGATGACGTTCGCCGCCGAGACGATCTCGATGAGGGCTTCTTCCTGGTGCGGGTACAGCGCCAGGCCACGCCGCTTGGACCACCCGGCGAACGCGTCGAAGACGGCGTCCGGCTCGGGCGTCGCGGGCAGCAGGTCAGTAAGGGTCATAGCGTCATGGGTCATCAGCAGCCGGCCGGGCTGGGGTATTCCGGCCAGGTTCCGGACCGTCCGCGAAGCATGTAAGCCGAACGAGCCGACGTGCGTGCCACCCGTTCGGTCACAGCGAGCCTGCCGGCCCGCCCGCTTGTCAAGCCACGCCGCCGACCCGTTTGGCCTCTTCCGGGGTGGGGAAGCCGGGTGAAAGGGACGTGAACCGGAGGGAGACGCATCATGGCCCGCAAGGCGCTCTTGCTGCTGCCCGCGTCTGGGCTGGCCCTGGTGGCCAGCCAGTGGCGTGAGATCAGCCGCTATATCAAGATCGAGCAGATGTCCCGGGGCAGCGGGAACCCGCGGGTGGTGCCGGCGACGGGGCAGCACGCCTACAAGCATCCCGGCGGCGGCGCCGCGGACGGCACCGGCGACTTCGACTCCGCCAGCCGCGGCGGCCCGCCGATTACCGAGCCCCGCCCGCCGCGCGGGGAAGCTCTTTCCTGATCCAAGTCAGCCGCCCCCCAGCCTGCGGGAGCGCTGCTCCACGCCGAGCTCACCGTACGGGTAGTCGACGATCTGCGGCTGGCTGGCCCCGTCGAGTGCGCCGGTCTCGGCCGGCGTCAGTTCGAGTTCCGCCGAACGCAGGTTGGCCTCGAGCTGGCTGACCGTGCGCGCGCCCAGGATGGTCGACGTGACGCCCGGCCGGGCGGTCACCCAGGCCAGCGCGACCTCGGCCATGGATACGCCGCGGTCCTCGGCCACCTTCTGCACCGCGTCGATGACGTTCCAGGTGTGCTCGGTGCCGCGCCGGCCGTAGGCCTCCATGCCGCGGTTCGGGTCGTCGCCGAGTCGGGTGTCGCCGGACGGGCGCTGGTCACGCCGGTACTTGCCGGACAGCCAGCCGCCGCCGAGCGGGCTCCACGGCAGCAGGCCCAGGCCGGCGTCGAGCACCGCGGGCACGATCTCCCACTCGACCTCCCGGGCCAGCAGGCTGTACTGCGGCTGCAGCGTCACCGGCTCCGCCACGTTCAGCGCGCGGGCCAGGTGCACCGCCTTGGTCAGCTGCCAGCCGGTGAAGTTGGACAGCCCGTAGTAGCGGATCTTGCCGCCCCGGATGAACTGGTCCAGCGTGCGCAGCGTCTCCTCCAGCGGGGTCAGCGGGTCGTAGGCGTGGACCTGGTACAGGTCGACCGAGTCGAGCCCCAGCCGTCGCAGCGAGGCGTCGAGCGCGCGGGTCAGGTGACGCACGGACAGCCCGGCGCCGTTCGGCGAGTCGTCGCCGCCGCGCGGGAAGCGGCCCTTGGTGGCCAGCACCACCGGCTCGGTGACGTCGGCCGGGCGGCTGGCGAACCAGCGGCCGATGATCTCCTCCGACCGCCCGCCGCCGTACACGTCGGCCGTGTCCACCAGGTTGCCGCCCGCCTCGAGGAAGCGGTCAAGCTGCTGGTGCGCGCCCGATTCGTCGGTCTCGACGCCGAACGTCATCGTGCCCAGGCACAGGCTCGATACCGCGCAGCCACTGTGTCCTAGCGTGCGATAGTCCATACCATCAGGCTATCGACCGGCCCCTGACGGCCAGGCCCGGGCAGGCCCTCGCCCCGGCCCGGCGCCGATAGCGCTGATCAAGGCGTGGCGATCCTCTCCGGAAAGGGCAGGGCGATGGGGTCGGTCGCGAGGCGGCTGTGGCCGGTCTCGTCGAAGCGGTCGAGCCCGAGCGGCGACACGTCAAGCACGTCGGAGGAACCGGTGAGCGCGACGTCGGCCGCGGCCCGGGCCACGCCGGGACCCCACATCATGCCGGCCCCGCCCGCGCTGGCCACCGTGATGCGCTCCGAGCCGGGCGCGCGGCCGATGATGGGCAGGTGGTCCGGGGTGTAGTCGATGGTCGCCGCCCAGACCCGGCGCAGCCCGAGCCCCGCGGTCACCGGGACCAGCGCGGCCAGCCGGGCCCGCATCTTGGCCAGGTACCCCTCGTCCACCTCGCGGTTCTCGCCCGGCGGCTCGTCCGGGTTGCTCATGCCGAACAGCAGGCCGCCCTCCTCCGGTCGCCAGTACAGGCCCGCGGCCAGGTCGAACACCATCGGTACCCGGGCCGGGTCCAGGTCAGGATGCCGTTCGGTCACCGCGACCTGGTGCCTGGCGCCGCCGGCCGGGATGCGCAGGCCGGCCAGCCGGCCGACCGCGGCGAGCTTCGGGCCGCCGGTGAGCACCACCAGACCGACCCCGATCCGGCCGCGACTGGTCTCCACCGTGTTCTCACCGGTCAGCCCCAGGAAGGCGACGTGCTCGCGGACCTCGACGCCGCCGCGGATCAGCGCCACCGTGTAGGCGGCCACGTTGCGGGTCGGCGTGATGAACCCGTCCTGGGCGCAGAAGGTCCCGCCGAGCGTCTGCCCGGGCGCCAGCGTCGGGTTGGCCGCGTCTACCCCGGCCGGGTCCAGCCACCGCACCGGGACGCCGAGAGTGGTCTGCATGGCCATCCGCGCGCGCGCCGCCACGACCTCCGCCTCGGTGAAGCAGGGCAGCAGGTAGCCCTGCTCGGTGAACCCGGAGTCGGTGCCGATCTCGTCCCGCTGGCTCAGGTAGAAGCGCCGGGACCACTGGCCGAGGCGCACCGCCTCGGGCGTCCCGCCCTGCATCCGGACCACCCCGGCCGCGCGGCTGCTCGCGCCCTGGCCGAGGAACCCCTTCTCGATCAGCACCACCCGCGCCAGCCCGGCCTGCCGCAGGAAGCAGGCGCACCAGGCACCCACCGTGCCGCCGCCCACCACCACGGCGTCCGCGGTCTCGTCAGCCATGATCATCGCCTCCCGATCTCGAAGGCCGCCCCGCGCCACGTCCCTGATTGGCACACGATCGATGCTGACATAGACTGAACATTCAGTCAATACGGGCCTGCCGCCTGGAGGTACCGCCGCATGTACGGGTTGTCCGAAGAAGATCGCCAGATCCAGGCGCGCGCCCGCGGGTTCGCGGACGAGCTGATCCCGTTCGAGGAAGAGGCCGAACGGTCCGGCGCAGAGCTTCCCTCCGACGTGACCGCCGCGCACGCCAAGCGCGCCCGCGAACTCGGCCTGCATTCGACCAACATGCCGGCCGAACTCGGCGGTGGTGGCTGCACGTCGCTGCAGCAGGTGCTGGTCCAGGAGCAGATGGGCCGGGTGACCAACGCGCTGGGCTGGGTGGCGGCCACCCCGCCATCCTGGCTGCCCGCCGTGGCCACCCCCGATCAGATCGAGCGCTACGTCAGGCCGGCGATCGCGGGGGAGCGGGAAGAGTGCTACGCGATCACCGAGGAAGGCGCCGGCTCCGACGTGGACGCGATCGAGGCCACCGCGCGCCCGGACGGCGACCAGTACGTGCTCAACGGCGTCAAGTGGCACGTCACCTCGTACAACACGGCCGACTTCGCCTTCTTCCAGGCCCGGCTGGCCGCCGGGCCGCACCGCGGCGAGCACGCCATGTTCCTGGTCGACCTGCCGAGCCCCGGGGTCCGGGTGGTCAGGACGCCGGCCTACTCGCACACGATCAGGCACCATCACCCGATCGTGGCGTTCGAGGACGTGCGCGTTCCGGCGGCGAACCTGGTCGGCGCGGAGGGCGACGGCATGGCCTTCGCGTACGAGTGGTTCAGGTTCGAACGGCTGATGGTGGCGGCCCGCTGCCTCGGCGCCGCGCAACGGCTCACCGAGGAGATGACCGCGTTCGCCACCGCGCGCCAGGCCGGCGGCCAGCCGATCAGCGAGTACGGGCTGGTGGCCGGGATGCTGGCGGACAGCCTCACCGAGTTGTTCGCGGCCCGGGCGCTGGTCTACGAGACGGCCCGCGCCATCGGCCGCGGCGCCGACGTGAAGGTGTCCCACGCGCAGTGCTCGATGGCCAAGCTCTACTGCTCGGAGATGGCGGGCCGGGTGGCGGACCGCGCCGTCCAGGTGTTCGGCGGCCGCGGCTACATGCGGGAGAACGTGGCCGAACGGTTCTTCCGCGAGCTGCGCGTGGAGCGGATCTGGGAGGGCACCAGCGAGATCCAGCGCATGATCATCGCCCGCCAGATGACCAAACGCGGGCCCGCCCAGCTCGCCTGACCCACCCCCGAGGCGCGGCGGAACCGAGTGAGGGGTGTTGCCCGGAAAGGGTCTTCACCGGCATGTCAAGTATGCTCACGCTGCTTACGGTACCGGGCTCCACACAGGTCGGCCCAGGTAGCCCCGCGCGATGCTGGTGACGTAGGAGTACACCGCGTCCTCGGCCGGCGACAGCGGCCCGGGGGAGGCGTGCGGCGAGGCCAGTCCCCGCTGCACCGACTCGCACGCGGCCCAGTCCTGCTTGTTGGTGATGTCCCAGAACTCCACCGCGTAGGCCGGGTCGAAGTCCGGCCGGGCGACCGCCTCGGGCGCGAACGCCCAGGTGCACTCGATCGTGGTCCGGTCCGCGGCCACCGGGATAAGCCGGTGCGTCATCACGTAGTCCGGATGCAGGCTGAGCAGCACGTTCGGGAAGATGTTGACGTAGATGACGGTACCCAGGCCCTGCGCGTCCAGGCCGCGGAGCGGGACGCCGCCGCTCGCGCCGGAAAGCGACATCGTCTCCATGCCGTCTCGCAGGTCCATCCAGCCGCCGATCCAGGCGCCGTCGGCGGCGTAGTTCTCGCCGCTCTTGGGCGGGCTGACCCGGCAGAGCTCGGGATGGATGGACGGGCAGTGATAGCACTCGTGGTAGTTCTCGGTGAGGGTCTTCCAGTTCGCCGCGGCGTCGTAGCTGTGCCGCCCGGCGGTCACCAGCCGCTCCGGCTCGTACGGCGCGACCAGCTCGTCCAGCTTGGCCAGCGTTTCGGTCAGCGATCCGGCCGCGCCGCCCGAACCATCCACGAACACCAGCCCGTGCCACTCCGTCACCGGCAGCGGGGCCAGGCCCCACTGGCCGAAGTCGAAGCCGGGCACCTTCCGGAAGCCCGCGGCGGCCCGCAGCTCGCCGGACAGCGAGTACGTCCAGGCGTGATAGGGGCAGATGATCATCTTCTCCCGGGCGGTCGCACCGCACGGCAGCAGCTCGTGACCGCGGTGGCGGCAGCTGTTCGCGAACGCCCGCACCTCGCCGTCCTCGCCGCGGACCAGCAGCACGCCCCCCTCCCCGGTGGCCTCGGCGCGCTGGTCGCCCGGCTCCGGCAGCTGCTCGCTGCGCGCCACGCACATCCAGCCGCCGCCGAAGAAGTGCCGCTGCTCCCAGGCGAACACCGCGGGGTCCACATACGCCGCCCGTGGCAGCATCCGGCTTTCCCCGAACGGCCGCAGTGCCAGCTCCAGCTCAGCCCGATCGAGCGGCGCCGGGGGCGAGCCGTAAGCCGAGCGGACGCGAAAATCTTGACTGACCATACAGTCAAGACTAAGCCGGATCCCCCGGACCTGTCCAGGCCGCGACCTGCCGGGCCACCGAGCCTGGCCCGCCCCAACGTGACCTTGCGGACTGGCGGGCCCGGTGCGGATACTGCATTTATGGGTGACCGAAACGTGCTCGGCGGCGAGTTGGAGCCATGTGGAACCGATCCGCTCACCGGCTTCTACCGGGACGGATGCTGCACGACCGGCCCCGAGGACCTGGGCAGCCACACCATCTGCGCGGTGATGACCACCGAATTCCTCGAGCATCAGCGCAGCATCGGCAACGACCTGTCCACGCCGATGCCCCAGTTCAGGTTCCCCGGCCTGGTAGCGGGGGACCGGTGGTGCGTGACCGCGGCCAACTGGCTGCGGGCGCACCGCGACGGCGCCGCCGCCCCGGTGGTGCTGGCCTCTACCCACCAGCGCGCGCTGGAGATCGCCCCGCTGGAGATCCTCAGGCCCTACTCGGTCGACGTCCCCGCCGACGCCGGCCCGCTGGAGGAGTAATGACGCCGAACGGGCGGGGGCGCCGTGGTAGCGGGCAGGGAGAGGCAAGCGAATGGGCACTGGCAAGATCAGCACGGGCACGCCGACGCGGCTCAGGTCCTTCGATCCCGTCCGGATCGCCGACCTGGAGTACCGCGCGTGGGTGGGGTACTACCTGCGCAAGTGGCCCCAGGTGCTGCGGGCGTCGGTCGGGCTGGTCCGGGTGGGGTTCGGCATGGACTGGTTCCGGACCGTGCACGGCGCCTGGCTGGTCCTGCACGCCAGCCAGCTGTGGGCGCCGTATCCCGGCAATCACCCCAAGCGCGCCCGGGCCTGCATGCGCCGGTTCTACGCGCTGGTCAGGCTCACCTACGGCGAGCCGTCCAACCCGGCCAAGGCGGCCGAACTCGAGGTTGAATGGTGGCGCGTGCACCGCGAGATCCAGCACGAACCGGGTGCCACCCAGGATGAGCTGGTCGAGGCCCTGGTCCGGCTGTACACCTATCTCTACGACGAGCCCGAGGAGGCGGTCCGCCCGGCCGCGGTGCACCGGGCCCAGGCAATGGACCTGTCCGACCAGTGGGTGGCCCAGGGCTGCCAGCCGGACAGCCCGCTGCTCCCGCTGGAGCATGCCGCCCTGGTCCGCGCCTACGCCGCCCTCCTTGCCGCCGTCCACCACTAGCGGGGGCTGGCGGCCGCGAGCTGATGTAGCCACGAGGTATCCGGCATGCGCACTAAGCCGTAACCCGGCCGCCGCGGGCAGCCGGTATCGCGGCAGCGGCGTGGGCAGCAGCAGCACGAACCCGGTCACGCCGCCGAGGACCGCGACCCACAGCGCGGGCCGCAGCCCGATCGTGCTGCCCAGCAGCCCGCCGAGCAGCGCGCCCAGCGGCCGGGTGCCGTAGTTGACGGCCTGGAACGCGCCGGTCACCCGGGACCGCAGCCGGTCCGGGATCACCGCGGCGAAGATCGCCCCGATGCTGGTTGAAGAAGTTGATCGTGCCCACCGCGATCAGCGATGCACGAACCAGGGCCGAACGGGCTATGAAGCGCGCACCGGCCAGAACCGAGCCCGGCTCGTCGTCGGTCGGCGGTTCGGCCGGCCGGATCCGGCCCAGGAAGAACGCCGAGCCGAGGAACGACACCGCGTCGGCGACCACGGCGAGCGGGGCGGACAGCGCCTGCACCAGCACGCCGCCGACGCTCGGGCCACTCACGAACGACAGTGCCCGGCTGCCGTAGATCAGCGACTGCCCGTCCAGGTACCGCTCCGCCGCCACGATCGACACGAACAGGGTCCCGTCCGACACGTTGAACAGGATGCTCAGCGTCCCGGCGCCGAACGTGACCACGAAGAGCTGCGCCAGCGACAGCACGTGCAGCGCGTAGCAGGCCGGGATGCTGGCGAACAGCGCGGCCCGGCCCAGGTCGGCCGCGATCATCATCCGCCTGCGCCGCCCGTGCTGGTCCACCCAGGCCCCCGCGGGCAGCCCGAACAGCAGGCTCGGCAGCCACTCGAGCGCGGTCAGGTAGCCCATCTGGGCGGCGCCGGCGTGCAGCGCGAGCACGGCCGCCAGCGGCAGCGCGAGGCCGGAGATCTGGTCGCCGAACATCGAGATCGTCGAGGCGCTCCAGTACCGCCGGAACACCCGGTCACGCAGCAGCGCCGGCACCATGTCAGCGCCCCCTGGCCCCGAAGTCGTTCGGGAACGCGATTTCCAGCCAGGTAACCAGGCGCGCGCCCGGCGGCCGCAGTTCGGGCCTGAGCTGGCGGTCGAAGTACCTGTCGACCAGTTCGCGCACGTTGCGGTTCAGTTCAGCCAGCTCCTCGGGGGTGACCCAGAGGAACCGGTCGCCGAGCCGGGCCGCTTCCTGCCACTCCCGCGGCTGCTCCGGGCTGGCCTCCAGCCAGCGCATCAGCTGGGCGAAATGCCCCTCGGCGACGACCGTCTCCAGCAGACTGGTCGCGGCGGCCATCTCCGGGGTGTCCGTGACCGGGTCCCAGTCGGTCGTCGTCGTGGTGGCCCGCCACGGCTTTTCCCGCCCGGTCCCGCCGCCGGCCTCCTCGACCAGCCCGTACCTGGCCAGCTGCCGCAAGTGGAACGAGCACGTCCCGGACGACTCGCCAAGCAGTTCGGCGGCCCGCGTCGCGGTCAGCGGCCCCTCCGCGCGCAGCAGCCCCACCAGCGCCATCCGCACCGGATGCGCGTAGGCCCGCAGCGCCCGCGGGTCGGTCAGCCTGGTAACCGTCCGCCCCCGCGCCGTCTCTCCGCCCTCGCCGCGCGCCTTCTCCTCGCCCTCGCGCCCCCGCGCCTCCTCCTCGCCCTCGCGCCCCCGCGCCTTTCCGCCCGTGCCGGTCCCGTCCTGCGCCTCTTCGTCCGCACTCATAATGCCAAGATATCTTTGCAAAGCTTTATTTGCAAAGATTACTTTGGAGAAGATCAGGATTCCGAACGGACCAGGCGCGTGCCCCCCGCCACTGCGTGCCGCCGCTCCGCTCGCGCAGCGGAAGAATGCGCCGCGTCGCGCTGTTCGGACCAGTCGTGGACGATACGGCTCTGACCTTCGGCCCTCGGGCCGTCCCCCTGTCGGTGCTCGACCTGGCGCCGGTGCCCGACGGCGGAACCGCGGGCGATGCCCTGCGCGCCACGATCGACCTGGCCCGGCACGCCGAACGGCTCGGGCTCCGGCGGTTCTGGGTGGCCGAGCACCACAACATGCCCGGCATCGCCAGTTCGGCGCCGCCCGTGCTGATCGGGCACATCGCCGACGCGACTACGTCCATGCGGGTCGGCTCCGGCGGCGTGATGCTGCCCAATCACGTGTCGCTCGTGGTCGCCGAGCAGTTCGGCATGCTGGAGGCGCTCCATCCCGGCCGGATCGACCTGGGCATCGGCCGCGCGCCGGGCACGGATCAGGCCACGGCCGCGGCTCTGCGCCGCTCGCCCGAGGGCCTGTCGGCCGACGACTTCCCCGAGCAACTGATGGACCTGCTCGGCTTCTTCACCGGCCGCTGGCCCGAAGGTCACCCGTTTGCGCAGATCACCGCGATGCCAGGCCGCGGCCACCAGCCGGCCATGTGGCTACTCGGTTCGAGCGGCTACAGCGCCCAGGTGGCTGGACTGCTGGGCCTGCCGTTCGCGTTCGCGCATCACTTCAGCCCGGCCAACACACTGCCCGCGCTGGCCCTGTACCGCCAGCACTTCCGCCCGTCGGAGGTCCTCGAGCATCCATACGCCATGGTCGCCGCGGCCGTGGTCTGCGCCGAGACCGACGAGCGCGCCCGCTTCCTGGCCGGCTCGGGCGCCCTGTCCTTCCTGCGGCTGCGCTCAGGCCGGCCGGGTCCGCTGCCCTCGCCCGAGGAGGCTGCCGCCTACCCCTACACCGACCTGGAACGCGCGTTCGTCGATGACCGCCGGGCCACCCAGATCATCGGCGCGCCGCAGACCGTCCAGCGCGGCATCAGCGACCTGCTGGACGCGACCGTCGCCGACGAGCTGATGATCACCACCATGGTCTTCGACCCCGCCGACCGCCTGGTCTCTTTCGAGCTTGTAGCCACCCTGGCCCGCGCCAGCCAGGCCCCAAGCGCCTCCGCCAGCGCACCCCGCGAAGAACCCCGCCCGGGCAAACGCAATCTGCTGCGGCACTAGTATCCGGCGCCTGAAATTGGTGTGTTAAGTCTGTAGCCTGTTGGCATGTCGCAGACTGCCGCGCCGCTGGTGCTGACTGATGATGACCGTGCTGAGCTTGGCCGCTGGTCGCAGGGCGGGCTGCCGTGGCTGGCGGAGCGGGCGCGGATCGTGCTGGCGTGCGCGGAGCCGGGGTCGGGCGTGGCGCGGGTGGCCGCGGAGCTGGGGTCGACGCGGATGACGGTGCGCAAGTGGCGGCGGCGGTTCGCCGAAGATGGCCTGGCGGGGCTGGCCGATCATGACCGGCCGGGGCGCCCGGTGGCTGAGCTGGCGCTGACGGAGGAGGAGCGGGATCAGCTGGCCCGGTGGGCGCGGCGGGCCAAGAGCTCCCAGGCGCTGGCGCTGCGGGCCAAGATCGTGCTGGCGTGCGCGGACGGGGCGACGAACAAGCAGGCCGCGGCGGATCTGCGGGTCGATCCGGCGACGGTGGGCAAATGGCGCGGCAGGTTCGCCGCGAAGCGGCTGGACGGGCTGGCTGATGAGCCGCGGCCGGGCCGGCCGCCGTCGATCCTGCTGGACAAGGTGGAAGAGGTCATCACCGCCACGCTGGAGGAGATGCCGCAGGACGCCACGCACTGGTCGCGGGCCTCGATGGCGAAGCGGGCCGGGCTGAGCAAGTCCACGATCGGCCGGATCTGGCGCAAGTTCGACCTCAGGCCGCACTTAACCGGCACCTTCAAGCTGTCTTCGGACCCGCTGTTCGTGGAGAAGGTCGTCGACGTCGTCGGCCTGTACCACAACCCGCCGGAGCGGGCGGTGGTGCTGTGCGTGGATGAGAAGTCCGGCATCCAGGCGCTGGACCGGTCCCAGCCGGTGCTGCCGATGATGCCCGGCGTGCCCGAGCGGCGCAGCCACGACTATGTCCGGCACGGCACGACCGACCTGTTCGCCGCGTTCAACATCGCCGACGGCACTGTCATCCACGCCCTGCACCACCACCACCGGGCCGCAGAGTTCAAGAAGTTCCTGGCCAGGATCGACAAGAACGTGCCCGCCGGGCTCGAGGTGCACCTGGTCTGCGACAACCTCGCCACGCACAAGACCCCCGTCATCCAGGCCTGGCTGGCCCGCCACCCCAGGTTCCGCCTGCACTTCACGCCCACCGGCTCGTCCTGGATCAACCAGGTGGAGCGGTGGTTCGGCTTCTTGACCGATCAGATGATCCGCCGCGGCGTGCACAAGAGCGTGCAGGCCCTTGAGGCCGACATCCGCGCCTGGATCGAGAACTGGAACAAGAACCCCCGGCCCTTCACCTGGACCAAGACCGCCGACGAGATCCTGGACTCACTGGCAAAATATATAGCAAAGATTTCCGGCGCATCATACTAGTATCCGGCGCCTGAAATTGGTGTGTTAAGTCTGTAGCCTGTTGGCATGTCGCAGACTGCCGCGCCGCTGGTGCTGACTGATGATGACCGTGCTGAGCTTGGCCGCTGGTCGCAGGGCGGGCTGCCGTGGCTGGCGGAGCGGGCGCGGATCGTGCTGGCGTGCGCGGAGCCGGGGTCGGGCGTGGCGCGGGTGGCCGCGGAGCTGGGGTCGACGCGGATGACGGTGCGCAAGTGGCGGCGGCGGTTCGCCGAAGATGGCCTGGCGGGGCTGGCCGATCATGACCGGCCGGGGCGCCCGGTGGCTGAGCTGGCGCTGACGGAGGAGGAGCGGGATCAGCTGGCCCGGTGGGCGCGGCGGGCCAAGAGCTCCCAGGCGCTGGCGCTGCGGGCCAAGATCGTGCTGGCGTGCGCGGACGGGGCGACGAACAAGCAGGCCGCGGCGGATCTGCGGGTCGATCCGGCGACGGTGGGCAAATGGCGCGGCAGGTTCGCCGCGAAGCGGCTGGACGGGCTGGCTGATGAGCCGCGGCCGGGCCGGCCGCCGTCGATCCTGCTGGACAAGGTGGAAGAGGTCATCACCGCCACGCTGGAGGAGATGCCGCAGGACGCCACGCACTGGTCGCGGGCCTCGATGGCGAAGCGGGCCGGGCTGAGCAAGTCCACGATCGGCCGGATCTGGCGCAAGTTCGACCTCAGGCCGCACTTAACCGGCACCTTCAAGCTGTCTTCGGACCCGCTGTTCGTGGAGAAGGTCGTCAACGTCGTCGGCCTGTACCACAACCCGCCGGAGCGGGCGGTGGTGCTGTGCGTGGATGAGAAGTCCGGCATCCAGGCGCTGGACCGGTCCCAGCCGGTGCTGCCGATGATGCCCGGCGTGCCCGAGCGGCGCAGCCACAACTATGTCCGGCACGGCACGACCGACCTGTTCGCCGCGTTCAACATCGCCGACGGCACTGTCATCCACGCCCTGCACCACCACCACCGGGCCGCAGAGTTCAAGAAGTTCCTGGCCAGGATCGACAAGAACGTGCCCGCCGGGCTCGAGGTGCACCTGGTCTGCGACAACCTCGCCACGCACAAGACCCCCGTCATCCAGGCCTGGCTGGCCCGCCACCCCAGGTTCCGCCTGCACTTCACGCCCACCGGCTCGTCCTGGATCAACCAGGTGGAGCGGTGGTTCGGCTTCTTGACCGATCAGATGATCCGCCGCGGCGTGCACAAGAGCGTGCAGGCCCTTGAGGCCGACATCCGCGCCTGGATCGAGAACTGGAACAAGAACCCCCGGCCCTTCACCTGGACCAAGACCGCCGACGAGATCCTGGACTCACTGGCAAAATATATATCCCGGATTTCAGGCGCGGCATACTAGCCGCTTCACCGAGCATGCGTCGACGGCTTCCCGGTGCGGTCACGGCGGACAGCGGGTATCCGGCGGCGCCAGCGTTCGGCGCGGCGGTCGGCGAGGACTTGGCGCACCACGTTGCGGCCCGGGATGCCGGTGACCCCGCCGCCCCCGTGGGTGGCCGAACCTGCCTGGTACAGCCCCCGGATCGGCGTCCGCAGGTCGGCGTAGCCGGCCGCCGGCCTGGCGTGGAACATCTGTCCCAGTGACAGTTCCCCGTGGAAGATGTTCCCGCCGACCAGCCCGTACTCCTCCTGCATCTGGTGCGGTCCGATCACCTGCCGGTGCAGTATCGAGTCGGTGAACCCGGGCGCCACCTTCTCCACCCGGGCGAGCACCCGGTCGGCGTAGGCCTCGAGTTCGGACGTTTGCGGGGCGTCGGCGTACGTGCACGGCACCCACTGGGTGAACATCGACATGACGTGCCTACCGGCCGGGGCCAGCGAGTCGTCGAACACGCTGGGGATGCAGATATCGGCAAACGGCAGCGTGGCCGGTCTGCCGGAGACGGCCTGCTGGAACGCGGTCTCGATGTCGTCGAGCGACTCCGCCAGTGCGATCGTGCCGCCGTAGACCGACGGATCGGGCTCCGGGTAGCTGGTGAACACTGGCAGCTGGTCCAGCGCCAGGTTGATCTTCACGGTGCCGCTGCGGCTGCGCCAGCCGCGGATGTCAGCGACAAAGTCGGCGGGCAACTCCACCGGGTCGATTAGCCGCAGGAATGAGATATGCGGGTGCGCGGTGGTGACGACCACCGGCGCGTCGATGGATTGGCCGCCTGCCAGCGTGACCCCGGTCACCCGGCCGCCTGAGGTGCGGATCTGCGCCACCTCGGCGTCGGTCTTGATCTGCGCGCCGAACATCCGCGCCGCCCGGGCCAGCGCGCCGGACACCCCGCCCATGCCGCCCCGTGGGAAGCCCCAGGCACCCGCCGCCCCATCGGTCTCGCCGATGTGATGGTGCAGCATCACGTACGCGGTCCCGGCCGACCGCGGGCCGGCCCAGGTGCCGATCACGCCGGACACCGACAGCAGGCCTCGCATCGCGTCGCTTTCGAAGTAGCCCTCGAGCAGGTCGGCGATGCTGCCGGTGAGCAGCCGCGTCACGTCTACCGCACCGCGTTCGTCCACGCCGCGCAGGCTGGTGAGCAGCCGCGCCTGCCGCAGCAGGTCCTGCGGCCGCCGTGACCCGAGCCGCGGCGGGATCTGGTGCAGCAGCGGGCCGAGCACCTGTCCGATGCCGGCCAGGTGCTCCTCGTACCGGGGGTAGGCGTCGGCGTCCGCGGCGGAGAACCTGGCGATCTCGGCGTGCCGCTCCGCTGGGTCGTGAGGCAGCCGCAGGTAGCGGCCGTCGGCCCGGGGCGCGAAGTAGGGCCCCTGCGGGTACACGTGGTACCCGTGCTGCTCGAGGCGCAGGTCGCGGACCAGGTCCGGTGGCAGCAGCGAGACCACGTAGGACAGCGACGTCACCGTGTAGTCCGGCCCGAACGGATGCTCGCTGACCGCCGCCCCGCCGGTAACCCCGCGCCGCTCGCACACCACCGTGGTCAGCCCGGCCCGGGCCAGGTAGGCCGCGGCGACCAGCCCGTTGTGCCCGCCGCCCACCACCACGACATCCGCGTTTACGGTCACCGTCGGCCCCTTCTTCCTCAGTTGCAAATAGGGAATGCTGTCTTCATAGTCCTATCCCGTACGAACGGAGCGTGCATAGTGGACCCCACCCAGGTCGCGGTCGCCCAGCTCGCGATCGCCGTGGCCGAGCCGGACGCCAACCGGCGCGCGGCGGCGGAGGCTGTGACCGAGGCGGCCGCCGCGGGCGCGCGGCTCGTCGTGCTGCCCGAGTTGTGCGATTCGGGCTATGTCTTCGACGCCGGCGACCCCGCCGCGGAGGCGCGCGACCTGGCGGCACCCGCCACCGACAGCGTCACGCTACGCCAGTGGCGGTCGCTGGCCGGTCAGCATGGGCTGGTGATTGTCGGCGGCTTCTGCGAGCTCGGCGCCGACGGCCGCCTGTACAACAGCGCGGCCCTGGTGGACGCGTCGGGCACCCGGGCGGTCTACCGCAAGGCGCACCTGTGGGACTCCGAGAAACTCCTCTTCACTCCCGGCGACGCCGCGCCGCCGGTGGTGGACACCGAGGTCGGCCGGGTGGGCGTGATGGTCTGCTACGACCTGGAGTTTCCCGAGTGGGTCCGGCTGGCCGCGCTGGACGGCGCCGACCTGATCGCGGCCCCGGTGAACTGGCCGGGCTATAGCTGGCCGGCCGGGGAGCGGCCCGCCGAGGTGCTCAAGGCGCAGGCCGCGGCGGCCAGCAACGGGGTGTTCGTCGCGGTGGCCGACCGGTGCCGGACCGAGCGCGGCGTGTCCTGGATCAGCGGCTCGCTTATCGCGGGCCCGGAGGGCTACCCGCTGGCCGGGCCGGTACTCGCCGACCGGCCCGCGGTGCTCACGGCTCCGTGCGAGCTGCCGCGGGCCCGGGACAAGAGCGTGTCCGGGAACAACGACCTGCTGGCCGACCGCCGGCCCGAGCTGTACACCTGGTCGCCGGACAAGCGCGTCGCGGCGGCGACCGCGCACTGGGCCGCGCGGTTCGTCGCGAACGGCACCAGCTACCCGGATTTCCAGGCGACTTTGGCCCGCATCCGGCGGTGGGACGACTGGTGCCGCGAATGGGGCCGCACCGGGCAGCACTACGAACAGCTGGCCGAGACCGCCGAGGCGGCCGGTCGGCTGGTCACCGCGGGGGAGGCCTGGCGCCGGGCCGCGCTGTGCTGGCACTGGGGCAAGTTCGTCTTCACCGACCACCCGGAGGAGCAGCGGGCCGCGCACGAACGTACCGTGGCCTGCTTCCGCCGTGGGGCCGGCACGCTCAGCCCGCCCGCCGAGCCGATCCGCGTGCCCTACGCGGGCACGACGCTGGCTGCGTACCTGCGCGTCCCCCGGGAAGGGCGCCCGCCGGTCGTGATCATGATTCCTGGCCTCGACTCGGTCAAGGAGGAACTGCAGGCCACCGCCGGGCACCTGGTGCGCCGTGGCCTGGCGGTGATCGCGATCGACGGCCCTGGCCAGGGGGAGGCCGAGTACGAGCTGCCGATCGAGCCGGCCTACGAGCGGGTGGCCGCGGCCGTGGCCGACTACCTGAAGGGCCGGGACGACATCGATCCCGACAGGATCGGCGTCTTCGGGGTGAGCCTGGGCGGCTATTACGCCGCCCGTTCGGCCGCCTACGAGCCGCGGGTGCGGGCCGCGGTGGCACTGGCCGGCCCGTACCGGTGGGACCTGGACTGGGACTTGCTGCCGGCGCAGACCCGGACCACCTTCCAGCGCCGGTCGGGCGCCGCCGGCCCAGCCGAGGCCCGCGAACGGGCCGCGGCGCTGACGTTGGAGGATGCCGCCGCGCGGATCGCCTGCCCGCTGCTGGTCGCGCACGGCGGGCAGGACCGGCTGGTCCCGCCGTACCACGCCGAGCGCCTGGCCCGCGAGGCTCCGCACGCCGAGTTGCTGATGATGCCGGACGGCAGCCACGGGCTCACCAACCACGCGTTCGAGTCCCGGGCCACGATGGCCGACTGGCTCGCCGCCCGCCTGGCGTTAGCGGACCGGCCTTAGCGGACCGGCCTTAGCGGACCGGCCTTAGCGGACCGGCCTTAGCGGACCGGCCGCTGGGCGGCCAGCAGCGGGATGGCCGCGATCTTCTCTTCGGTCAGGTCCTGCCGGCAGATGCTGTCCGCCGGCTCCCGCCGACCGGTCAGTCGGGACGGTCGTCCAGCCGGAAGCCCACCTTCAGCGTGACCTGGAAGTGGCAGCGGTCGCCTTCAATGCGGCCGCGCATGTCGGTGACCTCGAACCAGTCGAGGTTGTGCAGGGTCTTCGAGGCGCGGGCGACGGCGCTCCGGATCGCATCGTCGATGCTCTCCGTGGACGAGCCGACGATCTCGCTGATTGAGTACACGTTATCTGCCATCGGTGATCCCTTCGCTGGAGGCCCTGCCCGGCTGCCTACCCCAAAGCCCGGGCTCTGTCACATGGGCCCCGCGGATCAGGCCATCCGCAGCGCGGACCGCCCGATACCCTCGCGCCGCCACGCTGATCGTCGTCATCCCGCTCTCACCAGCCAGCCCCCGCCTGATCAGGCCGAACCTCCCCGAGCAGGGCCAGCCCGAGCGCGGACGTCTGATAGAGCACGGTGCGCCCGCTGCGCTGCCGGTCCACCAGCCCGCCGCGGTGCAGCGCGGCCGCCCTCAGACCGCACGAGGTTAAGAAACCAGCCGCGAGGTACGTAATGGATCATCATGCACATCGGCCAGATGCTCACCTGGACGGCGGACCGGTACCCGGGCCGCGTCGCGGTCGGCGGCCCGCGGCCGCTGACCTACCGGCAGTGGGACGCCCGCACGAACCAGCTGGCCCGGGCGCTGACCACGCTGGGCGTCCGGCCCGGCGACACCGTGGCGTTCCTCCTCAGCGGCGGCGAGCCGATGGCCAGCCTGCACCTGGCTATCCAGAAGCTCGGCGCCGCCGCCGTGCCCTTGTCGATCCGGTTCGGGCCGTCCGAACTGGCCTATTGCGTGCGGGACGCCGCGCCCGCCCTGGTCATCGCCGACGACACCACCCAGGCCAGCCTGGACAGCGCCCTGGCCGGCGGTGCCAGCGCCAAAGCCGGTAAAGCCCGCGCCGAACTCGACCACCTGGCCGCCCGCGAACCCGACGGCCAGCTCCCGGGCCACAGCGAGAACGACCTCAGCGTCATTCTCTACACCTCGGGCACCACCGGGCGGCCGAAGGGCGTCCCGCGCACCCACCGCGCCGAGCACGCGGCCGCCGTCGCGCACGTCATCCAGGCCCAGCACCGGCCCGGCGAGGTGACGCTCGGCGTGATGCCGCTGTTTCACACCATGGGCGTGCGCTCGCTGCTGGCCAGCATCCTGGCCGGGGGCACCTGGGTGCCGCAGGCCGGCTTCGACGCCGACGCGTCCCTCGAGCTCATCGAGCGCGACCAGGTGTCGGCGCTGTACCTGGTCCCGACGATCTACTGGTCCCTGCTGCGCACCGGCCGCCTGGCCCGGGCCGCCGAAACCGTCACCCGGGTCGGCTACGCCGGCGCTCCGATGACCCCCGCGCTGGCCGAGGAGATAAACGGCGCGCTGCACCCCGAGGTGTTCGTCAACCACTTCGGCTCCACCGAGATCTACACGTTCACGATCTGCGCCGACGTGCCCGGCAAGCCCGGCTGCGCCGGCCGGGCCGGGGTGTTCTCCCGGGTCCGCCTGGTCGACCCGGCCGACCCCGCCGCCACGGTGCCGAACGGCGCGCCGGGCCAGGTCGCGGTGTCCATGGCCAGCCCGGAGGCGTTCACCGGCTACCGCAACCGCCCGGACGCCGACACCAGGGCCATCCGCGACGGCTGGTACCTCACCGGCGACCTGGCCACCGAGGACGACGACGGCGACCTGTGGGTCAGCGGCCGGGTCGACGACATGATCAACTCGGGCGGGGAGAACCTCTACCCGGACGAGATCGAGGCGGCGCTGGCCCGCTGCCCGGCGGTCTCGGCCGTGGTGGTGGTCGGTCTGCCCGATGACCGCTGGGGGCAGGCGGTCACCGCCTTCGCGGTGCCGGCCAGGGATTTCGATGCCGAACGGGCGGTGTACCAGCTTTCGGCGTATGCCGCGAGCGGCTCCGGGCTGCCGTCGGTCAAGCGGCCCAAGCGCTACGTCGCGGTGGATCGCATCCCCACCTCCGCGGTCGGCAAGATCCTGCGCCGCGAGCTCACCGAGGGCCGGTACCAGCCGCTCGCCGAGGCCCGCCCGTGACCGGGGACCTTGCCCGGGTCGAGGACCCCGCGCTGCTCTGCGGACAGGGCCGGTTCCTGGACGACCTGGACCCGATGCCGGGCGCGCTGACCGCGGCCATCGTGCGCAGCCCGTTCCCGCACGCCAAGATCACCGGCTTCGATCCCGGCCCGGCGCTCGCCGCGCCCGGCGTCGCCGCGGTCATCGGCCCGCGCGAGGTGGCGGCCGAACTGCGCCCGTTCCCCCTGTCGGTGCGCACGCCCATGCCCTACTTCGCCGCCGCCACCGACCGGGTCCGGTTCGTCGGCGAGCCGGTCGCCGTGGTCGTCGCCGCTGACCGGTACCTGGCCGAGGACGGCGCCGAACTCGTCGACGTGGACTACGAGGAACTACCCGCCGTCATCGGTACCCGGGCCGCGCTGGCCGGTGACGCCCCGCGGCTGCACCCGGAGGCGGAGTCCAACGTCGCGACCGACCGCACGTTCAGCTTCGGCCCGGTGGACGAGGCCTTCGCCGCGGCCGACCACGTGGTCGGCGGCGACTACTCCTTCCCCCGCTACTCGTCCACGCCGATGGAGTGCTACGGCGTGGTGGCGCACTGGACCGAGACCGCCGAGGGGCCCGCGGTCGAAGCCTGGGCCAACTTCCACGGCCCGTTCAGCATGATCCCGGTGCTGGCCGGGGCGCTCGGCGTGCCGGCCGCCCGGCTCCGGCTGCACGTGCCCGCGGACATCGGCGGCAGCTTCGGCATCAAGGCCGCCATCTACCCGTACGTCACGCTGATGGCGCTGGCCAGCAAGCACGCGGGGCGCCCGGTGCAGTGGACCGAGGACAGGCTCGAGCACCTGGTCGCGTCCTCGGCGGGCGCCGACCGGCTGATGCGGTTCGAGGCCGCCGTCAGCGCGGACGGCACGGTCACCGCGCTGCGCGCCGACCTGGTCGACAACGTGGGCGCCTACCTGCGCCCGCCCGAGCCGTCCACGCTGTACCGGTGCTTCGGCAACATCACCGGCGCCTACCGCATCCCGGCGGTGCGCATCCGGGCCCGCGCCGTGGTCAGCAACAAGATGCCGACCGGCCTGAACCGGGGGTTCGGCGGGCAGCAGCTGTACTTCGGCCTGGAGCGGCTGATGGACCAGGTCGCGGCCGCGGCCGGCCTGGATCCGGCCGAGGCGCGGCGACGGAACTTCGTCGGCGCCGGGAAGTTCCCCTACCGGACCCCGACCGGCGGGGTCTACGACTCCGGGGACTACCGGCAGGCGTTCGACCTCGCGCTGAAGAACGCCGACTACGACGCGCTGCGCGCCGAACAGGAACAGGCCAGGTCCCGCGGCGAATACTTCGGCATCGGGCTGGCCGCGGTGGTCGACCCGTCGGCCACCAACATCGGTTACGTGGGCTTGGCCACCCCGGCCGCGGCCCGGGGGCGTGGCAAGTCCGGCTCGACCGAACTGGTCCGGATCAGCGTCGACCCCGGCGGCGTGGTGTCGGTGCTGCTCGGCACCGTCCCGCAGGGCCAGGGCCACGCCACCGTGGCCCGCCAGGTCGTCGCGGACCGGCTCGGCCTGCCGCCCGCGCAGGTCCGCCCGGTGGTCGAGATGGACACCGCGACCACCCCGTGGACGATCACCTCAGGCAGCTACTCCTCCCGGTTCGCACCCCTGCTGACCAGCGCGCTAGCCGAGGCGGCCGACCAGATCGCGGCCACGATCCGGCGGGCGGGCGCCGTCCTGCTCGGGGCGGACCCGGATGAGCTCGAGCTCGCAGTCGGCCTCGTTCGGGATAAAAACGATCATGAGCGGTCGGTCAGCTTCCGGCACGCGGCCGGCCTGGTGCACTGGGATCCCGGGTCGCTGCACGGTCCGGCCGGCCTGTACGCGGCCGCGGCGTTCACCCCGCCGCAGGCCACCGCGGCGGCGGCGGACGACACCATCAACTCCAGCTTGTGCTACGGGTTCGTGGCCGACGTGGCCGCCGTCCGGATCGACCCGCTGACGCTGCGGGTGACGGTGGAGAAGCTGTCCACGGTGCACGACGCGGGCACCGTGCTGAACCCGGCGCTGCTGACCGGCCAGGTGCACGGGGCGGTGGCGCACGCCCTCGGCGGCGCGTTCTTCGAGGAGATGCACTATTCGCCCGACGGCCAGCCGGCCAGCGGCACGTTCATGGACTACCTCTGCCCGACCGCGGCCGAGGCGGCGTTCCCGCTGGTCACCGACCATCTCCAGACCCCCTCGCCGTACACCACGCTGGGCGCCAAGGGCTGCGGCGAGGGCAGCAGCATGTCCGTGCCGGTGGCGCTGGCCAATGCGGTCGCCGACGCGCTCGGCCCGCTCGGCGTCGAGCTGAACCGCCTGCCGGTGCACGGCGACGTGCTGCACGCACTGATCGAAGGGAGCGCAGATGGCGCTGACCGGCGGTGAGGTACTGCTGGAGACCGAGGGGGCGGTGGCCACCCTGACGCTGTCCAACGGCCCCCACACGGTGATCACCTGGGAGATGCGCCAGCGGATGGCCGAACGGTTCGCCGAGATCGACGCCGATCCCGGTGTCCGGGTGGTGGTGCTCAGGTCGGCCGGGAAGCACTTCTCCTCCGGCGGCGACATCGCCGGCTTCATGGAGGTCGACCCGGTCGACTTCACCGACCTGGGGCACAACGTCACCGCCGCCGCGCGCAGCCCCAAACCGGTGATCGCGGCCGTCGACGGGTACTGCTTCGGGGTCGGCCTTGAGGTCGCGCTGTCCTGTGACATCAGGCTGGCCACCGCGCGCAGCGAGTTCGCGCTGCCCGAGGTGAAGCTGGGCATGATCCCGGGCAGCGGCGGGACGCAGCGGCTGGCCCGGCTGACCGGCCTGTCCCGGGCCAAGTACCACGTGATGACGGGGAACCGGATCAGCGCCGCGCAGGCGGGAGACTGGGGCCTGGTCGCCGAGGTGTGCGCCGACGCGACGGCCCTCGACGAGGCGGTCGCCGCCCTCACCGGTACCTTGCTCGGCTACTCGCCACTGTCCCTGCGCACCGCCAAGGAGGTCCTGGACCGGGGCGTGGACGGCCCGCTGCAGGTCGGCATCGAACTGGAGCGGAAGGCCTACGCCATGCTCCGCTCGAGCGCTGACTTCGCCGAGGGCGTGGCCGCCTTCATCGAGAAGCGCAAGCCCAGCTTCCAGGGGCGGTAGCGCGGTGAAGGCCGCCCCGTTCGACTACGTGCGCCCGGGCACCGTCGAGGACGCGGTGGCCGCGCTGGCCGGCGCCGGCGACGAGGGCAAGGTGCTGGCCGGCGGCCAGTCGCTGGTCCCCGTGCTCGCCATGCGGCTGGGCCGGCCCGCCCTGCTCGTCGACATCAACGCCGTCGCCGGGCTGGATGAGCTGTCGCTGTCCGGTGACGCCCTGTACGTCGGGGCGGCCGTGCGCCAGCGCCGCGCCGAGCTCTCCCGGGCCGTGCCGCTGCTGGGCCTGGCGCTGCCCTGGGTCGGCCACCGCGAGCTGCGCAGCCGGGGTACCGTGTGCGGCAGCCTGGCCCACGCCGACCCCGCCGCCGAGCTCCCCGCCGTCGCCGCCTGCCTGGACGCCACCCTGGACATCGCCGGCCCGTCCGGCCGCCGCCAGGTCGGCGCCCGCGACTTCGTCACCGGCCCGATGACCACCGTCCTCGCTCCCGACGAGCTCCTGCTCGGCGCCCATTTCCCCGTAGCCCGCCCCGGCGACGGCTTCGGCTTCGCCGAGCTAGCCCGCCGCCACGGCGACTTCGCCCTAACCGGCGTAGCCACCCACGTGAGAATCGCCCCCGATGGCGCCGTGCAGCAGGCCACCCTAGCCGCCTTCGCCGTCTCCGCCCGCCCCATAGTCCGCGACGTCACCGAGCTCATGGCAGTCGCGGCGAGCGAGCCCGACCCGGTGCGTGCGCTGACGCCCCCGATGTCGGCGCTAGCCGACGAGATCGTCGACACTCCCGGCGACATGCACGCCTCGACCGCCTACCGCCGCCGCCTGTTCACCCACCTGGCCGCCCGCGAGCTGGCCCACGCATGTACCGGGGCGACCAGGGCGGACGCCGTGCGTGAGCCGCCGGGCGTTCGGCCTTCGCCCGGCGGATCACGCACTCCGTCCGCCTCCGCCAGGAACTGCCCCGCCCAGCGGGGCGCCGTAACGACCATGACCGTCAACGGCAAAGAGGCGACCGTCAAGGCACCGCCCCGGATGACCCTGGCCGACGCGCTGAGAGAAGGGCTGGGGCTGACCGGTACGCATCTCGGCTGCGAGCACGGCATCTGCGGGATGTGCACGGTGCTGGTCGACGGCCAGGCGGCCCGGTCCTGCCTGCTGTTCGCCTGCCAGCTCGACGGGGCCGAGGTGCTGACCGTGGAGGGCCTGGGCCGGCCCGGGGAGCTGCATCCGCTGCAGCAGGCGTTCGGCCGCCACCATGCGCTGCAGTGCGGCTTCTGCACCCCTGGATTCCTGCTCAGTGCCTACGACCTGCTCCGCCATAACCCCGAGGTCACCGGCGACGAGCTCCCCGGCGAGCTGTCCGGCGTCCTGTGCCGGTGCACCGGCTACCGGAACATCGTGGCCGCCGTCGCCGAGACCGCCCGCACCTACCCCGGCGGCCTTCCCGGTCCCCTCAACGCACCCGCCACTCCCCGAGCCCCGGAGGGCGGGCAGCGACGTGATGGAGGCGCGCCAGCCGGGTAGGATAGCCCGTACGGCTATTTCAGACTAATCTAGTCGGAATAGTTAGGTCTAGGACCTTCTCTGGAGGCCCCGTGTCCATGCCCGACTTCCTGGTGATCGGTGCCCCCAAGGCGGGCACCACAGCGCTGCACGCCACGCTGGCCCGGCATCCCGGGCTGTTCATGTCGCCGGTCAAGGAGCCGAAGTTCTTCCTCTCCGACGGTCCCCCGCCCGCCAAGGGCGGCCCCGGGGACGCGCTGACCTACCGCGAGCACGTCTGGCGCCGGGCGGACTACGAGGCGCTGTTCGACGCGGCCCCGCCCGGGACGCTGCGCGGTGAGGCGACGCCGCTCTACCTGTATGACCGGGGCGCCGTGCGCCGGATCCGCGCGACGCTGCCGGAAGCCAGGCTGATCGTGGTGGTCCGCGATCCGGTGGAGCGGGCGCACTCGAACTGGACTCATCTGTGGTCGGCGGGCCTGGAGCCCATCGGTGACTTCGTCCGGGCCTGCGGGGAGGAGGAGCGCCGGATCGAGGCCGGCTGGGCCGGCTTCTGGCACTACATCGGCCTCGGCCGGTACGGCGAGCAGCTCGAGTACCTGTTCACGCTGTTCCCCCGGGAGCAGGTCCTGGTGCTGCGCTACCGGCGGCTGGTCGACGATCCGGTGCAGACCCTGGACCGGATCTGCGCGTTCCTGGGCGTCGCTCCGGGCCTGCTGACCGAGATACCGCGGCAGAACGTCACCTCCCACCCCGAGCCGACGCTGGGGCACCGCGCGGTATCGGTGGCGCAGCGCGCGGGCGCCGCGGCCGGCACGCTGATCCCGGGCCTGACCGCGGCTACCCTGACCGGCCCGCTTGAGCGGTTCCTGCAGCGGCACAGCCGCGAGCGCCAGCCGCTGGACTGGCACCAGCGCCAGGAGCTCATTCCGCGGTTCGAGGCCGACATCAGGCTCCTGGAGGACGTCCTCGGCGAAAGCTTCCGCGACTGGATCATGCCGCGGGAACGTTCGGGCGGCATGGTCGGCGGCCGTCCGGCCGGCCAGGCCCAGGCCAGGAACGGCCGCCCGGTCCCGGAGACCCCGGAGGGCCCGGAGGGCCCCGAGAGCCCGGAGAGCCCCGAGAGCCCGGAGAGCCCCGAGAGCCCGAAGGGCGCCCCTAGCGCAGTTCCGTGACCAGCGCGTGCGATCCGTCCGGCCTGGTCATCTCGTAGTAGAGCCGGCGCTGGCCATCGGGCATCGGCACGATGTCCAGGTACCGCAGCCCGCCGCCGTGGTACGGCGAGGACGCGAGCGGCTCGGCGCCGACCGCGGACAGCGCCGTCGGGTCGGCGCCGGTGGCGACCCCGGTCCGCTCCTCGTAGTTCTCCGCGGCGCTGGCCCGGCCGTCGTAGTAGGCCGTGACCGTGTCCCCGTCGAAGCGCACCGCGGTGACCCGGGTGCCCCGGGAGTCCCACCGGCCCGGCGTTCCGCTCAGCGCGGTGCCGTGCCAGATCCAGGTCAGGCCGTCGGTACTGGTCGCGTACTCGGTGGTCATCTGGTCCGTGTGCAGCGGGTCGGCCAGCGGGTGACAGGACGCCCACAGGTGCCACAGACCGCCGTGGTACATGATCACCGGGTCCTTCACGCCGGTCTTGGCGTCGCCGGGCAATACGGTCTGCCGGTTCCTGGTGTCGAACTCGGCCGGGTGGGCGGCTTCGGTCACCTCCACCCGCCAGTGCTTGGTGCCCGTGGTCGCGCAGCTCAGGTACAGCCGCCAGCGTCCCTCCGGGGTGCGGACCAGGGCAGGCCGCTCCAGCGACTCGGTGGCCATGTTCTCCTTGGCGATGGTCAGCAGCGTGCTGAACCGCTCGCCGTCCACCGAGCGCGCCACCGCCACCGCGTAACCGCGCCCCCGGCCGATGGGCCGCCTGAGCCGGTAGGCCAGGAAGATCTCGCTGTCGCCCGCGACCGCGCACGGCGCCCCGGCCCAGTAGCCCGGTCCGGTGCCTGGTGGTTCGGCGGCGACGACGCCCTGGTCGGGCCGGGGCAGCAGCATCAGGGGATCTCCTTCTCTTCCATTCAAATCGGAATAATAGATAACGCCGGCGACCTGCCGCGTCCGTTCGGATCTTAGCCCGATACAGTCGGGGCTGCCCCTGCCGTCTTGCCCTGAGGAGCATGTCGTGCCGCAGCCCTACCCCTACGGCGAAGTGATCGTGGTCATCGACTGCGTGGACCTGGACCGTTCGGCCTCATTCTGGGCCGGCGTGCTGGGGTACACGGCCGGCCACGCCGGAGCCGGCGGCGGATCGTACCGCGGCCTCCAGCCGGAGAGCGGCGTCGGGATCGACGTGCTGCTGCAGCGGGTCGCGGACGTCAAACGGCAGAAGAACCGGCTGCACCTGGACCTGCGCACGCCCGATCTCCAGGCCGAGGTCGAGCGCGTGCTCGGTCTCGGCGCGACGCTGCTGACCAGCCAGCCCGTGGCGGAAGACGGCTGGCTCTGGCACATCCTGGCCGACCCGGACGGCAATGAGTTCTGCGTCCTCCAGCCCCCCGCCTAACCGCACGCCGGTTTCAAAACGCTTCCTTGACGGGCGGCCACATGGCGCGGGAACCTTAGGGCATTACTGGCGCTACCCAGGGAGGGGCTGTGGCCTGGCGTCTGGAGGGCAAGTACTTCGAATCGTGTTCGTGTGATGCGGTCTGCCCGTGTACCTGGTCGGCGCTGACCGCGAAGGCCACGTTCGACCGCTGCCGCGCGCTGCTGGCATACCACGTGGAGTCCGGGGAGATCGACGGCGTCGACGTCAGCGGCCTGAGCTTCGCCCTGTTCCTGGACACGCCGCCGGTGATGAGCGACGGCAACTGGCGGGTGGGCGTCTTCCTCGACGACCAGGCCTCAGACAGCCAGGCCGCCGGGTTCGGGACGGTCCTGTCCGGGCAGGCGGGCGGGCCTCCGGCCATGCTCGGCCCGCTCATCGGGGAGATGCTCGGCGTGGAGAAGGCGCGCATCACCTACAACGAGGACGACCGCGGCCACCACGTCAGGATCGGTGACGCCATCGACCTCGGCGTCGAGGACTTCGTCGCCATCGAGGGTCACGACCCGGTCCGGCTGACCAACGTGTTCCATCCGTCGAACACCACGCTCACGGTGGCGCCGGCCAACGCCGCGCACCTGTCGACGTTCGGGATCGACTGGGGGCGTGAGGGGCAGAGCGGCTTCTCCGCGCCATTCTCCTGGTCCGGGTGAGCTGGTCCAGGTGAGCGGGCCCGCGTCCGGCTCGGCGCTGCTGGCCCGCCGGGAAACCGCGCTGCTGCTGATCGCCACGGCGGGGGCCTGGGCCGCGACGGTCGCCCTCGCCCGCGGGATGGCCGGGATGACCGGCACGATGGGGCTCGGCCTGGCCCTGTTCGTGCCCATGTGGACGCTGATGATGGCCGCCATGATGCTGCCGTCGGTGACCCCGCTGGCCACGCTGTACGCCCGGGCCAACCCCGGCACGCTGCGGACGGCCGGGCTCGTGCTCGGCTACCTGGCCGTCTGGGCCGCGGCCGGGCTGCCGGCCTTCGGGCTGGCCTGGCTGGCGGGCTGGCTGACCGGACGGCATCCCGGCGGGGCGCACGCCGCGGCCGTGGCGGTCTTCGCGGTGGCCGGCGCATACCAGCTGACCCGCCTCAAGGACCGCTGCCTGGCCCGGTGCCGCTCCCCGTTCGCGCTGCTCCTGCACTACGGTTCCTACCGGGGCAGGCTCCGCGACCTGCGGGTCGGCGCCCACCACGGTGGGTTCTGCCTGGGCTGCTGCTGGGCGCTGATGGTCATCCTGATAGCGGTCGGAGTGATGAACGTGGCCGCGATGGTCGGGCTGGCGGCCCTGGTGCTGGTCGAGAAGACCTGGGCCCGCGGACCGGTCGCCGGCCGGCTGGCGGGCGCGGCCCTGCTGGCCCTCGCGGCGGCCACGATCTGGCTGCCCTGGCTGGCCCCGGGCCTGCACACCGCGCCGATGATGAGCTGACCGCGTCCGGAGACCATTTCCCACCGAGCGCATGCGACCCAGGCTAGCGTTGTGGCTCGACGATCGCCTTGAGTCCGGTGCGGCGCGCCGCGGCCCCGAACGCCGCCGGGATCCCGCCCAGCCCGGACCGGCTCGTCACCAGGGACGGGAGGTCCACCACCCTGCGTTCGGCCAGGCTGATCGCCCGCGGGTATACCTCGTTCATCCGCCGGACCATGGCGATCGTCAGCCCCTTGCGCCGCGCGAGCGAGGCCCCGAACCTGATGGCGTCGTCCCCGGGGATGCCGGCCAGCACCACCCGTCCGCCCGGCCGCACCGAGGCCATGGCCAGCCCGACCCCCTCGTCGTTCCCCGCCGCCTCGAACGCCACGTCGACGCCGCTCCCGTCGAACTCGGCCGGGTGCGCGACCTGGTCCGCGCCAGCCCGTTCGGCCGCCTCACGCCGGTGCGCCAGCGGCTCCACCGCCAGCACCGAACGCGCGCCCGCCGCCGTCAGCACGCCGATGAGCAGCAGCCCGATCGGGCCGCAGCCGATCACCGAGGCCGTGCCGCCGAACGGCAGGTGTCCCAGGTCGACGGAATGGATCGCCACCCCGAGCGGCTCGAGCAGGGCGCCGTCCGCGTCGGACACGCCGTCGGGCAGCGGGTGCAGCAACTCCGAAGGCCAGGCCATCAGCTCGCGCATCATCCCGTCGGTCTCGCCGTGGCCGGAGAACTCGAGCCGGTAGCACAGGTTCCGGTAGCCGTCCCGGCACGCCCGGCAGGTCTGGCACGGAATCGCCGGGTCGATGGCCACCCGCTCACCGCTGCGCGGCCCCGCGGCGATCACCCCCGCGCCCTCGTGGCCGAGCACCAGCGGGTGCGTCAGCTTGGCGTCGCCGATCGCGCCCTCATCCCACCAGTGCAGGTCGGAGCCGCAGATGCCGACCGCGGTGACCCGCACCAGGCTCATCCCAGGACCCGCCTCGGGGCCCGGCTCGTCCGCCACCCGCAGGTCGCCAACCGCGTGGAGTCTCGCTGCGCGCACCCGTTCCTCCTCTCGTCGGCTTCATCTCATTTTTATCCCGAACGGGCGGGCGTATCAGTTCTGTGCCAGCTCACGCTTTCTGTGGTGGGACGCCCTGGTCGGTTGATAAGACAGCGAAACCAGTGATCCCCGGGGGCGGCCGGGGATCACTGGCTCGGAGGCGGGTCTAGCAGGGATGCCCGCTCTCAGGCCGCCGGACCGTTGGCTAGGGTCACGGTGGCGGTCTGCGACTGGCCCTCCTGGTCCACCCAGTTGATCGAGACCTTGTCGCCCGGGTGGTACTTGACCAGGATCTGTGAAATGTCGCTGGCCGACGAGACCGACTGCCCGGCCACCGAGGTGATGGTGTCCCCATCGGCCAGGCCGGCGTTGGCCGCCGGAGATCCGGACAACGTGCCCGCGATGGTCACGCCCGTGGTGCCGCTCTGCCCGCCGGACCCGCTGGACCCGGACCCGCCGAAGCCGCTGGACCCGGACCCGCCGAAGCCGCCGAAGCCGGACCCGCCGAAGCCGGAGCCGGAGCCGCCGAAGCCGCCCCCGGAGTCGCTGCCGGAGCTGCTGCTTGACGTCTCGATGCCGAGAAAGGCGGTGGCGCCGATGTGCGTGGTGGACGAGCCGTGGCCGGCTTCGATCTGGTTGGCAAAGGACACGGCCTCGTTGATCGGGATGGCGTAGGCCTGCTCAGGGGTCTGGCTGGACTGGGACTGGACCTGGGACCCGGAGGAGGAGGAGGCCGCGGTGTCCATCCCGATCACCTGGCCGTACGCGTTGACCAGGGATCCGCCCGAGTCACCCGGCTGGATGTCGGCGTTGGTCTCGATGAGCCCGCTCAGCTGCTCGCTGGCGCCGGACAGGTCGTCCGACGCGGTGATGGACTGGTTCAGCGCGGTGACGCTGCCGGCCGCGACCGACGGGGTGCCGCCCTTGCCGCCGGCGTTGCCGAGGGCGACCACGTTGTCGCCGGCCTTGACGGCGGAGGAGTCGCCCAGGCTGGCGACGGTGAGGCCGGACGCGTTCTGCAGCTGGATCACGGCCACGTCGTGGCTGGCGTCATAGCCGACGACCTTGGCGGTGTAGGTCTTCCCGTTGCCCACGTCGGTCACCTTGAGCGAGGTGGCCCCGTTGATCACGTGGTTGTTCGTCAGCACCTCGCCGTTCGAGGTGAGCACGATGCCGGTGCCGGCCGAGGTGGCCTGCTGGTCCCCGTCGGTGGCCACGACGTCGACCAGGGCCGGGTCGACCCGGGACGCGATCTGGCTCGTGGAGAGCACCGTGCTCGAGGTGGCGGTAGCGGTGGTCGCCGGTGCGTGGTCCAGGGCGCCGATCAATCCGCCCGCCGCGGCGCCCGCGACGAGCGCGGCTGCGCCGGTGATGAGCAGCCCGCGCTTGTGGTTGCGCCGCCGCGGCGGCGGGGGCTCGCTGGCAAAACCGGCCCCGGAGTATTCACCTGGGTTGCCAGTTCCGCCGCCGGAACCGGGTCCGGCCAGGTAGCCCTGGCCCTGGTAGCCCTGCTGCTCGGTTGCCTCCGGGGGGACGACCCCCCGAGCCCCAGGCTGGGCGTCGCCCCGTTCGGCCTCGTTCGGGTCATAGGTCTGGCTCATGGGTCTTTCTCGCCCTCAGCTCGACACCGCTCGTGGCGGTTACGTCCTTTCGTTACGTTCCGAGCATCGGTTCCAGACCTTGAGGGGAGCCGAAGGTAACCACTAGTTAAGCCGCATGTTTCCTGAAGGCCTGCCTAAGACGTTCAGGTTCGCGGGTTCCGCCCCGAGCCGTCCCGCTCCGGGCTGTCCCGCTTCGCGCCCAGCTGGTTCGCCTCGCGGCCGCCGGACAGCCACTCGCGTCTCGCCAGCCCCGCCAGGGCCGGCACTGGGTCTGGGCATCACAACCGCCGTGACTTCCAGGAAAACTTCCGTGACTTCTTGGTTCTGCGCCAATCATCGGCCCTCAGCTAACACCGCGCCGCCCGCCGCCCTCAGCCAGCACCGCGGAGCGGGGCACTTGACGCAACCATGCGGTTGCCATATTATAGCAACCGTCCAGTTGCCATTCGTCGGAGGTCGTCATGGGATTTCCTGATCGCATCGAGCGGACCGTGGAGCTCGCTCACCCGCCGGCCACGGTGTGGGCGGCGCTCACCACGGCCGAGGGGCTGGGCGCCTGGTTCGGCCACGAGGCCACGATCGACCTGCGCCCGGGCGGATCGGCCCGGATGAGCTGGCCCGACGGGCCCACGGTCGAGATGCGCGTGGAACGGGTGGAGGAGCCCGCGGTGTTCGGGTTCACCTGGCCCGTCTACGGTCTGCCCGGCGACGATCCGCGCCGTACCTACGTCGAGTTCACGCTCGAACCGGCCGGAACGGGCACCCGGCTGACCGTGGTCGAGAGCGGTTTCGCCCAGCTGCCGGAGGAGGCCTACCGCAACGCCTACGACGGCAACACCCGGGGCTGGGCCAGCGAGCTGGGCGAACTGGCCGACTACCTCGATGCCGCCTGACACAGAGGCGGTCGCCGAACAGGTCTTCACCGCCCTGGCCGACCCGAGCCGGCGCGCCATCCTGGCGGCGCTGGCCGCTTCGGGTCCGGCCACGGCCACGGACCTGGCCGCCCGCCTGCCGATCACGCGGCAGGCGATCGCCAAGCACCTGGCCCTGCTGTCCGAGGCCGGCCTGGTCACGGCCGAACCGGGCGAGCGGCGCCGGGTGCGCTACCGGCTGCGCTCCGCGCCGATGCGGGTGGCGCAGCAGTTCCTGGCCGCGCTGGCCCGCGACTGGGACGGCCCGCTGGACGCGCTGAAGGACCACCTCGACCGGAGCGCTCCCGAGCCCACCGCAACCCCGCACCATGAAACCCAGTGAAAGGTGGACACCCGATGAAGACCCCGCCGATCGTTACCCCGCAGGAGTGGGAGACGGCGCGCCAGCAACTGCTGGTGAAGGAGAAGGAGCTGACCCGGGCCCGAGACGCGCTGGCGGCGGAGCGCCGGCGGATGCCGTGGCTCGCGGTGGAGAAGGACTATCAGTTCGACGGGCCCGCGGGTAAGGCGAGCCTGCTCGGCCTGTTCGGAGGCCGTCGCCAGCTGATCATCTACCGGGCTTTCTTCGAACCCGGCGTGCACGGCTGGCCCGACCACGCGTGCATCGGCTGCTCGCTGATGGCCGATCAGGTCGCTCATCTCGCCCACCTGCACGTCCGTGACATCACCTTTGCCTACGCCTCGCGCGCGCCGCAGCCGGACATCGCCCGGCTGAAGGCGCGGATGGGCTGGACGATGCCCTGGTACACCATGACCGATGACTTCGACGCCGATTTCGGCGTGGACCAATGGCATGGCACGAACGCGTTCATCCGTGACGGCGACCGGGTGTTCCGCACCTACTTCCTCAACAACCGTGGCGACGAGGCGCTGGGGAGCACCTGGAGCTACCTGGACATGAGCGCGCTCGGGCGGCAGGAGGCGTGGGAGGACTCACCCGAGGGCTATCCGCAGACCCCGCCGTACGCGTGGTGGAACTGGCACGACGCATACGAGGGCCAGGCCGGGCTAACCTGGTCTGCCCGCGCAGGTCCCATGACGGCATTGGCGGTCGTGGTCCTGACCGAAATGGCTGGGCGCGAGCCCCGCCGTTCAGGGCGGGGTGAGCCCGGAAGTTGCTTGGGCCGGCCGTCTTTGCTGCTCGATGTACTGCCGGATGATGGACAGCGGGGCGCCACCGCAGGACGCGGCGAAGTAGGACGGCGACCAGAAGTGCCCGCGTATCAGATGCGGGTTAACGCGGCCGGTGAACTCCGACCGGAGCCGCCGCGCGGACACGCCCTTGAGGCTGTTCACCAGCGCAGAGACGGCCACTTTCGGCGGGTACTCGACCAGCAGGTGCACGTGGTCGTCCTCGCCGTTGAACTCCCGCAGCTCGGCGGCGAAGTCGCCGCAGACCTTCCGCATGGCGTCCTCGCAGCAGGCGAGCATGCCCGCGTCGAGGACCCCGCGCCGGTATTTGGTCATGAAGACCAAATGGACGTGAAGCGCGGAAACCACGTGCCTGCCACGGCGGTAATCTTCCAAGATTGCCATAGGCCAATGGTATGCTCTGATGTTGTGCAGATCAGGTACCAGTACCGCATCTACCCGGCGCCAGGGCAGCAGCAAGCGCTGGCCCGGACGTTCGGCTGCGCGCGAGTGGTGTACAACGACTGCCTGCGGCTACGGGACGAGGCACACGCGGCCGGGGAAAAGATTTCCGACACCGAGGACTTGTGCGTGTCCGGGCTGGCCCGGACCCGGCTGGCCAAGTCCGTGCACGACGCGGGCTGGTCGCAGCTCCTGCGGCTGATCGAGGAGAAAGCGCTCCAGTACGGCCGGACGTTCGCCCGGGCCGGCCGGTTCGAGCCCACGTCCCAGGTGTGCTCGGCGTGTGGAGTGAAGGACGGCCCCAAGCCGCTCAGCGTCCGCCGATGGACCTGCGCGGCGTGCGGGACCATCCACGACCGCGACGTGAACGCGGCTAAGAACGTGCTTGCCCTCGGGCGGAGGGAGAGCCTAAACGCCTGTGGAGCTGGTGTAAGACCGCACCTCGCGGCAGCCGGCGCTGAAGCAGGAACCCACCGGAGCACGGCGTGAGCCGCGCTGGAGGAATCCCCGTCATTCACGACGGGGAGGACGTCAAATTGAGATAAGAATGACAGAAGGGAGTCGCCGATGAGTGCACCGGCGCAGACCGACCTGCGTGGCTTCCTGCACGGGCTGCCCGGGGTGGATCGGGTGGGAGCCGAGGCGCGCGCGGCCATGCTGGCCAGCCGGTCCATCAAGACCACGGCCAAGCAGTGGGCGCTCGACACCGCCATCTCGATGATCGACCTGACCACGCTGGAGGGCCAGGACACGCCGGGCAAGGTCCGCGCGCTGTGCGCCAAGGCCCGGAGTCCCGACCCCGCCGACCCGAGCGCGCCCACGGTCGCCGCCGTCTGCGTCTACCCGGACCTGGCCCGGGTCGCCGCGGCCGGACTGAAGGGCAGCGGCGTGCACGTGGCCAGCGTGGCCACCGCGTTCCCCAGCGGCCGGGCCAGCCTCCCGGTCAAGCTGGCCGACGTGAAGTACGCGGTGGCCGAGGGCGCCGACGAGGTGGACATGGTGATCGACCGCGGCGCCTTCCTGGCCGGGCGCTACCAGGAGGTCTTCGACGAGATCGTCGCCGTGCAGGAAGCCTGCGGCGGCGCGCGCCTCAAGGTGATCCTGGAGACGGGGGAACTGGTCACGCTGGACAACGTGCGGCGCGCGTCGTGGCTGGCCATGCTGGCGGGCGCGGACTTCATCAAGACCTCGACCGGCAAGGTCGCCCCGGCCGCCACGCTGCCGGTGACACTGGTCATGCTGGAGGCCGTGCGCGACTTCCGCGAGACGCACGGGCGCCAGGTCGGCGTCAAGCCGGCCGGCGGCATCCGCACCGCCAAGGACGCCGTGCGCTACCTGGTCCTGGTCAACGAGACGGCGGGGGAAGACTGGCTGGATCCCCGCTGGTTCCGCCTCGGCGCCTCCAGCCTGCTGAACGACCTGCTCATGCAGCGGACCAAGCTGGCCACCGGCCGCTACTCCGGACCCGACTACTTCACCCTGGACTGACATGCCTAAGTTCGAGTACGCGCCGGCGCCGGAGTCGCGGGCCATCGTCTCGCTGCGCGAGTCCTACGGGCTGTTCATCGACGGCGAGTTCGGCCCGGGCGCAGACGGTCGCGCGTTCAAGACGATCTCCCCAGCCACCGAGGAGGTCCTGGCCGAGGTGACCGAGGCCGGTCCCGCCGACGTGGACCGCGCGGTGACCGCCGCGCGGAAGGCGTACGAGGGCACCTGGTCCCGGCTGCCGGGCCGGGAACGAGCCAAGTACCTGTTCCGCATCGCCCGGATCGTCCAGGAGAGGGCGCGCGAGCTGGCCGTGCTGGAGTCGCTGGACAACGGCAAGCCCATCCGGGAATCACGCGACGTGGACATCCCCCTGGTCGCGGCGCACTTCTTCTACTACGCCGGCTGGGCCGACAAGCTGGAGTACGCCGGGTTCGGCCCGGCGCCGCGGCCGCTAGGAGTAGCCGGGCAGGTCATCCCGTGGAACTTCCCGCTGCTGATGCTGGCCTGGAAAATCGCCCCGGCGCTGGCCTGCGGCAATACGGTGGTGCTCAAGCCGGCCGAGACCACGCCGCTGACCGCGCTGGCTTTCGCCGAGATCTGCCAGCAGGCCGACCTGCCGCCGGGCGCGGTGAACATCGTCACCGGAGCGGGGGAGACCGGGCGCGCGCTGGTTACCCACCCTGGCGTCGACAAGGTGGCGTTCACCGGCTCCACCGAGGTGGGCAAGCAGATCGCCCGCGCCTGTGCTCCTTCGGGCAAGAAGGTGACCCTCGAGCTGGGCGGGAAGGCCGCCAACGTCGTGTTCGAGGACGCGCCCGTCGACCAGGCGGTCGAGGGCATCGTGAACGGCATCTTCTTCAACCAGGGCCACGTGTGCTGCGCCGGCTCGCGGCTGCTGGTGCAGGAGTCCGTCTACGAGCAGGTCCTGGCGTCGCTGCGACGGCGGCTGGCCACGCTGCGGCTGGGCGACCCGCTGGACAAGAACACCGACGTCGGCGCGATCAACTCCGCGACCCAGCTGGCCAAGATCCGCGAGCTGTCCGAGGTCGGCGAGGCGGAGGGCGCGCAGCGCTGGTCGGCCCCGTGTGAGCTGCCGGTGAAGGGCTTCTGGTTCCCGCCGACGGTGTTCACCGGCGTGTCCCAGGCGCACCGCATCGCCCGGGAGGAGATCTTCGGCCCGGTGCTTTCGGTGCTGACCTTCCGCACGCCGGCCGAGGCGGTGGAAAAGGCGAACAACACGCCGTACGGGCTCTCGGCCGGGGTCTGGACCGAGAAGGGATCGCTGATCTTGTGGATGGCGTCCCGGCTCCGGGCCGGCGTGGTGTGGGCGAACACGTTCAACAAGTTCGATCCGTCCTCGCCGTTCGGGGGCTACAAGGAATCTGGCTACGGCCGGGAAGGCGGCCGGCACGGGCTGGAGGCGTACCTCGATGCCTGACCCGGATACCGCCGCCCGCATCGCCGTGCGGAAAACGTACAAGCTGTACATCGGCGGGATGTTCCCTCGTTCGGAAAGCGGAAGATCGTACGTGGTGACTGATCACGAGGGCGGATTCCTGGCCAACGCGGCCCTGGCGTCCCGCAAGGACGCGCGGGACGCGGTGGCCGCCGCCCGGAAGGCGTTCCCCGGCTGGTCGGCGGCCACCGCCTACAACCGCGGGCAGGTGCTGTACCGGGTCGCCGAACTGCTGGAGGGGCGCCGGGCGCAGTTCGCCGCCGAGGTACGTGCCGCCGGGGGACTGGCCGCACGGCAGGCTGAGGCCACCGTGGACGAGGCCATCGACCGCTGGGTCTGGTACGCCGGCTGGGCGGACAAGCTGGCCCAGGTGCGCGGCGCGGCCAATCCGGTGGCCGGGCCTTACTTCAACTTCTCGGTGCCCGAACCAACCGGCGTGGTGGCAGTGATCGCGCCGCAGGCCTCGAGCCTGCTCGGCTTCGTCTCGGTGGTGGCGCCCGCGGTTGTCAGCGGCAACACGGTGGTGGCGCTGGCCAGCGAGCGCTGTCCGCTGCCCGCGGTGTCGCTGTCGGAGGTGCTCGCCACCTCCGACGTGCCTGGCGGCGTGATCAACGTGCTGACCGGGCGCACGGCCGAGATCGCTCCCTGGCTGGCCTCGCACATGGACGTGAATGCCATCGACCTGTGCGGTGCCGGATCGCTGGCGGCCGACCTGGCCGTCGCCGCGGCGGAGAACCTCAAGCGCGTCATCCGGGCCGGCGAGGAGGACTGGACGCTCACGCCCGGGCCGGAGCGGATGCTCGCCTACCTGGAGACCAAGACGGTCTGGCACCCCGCCAGCACCTGAGCTGTCCAGGGCATTTGCACATGGCCGGCGCCGCGCTGGGTAAAGCGATGGCATGCCTGCCACGCTTCAGCCGGTCATCGTCACCCCGAGCATGCCGTTGCTGCTGGCCTTCTACAAGGCGCTGCTCGGCGCGGTGGAGATCTCGCGGGTACCCGAGGACGGCACGGCGTTCTACGTAGGCCTGCAGATCGGCAACGCCGAGCTGGGCGTGGTCGCCGACCTGGACGCTCACGTCGACGCCCCGCAGCGGATCCTGCTCAACGTGAACGTCGCGGATCTGCAGGTCGGGGACGTGGCGAGCCTGCTCGAGCATGTCGAGGCCCTGGGCGGGCGGGTGCTCGGCCCGCCCAACGACATGCCGTGGGGCCAGCGTGTAGCGCACATCCAGGACCCCGACGGCAATACGGTCAACCTGACCGAACCCATCTAGGCTCCGGCCGGCCGCTCCCGTCCCAGCGATGCTCAGCTGCGCGTTAGGCGTGGTGTAGCCGGTAGTGCTCGGCCAGCATGTCGTCGCCGAAATCGTCGGCCGGGTTCCGCCACGCCGAATGGATGTGATGGCCGTTGTTCTGGGTGTTGTCGTGCTCGATCAGCAGCGTCGGTCCCTGGACGCGGTAGTAGTGCCGCTCCCCGGGTGACGTGCCGCCCGCCCACGCGAACGTCAGGTTGTCCAGGCCGGCTTGTTCCAGCACATGCATCTGCGCCCCGGCCACCTCGTCTGGCAGCCGCCGCACGAACGACCCGACCAGCGCCGCCAGGAGATCGAACTGCGGCTGGTTGAAGGCGGACGCCGGGACGCCCTTGGGCCCATGCCGAACGTAGCTGAGGATGTCGCGTTCCTCCTCACTGATCACATAGTCCGGCTCGGGCGCGAAAAACGGGTCGGGCCGCTCGACCTCGCCGAGCCGCGGCACCATCCGCGCCGCCAGGTCCGGCGGTGGCCGGTGGTGGATGATGGCGGCGCCGCGCTGGGCGGCGTCCAGCGAGTTCACCAGCCGGTAGCCGAGTTCCTCGTCGTCGGCCAGCGGCGCGAGCAGCCCGTAGGACGCGGGCTGCGCGCCGAGCATGCACGGCGTGGGCGAGACAAACCGGCCATCCCACAGGGTGAAGTTCAGCGACACGTGGTGCCCGCCGAACTGCCATCCCCACCCAAGCTCGCCCGGCGACCCGGACACCTTGAAGCAGTACCGCTCCGGGTCGAACAGGTCGGCCAGCTCCGGCCGCAGCGCCCGGTTCATGTGCTCCATGGCCATCACCGACACGACCTTGGCATACGCCGCCATGCTGGTGCCGGTCACGATCAGCTCGTGCCCAAGCCGGCGCTGCCGCGAGTCCAGCGCGCCGATCGGCAGCCCGTCCCGGTCAACCGCGGGCAGGAACGACCAGCTGCGCCTTTCGTCGCCGAAGGCGAAACTCAGCCGCTTCCGCTGCCCCTCGTCCAGCGCCCCCAGGAACGCGACCGCGGCACGCGTCATCCGTTCGGCCGTCTCGGGCACGGCCAGCCTTTCCCCGTGTTCCATGGACCGATTATCCGCCGGCGGTTGCTGGCCACCGCGCGGCCCGCCCCGGCCCCGGCCTAGGTGCAGGCCATTCGCAGCAGCGCGAGGGTGGCTGATACCGATGTGCGGCAACGCGATTTCCGCGTCATGCTGGGACGATGAGCGCCGCGCACCACCACGGGCATGACCACAAGCACGAGCACGGCCGCGAGCATGGCCATGCGCACCGGGGGCTGCGGGCGCGGGTCTGGCACGCGATCGGGCCGCACTCGCACGACCACGACCGCGCGACCGACCCGATGCTCGAATCCTCGGCCGAAGGCCTGCGGGCGCTGTGGATCTCGATGGCCGGACTGGCCGCGACCGCGCTCGCGCAGGCGGTGGTGGTCGCGCTGTCCGGCTCGGTCGCGCTGCTCGGCGACACGCTGCACAACGCGGCCGACGCGCTGACCGCGGTGCCGCTCGGCATCGCGTTCCTGCTCAGCCGGCGGCGCCCCACCCGCCGCTACACCTACGGCTACGGCCGGGCCGAAGACCTGGCCGGCATCGTCATCGTGGCCGTGATCGTGCTGTCCGCGGCCGCCGCCGCCTACGCCGCCGTCACCAGGCTGCTGCACCCGCACCAGGTCACCCACCTGGCCGCGGTCGCCATCGCGGCCGCGGTCGGCTTCGCCGGCAACGAGCTGGTCGCCCGCTACCGGATCAGCACCGGGCGCCGGATCGGCTCGGCCGCGCTGGTCGCCGACGGGCTGCACGCCCGGACCGACGGGTTCACCTCGCTGGCTGTGCTGGCCGGCGCGGGCGGGGTGGCAATCGGCTGGCGCTGGGCCGACCCGGCGGTGGGGCTGCTCATCACCGCGGCCATCCTGGTGGTGGGCTGGCAGGCGGCCCGCGAGGTGGGCCGGCGGCTGCTGGACAGCGTCGATCCCGCCCTGACCGAGCGGGCCGAGGCCACCCTGCGGACCACCCCGGGCGTGCTGGGCATCGGCCGGATCCGGCTCCGCTGGGTCGGCCGGACGCTCCGGGCCGAGTGCGAGATCTCGGTGGACCCGGCCTGCTCCATCGTCCAGGCGCATGACATCGCGGTCGGCGCCGAGCACGCGCTGATCCACGCGATCCCGCGGCTGACCGCGGCCAGCGTGCACGCCGACCCGCTTGACGGCATCGACCACCACGCGGTGCTGGCCCACCACCCGGGCGCCTAGACGCGGGGGAGGATCCCGGCGAGCAGGGCGCCCATCCGGCTGGCCGAAGCCCGGCCCGCCTCGACCACCTCGGCGTGGCTGAGGCCGTGCCCGGCCAGGCCCGCCGCCAGGTTGGTGACCAGGGAAATGCCGAGCACCTCCGCGCCCAGGTGGCGGGCCGCGATCGCCTCCAGGCCGGTCGACATCCCGACCAGGTTGGCGCCGAGCCGGCCGAGCATGGTGATCTCCGCCGGGGTCTCGTAGTGCGGGCCCGGCATCATCGCGTAGACGCCCTCGGCCAGGTTCGGGCCGGCCTCGCGGGCCAGCGACCGCAGCCCGGGCGAGTACAGATCGGTCAGGTCGGTGAAACGGCCGCCCGGCGGGGGCGGCCCGGCCAGCGGGGACCGGCCGGTCAGGTTGATGTGGTCGCTGATCAGCACCGGCTCGCCCACGCTGAGCCCGGGCCTGATGCCGCCCGCCGCGTTGGTGAGGACCACGGTGCGGCAGCCCGCCATGACGGCCGTCCGAACGCCGTGCACCACGGCGGCGAGGGACACCCCCTCGTACAGGTGCACCCGGCCGAGGAACACCAGGACCCGCACCGGGCCCGCGGCCACCGAACGGACCGCGGGCGTGTGCCCCGGCACCGTGGAGGGCGGGAACCCGCCGAGTTCGGCCAGCGGGATCTCCGCCTTCGCGGCGCCGATCGCGTCGGCCGCGGGCGTCCAGCCTGAGCCGAGGACCACGGCGGCGTCGTGCGGTCCGGTCCGGGCGGTGAGGCGCTCGGCGCTGGCCGCCGCGGCCGCGAAGGGGTCATCTGCCACGAGTGTCATCATGGCGCAGCATCGGCCGAACGCGGAACCATCCGTGGTTTCGTTATACCGTGTCTTGGTGGACGAGGAGGCTGTGGCCGACCCGGTAGCGGCCGACCGGGGACGTCAGGGGTGGGATGACCCGCGCGTTCCGTGGGCGGGCAAGCCGCAGCGGGTCGACATCCTGTGCTGGGCCGGCATCATGCTCAGCGGCATCTTCTACTGGGCCGTGCTGCCGTTCCGGGCGCCGCTGCTCGGTACCCACCCGGTGCTGCTCGAGTTGCTGAACGGGAGCACCGAGGCGATCGTCGCGGCCGCGGCCTTCGTCCGGGTCGGGCACGGGAGCCTGGCTGTGGTGCTGCTGGCCGCCGTGTTCGGGCTGATAAAGTTCGATCCGCTCTTCTGGTGGGCGGGCCGCCTGTGGGGCGAGCGCGTCATCGCGCTGTTGTCCGGGCGGCGCAACCGCGGGGCCAAGTACATGGCCCGGGTGCAGCGCTGGGGCCGCAAGTTCACCTGGCCCGCCGTGGTGGTCGCCCCGTTCGTGCCCATCCCCAGCGCGATCATCTTCGTCATCGCGGGCTGGGCCGGGATGCGGCTGCTCACGTTCATCATCCTGGACATCATCGGCGAGCTGCTGTGGGCAGGCATGCTGGCCGGGCTGGGGTACGAACTCGGCCACCACGCCGTGGTGGTGGCGCAGACCATCTCTCACTACGGCCTCTGGATCTCCATCGCGCTGATCGTCGTGATCGTCGTGTTCCAGGTGCGTTCCCAGCGCCATCTGATGCGCACCGCCAGCGAAGCCCGCGCGGCCCGGACCGCCGGCGAGGCCCACGAAACCCGCACCACCGGCGCGGCGGGCGGGGACGATCCGGTGGCCGGCTGAGGAACTCAGCGGCTCGACTGGCGCACGACCAGGAAGCTGGGCACCATCCGGATGCCGTGCGCCGGCTCCTCCGCGATGGCCGCGAGCAGCAGTTCGGCGGCCACCCGGCCGACCTCCTCGAGGCACATGTCGACGCTGGTCAGCGGCGGCTGGGCGCCGAGCGCCATCGGCTCCCAGTTGTCGAAGCCGACCAGCGCCACGTCGTCCGGTATGGCCCGCCCGGCCTCGCGGAGCGTGCCGGCCACGCCGCGGGCGATCTGGTCGCTGCCGCAGAAGATCGCGTCGGTGTCCGGCTGGTCGGCGAGCAGCTGGCGAGCCGCCTCTCGCCCCGAGCTCTCGCTCCACTCGCCGTACAGCACGCCGCCGTGCGGCTTCAGCCCGGCGGCGGCGAGCGCGTCGCCGAACCCGGTCGCGCGCTTGCGCGCGCAGAGGAACCGCTCGGGCCCGGCGATGTGCCCGATCCGCCGCCGCCCGCCGCCGAGCAGATGCTTGGCGGCCACCCGGCCGCCGCCCTCGTCATCGGGTAGCACCGCGGGGCCGTCCTCGCCGATCGGCTGGGTCATCGCATACACGACCGGGATACCGGGCCCGGCCACCACCGGCGGCCGCGGCTCGATCCGGCGGCCGGTGATGATCAGGCCGTCCACCCGGCGGGCGGCCAGCATCTCCACGTAGCGCCGCTCGCGTTCCGGGTCGTCCCGGGTGTCGCACATGAACACCGAGACCTGGCCGGTGCCGAGCGCATCCTCGGCGCCGAGCATGACCGGGATGCTGAACCGGCCGAAGCTGTCCGTGGTGATCAGGCCCACGGTAAACGAGCGGCCCGCGAGCAGGGCCTGGGCCAGCGTGTTCGGCGCGAAGCCGAGCCGCTGCGCCGCCTCGGCGACGCGCTCCCTGGTCTCGGCGCGCAGTTTGCCCTGGCCGTTGAGCGCCTTGGAGGCGGTGCCGATGGACACGCCGGCCTCCGCCGCCACGTCACGGATAGTCACCCGCCTCATGGGCACTCCTCGGGGTCGGGCCCGGGCTGTGACGCCTGGCGGGCCAGCCTCTAGCCTACGTTTCCGCGGGAACGGGTCACGGCACGCCGCCGGAGGCTTCGGCGACCGGTTCGAACTGCCCTGGATCGCGCCTGCAACGAGACCTGTGCCCCCGGCCCGGCCGGACGACGCTCAGGGCCGGACGCCGTAGAGGTGCTCGAGGGCGAGCTGGTCGAGGTGCTCGTAGGCCAGGCCGCGCTGGGCCAGCGCCGCCACGTCGGCGCGGGGCTCGCGTACGTCGCGCCAGGTCTCGCCGGGGTCCAGCGTGGGCGAGCTGAGCTGGTCCACCCCGGAGGCGCGCAGCGCCGCGGCCACCTCCGGGTCGGCCCGGAACGCCCGCACCTTGGCCCGCAGGATCAGGTAGTTGCGCATGCAGGCGGCCGCGGAGGCCCAGACGCCCTCGTCGTCCTCGGTACGCGGCGGCTTGTAGTCAAAGTGCACCGGGCCGTCGTAGCCGCCGGCCTCGAGCGTGTCCGCCACCCAGAACGCGCCGCGCACGTTCCCGGCGCCGAACCGCAGGTCCTGGTCGTACCGCGGGCCGTGCTGCCCGTTCAGGTCGATGTGGAACAGCTTGCCGTGCCACAGCGCCTGGGCGATCCCGTGCGCGTAGTTGAGCCCGGCCATCTCCTCGTGCCCGACCTCCGGGTTCACCCCGACCATGTCGCCGTGTTCGAGTGAGTTGATGAAGGCCAGCGCGTGTCCCACGGTGGGCAGCAGGATGTCGCCACGCGGCTCGTTCGGCTTCGGCTCGATCGCGAACCGGATGTCGTAGCCCTGCTCGCGCACGTACGCACACAGCAGGTTCAGGCCCTCGGCGTACCGGTCGAGAGCGGCCCTGATGTCCTTGGCCGCGCCGGATTCCGCGCCTTCGCGCCCACCCCAGAAGATGTAGGTCCTCGCGCCGAGATCCGCCGCCAGGTCCAGATTGCGCATCACCTTGCCCAGCGCGAACCGCCTGATCTCCCGGTCGTTGGCGGTGAACGCCCCGTCCCGGAACATCGGGTGGCCGAACAGGTTGGTGGTGGCGGTCGTCACGACCAGGCCGGTCTCGGTCAGCGCCTTGCGGAACGCGCCGATGCGCTCGTCCCGTTCGGCCGGGGTGGCATCGAAGGCGAACACGTCGTTGTCGTGGAAGTTCACCCCGTAGGCGCCCAGTTCGGCCAGCTTGTATACGGCCCGTTCGGCGGCCATCGGCGGCCGTACCGCGGTGCCGAAGACGTCGACCCCCTGCCACCCGACCGTCCAGATGCCGAACGAGAAGCGGTCCTCGCGCGAAGGAACGTAATCCGTGCTCATCGCCCGGTCCTTTCCTGAGCTGCCACTGATCCCTTCAGTCTTCCACCCCGCCCCGCCCGTTCGGCTTCATCCCCGCTCTCGCCTTTCCCGCGCCCCGTCCCCGGCCCCCGGGGCGCATCCGTGGGGTGCAGGCTCAACTGCCCCAGCTGACCGTGGCGTCACGCAGCGACGCGTACTGCTCCCGGACCAGCGGGATCGGCTCTCCGGTGTACTCCAGGCTGGTCCCGGCGAGCGGCCACGACGGGGGCTGCGCCGCGCCGGACAGCGCCCAGGCGGCCTGCCGCGCCGCGCCCAGCGCCACGTACTCGGCGGGCTCGGGGACCGTCACCGGCACGCCGAAGATCAACGGCGCGATCCTGCGCACCGCCTCGGATCTGGCGGCGCCGCCGATGAGGATTACCCGCTGTGTGGTGATGCCGCAGTCGGCCAGGTTGTCGATGGCGTCCGCGAGTGAGCAGAGCACGGCCTCGACTGCGGCCCGCGCGAGGTTCTCCTGGGTGGTGTTGACGCTGGTCAGGCCGCGCAGCACGCCGTTGGCGCGGGGCCGGTTGGGACTGCGCTCGCCGTCCAGGTAGGGCAGCAGGGTCACGCCCTGCGCCCCCGGCGGCGCAGCCAGCGCCAGCCGGGACAGGCCCTCGGCGTCGGTGCCGAGCATTCGGGCCGTGACGGTCAGCACCCGGGCCGCGTTGATCGTGGCCACCAGGGGCAGGAAGCGCCCGGTGGCGTCGGCGAAGCCGGCCACCGCCCCGGACTCGTCGGCGGCCGGCTCGGCCGCGATCGCGTACGCGGTGCCCGAGGTGCCGATCGAGACGACCACCTCGCCCACGCCGAGGCTCAGGCCGAGGGCCGCGCCCATGTTGTCGCCGGTTCCGGCGGACAGCGCCGCGCCGCCGGGGGTCCGGGCCACGATCTCGGCCGGGCCGGCCAGCCGGGGCAGCCCGGCCGGCTTGCCCAGCGCGGCCTCGGCCAGTTCCGGCAGCCAGCGACCGGAGGCGGGGGAGAAGTAACCCGTGCCCGAGGCGTCGCCGCGGTCGGTGGCGGGCGCGTGCGCCCGGTCGCCCAGCCGCCAGGTCAGCCAGTCGTGCGGGAGCATCACGTTCGCGGTCCGGGCGGCGGCGTCGGGTTCGTGCTCGGCCAGCCAGCGCAGCTTGGTCACCGTGAAGGATGCCGTCGGGACACTCCCGGTCGTCCGGGCCCAGTACCCTGGACCGCCCATCTCGGCGATCAGCGCCGCCGCCTGGGGCGCCGAGCGCACGTCGTTCCACAGCAGGGCCGGCCTGATCACCTGGCCGGCCTCGTCCACGACCACCATGCCGTGCTGCTGCGCCGCCACCCCCACGGCGTCGGCCCGGTCGAGCAGCCCTTCTCCCGCCTGGGCCAGGGCCCGCCACCACAGCTCCGGGTCGCATTCGGTGCCGTCCGGGTGCGCAGCGCTGGCCTGCCCGACGATGGTGCCGTCGTCGGCCTGGCAGAGCAGCGCCTTGGTGGACTGAGTGGACGAATCGACGCCAGCGACAAGCATTAGCGGCTCCCGGTCCTCAGCGAGGTGACGACCCACCCTAACGTGCCTTCCGACGGGGCAACGTGCCCTCCGACGTCAGCCGGGGCGGGAATGCCGGTCATGAGGTCACCCGTGCGGATGGTCGGCTGGACGCTACCCTGCGTCGGCCGGCGGACGCCGGTCCGGAGCCGGTAAAGCTTTACTTGAAAGGCGTATGAAGCACTGTGAGCTGGGCACGCATTGGGTGCACGTTACAAATGAACGTGCATTTGGGCTTGCATGAAACGCGGAATCTCGGGCAGGATGTGATTTGCGTCAATCATCTGGGATTGGCGGTCGACGCTTCGCGGGGTCGCGATGGGCTTGAGCCAAGCAGGGTTGCCGACACGAACCAAGGTTGATCCTGCCGTTCGTCGGCCGCTTGACTCGAGCGCCAGGCTGCAGTGCGCGCCTGGCCGCCCGCGCGTTGTCCGGATGCCTTCCGACTGGTGGGATTCACCGGCGGTGGCGGCGTGCCCGCTCAGTACCGGGGCCCAGTCTGGCCGGACCGCGAGGAAGTTCACCGGGAACACGCTCAGGGACTGGGGCCTGGCCTCGCTCGCCGATGACGCCGAAGCCATCGTGGGCGAGTTCGTGGCGAACGCGGTGTCACACGCGGCGCGGGCGGTAACGGCCGCGGACTCCGGCCAGCAACTCGGCCTGCGGCTGCTGCGCCGGACCGGTGAGGTCATGTTCGCCGTGCTTGATCCGTCCGACCTCGCCCCGGTGCTCCGGATGCCGGACCGGAACGAGGAAGCCGGCCGCGGCCTGCAGATGGTGGACGCGCTGAGCGACGTCTGGGGCTGGAGCCCCGTCACCGGGCGCGGCAAGGCGGTATGGGCCATCTTGTTCTGCGCCTGATCCCGCTGTTAGCGTTCGCCTGACAACCGGGAGCTCGGCTCCGTCGGCCACCTTCGCGTTCGCCCGCCGTGGCGTGCTCCCGGGCGCCGCCTGAGCTACCCTCGGTCAGCACAAGCGCAGTGCTTGTCTCGACAGGCTTGTCTCAACAGCGGGAGGCCACCCCCTGATGCCCTGGACTTGGCGGTACGAAAAGGCAGACGGCACCGTGATCACCACCAATGACCTGCAGGAGGCCATCTTCGCCAGCCAGGGCGACGCGGAGAGCTGGCTGGGGGAGAACTGGCGCGCGCTGCTCGGGGCTGGGGTCGATCAGGTATCCCTGCTCGACGACGGCAGGACCGAATACGGCCCGATGAGCCTGCACCCGGAAGACTGACCTGCACCCGGAAGACTGACCTGCCACGGGAGCACCGGGCATCACCCCAGTCACCTTGAAGTCATAGGCCATTGATCATGACCCGCTGGGCGCCAGGCGAGGTAAAGCCCAGATCGCAGCCAAACGGCATTGACCCCAGAGCCGGATTACGGCCGCGATGGCGGGCTGGCGGTCCGGGCCGGGTCGCGGATGGCCACGTGGCCGAGCGCCTCGTCGATCCGCCGCATCAGCCCGGCGTCGGTATTCCATGTCCCTTAACTCTAGGTGCCACCCATTTCATGCTCTCCGGCCGCCTGCGGCCTTCAGCCGCCGCAAGCCGCCCGCGGTGCTTGATCCCCGCCATTCCCTGGGGTCAGAACTTGTCGCCGGGACCGACCCGAGGGGCCGGCACCCGGAACCTGCGGATCTGCAGCGCCCGCATCACCGCATACGTGGTCAGGCCCCGCATCGACTCGCCCGGCAGCCGCTCGGCGACCAGCTTGGACAGCCCCCGCCGGATCAGCAGCGCGTCCACCACGATGACCACGATCAGCACCAGGACCAGCGGCGAGATGAACTCCTGCGCGCCCTTGCTCTTCAGGAACACTGCGGCAAGCAGGACCACCAGCACGTACATGTAGTACTCGCTGACCCGGCGCTTGGAGTCGATGTAATCACGAGCCAGCGCGCGGGCCGGACCGCGGTCGCGCGGGTTCATCGCCCATGACTCGCCCCGCTTCATCGCCTCGTACCTGTTGACCCGGTTGGACCGGGCCTTGGCCTTGTCTTCCTTGGTGCGCGGGGCAGCCGGGGCCCGCGAACCGGTGATCGGCTGGCGGCGCTTGGCCTCGGCCTCGCTGCGCTTGGGCGTGGGCCGCCCCTTGGCCGCCTCGGCGGAGGACCGTGGCTTACTGTTGGCCGGGCCGTCCGGGCTTTGCGCGCCCGGGGAATCCTGGGCCGTGCCGTCCGTCGCCCCGGCGCTACGGCGTCGGAACACGCGCATAGCTTAACCGGGAGCCACGGCAATCGGGGGGCCCCGGAGGCAGCAGAGCTTAGTCCTGGGTGGGGCTAGTGCCACCTCCGTCCGGGGGGCTGACGTGGTAGCTGCAATGCGGGTGACCGCGTAGGGTGGAATCCGACTAGTCGCACGGGCTCGTCCGCCGTCTAGCCGGTGCCTGGCCTTGATTTCGGCCCGGTCGCGCGGTCTGGCGGCGACGAAGAAGTAAATGAAGGGGACGGCCGCGCGTATGGGCGTGATGAAGCGAGTCTCACTTGTCTTCAAGGCCAAGGCCAACAGGGCCCTGGACAAGATGGAAGACCCTCGTGAGACCCTGGACTACTCCTACCAGCGGCAGCTCGAGTTGCTGACGAAGGTCCGCCGTGGGGTCGCGGATGTCGCCACGTCGCGCAAGCGCGTCGAGCTGCAGATGAACCAGCTCCAGCAGCAGGGCAACAAGCTTGAGGACCAGGCGCGCAAGGCGCTCGGGATGGGCCGTGAGGACCTCGCCCGGGCCGCGCTCGAGCGCAAGGCGTCGGCCCAGGGCCAGCTCAACGACCTGCAGGCGCAGTATGCCTCGCTGCAGGCCGAAGAGGAGAAGCTGACGGTGGCCTCGCAGCGGCTGCAGGCCAAGGTGGACGCCTTCCGCACCAGGAAGGAGACGATCAAGGCCACCTACACCGCGGCCGAGGCGCAGACCCGGATCAACGAGGCCTTCACCGGCATCTCCGAGGAGATGGGCGACGTCGGCATGGCGATCCAGCGGGCCGAGGACAAGACCGCCCAGATGCAGGCCCGCGCAGGCGCGATCGACGAGCTCATGGCCTCCGGCGCGCTCGACGACGCCGTCGGCGGCCAGCGCGACGACATCCAGAGCGAGCTGGACATGATGGCCGCGAGCAGCGACGTCGAACGCGAGCTGAGCAGGCTCAAGGGCGAGATCACCGCCGGCGCGCCCAAGCAGCTCGAGGGCGGGGCCAACGGCAGCAGCCAGGACCAGGGCCAGCGCCCGGGCGGCCAGCAGCAGACCGGCCAGCAGCAGACCGGCCAGCAGCAGACCGGCCAGCAGCAGAGCGCAGGCGCGTACGCCCCGCAGAGCGGGGCCCAGCCGGCCGCCATCCCGGGCGCGTCGGACGAGCCGCAGGACGGTGAGGGGTCGTGATCGTCAGGATCCTCGGCGAGGGCCAGTTCAGGGTCGACGAAACGGCCACGACCGAACTGAGCCGGCTTGACACCGAGCTCGAGACGGCGGTCAACAGCAACGACCAGGCCGCATTCAAGGCGGCGCTGCGGGCCCTGCTCGACCAGGTTCGCGCGCAGGGCTCGCCGCTGCCCCCAGACAGCCTCGACTCGTCGGACCTGATCCTCCCCGATCCGGATTCCAGCATGGACGAGGTCCGCAAGATGCTCACCGACGAAGGGCTCATCCCGGGCTGATCCCGAAGAGCCGCACAAGCCCTGCCGAACCCAAGGGCCCTAGAGCATACTCGCGGGTAACGTTCGGCTGGCGTTCAGTGTTATACGGGTAGATTTGAGCTAGGTAAATGGCTGGCTCCCGGGCAAAACCACCAGCCCGGAGCCGAACGGAGGTGGCGCCATGGCGGCGCGGACCAGGTATGCGCCTGACCGGGGGCTGACGGTGCGGATGACCGTGACCATGTTCCTGCTCGGGCTGGTATTTGTCGCGTTCATCGCCGCGATCATCGGCATCGGTACGGCGTACGGCGCGTCCAGTACCGCGATCGTGTTTTTCGCAGTGGTCCTCGGTGGCGGTTTCGCCATCGGCTCGCTGTTCTACTCGGACAAGATCGCGCTGACCACGGCGGGGGCGCGTGAGGTCAGCCCGACCGACTCGGAGTATGCGGCGCGGCTGCACGCCATCGTGGACCGGCTGTGCGCGCTGGCCGACATGCCCAAGCCGCGGGTGGCCATCGCCGACACTGACATGCCGAACGCCTTCGCGACCGGCCGCAACGCCGACCACGCGGTGGTCTGCGCGACCACCGGCCTGATGCGCAGGCTGGACAACGACGAGCTCGAGGGCGTGCTCGCGCACGAGATGTCGCACGTGGCGCACAAGGACGTCCAGGTGATGACGATCGCGTCGTTCCTGGCCATCATCGCCGCCCTGCTGATCAGGATCGCCTTCTACGGCGAGCTGTTCGGCGGCGGCCGCCGCGGCAACGGCAACAACCAGAACGCCGCGCTGCTGATGTTCGCGCTCATGGCGATCAGCATCGTCGTCTACGCGATCAGCTTCCTGCTGATCAGGCTGCTGTCCCGGTACCGGGAGCTGTCTGCGGACCGCAGCGGCGCGCTGCTCACCGGGCAGCCGAGCGCGTTGAAGAGCGCGCTGCAAAAGGTCAGCACGCGGATAGCCCAGATCCCGACCAGGGACCTGCGCACCGCGCAGCCGATGAACGCCTTCTTCTTCGCCCCGGCCATGCACCTCAGCGGCAAGTCGAGCCTGGCCAACATCTTCTCCACCCACCCGAGCCTCGAGCGCAGGATGGCCGAACTCGACAAGGTGCAGCAGCAGCTCAACCGGGCTGCCGGCTGAGAGCGGGGCCGTTCGTGGGCTTCCTCGACACGCTGCTCGGCCGGACCAAGCCGGTCCAGCCCAAGCTGGACGACCTGTTCGCGCTGCCATCGGCCGCGGTCACGCTGGACGCGGGAGCCGGATTCAAGCCCACTGGATCCGGCTCCGTTTGCTTCCGCGCGGCCGAGGGCCGGTCCTTCGCCGACGTGCAGAAGGACGTCCAGGACCTGCTCAACGCGAGCTCGGGTAAGGAGGGCGGCCTGCCGGTCGAGGTGTCCAAGGACGAGTACGGCTTCACCTGGCTGGTCAGCTCGCATATGTCGGACGAGCTCGAGGCCCTGGTCACTGACTTGCACGCGGTTAATTCCTCGCTGGTCGACAACGGCTTCGGCCCCCAGCTGCTGTGTACCCTGGTCGCCTTCACCGATGACCAGGAGCGCCGCCTCGGCCTCATCTACCTGTACAAACGGGGCAGCTTCTACCCGTTCGCCCCGCTGTCCGGCGAGCGCCGGAACAACGCGCTGGAACTGCAGGTCCAGGGCGTGATCGGCAGCGACCTGAAGTGGGAGCAGGATCTGGCCCGCTGGTTCCCGGTCTGGGGCGCGCCCGGTTTGTGAGCCACGCCTCAGGGGTGGCTGGAATGCGCGCGCACCACATATCGTTGGAGTGCACGTTGGAATAACGAGTAGCGCCGACGCCGCGTTCGCGCGGCACCAGGAAACCAGGCGGGAGCTAAGGTGACTGTTCAGCAAGAGGCCACGCAGGGGATCGTCCTCACCGACGGCGCCGCGGTCAAGGTGAGTTCGCTGCTCGCCCAGGAGGGCCGCGACGACCTCAAGCTGCGCATCGCGGTGCAGCCGGGCGGCTGCTCGGGGCTCCGCTACCAGCTCTACTTCGACGAGCGGGACATCGAGGGCGACATCGTCAGCGAGTTCAGCGGCGTGCAGGTCGTGACCGACAAGATGAGCGCCCCGTACCTGATGGGCGCGACCATCGACTTCGTAGACACGATCGAGAAGCAGGGCTTCACGATCGATAACCCGAACGCGACGGGTTCCTGCGCCTGCGGCGATTCGTTCCACTGACACCGCCCGGGGGGGTAGGGTAACGCCGTGCGAATCGCGGTCACGGGGTCCATTGCGACCGACCATCTGATGACGTTTCCCGGCAAGTTCACCGATCAGCTGATCGCCGACAAGCTCGACAAGGTCTCGTTGTCGTTCCTCGTCGACGACCTGGCTGTCCGGCGCGGCGGGGTCGCGGCCAACATCGCCTTCGGGCTCGGCGTGCTCGGCCTGCGGCCGCTGCTCGTCGGCGCGGTGGGGGCCGACTTCGAGGACTACCGGCGCTGGCTGGAGGACCACGGGGTCAGCACCGCGGCCGTACGGGAGTCGATGCTGCGGCACACCGCCCGCTTCGTCTGCACCACCGATACGGACGGCAACCAGATCGGCTCGTTCTATGCCGGCGCCATGACCGAGGACGCGGACATCAAGATCGCGCCGCTGGCCGAGGAGCACGGCGGCATCGACCTGGTGCTGATCGGGGCGGGCGACCCAGGGGCCATGGTGGCGCACACCGTGGAGTGCCGCGAAGCGGGCCTGGTGTTCGCCGCCGATCCGTCCCAGCAGCTGGCCAGGCTCCTTGACGACGAGCAGGTACGTACGCTGGTCGACGGCGCGGACTACCTGTTCGGCAACGAGTACGAGGAAGCGCTGATCGAGCGCAAGTCCGGCTGGGGCAGCGCGGAGATGCTGGCCCGGGTGGGGGTCAGGGTCACCACCCTGGGCCCGGACGGCGCCCGGATCGAGCAGCAGGGCCGGCCGCCGATCACGGTGCCCGCGGTGCCGGACGCCAAGCCCGTGGACCCCACCGGTTCGGGCGACGCGTTCCGCTCCGGCTTCCTGGCCGCCGTCGCCTGGGGCCTGTCCCTCGAGCGCGCCGCCCAGCTCGGCAACCTGCTGGCCGTGCACGCCCTGGAGGCCACCGGGCCGCAGGAGTACGACCTAAAGCCACGCCCGCTGGCCGACCGGTTCGCCGCTGCCTACGGCGACACGGCGGCGGCTGAGGTCGTAGCTCACCTGCCCGCCTGATCCACGGTCTTTTAGGCCGAACGGACCGGCTTTTACGTTCCGGTGACCCAAGCGTGATTTACCTGGCGCAACCCCGCGCCCGCGCCGGCCGTCTCATGAACTGATATCGGCTTTTCTGACCACGGCACGAGTGAAACCAGCAGGCCCGCGTGGTCGTCTAATTGCCGAATGGCGCACTAGGCGCCGCTCATCTGGAGGGCACGGCCGTGAAGTCATCTGCACGCAGTTCAGCGACAGGGGATCCGGGGATCCGCGGCCAGGGCCTGCGGGCCGCCGCGGCGCTCATCTGCCTCGTGGCGGCGGCCGGCTGCGCGTCGTCCGGCAGCTCGGCCACGGCCACGCCGCCGAACCCCAGGGCGGCTTCGGGCAGTCCCGCCCCGTCGGCCGCCGGCAGTACCCCGGGCACGGCACCTTCGCCGACCGGTTCCCTGCCCGCTCCCGCGGCTGCGGCCTGCCCCACCAGCGCGCTACGGGTGAAGCAGGGCCTCGCGGAGGGCTACGCCGGCGGCGTGGACCAGGTGATCGATTTCACCAACACCTCGAGCGTCACCTGCACGCTGTACGGTTATCCCGGTGTCTCGCTGGTGACCGGACCGCCCTACGCGCAGGTCGGCCTGGCCGCCAAGCGTGTCGGCACGGCACCGGTCAAGCTGGTTACCCTGGCCTCAGGCAAGTCGGCGACCGCCGTGCTGCAGATCGTGGACGCGATGAACTTCCCGGCCGGCAAGTGCGGGCCGGTCAAGGCGACGAACCTGAAGGTCTACCCGCCCAACCAGACGGTGCCGGTCTACCTCGCCAGCTCGTCCTACGGCTGCGTCAAGTCCGTGCAGACCCTGTTCATCAACGCGGTGCAGGCCAACGGCCAGAACCATCCCATGTCGGGCTCCGGCGGGGAAGGGCAGTAGAGCCGCCTTCCCCGCCGGCGCGCCGCCGGCACGTCAGTGCCCGAAGGACTGGATGTAGTAGTCAGGTGAGCCGAGGCCGGTGGAGTCGTCGTAGCCCCTCACGGCCGGCAGCGCGTCAGCACCCTCTCCGTCGATGCCAAGCGTGCGCAGGTACGTGACGAGCGGACCGGTCTTGGTGTAGGGGTCGGTGTAGTTGTTGCGGACTTCGGCCAGGTGCCGTGCGCCGAACGGGTGGTCGGTCACGTCGCGGAACGCCGAGGTGCCGGCCCGCTGGTAGATCGCCGGATTGGCGAAGCCCAGCGGGTGGCCCGCGGCCTGCTGCGCGTCCGCCTCGATGCCGGCGAAGTTCGGGCAGGCCACGCTGGTACCGCCGATCCGGCTGAGGGAGAATGCATAGGTCTTGCCGTTGGGCTGCAGCGTCGTCTGGCCCACCAGGAACCCGGTGCTCGGGTCGGCCAGGGCCGACACATCTGGCACCACGCGCATCGGGGTCGGGCTGGTGGAACCGTCGGGCAGCGCGGTGGCCAGGCTGTTCGGCACCACGCCCTTCTGGTAGGCCGGCTGGGTGTAGGTGTAGCTCACGCCGCCGCCGCTGGATCCGTCGTAATACTGCGGGTACTCGCCGGGCGGGGGGAACTGCCACGATTTGCCGTTTGCGGCCAGCGGGTCGATCAGGGTGCCCCATGAGGTCTCGAACTCGTAGTTGTTGAACCGGCCGATGGCCAGGCTGGTGCCGCCGACCGAGGTGACCCACGGGCTGGAGGTCGGGTAGTCCACCTGCCGCTTGTCCGAGCCGGGGTCCTCGACCGGGCTCTCGTAGCCGTTGTCGCCGGAGGAGAAGAAGAAGCCGATTCCCTCGGCCGCGCCGGCCTGGAAGATCTCGTCGAAGACGGTGACCAGCGAGGACTGGTCAAAGGGCTCGCCCCACGAGTTGCTGACGATGCTCGCCAGGTGGTTGTCGACGATGAGCGCGAGCGCGTCCCCCAGATCCTGGTCGGTGCAGCTGGCCGCGCCGACATAGACCACGTTCGCGTCCGGCGCCTGGCCGTGCACGGACTCCACGTCCAGCGTCTCCTCGCCGTACCAGCCAGGCGCGTCGCACTGGTTAGCGGCGGTTTGGGTGAAGTCGCTGGCCAGGTCCTGCGTGTACTGGCCGGGACCGAACGGCTTGTCGCCGGTGACCTTGGCGTACTGGTTCGCGTCGCTGAGCATGGTCGGGGAGGCGTACGCGTCGACGATCGCGACCGTCTGGCCCCTGCCGGTCATCCCGGACTGGCCGACGTGGTAGGCGCCGCGGATCTGCCGCGGGGTGTAACCGCAGTTGTTCCACGGCTGCTTGGTGCCGTATGCGGACGGCTTGTCGTACGCGATCTTCTGGCCGTAGTACGTGGAGCACGGGGGCGCGACCCAGTAGTTCGGCCCCGGCGGCGGCAGCGTGTCGGCCGGCTTCGCCTGGTGGCTCGCCGTGTCCAGGCCAGCGACGGTCAGCACGGCGCCGGCCACGCTGGCGGGCGCGGTCGCGGCCTGGTCGGGTGCGCGGTCGGCCTTCTTGTCCGGTCCCCTGAAGGTCCCGAACGTCACGCCGAACGCCTGCTGCGCGGCCTGGACCGATCCCTGGACCGCGACATACCCGCCGACCCCGGCGTCGACCTCGGTCACCGTCAGGCCGGCCCCCGTGAGCCAGCCCTGGACCGCGCTGATCTGCCCGGACGTCGGTCCGTACGCCGACTTGACCTGGGCGGGGGTGAGATAGTGCCCGTACAGCGCGTTGCCGGGGGTGGAGACGGCCGTCGCGTAGGCGGCCAGGCCCGCCGCGTTCTGCCCGGCCAGGTACACCCGGGCGGTGACGGTTCCCGTCGTGACCGTCCGCTGGGACGTGCGCGCGGAGGCGACCGCCCAAGCGGGATGGGTTCCCGCGATCGGCGTCCGCCCGGGGCTGGCCTGAGCCACGGCGGCCGAGGTCATCACGCCGGTCCCGAGCGTGAAAGCCGCCGCCGCTGTCAGCACGAACCGCAGATGTCTGTTCACAACTGGCACTAGTTCCGCTCCTTGGGGTCTCCTGGCGCTGATTGATCGGAAATGGGGGCAGGTTGATCGGAAATGGGGGCAGGGCACTGTATGTGCCCATCCAAGCCGTACGCCCGAATCGCCGAGCAGGCAAGATGTATTGCGCGGCTTATCTGGCGATTTGTCAACGAGTGCCGGATTATGTGAGGGATTTATTTGTTTCGGTAACTATCTGTGATCTCCCGACCCCGGTTGGCCTGGAAACCGGGGTCGCGTCTGTCTGGCTGGTGGCCCGGACCGCCTCGGCCGGGGGACTCGCAGACGGGTGACGACGGGCCGCAGGACCTGAGGGCCCGGGTCGTACAGCATCGATGTGGCAGCGATGCTGTTGGGACGACAGCGATGTGGCAGCGATGTCGTTGGCCGGGCGGGCCGGGTAGGGCGTGCACGTCAGCCCGGCCGCTGGTAGCGCCAAGGCCCCGCGGTGGCGGTAGCGTGGCTGGCATGGGAACCGGGATCGCGTCTGGCGGGCTGGCCGCGCTGACCCGGACCGCGGCGTCTGGATACCAGGGGCCGCCCGAGCTTACGCTGGCCAGGGCGTTCACCGAGTGGATGCTTGACCCGTGGATGCTGGCGCTGGTGCTGATCCTGGGGGGCGGTTATCTCGCCGCGCTGCGCAGGCGGCGGGACTGGCCGGTGGCGCGGCGGATCTGGTTCCTCGGGCTCGGCCTGGGATTCCTGGTCATCGCGACGATGTCCGTCGTGGGTGTCTACCAGCCGGTGCTGTTCTACATCCGGGCGGTGCAGACGGTGCTTCTGGTCCTGGTGGTGCCGCTGTTCCTCGCGCTCGGCCGCCCGATCTCGCTCGCCGTCGCGGTGTTCCCGCGGGCGGGCGCGCGCGTCGAGGCGATCATCCGCTCCCAGCCGGCCCGGGTCCTCACGTTCCCCGCGATCACCACGTTCGCGCTGGTGGCCGTGCCCTTCGTCATGTACTTCACGTCCTGGTACACGGCCTCCTTCCACAGCACCGCCGTCCGTGAGCTCACGTACCTGGCGCTGATGGTGCCGGGCCTGGTGTTCTTCTGGACCCTGCTGCGGGTGGACCCGGTGCCGAAGAAGTACTCCTATGCGGTCTCGATGTGGATCACCGGCGCGGAGGTGATCGGCGACGCGTTCCTCGGGCTCTCCATCATCGCCTACCAGAACCTCATCGGCGCGGAGTACTACCATGCGCTGGGGCGGCCCTGGGGCCCCACCCTGCAGGCGGACCAGGTGATCGGCGGGGGAGCGCTGTGGATCCTCGGCGATCTCGTCGGCCTGCCGTTCCTGGCCGCGCAGCTGATGCAGCTGATCCGCGAGGACGAGTCGGACGCGGCGAAGATCGACGCCGACCTCGACGCCAGGGACGCCGAGCTCGCCCGGGTCAAGGCGGCCGACGGGGAGCAGGGCGGCGAGCAGCCAGCAGCCGGGGCCAAGCCCTGGTGGGAGGACGATCCGCGCTTCACCGGCCGTTTCAAGCCGAGCTGAGGATCACAGGCAGCGCCGGATGTACAGGGCCCAGCCGCCCTGCGGCAGTTCCTGGTGCCCGGCGAACTCGTGCGCCTTCATCGTGCACCAGGACGGAATGTCGGTGTAGGCCGCCGGGTCGTCCGCCAGTACCGCCACCACGGCGCCGAGCGGCACGTCCCTGATCTGCTCCGCGAGCATGATGATCGGAATCGGGCACTTCCGGCCCAGCGCGTCGATAGTAAGGGCGAGCACCGGAGCCGGGGCGGGAACCGCGGCCCGTTCGGGCTCGGTAAGAGAACCGGGACCCGGGCCAGCGGCCGGCCGGTCCGACGGGCCGCGGCCGGACAAGCGAGTCCTGCGGCCGCTCACTGGAGCACCCTCACGCCCTCCATCATGCCCGTCTCCGCCCCAGGTACGCGCGCCAGCGCACGAAGTTGACGCAAACATGCGGGGTCCTGGAAGGCGGCCGGGCGGCGCGCGATACTGTTTGCACGACACGTTGTAGCAGATCCGCGGAAGGCCCTCGCCTTGACTACCGATAACGCCGAACAGGGTCACGGAAAGCCCCGTCCCGGCCGGGCGCGCGTCACGCGCGCCATGGGCCTGACGGTCGCGGTCAGCTTCATGGTCCTCGGCCTTACCGGCTGCACGAACGACACGTTCACCCGGCTCGGCTTCCCGAATCCGATCACCGAGCAGGGCAAGACGACCCTCACCCTCTGGCAGGGTTCCTGGATCGCGGGCCTCGCCGTCGGCGTCCTGGTCTGGGGACTGATCCTGTGGGCGGTGGCCTTCCACCGCAAGCGGGGTGACAGGCTGCCGCCGCAGGCGCGCTACAACATGCCGATCGAGATCATGTTCACCACGGTTCCGTTCGTGCTGATCGCGGTGCTGTTCTACTTCACCGCCAAAGACGAGAACTACCTCAACCAGCTGCCGAAAAGCCGGCCGTGGTGGTGAACGTGCTCGGCTTCCAGTGGAGCTGGCAGTTCAACTACCCGCAGTATCACGTGACGAACGTCGGCAACATGTGGGGCGAGGGCCCGCTGCCGGTGCTCGAGATCCCGACCGGGGAGACGGTCCAGTTCAACCTGGCCGCCGAGGACGTCGTGCACTCGTTCTGGGTACCGGAGTTCCTGTTCAAGCGGGACGTCATCCCCGGCCACCCGAACCACTTCGCGATCACCGCCACCCAGACGGGCACCTTCACCGGACACTGCAGCGAGCTGTGCGGCCTTTACCACAGCCGGATGCTGTTTATCCTGAAGGTAGTGACCCCACAGCAATTCCAGGCATACATGGCCGCGCAGCAGGCGGCGCAGAGCTCATCCGGGAGCACGCAGTGAGCACGATCGAACAACCGGTCCGGGATTACCAGACGCCAGCGACTGAGCGCAAGGGCTCCATCCTGGCGTCCTGGCTGTCCTCCACGGACCACAAGATCATCGGGCACCTGTACCTGATCACCTCGTTCTTCTTTTTCTGTTGCGCCGGCGTCATGGCGATGCTGATACGGATCCAACTGCTCGGCCCCGACCGGCATTTCGTGTCCGCCCAGCAGTACAACGAGCTGTTCACCATGCACGGCATCCTGATGCTGCTGCTGTTCGCCACCCCGCTGTTCATCGGGTTCGCGAACGAGGTGCTGCCGCTGCAGATCGGCGCGCCCGACGTGGCGTTCCCCCGGATGAACATCCTGAGCTACTACATGTTCACGTTCGGCGGCCTGATCCTGCTGTCCAGCTTCCTGTCCCCGGGTGGTGCCGCGTCGTTCGGCTGGTACGCATACGCCCCGCTGAACAGCGCGATCTACTCGCCCGGCGTCGGAGCCGACATGTTCATCATGGGGCTGGTGCTGTCCGGCCTGGGCACCATCCTGTCCGGGGTCAACTTCATCACCACGATCTTCTGCATGCGCGCGCCCGGCATGACGATGTTCCGGATGCCGATTTTCACCTGGAACGCGCTGCTGACGTCAATGCTGGTCATCATGGCATTCCCGCCGCTGGCGGCGGCGCTGCTCGTGCTGGAGATCGACCGGCGCCTCGGCGCGCACGTGTTCGACGCCGCCAGCGGCGGGGCGATCTTGTGGCAGAACCTGTTCTGGTTCTTCGGCCATCCCGAGGTCTACATCCTCGCGCTGCCGTTCTTCGGCATCGCGACCGAGATCATCCCGGTATTCAGCCGCAAGCCGCTGTTCGGCTACAAGACGCTGATCGCCGCGACGATCGCGATCGCCGGGCTGTCGATGACCGTGTGGGCGCACCACATGTTCACCACCGGCGCCGTGCTGCTGCCGTTTTTCTCGTTCATGACGTTCCTGATCGCGATCCCGACCGGGGTGAAGTTCTTCAACTGGACGGGAACCATGTGGCGCGGGCAGCTCACCTTCGAGCCGCCGATGCTGTTCTCCGTCGGGTTCCTGGTCATATTCCTGTTCGGCGGCATCACCGGCATCATCCTGGCCTCGCCGCCACTGGACTTCGCCGTGTCGGACTCCTATTTCGTGGTGGCGCACTTCCACTATGTGCTGGCCGGCACGGTGCTGTTCGCCATGTTCGCCGGCTTCTACTTCTGGTGGCCGAAGATGACCGGCAAGATGCTGAACAGCCGGATCGGCAAGATCCAGTTCTGGCTCATGTTCATCGGGTTCAACATGACGTTCCTGGTCCAGCACTGGGCCGGCGTCGAGGGGCAGGTGCGGCGCACGGCCAACTACCCCGACCTGCCCGGGAACGTGACCACGCTCAATATCATCTCCTCGGTCGGATCGTGGATCCTGGCCCTATCCATCCTCACGTTCCTCTGGAACGTGTACGTGACCTGGCGGCACGGGGTGAAGGTCACCGAAGAGGACCCGTGGGGGTTTGCCAGCTCGCTGGAGTGGGCGACGTCCTGCCCGCCGCCGCGGCACAACTTCCACCGCATCCCGAGGATCAGGTCCGAGCGGCCCGCCTTCGAGGCGCACTACCCGCACATCAAGTGGGGCCGGGAGTCGCAGGGCCTCGAGCAGAAAATCCCGGCTCCGGCCCTTGAGACGCGAGAGTAGGTTGCTGAGATGAAGGTCGAAGGCTGGCTGTTCCTCGGCTCCGGGTTTTTCTTCGCCGGCGCGGACATCGTGTTCTGGTACACCTCGAAGGACCCGTTCGGCACCGTCGCGCTCGCGTTCGCGGTCGGGCTGGCCGTGCTCACCGGCTTCTACGTGCTGTTCACCGGACGCCGCCTGCCCAGGCGCCCGGAAGACAACCCCCGCGGCGAGATCGAGCAGGGTACCGGCGAGGTCGGGTTCTTCAGCCCGCACAGCTGGTGGCCGCTGTACGTCGGGCTCGCCACGGCCGTGACCGCCCTCGGCGCCGCGATCGGCTGGTGGCTCTTCCTGATCGGGATGCTGTTCACCGTGTTCGCCACGATCGGCTTCGTCTTCGAGTACTACCGCGGGCACTTCTCCCACTAGCGCCCCGGGCCGCCCAGCGCCGGGCTGTTCTTCGCCCGCGGGCTGACGCCGTAGCCTTCCATGCGGGGAAGATGCAGGAGCATCGTGAATCGCGTGGTGCGTTCGGCCAGCGTGCCGATCGCGGACTTGTCCAGTCCGATAATCAGGTCCCCTGGCGGACACCGTAGCCGTATGCGCGGCAGATCGCGATCCCCTCGCGCTCGGCGAAAGAGGCCTGGAATCTGTAGCCTTCATTCTTCGCCACCGGCGATGCGATCACTCAACGAAATCGTAACACTCGCTATCGCGTTGCTGGCCCGGACCCTAATGATGTGTCGTGCTACGACGTCTGGGTAGCGGCAGGTCAACATTGCCGTAGCCCCCGCACGGTGCTGGGCCTGGAAGGGGAGGTGGGCAGGCTGACCTATCTGCTTGCCATCCTGGCCGCGTGCGCGAACGCGACGTCGTTGGTGCTGCAGCGCAAGGCGAACCGCGAGGTGCCGCAGAAGCAGAACCTGAGCCCAGGCTCATCTGGAGCCTGGCGCACGAACCGGTGTGGTTCGGCGGCGTGCTGGCTGTCTTCGCTGTTTCCTGCTACAGGCCACGGCGCCGTCCTCGGCCTGCTGGCGATCGGGTTCATCTGGTGGCGGGTTCCCGAGACCAGAGGCAAAGCGCTGGAGCAGATCGAGAACGAGGTAGGAGCCACGCCGTCAGCGGACCGCTGACCTTACCTCACGCGCCGTTGCCACCTTGGGAGAAAGGCGCCACAGGGCCCGCCGGGGAAACGCCCCAGCGGGCCTGAAGCGCGGCGTCCTGTGCCCATGCCGCGGTGAACGCTGACCACTGGCCGCCGAGCGCCCGCCGCCGACTCATCGTCAGCCTGATCGGGCACTCGGCCAGGACACCGCATTCCTCACGGTCGAGGTGCTGGGCGCTGCCCGCGAGGACGGCCCTGGCCGCACGCCACCATCGCGCCGAGCCGGCCCGGTGGAGAGATGCTTCGCGGACCGCCTCGCGGATGTCATCGTGATCGGCGATCGCTTCCCGCCTCCGCCCGGCCGCCTGCGGGCCGGGCCCGAACATGGGCAGGTAGCAGATTTCCTCCTCGGCCTCGAAGTGAACGACCAGCAAACCGGTGAACCGCTGCCAGGCATGGGGGAGTATCCAACCAGGGCCAGCATCACCGTCAGAGCGGGCCGCGTCCTGCAGGGCTCCGCGGAGGCGCCGTATCCGGCGGTGATCCGCCATGATCAGCTCCACGACGTCGGCCGGCCAGCCGGCGCCTGGTCCGGGGCCGCTGTGTGTCCCGTCCGCTGGCGTCGACTGGTTCAGTGCCGCACTGCTCATGTCTGCTCCCGTTCCGTGAACGCACACACCGGTTGCCCGTCATTTCGGGTGCGTCGACTTCACGGGTTCCCGTGGGGCCGCAGTCCAGGACTGAGAGTTCGGCTAACAACGACGGCGGACAGTGAGCTCACTGTTCAGGCTCGCCCCGCCCTTTTACAGAGCCAAGCCCGCGCGCGTCGCAATGCCGAGTGGTTGGTTACCCGGCCCGGGAGGGCCGAAACATTGCCCGGTAAACTATTCCGCCCGGTCCCTGCAGCAGGCGTCACCTGCCCTGCGGGCTGAGCTGGAGGCTCAGCTGGAGCGGTACCGGCGGCTGGAGCTGAGGGCCGCGGAGCTGGAGCGGCGGCTGGGGTCGGACAGCGCGACGTCGGGGACGCCGCCGTCGAGGGATCCGATCGGGGCGCGGGAGCGGCGCACGGCTGAGCGGAGGGCCCGCCAGACCTCCGAACGGGAGCGGCGCGCGGACCGCAAGCACGGCGGCCAGCCGGGGCATCCCGGGGCGGGGCTGCCGCGGGACCCGGACCCGGACGAGCGGGAGGAAGTGCCGCCGCCGGCGCAGTGCTCGCGGTGCGGCACCGCCCTGGCCGGGCGGACCGGGCGGGCAGCTGGTGGTCGCAGGTCCGGGACGTGAAGATCACGACGTTCGTCACCGAGTACCTGCTGCCGCTGACCTGCCGGTGCTGCGGGAAGGTCAACGCCGCGCAGCCCCCGGCAGGGGCGCATCCGGGCAGCGTCTGCTACGGTCCGGGCATCAACACCGCGGCGGTGCTGCTGTCCTCCTACGGCAACGTGCCCGCCGAGCGGGCCGCGAACCTGACCGGCATGCTGCTGGGCGTGCCGGTCTCGCCGGGGTTCGTCGACGGCGCCAGCGAGCGGCTGTCATCCCGGCTGGAAGGCGCCGGGTTCGATGAGGCGATGCAGGCCGCGCTGGCAGCCGAGCCGGTGCTGGGCGCCGATCAGACCCCCGTCAATCCCCTGGATCCGCATGCCGGGCTGGCCGGGCAGGACGCGGGCGCGCCGCACGTGCTGGTCGTGCGCACCCCGCACGCCGGGCTGACCTGGCTGCGGGCGCTGGGGTCCCGGCAGGCCGCCGCGATCACCGCGGTCTTGTCGTTCTTCGCCGGGTTCTTGATCAGCGACGGGTACTCCGCCTACCAGCAGCTGCTGCCGCAGCTGGCCGGGATACAGCAATGCTGCCAGCACGTCATCCGCCGCGCCCGCGCCGTCACCAGGCTGGGACCAGACAGCCTGCAGTCCCGGGCCGCCGATGTCATCGAGATCCTCCGCGAGGCGCACCAGGCCGTCGACGACGCGCTGGCCAGGGGCGACCCGGCGCTGGATGAGCAGCTGCTGGCGAAGCTGCGGGAGCGCTACGACGAGGCCATAGCCTTCGGGATCACGCACAACCGGCCGCGGGACTGGCACACCCCAGGACCCTCGCCCGCTGGTGCCGCATTCGCAGCTACCTCGACTCGGCGGCAAACCACGGCCTGACCGCCCTCGACGCCATCACCCGAGCTCTAGCCGGCGACCCCTGGCTACCCCTGCCAGCCCGCTGAACCAGGACCCGAAACCGCAGCTCACCACCCACCCTGAATGGACACGTGTCCGATGACTGCCCGGCGGCTCATTACCGCGACATCAATGTCCTAAGCGCCTGAAAGGTGATAATGCTCCCGGCTTACCCGGCGAGACTTCGAAAGGCTGCTAGAGTTCCGCGTCGCGCTGCGCCAATTCGAGCGCTGGAGCGAGGACCAGGCGCAGGCGGCGGGCCTCACCCACGTTCAGCACCAGTTGCTGGCGATCAAGGGACATCCGGGCGATAAGCCTCCGACCGTCGGTGACCTGGCCGGCTACTGCTCCTGCGGCCGCACAGCGAGGTGGAGCTGGTTGACCGCGCCGAGGCCGCCGGCCTGGTCGAGCGGACACCAGATAAGGACGCTCGCCGCGTTGTACCTGTCCGCCTGACCGCCGCAGGCGACCGCATCGTGGAGCAGCTGACCCCGGCGCACCCTGGACCGCCTGCACGAACTCGCGGTCGTCCTGGACGACCTGGCGCCGGCTCAAGCCGGGCCTTCGATGGCAGCTGGTGTGGCCGGTGCTCTGGATCGTGACATCCATAGCGCTGATCTCCGTCGCGCTGACTCTGGGCAACAACGGAGGCCAGAGAATGTGCCCAATGTGGGTGTCGTCATGCGCCGCGAAGACGGCTGCCCAGACCGGATGGTAACCGATCAGACGAAAAGGCGGCGCGTGACGACGCCCTGCCCGGCGTCGTGACCGAGCCACAGATCGAAGTGGCTCCCAATGCTGAGGTAATCGGTCACGTCGTCACCGGCCAGCCGCAGCGTCGCCAGGACGCGCGGGCTCCCCGGCCGGAACGGCCCGTCGTCGTCGCAGCTGACCAGGGCGGTGAAAACTGGCTGCGCGCGGATTCATCGTTCCAGCCTCGCAGCACCATGCGGCGCGGTGCGGAACTTAGCGGACGTGGGTCGCCATCACTCCCCTCGCACAGGGTGACCAAAGCCTGGAACTTGTACCGCTTCATGCGCCATCGCCTCCGGAATCCGCCGGCCTACCGCGTCCCTGCCAGCAATAAATATCGTACCACGATACACACTAGCACCGCCAGTTCGAACCGGTCGGGCCAGGCAGTCCGCCCTGCCGTCCGTCGCGGCGCGTGTCCCGGAGCGCCCCGCTCACGCGTTCCAGCGCGAGCGGCAGCGGCAGGACGAGGGGGACCAGGGCGCAAGCCGCACACACGGCCGCCGAAGTCACTCGGCCCGCCAGTCCCGCCACCAGCGCCAGCAGGAAGATCCAGCAGGCATGCACCCCAGATGACCTGGCGGAAAAGGCTAAGTCCGGCCGCTCGCCATCTTCCGCGTGAGACCACCACGTCTGAGGGCAGGCCAGCGTCGGTCCAGATTGGCACCCGGCTCGTGCTTGCTGCTGTACACCGACAGCCTCACCGAGGCTCGGACCCGCACGCTGATCGCCGTGGCGCCCATGAACACCAGAGGCGACTCGATCGGCGCCGTGATGACGATGCGAGGGCGCACGCGGCCGACCCGCTCAAGCCGCTCTGGTCGCGGCGGTGTCACCGCGGTCTGCCGCGGGGTCTGGCCGCGCCGCCTGGCGCGCCTGGCCGGGACGGCGCACGGCGACCATGAGGAGGGCGGCCACCAGCAGGCATGCAGCGAGGAACACGAACGGCACGGCCGACGTGCCCCCGCCCAGCGCGCCAACTATATACGTGCCGATGAATCCGCCCAGGGCGCCAAACGCGTTGATCATGCCGACGGCCGGGGCCGCGTCGTCGGCCGGGAGCAGCTCGGGGATGTAGGCGAAGTACGGCCCGTACGGCGCGTACATGCCGGCCGCCGCTACGATCAGCAGGACGAACGCGGTGGTGAACGTCCCGCCCGGGTCAGGTAGGAGACCGCGAAACAGATCGCCGAGATCAACAGCGGGACCAGAGTGAACACCCGGCGGTGCGCGAGGCGGTCCGAGGCGGCTGAGGTGGCGATCATGGCCACGACCGCGGCCGCGTACGGGACGGCGGCGGTGCTCGCCGTGGCCGCCGGGGCCACGTTCGGGCTGACGGCGGCGCTGATGAAAGGCATGACCAACGCCTACGCCAGGGGATTCGGCGCGCTGTTCACCAGCTGGCAGCTGTACGGCATGGTCGCGGCCGACGCGCTGGGCTTGTTCCTGGTTCAGTCGGCGCTGAACGCCGGCCGGGTGATCGCCGCACAGCCTGGCCTGACGCTGTCCGATCCGGTCGTGTCGATCCTGTGGGGCGTCTTCGTGTACGGCGAGCAGGCCCGGGGCGGATGGTTTATCTCCCTAGCCGTGGTGAGCGGCCTGGTCATGGCAGCTGCGGTGGTTACTCTGGCCCGCTCCCCGCTGCTGTCCGGCCAGGCTGCGCAGCCGGAAGAAGAACGGCCCGTCCAGGGGCGGAATGAACAGGAAGAGGCGGAGAGCCGCGACCGATTCCGCGCCGATGCTTCGGGCTTCAGTGGTGACAGCGACAGCCAGGACGTCAGCAGCCTGAAGAAACCAGTCCGCGGCACGCCCGGCGGCGGAGAGTGCTGATGCTCGCAGTCCCGGCCGTGCAGACAGCCCGCCGGATCCGCGCGTTCGCCCTCGATGCAGTCAGCGGCCCTGCGCGAGGACGCGTGGTGCTGACCCTGGCCGCCGCGCTGGGCCTGAGCGCCCCTTGGAAGCGGTAGCTACCGCCGGCGAGACGGCTGGGGCAGGGAATCAGCGGGGCGCCGTGCGCGCCGTCGCACATCTGCCCGGGCGGATAGGGCGCGCTCAACCGGTGGCGGCACGGCGCCGAGCAAGGGACGGTCGCGGGTGTGCTCAGCGATCTCTTTCTCGCTGGCTCCGGGTCCGCGCCGGTGAGCAGCGCACCGCGCAGCTGCTCCATCCGCGCTGACGCATTCTGGCTCTCGGCACGGCTCACGTCGCTACTCCCTCTTGGCTCGCGGCTGGGTGTGGCGGACTCTCGTACGGCCTCGCCCGGGGATCTTGTTTGCTGTTACGCAATTATTGCGCTTATGCTAGCAGTGAACGTAAGAACCCCGGTCGTTCGGTGCTCGGCATCGCGGGCCACGCGGGTGCCTCGACCGGAGAGGAGCGGGCAGCGTGCCTGAGTTCTTCCCTTCCTGGGTGGTGGTCACCCACTTGCTGAACATCTTCTTCATGCTGCTGCTGTTCCGTTCGGGCAGCAAGGTGCTGTCCGCATTCCCGAAGTTGTACTGGCACGACGACTGCCCGCCGGAGCGGGAGTGGCTGCGCCTGTCGAAGAAAATGTACGGCGCCGACTCGCGCAGGCTGTGGACCTCGCTGGACGAGGAAGAGTCCTGGTCACCGGCCATCGCGCTACGGCACCATCCCGATCCGCCTGGCCGCAAACCCGCAGACCATCCTCGCGCTGGACATGAATGGCGCCCCGCTGCCGGTCGAGCACGGCGCTCCGCTGCGGTACGGATCGAGACCCAGCTCGGTTTCAAGATGGTCAAGTGGATCACCGGCATCGAATTCGTCGCCGACGTCACGGACATCGGCATGGGCATGGGCGGGTGGCGCGAGGACCAGCAGTTCTACGCCAACGCCGCCGGAATCTAGATAGGAGCGAGACACGATGGCGAGCACACGGATCGACGACCGGGACGCGGCACGGTACCCGCTGCACGTGCTGCGCGAGTACGCCCTGCTCGCCGACGGCGAACGCGGCGCCCTGGTCGGCCCGCGCGGCGACATGGCGTGGCTGTGCGCGCCGCGCTGGGACAGCGACGCGGTGTTCTCCGCGCTGATCGGCGGCGGCGGCCTGTATTCGGTCACGCCCGCCGGCGCCCGGTTCGTCTGGGGTGGCTATTACGAGGACGGCTCGCTGATCTGGCGCTCCCGCTGGATCACCGAGACCGGGGTGATCGAATGCCGCGAGGCGCTGGCCTTCCCCGGTGAGGTCGACCGGGTGGTCGTGCTGCGGCGGATCATCGCCGCGAAAGGCGACGCCCGGGTGACGGTGCGGCTGGACGTCCGGGCCGGGTTCGGCCAGCATCCGGCCGGGCAGATGGACCGGCAGCGCGGGGTGTGGGCCGGCCCAGCCGGCCAGCTGAACGTCCGATGGAGCGGCGGCGAGAAGGCCAAGACCGTTGCCACCGGCGACGGCGCACGCCACGCGCTGGCGATGGAGCTCACGATCCCCGCGGGCAGCAGCCACGACCTTGTTCTCGAGCTGTCCGGGCAGACGCTGCCCGAACGGCCCCCGGAGCCAGGGGAAGCCTGGCAGGCGACCGAGCACACCTGGCGGACCTGCGTCCCGGAGTTCGCTGGCACCCTTGCCCCGAGGGACACCCGGCACGCCTACGCGGTGCTGCGCGGGCTCACCAGCGCCGGCGGCGGCATGGTCGCCGCGGCGACGATGAGCCTGCCCGAGCGGGCGGGGGAGGGCCGCAACTACGACTACCGCTACGTCTGGATCCGCGATCAGTGCTTCACCGGCGAGGCCGTCGCCGCGGCCGGCGCTCACCCGCTGCTCGACGACGCGGTACGGTTCGTCTGCGCCCGGCTCCTGGACGACGGGCCGAAGCTCACCCCTGCCTACACCACCGCCGGCGGCCGCGTTCCCGATCAGCGCTCGCTCCACCTGCCCGGCTATCCCGGCGGCCACGACATCGTGGGCAACCACGTCAACGCCCAGTTCCAGCTCGACGCGTTCGGCGAGGCGCTGCTGCTGCTCGCCGCCGCCGCCGGCCACGACCACCTCGACGCCGACGGGTGGCGGGCCGTCGAGACCGCTGCGGACGCGATCGCGGCTCGCTGGCACGACCCCGAAGCCGGCATCTGGGAGCTGGACGACCAGCGCTGGTGCCAGAGCCGGCTGATCTGCGCCGCCGGGCTGCGCGCAGCCAGCCGGGCTCGCGGCGCGCCCGCTCCGCGCGCCGGCGACTGGCTCGCGCTGGCCGCGGCGATCCTGGCCGACACCGCCGCGCACTGCACGCACCCGTCCGGCCGCTGGCAGCGCGCGCCCGGTGACGACCGCGTCGATGCGGCGCTGCTGCTGCCCGGCATCCGCGGCGCGCTGCCGGCCGGCGACCCGCGTACCGCCGCCACCCTGGCGGCGGTACGCGGCGAGCTGGACCAGGAGGGCTATGTCTACCGGTTCCGGCAGCAGCCGGGCCCGCTCGGCGACGCCGAAGGCGCGTTCCTGCTCTGCGGCTTCCTCGCCGCCCTGGCCAGCCACCAGCAGGGCGACACGCTCGCCGCGATCCGCTACTTCGAACGCAACCGCGCCGCCTGCGGGCCGCCGGGGCTGTACTCCGAGGAGTACGACGTCACGCAGCGCCAGCTGCGCGGCAACCTGCCCCAGGCCTTCGTGCACGCGCTGATGTTCGAGGCCTCGGCGCGGCTGGCCTCCCCGTGGCCGGGCGAGCAGTGAGCGGCCCCCGGGCGGGCTGGTCACCCGCGACGCTGCTTGGCGCGGTACGCGGCGGGTACGGCGCGCTGCAGCTCGCGGCGCCCGCGCTGGTGAGCGAACGGCTGCTGGGCCGGCCGCTCGACGCCCGGGGCCGGGTGATCGCCCGCATCCTCGGCGCCCGCCAGCTGGCCCAGGCGGTGGCCTCCGGCCGCGAACCCGGCTACCCGGTGGTGGCCCTCGGCATCGAGGTCGACCTGCTGCACGCCGTGAGCATGCTCGGGCTGGCGGCCGCCGACCGGGGCCGCCGGCGCGCCGCACTGACCGATACGCTGATCGCGGCGTCCTTCGCCGCGGCCGGCGCGCTCGCCGCCCGGGCGGCCCCGGATGAACGACCGCCGCCGGGACCAGGCGGCACGCTCGGGCGGCTGCGCCAGAGCTTGGCCGACCGGCTCGCCGGCGCGCTGGTGCCCGGCTACCGGGCAGGCCGCGGCGCCCGGCCCGGCACGCCCAGATTCCTGACCGGCTCGACGCGGGGCAGGATCCTGCCGTCCGGTCACCGCAAGAAAACAGAGATGAGGAAGCGATGACATCGGCAACAGGACGCAGGGTCGCGGTGGTCACTGGCGGATCGGGCGGGGTGGGACGGGCAACCGTGCAGGCCTTCGCCGAGGCCGGCTATGACGTGGCCGTGCTGGCCCGCGGGCAGGCCGGCCTGGACGGCGCCGCCAAGGACGTCGAGGGCGCCGGCGGGCGCGGCCTGGGCATCCCGACCGACGTCGCCGACCCCGGCGCGGTCCACCGCGCGGCCGAGCAGGCCGTGGCCGAGCTCGGCGAGATCGACGTGTGGGTCAACGTCGCGTTCAGCGGCTCGCTGGCCTACTCCTGGGACACCTCAGCGGAGGAATTCCGGCGGATGACCGAGGTCACCTACTACGGGCAGGTCTACGGCACGCAGGCCGCGCTGCGGCACATGCGCCCCCGCGACCGCGGCGTCATCATCAACGTCGGGTCGGCCCTGGCCTACCGCTCGATCCCGCTGCAATCGGCCTACTGCGGCGCCAAGCACGCCGTCGTCGGCTACACCCAGTCGGTGGTGACCGAGCTCGCCAGCGAGAAGAGCAACGTCAGGCTCTGCACCGTCCAGCTGCCGGGCCTGAACACCCCGCAGTTCAACTGGAACCTGAACAAGATGAGCGGCCACCCGATGCCGGTCGCGCCGATCTTCCAGCCGGAGCTGCCCGCCAAGGCGATCGTCTATCTCGCCGAGCACCCGCGCCGCAACATGTGGGTGGGCATCTCCACCGCCTACACCATCCTCGGCGAGCGGATCGCACCGAAGCTGCTCGACCTCTACCTCGGCCGGACCGGCGTGAAGTCGCAGCAGAACAGCAAGGACCTGCCGCGGTGGGGCTCGAACGTGTTCGAGCCCCAGGACGCCGACGTCGACCGCGGCGCGCACGGCGCCTTCGACGACCAGGCACACGCACGCGACCCGTGGCTGTGGGCCACGACGCACCGCGCCCCGCTGGCCGGCTGCCTGCTCGCCGCAGCCGCGCTCGCGACCGCATGGATGCGCGGCCACCGCGGCAAGTCCTGACGCTGCCGCGTTGACCGCGAGGCGGGCATCTGCTCAGGGGGGCGACCAGCCCATTTTCCACGCCTCGCCAATCGCGCTCTGGCCCGCCGCCTGGCCGAAGGCGCGCATCGCGGCGGCGATGGCGCGCCGCTGGGACGCTGGCACCCGGGCGAGCACCGCGCCGATCGCCGCGCGGCGATGCTCGGCCAGCGTGTCGATCAACGCCTTGCCGTCGTCGGTGAGCTCGAGGGCCAGGTTGCGCCGGTCCTCCGCGGCGTCAGATCTGGACAGCAGGCCTGCGGCCACGAGACGATCGCAGGCTCGGGTCGCGTTCGACGGATGAATGTTCATTGCCCGGGCCAGCGCGTTGAGATTGAGCGTGCCCCGCTGACTAACCAGAACCAGAACGCGCAGCTGAGGCAGCGTGACACGGTCCTCGAACTCGGCCAGCGACTGCACGGTGACGCCGACCAGCGCCTGAGCGGCGATCATCACCGCGTCGACCTGCTCCGCGGTGACCGAGCCGGCGACTGTGCTGTGATCCGGGGTAGGCACGAGCCGATTATCGCGCTAATAGTTGCTCTGTCGCAACCGTTGCGGTTATACTTGCGAGGTCGCAACTAATCCCGATTCCCGGGATCGGGCCCGCCGGCGGCCGGAGCGCGGCCGACGGCAAACCGGATGGCGGCCCGGCGGCATCTCGAGTAAGGCGGAAGGGCTGATTATGAGAGCTGCTACCGACCCGGCGTTGCCGGGCATCGACCGGATGGTACGCAACGTCGAGACCGGCCGGTTCGAGCGCAGCTTGTCCGCGCTGACCGGGGTCGGCGCGCTGGTGACCGCCGCCGAGATCTACTTCGAGCACGACTCGGCCAGCTTCGGCAACAAGATGATGTGGCTGCCGGTCGCGCTGGGTCCGGTCGGGGCAGCGGCGGGCGTGGCCGGGTTCTTCAGCCAGCGGATGGCCAAGACGGCGCTGCCGGTCGCGTCGGCCGCGATCGTGGCCAACGGCCTGCAGGGCACCTACCTGCACGCGCGGGCGATCGCCCAGAAGCCGGGCGGCTGGCACAATACGCGCTACAACATGGAGATGGGCCCGCCTCTGCTGGCTCCGCTGCTGGTGACCCTGGTCGGCGGGATGGGCCTGCTCGCGTCGGTGCTGCGGCGGGAGAAGTGAACGACACCGCGGCGTGGCGCGACCGGTTCCCTGGCTTCGACGCCCTGGGCCAGGCCGGGCACTGGGATCCGGTCACGACAGGCGTGGTGCTGTCCCGGATCGGGATGGCGCCGGACATCCGGTTCTTCAGCCCGGGCGAGCAAGCGATCGCGACGGCGCTGTGTGATCAGCTGCTCGGCCAGTGCGGCGACGACGACCGGGTGCCGGTGGTGAACCTGATCGACACGCGGCTGGCCGAGCAGCAGACCGACGGCTGGCACTACCATGACATGCCCGCCGACGGCCAGGCCTGGCGCGACACGCTGGCAGCGCTCGAGGCCGACGCCAGCGAGCGGTTCGACAGTACGTTCGCGGCCTGCTCGCCGAAAGAACAGGCGGCGCTTATCCAGGCGGTGCAAGATGCCGGCTCCGATCCCTGGCACGGGCTCAGCGCCAAGCACGTGTGGAGCCTGTGGACCCGCTACGCCTGTACCGCTTACTACGCCCATCCAGCCGCATGGGACGAGATCGGCTTCCCCGGGCCCGCCTACCCGCGCGGCTACAAGAACCCCGGCGTCGACGCGCGTGAGCCGTTCGAGGTGCGCGACGCCAGGCCGGCCGACGACCCCGCCCGGGCCCAGCGATGAGCGGGGTGCGGGCCCGCAACGAGTCGGCGTGGCTGCTGCCCAACGACGGCACCCGCACCAACCACAAGCTGCGCCAGGACATGCGCCGCTTCGCCGACGCCGACGAGGTAGACCTGCTGGTCGTCGGCTGCGGTGCCGGCGGGTCGACGCTGCTGCAGCGGCTGGCCCGCGCGGGCTGGAAGGTCATCGCGCTTGACGCCGGGCCGTTCTGGGATCCGGACACCGACTGGGTCAGCGACGAGGCCGGCTCCCACCACCTGTACTGGACCGAGCCGCGCGTCATCTCAGGCGCCGACCCGGTCCCGCTCGGGTCGAACAACTCCGGCCGCGGCGTGGGCGGGTCGATGGTGCACTACGCCGGCTACACCCCTCGCTTCCACCCCAGCGACTTCGAGACCTACAGCCGCGACGGAGTCGGCGCGGACTGGCCCATCGGCTACCACGACCTGCGGCCGTACTACCGGATGATCGAGGAGGAACTGCCGGTCGCCGGGGAGAAGTGGCCGTGGGGCGACCCGCACGCCTACCCCTACCGGCCGCACCCGGTGAGCGGCAACGGTGAGGTGTTCCTGCGCGGCGCGGACAAGCTCGGCATCACCGCCAAGGTCGGCCCGGTGGCCATCGTCAACGGCCGGTTCGGCAACCGGCCGCACTGCATCTACCGCGGCTTCTGCCTGCAGGGCTGCAAGGTCAACGCCAAGGCCTCCCCGCTGATCACCCACATTCCCGACGCGCTCGCGCACGGCGCCGAGGTCCGCGCCGACTGCATGGTCACCCGCGTCGACGTCGACGAGCGCACCGGCCGCGCCACCGGAGTGCACTACGTGCGCGACGGAGTCTCCCGCTTCCAGAAGGCGAAGATCGTCGCGATCGCCGGGTACTCCATCGAGACCCCCAGGCTGCTGCTCAACTCCGCATCCAAGCGGTTCCCGGACGGGCTGTGCAACGAGTTCGACCAGGTGGGCCGGTACCTCATGGTGCAGGGGGCGCCGCAGACCGCGGGCCGCTTCGACGCCGAAATCCGGATGTACAAGGCGCCGCCCCCTGAGGTGAGCACCGAGGAGTTCTACGAGACCGACCCGGCCAAAGACCGCAAGCGCGGGTTCTCCATCCAGACCGTCTCGCCGCTGCCGATCACCTGGGCCGAACACGTCGCCGCGCAGGGCCACTGGGGCGCGTCGCTGCGCGAGTACATAAGCGACTACGTGCACTGGGCGACCCTGGGGGCGCTGTGCGAGTTCCTGGCCCAGCCGGAGAACCGGGTCACCCTGGCCGGGGAAAAGGACCGCCACGGCCTGCCGGTGGCCAACTTTTCCTATACGCAATGCGACAACGACACTGCCCTTATGAAGGCCGCGCAGAGGGTCATGGAGGACATCCTGCGCGCGGCCGGCGCGGATGAGGTCATCACCATCCAGCGCTACGCCCACCTGGTCGGCGGAGCCCGGATGGCCGCCGACGAACGCCACGGCGTCGTCGACGCCGAGTGCCGCAGCTTCGCCGTGCCCAACCTGTACATCACCGACGGCAGCGTGCTGCCCACCCAGGGCAGCGCCAACCCCGCCCTGACCATTATGGCCGTCGCCGCGCGTGCCGCCGACCGGCTCATCGCCGGCTCAGGCAACCCACCCAGCTAGCTCCCGCAACACCCAAGGAGGACCAGTGTCCACGATCACCGTCGCCGACTACCTGCTGCAACGGCTACGCGAATGGGGGGTGGACAAGGTCTTCGCGTTCCCTGGCGACGGGATCAACGCGATCCTCGCCGCCTGGGACCGGGCCGGGGATGACCCGATGTTCATCCAGGCCAGGCACGAGGAGATGGCCGCGTTCGAGGCCGTCGGATACGCGAAGTTCACCGGACGGTTCGGCGTCTGCATGGCCACCTCCGGACCCGGCGCGATCCACCTGCTGAACGGCCTGTACGACGCCAAGCTCAACCACGTCCCCGTGGTCGCAATCGTCGGCCAGACCAACCGCTCCGCGATGGGCGGCTCCTACCAGCAGGAGGTCGACCTGATCTCCCTGTTCAAGGACGTGGCCAGCGAGTACGTGCAGATGGTCACGGTGCCCGAGCAGCTGCCCAACGTGCTCGACCGGGCCGTCCGCGTCGCGGTGGCCGAGCGCGCCCCCACGACGATTATTATCCCCGCTGACGTGCAGGAACTCGAGTACTCCGGGCCGACCCACGCGTTCAAGATGGTGCCCTCCTCGCTGGGCGCCGAGTGGCCGGTCACCGTGCCGGACGACGCCGCGATCATCAAGGCCGCCGAGATCCTGAACGCCGGGGCCAAGGTAGCCATCCTGGCCGGGCAGGGCGCCCGCGGCGCACGCCGCGAGCTCGAGGAGGTGGCCGACCTGCTCGGCGCGGGCGTGGCCAAGCCGCTGCTCGGCAAGGACGTGCTGTCCGACGAGCTGCCCTACGTCACCGGCTCGATCGGGCTGCTGGGCACCCGGCCGAGCTACGAGCTGATGATGGACTGCGACACGCTGCTCACCGTCGGGTCGAGCTTTCCCTACACCCAGTTCCTGCCCGAGTTCGACCAGGCCCGCGCGGTGCAGATCGACATCGACGGCAAGTACATCGGGATGCGCTACCCCTACGAGGTCAACCTGGTCGGCGACGCCGCCGCCACGCTGCGCGCCCTCATCCCCCTGCTCAAACAACAAGGACGACCGCGGCTGGCGCGAGACGATCGAATCCAACGTCGCCCGCTGGTGGACGGTGACGGACGCCGAGGCGAGGGTGGCAGCCGACCCGGTCAACCCGATGCGGCTGTTCTCCGAGCTGTCCCCGCAACTGCCCGGGAACGCGATCATCTGCGCCGACTCCGGATCCGCCGCCAACTGGTACGCCCGGCAGCTGAAGTTCCGCGGCGACATGCGCGGCTCGCTGTCGGGCAACCTGGCCACCATGGGGCCCGGCGTGCCCTACGGCATCGGCGCAAAGTTCGGCCACCCGGACCGTCCGGTGATCGTGTTCGCCGGCGACGGCGCGATGCAGATGAACGGCATGGCCGAGCTGATCACCATCAAGCACTACTGGGAACAGTGGGCCGACCCGCGGCTGATCATCGCGGTGCTGCACAACAACGACCTCAACCAGGTCACCTGGGAGCTGCGCGCGATGGAAGGGTCGCCGAAATTCACCAAGTCCCAGACGCTGCCCGACGTCGACTTCGCCGGCTTCGCCGCCAGCCTCGGCCTGCAGGCGATCACCGTGACCGACCCGGAGGAGATCGCCCCGGCGTGGCAGCGCGCCCTGGCCGCGGACCGGCCTACGGTGCTCGACGTGCACACCGACCCCAGCGTGCCGCCGATCCCGCCGCATGCCACCTTCGAGCAGATGAAGGACGCCGCCGAGGCGTTGCTCAAGGGCGACGAGAACCGGTGGGCCATCGTCAGGGAAGGCATCAAGACCAAGGTCCAGGAGTTCCTGCCGCACAAGGACGACTGAACTGTGCGCCGCCGCGCCGACGCCGCAAACCACCCAGCCGCTGCTAGCAGTCAAGGGCCACCCCGGCGTGGACCGGACCTACCGTCGGTGAGATCGCCGGCCGGGAACCGCCGTCGCCGATCGTCGGGCCAGCGACGCTGATCCCTTTACCGGGGCGTGCTGGCCAGACCGGACCGGAAGGCGATGATGACCAGCTGGATACGGTCCCTGGCGTCGAGTTTGGTCAGCAGGTGGGCCACGTGGGTCTTGGCCGTGGCCGGGCTGATCGTGAGCTCCTCGGCGATTTCGGCGTTGGACATGCCGCGAGCGACCATCTCAAGCACCTCGAGCTCGCGGTCGGTCAGCATCCGCTGCAGCTTCTCCCGGTCCGGGCTGGGCCGCCCGTCGCGGTCGGCCGGGGCCTGAGGGGACGCGCCGACAGGGCCGGCGGCAGGCTCGCCGGCGGGCACAGTGCGGGCGAACTCGCCGATCAGCCGGCGGGTGACGCTCGGCGCCAGCAGCGCGTCGCCGGCCGCCACCACCCGGATGGCGGTGAGCAGGTCGGCGGGCAGCGTGTCCTTGAGCAGGAAGCCGCTGGCCCCGGCCCGCAGCGCGGCGAACACGTACTCATCCAGGTCGAAGGTGGTCAGGATAAGGGCACGGACGTCGGTGCTCTCGGTGATCCGCCTGGTCGCCTCGATCCCGTCCATGACCGGCATCCGCACGTCCATCAGGATGACGTCTGGTCTGGCTCGCCGCGCGGCCTCGATCGCCTCCACGCCGTTGCCCGCCTCGCCGACCACCGCGAAGCCCGGAGTGGCCGCGATGATCCCGCAGAAGCCCACCCGGACCAGGGCCTGGTCGTCGGCGACCACCACCCGCAGGGTCATGTCAGGTCCGAAGTGGTGCGCACACCTCTACGGTAGCCACGAATCCCCGGCCGGGCGTCATCCTCCAGGCGTACTCCGCGGCGGCCAGCTGACGGCGCACGCTGACCCAGTGACCGACCCGGCCCGCGTGCCGAGGTGCCGACACGACCACCGGGTCAAGCAGCACCCGCGGTGGCACGTCGACCAGCTCCCCGGCAGCACATTCCGGTGGACCACCCCATCCGGCCGCCAGTACGAAACCGAACCCACCCGGTACCCCATCTAGCCGGCGCCAGGGCGGGAGGCAGGCAGGCCGCCAAGTCGCGACCACGCTTCATGCCCGGCCAGGACCGTAACACGCCACTCGTTCGGATCCTGAAATCCCGGCCCACCTCACCGGGTTCCATCGGACGGTAGCGGGATGTGCGCGCTGACCTGGAAGCCATAGCCGGGCAGCGGCCCGGCACTGAACTCGCCGCCGAGCAGGCTGACCCGCTCGCGCATCCCGATGATGCCGTGCCCGCTCCCGCCGATGACGCTGCCTCCTGGGAGGGCGGTGCCGGTCGTACCCCAGAAGGGCAGGGGCAGCGCCGTCGAGGCGCCGTCCGGCGGGGCTCCGCCGAGGGCGGTTTCGTGGTGCGACACCCCGGCGCCGGCCATCGCGGGCACGCCCGCGCCGTTGTCGGTCACCTCCAGGACCAGCTCGTCGTGCCCGTAGCCGATCAGCACCTGACACGAGCTCGTCCTGGCGTGCTTGACCACGTTGGTCAGCGCTTCCTGCACGATCCGGTAGGCGGACAGGTCGATGCTGGCGGGCAGCTCCCTGGGCTGCCCGCAGCGGGTCAGGTCCACCCGGACGCCCGCGCTCGCGGTCCGCGCCAGCAGCCGGTCCAGGTCGGCCAGGCCGGGCGCGGGGAACAGCGGCGCGGACCCTTGGGCCCCGTTGAACCCCTTGACCACGCTCACTCCGCCGAGCGCGCCGGCCTCGGAGTCCGGTCGGCCGACCGCCGGAATCCCGTCCGCGGACGGGCCCCGCGCCACGGGCGGGGCGCCGGCCCGGGCGGCGTCGGTCTCGTCCGCCTGGCGGAGGGCGCCGAGCATCCGGCGCATCTCGTCCAGGGCTTCCCGGCTGGTGGCCTGGATGGCACCGAGGGCGTCGCGTGCGGCGGCGGGCTGCGTGTCGATGACGTACTGGCCGTAGCCCGCCTGGACCGCGATGACGCTCATGCTGTGCGCCACGACGTCGTGCAGTTCCCGCGCGATGCGCAGCCGTTCCTCGGCCACGGCCTTGCTGGCCGCCTCGTCCTGCAGCCTGATCGCGTACCGGCGCCGCTGGCGCACGATGTAACCGGTGAACCAGGCGATGATCACGCACAGCGCGGCCGAGACCAGCCCGCCGTCCGGGACGAACCCGTTCCCGGCCAGGTGGAGGAGCACCGCGTCGGCCAGCAGGGTGGCGAACACCGCGATGAGCACGCGCACCGCGGCCTGGTGGTGCTCGTAGGTCGCGGCGACCAGGTAGAGCACGTAGGCGATGGGCAGGAAGTAGGTCAGGGCGCTGTTCCCCGAGCCGGCCAGCGTGGTCACGACGACCGAGGCGGCCAGCAGCACGCCGAGCATGATCCCCGGGTGACGGCGGCGCATGCCCACCGCCAGCACGGCCACCAAGATGAGGAAGATGGCCAGCGGCCAGGCCAGCGAGACCTGACGGAGAGGGACGACGCCCTGTGGGGTCACGAGGGCCCGGACGACGCCGCGCCTGATATTCGCGAACAGGATCAGCCCGAGCACCCCGCCGACCACGTAGTCGAGCGCGGCCCAGTGCCGGGGACTGAGCCGCTTGGTCAGCGGCGGCCGCTGACGGGCGGCCGGGACCTCCGAATGGGTGCGCACGAGACTACGGTAACCGCCATCGCCGCCGGAGGCGTCATCCTGCAGGCGTAGGCCGTGTGGTAAGCCACGAACCCCGGCACTGGCCATACGGGCCGGGCAGGTTTCACTCTGCGGGCTGATGACCCGGAGGGGTCCGTGCTGGCACGGTAGCACACATGTCATCCACTCAGACCGGCCCCGCGACCGGGGCCGGCAGCGTCACCGAGACCGGCAGCGTCGTCGAGACCGCGGCGCTGACCAAGGTCTACCCGGGGGACGTGACCGCGCTCGACGGCCTGACCGTCTCGGTCGCGCCCGGTGTCACCGGTCTTGTCGGCGCCAACGGCGCGGGCAAGTCCACGCTGATAAAGATCCTGCTCGGTCTGGTGCCGCCGACCAAGGGCCAGGCCAAGGTGCTCGGCCACGACTGCCAGGCCAGCGGCGAGATGATCAGGACCCTGCTCGGCTACATGCCCGAGCACGACTGTCTTCCGCCCGATGTGACCGCGACCGAGTTCGTGACCCACCTGGGCCGGATCTCCGGCCTGCCGCCCACCGTGGCCAAGGAGCGCGCCGCGGAGTCGCTGCGGCATGTCGGCCTGCACGAGGAGCGGTACCGGCTGATCGGCACCTACTCCACCGGCATGAAGCAGCGGGTGAAGCTGGCCCAGGCCCTGGTCGGCGCGCCGCGGCTGATGCTGCTCGACGAGCCCACCAACGGGCTCGACCCGGCCGGGCGCAGCGCCATGCTCGAGCTGATCGGCCGGATCGGCACCGAGTTCGGCATCTCCATCGTCGTGGCCTCCCACCTGCTCGGCGAGATCGAGCGGATCTGCGACCACCTGATCGCGATCGAGAGCGGGCGGCTGCTCCGCGCCGACTCGATGACCAGCTTCACCCAGGCGAGCCAGGTCCTCGCGGTCGAGGTCGAGGAGGGGCTGGCCCAGCTGCAGGCCGAACTGGCCGCCCACGGACTGGCCGCGACCGTCCAGGCCGGCACCGCCGCCCAGGGCCGGACCCTGCTGGTCCCGCTCGGCGGGGACGACACCTACGACGTCGTGCGCGACTGCGTGGCGGCGCTCGCCCTGCCGCTGTGCCGCCTGGAGCAGCGGCGGCACCAGGTCGAAGAGCTGTTCCGCGACGAGGAGGAGGTGCCGCATGCCTGAAGCCCAAGCCGCCGGGGTCATCCATGACCTCGGCTATCGCGGCTACGACGGTCCCCGGCTGGGCCGGACGCAGATCGTCAGGGCGTTGACCTGGCACAGTTTCCGCTCCGCGTGGGGCATCGGCCGGGGCGTGAAGGGCAAGATCATCCCGGCGCTCGCGTTTATCGCGATATGCCTGCCCGCGCTGGTGAACGCGTTCGCGGTGGCCCGCGGCAACCAGCGGCTGTTCGGCTACGATGTCTACGCGCCGCAGCTGCGGGCCGCCGTGGTCATCGTCTTCCTCGCCGCGCAGGCGCCCGAACTGGTCTCCAGGGACCTGCGCAACCACGTCCTGCCGCTGTACTTCTGCCGTCCGCTGCGGCGCGGCGACTACCCGCTGGCCAAGTACCTGGCGATGACCGCGGCGCTGCTCATCCTGATCGAGGTGCCACTGCTCATCCTCTACGTGGGCACGATCGCGTCGGCCAAGGGCGGCAACGCCGTCTGGGCCGAGACCAGGGCGCTGATCCCCGGCCTCGGCGTCGGCCTGATGTACGCCGTGCTGTTCGCCGCGATCGGCCTGGTCCTCGCGTCCCTGACCGGGCGGCGCGCGTACTCGACCGGGATCGTCGCCATCTCCTGCGTGCTCACGTTCTTCCTCGCCCTGCTGCTGATCGGCGCCGAGGGAGGTACGTCGGTCACCACCACGGGGGCCCGGGTGGCCGGGCTGTTCAGCCCGTTCACCCTCATCGACGGGGTGCGGGTGTGGCTCGGCGGGAACCCGCAGACCGGCTTCGTCGCCGATCCAGGCCGCTACGGCCCGCTCTACGGGGTGGTGACGGTGGTCCTGCTCGCGGCCTGCCTCGGGGGCCTGGCCGCGAGATACCGGAAGGTGAGTCAGTCTTGACCACCATCGAGCTGCGCAACGTATCACGCTGGTACGGCAACGTGGTCGCCGTCAACGACATCACGATGGCGGTCGAGCGGGGCGTGACCGGCCTGCTCGGGCCCAACGGCGCGGGCAAGTCGACGATCATGCACATGATCGCGGGCTTCCTGCCGCCGTCCCGCGGCGAGCTCACCATCGAGGGCCGGCCCAGCTGGCACGACCCGGACATCTACCGTCAGGTCGGCCTGGTACCCGAACGGGACTCGGTGTACGCCTTCCTGACCGGCGAGCAGTTCGTCACGTCGACCGCCAAGCTGCACGAGCTCCCGGACCCGGGCGCGGCGGCGGCGCGGGCCATCGCCATGCTGGACATGGCCGACGCGGCGGACCGCAAGATCGCCACCTACTCCAAGGGCATGCGCCAGCGGATCAAGGTGGCCGCGGCTCTCGTGCACGACCCGGAGATCCTGCTGCTGGACGAGCCGTTCAACGGGATGGACCCGCGGCAGCGGCTGCACATGATGGACCTGCTCGACAAGCTGGGCAGCGAGGGCCGGACCATCCTGTTCAGCTCGCACATCCTGGAGGAGGTCGAGCGGCTGTCCGGCACCATCCAGGTGGTGGTGGCCGGCCGCCTGGCCGCCTCGGGCGACTTCCGCGCCATCCGGCGGCTGATGACCAGCAGGCCGCACGTGTTCACCGTGCGCTCGTCCGACGACCGGCTGCTCGGCGGCACCCTGATCGGCCGGCCCGCGGTGACCGCGGTGGAGCTGACCAGGAACGGCCTGCAGGTGCGCACGTCGGACTACGGCGCGTTCTGCCGCGATATCGCGGTGCTGGCCCGCGACCACGGCGTCCGGCTGCGCGAGGTCCAGCCCACCGACGAATCCCTGGAAAGCGTCTTCGCCTACCTAGTCTCGAGCTAAGGATCACATGTCTGAGTTCTTCAACCCGACGATCGCGTGGATCACCATGCACGCGACCCTCAGCCGCAAGCGGGCGCTGCTGTTCGCCCTGCCCGCGTTGATCTTGATCCTGTTCACGCTGGCGCTCAAGGCCACTCGCGCGCCGGATCGGCCCTGGCCGTCGCACGTACTCGGCACGTTCGGGTTCTCGGTGCTGATACCGCTCACCGCGCTCATCATCGGCACCAGCGTGCTCGGCGCCGAGATCGATGATGGCAGCATCATCCACCTGCTGGCCACGCCGGTGCGCCGGTCGTCGGTCATCGTGACCAAGTTCTTCGTGGCGACGGTGCTGACCATGATCTTCGCCGCGCTCCCCGAGCTCATCGCGGCCCTGATCGCGGGCGGCGGCAGTATCCCGGCCCCGGGCACCGGCGTCCCCGGACCGGTCGGCTTCGTCAGCCTCAGCACGGGCAAGTTCGCCCTCGGCCTGTTCGTCGGGGCCCTGGCCTGTTCGGTGATCTACAACGCGGTCTTCGTCATGGTCTCGGTGGCCACGACCCGTGCCATCGCGGTCGGCCTGCTCTACGTGCTGGTCTGGGAGGTGCTGCTGAGCAACTTCGTCAGCGGAGTGCGGCTGCTCTCAGTGAGCCACTACGGCCTCGGCATCGCCAACGCGTTCGTCAACGACCCCGTGCTGCAGGCGGGCCTCGGCGTGCTGACGTCCGTGGTCATGGGCGCCATTGTCACGGTCCTTGCCCTGGTGCTGGCCGTGAACCTGCTGTCGTCCTTCACCCTCAAGGGCGAACCCGCCTGACACGCTCGCCATTTTTGGTCCGAGCGGCTGGTTCCGGCCCGGTACAGCCAGGGCCGGACTGGCCGGTCATCAACGCTCAGCTGAGGCAAGTGACGCCATGCCCGGATCAAGGTTTCCTGGACCATTTCATCCGCGCTCGCCCGGTCCGGGCAGAACTGCTCGACGTAACCATACAGTGCCTTGGCGTAGTGCGAGTACAGCTGGCGCATCGCGGCATCGGGATCGGCGGGTAGCTCGCCGCCGGGAGCGTGTGCGTAGAAGCCATATCTACTAATACGGAGAGTAAGAAGGTTGCGTTCACCGCGGCTGTCGCAGGTTCGGCGGGAGGCGCCTGCGGATCGCGCGCCTTCCTCGGAGAGTTTCACGGGCAGGCGCCGCGATTGTTGACCAGTCAAGACCCCGGCCGACCTGACGCTGGCAGTTCGCGCCACCGCCCTGGGGAGGGATTGAGCCATCTGATCGGCGCCTGCGCAGCTTCAACGCCGACGGCGCGGCTGATCGCCAGCGATTCCGGTGCAGCGGGATGCCGTCCGCCCGCGGGCTGGTGTGATGCACGTCGCACCGGCTGGCTCGGGCCGGGCTGAACCGGCCACGTCTCCTATGCGTGTTAGTAGTTGAAAGAGAAACTACTACCGCCGCCCCGCCGTGGCATCAGGCCCGCGGGGACGGCCGGCAACGGGAGGACACCGATGTTTGATCGCATGGCCCGATGGCAGCCGGATCAGGGCGCGGCTGTGGCCGCGCGCACGGCGGGCGCGCTGGCGCTGATCGCGCTCGCGGTGATCCACGTGGTCGACCTGCCCGGCACGCTGGGCCCGGACCGGCTGGTCGGCATCGGGTATCTCGGGATCATCGCCGCGGCGGTCCTGATCGGCGGGGTGCTGCTCGCCCGGTCGCACTGGCTGGCCTGGGCGGCCGCCGCCGGCGTGGCCGTCTCGGCGATGGGCGGGTACATCTTGACCCGTGCCCTGCCGGGGGGCTTCCTCGGCGATCACGGCGATGTCGGTAACTGGCGCTGCCCGCTCGGCATCGCCGCGCTCAGCGTGGAATCGGTGATCATCCTGCTCGTGCTGCTCGTCGCCCTCGGCACCTGGCAGGCGCGGATCCAGGCCGCGACCGTGGCGGCGGCGCGCCGGCCGGCCGCGCGGCGCGCGCCCGAGTACAGCCAGCCCCGATGATCGCGCCCTGGCCGCCAGCCCCCCGCCAGGCCCCGCCAGGCCCCGTTTGATCCCCGCCCGGCGTGCCGCCGGGCAGCAGAAGGAGCATTAAGATGCGCATGCCCTCACCTGGCCCGCCCGGCCAGGCCAACGCAGCCCCGTGGCAGCGGTGGCTGCTCCCCGCGGCCATAGTCGGCTTCCTGGTGCTGCTGGCCCTGCCGCGCGGCGCTGCCCCCGGCACGGCGCTGACCTACACCCGGTTCGTGGCCGATGTCGGCGCCGGGACGGTCCGGGCGGTGACCATCGGCCCGGCCGGGCAGGTCACCGGTACCATGGCCAGCGGGCAGCCGTTCAGCACCACGATCCCGGTCGCGCTCGGCGGCAACGGCCTGGCCGGTGACCTGGCCGCTCACCACGTCCAGGTCACCGCCACCGCGACTGCGGCCATGTCGTCCTCGCTGCTGTCGGTGCTGGCCGGGCTGCTGCCGTTGCTGCTGATCGGCGGCGGGATCTATTTCGTTATCCGCGGCGCCCGCCAGCAGGCCGGCGGCCTGGGCGGCACCCTGCGCGGCCTGAACGGCGTGACCAAGGCCAAGGCGCGGGTCATCGACGGCGAGCGGCCAGCCACCCGGTTCACCGACGTGGCCGGCTATTCCGCGGTGAAGACGGAGATCAGCGAGGTGGTCGACTACCTGCGCGACCCCGGCCGGTACCATCGGGCCGGGGCGCGCGGCCCGCGCGGCGTGCTGATGGCCGGGCCGCCCGGCACCGGCAAGACCCTGCTCGCCCGCGCGGTCGCCGGCGAGGCCCGCGTCCCCTTCTTCTCCGTATCAGGCTCGGGTTTCGTGGAGCTGTTCGTCGGCGTCGGGGCGGCCCGGGTCAGGGACCTGTTCGAGCAGGCTCGCACCCGCGGGCCGGCGATCGTGTTCATCGACGAGATCGATGCGCTCGGCGCCCGCCGCGACCACGGCGGCTTCGCCGGCAGCGACGAACGGGAGCAGACCCTCAACCAGCTGCTCGCCGAGATGGACGGGTTCGAGGACGTCCGACGGGGTGGTGGTGCTGGCCGCCACCAACCGGCCCGATGCCCTGGATCCCGCGCTGCGCCGGCCCGGCCGTTTTGACCGCGAGGTCATCGTCCCGCTGCCCGACCGGGCCGAACGCAGCGCCATCCTGGCCGCCCACGCCCGCGGCAAGAATCTCGGCCCAGATACCGACTTCGATGAGATCGCCGCCGCCACCCCCGGATTCTCCGGCGCGGACCTGGCCAACCTGATCAACGAGGCTGCCCTCACCGCGGTCCGGGCCGGCCGCACCACCCTCGCCGCCGCCGACTTCGACGTTGCCCGCGACCGCGTGCTGCTCGGCACCCGGCGCGCCAGCCCGCTGGCCCCCGGCGAACTCGCTACCGTCGCCGTCCACGAGGCCGGCCACGCCCTGGTCGCCACGCTGTCCCGGTACGCCAACCCGGTCAGCCGGGTCACCGTCCTGGGCGCCGGGCAGGCCCTCGGGCTGACCGAGACGCTCCCCGCCGACGACCGCCGACTATACGGGGAACGGTACCTGGCCGATACCCTCGCCGTCCGCCTCGGCGGCCGGGCCGCAGAACGCCTGGTCCGTGGCGAGGCATCCACCGGCGCCGCCGACGACCTGGCCTCCGCCACCGCCCTGGCCACCCAGATGGTCCGCGAGTTCGGCCTCAGCGAGGCGATCGGACCGGTCAGCTACAGCGGTCCGCCCGCCGCCTACCCCGGGCTCGCCCCAGCACGCAGTTACTCCGAACACACCCAGTGGCTGGTCGACCAGGAAGTCGCCGCCATCCTGGCCAAGGCGGAGACCCAGGCCCGCGACCTGCTCACCAGCCACCGGGAAGCCCTCGACCGGCTCACTGCCGCCCTGCTGGAGCAGGAAACCGTCACCGGCGACCAGGTCCGCGCCCTCGTCCAGGCGCCTGCGCCGCCTGCCACGTGAACCCCGCCATCTCTACTAACCGTATTAGTAGATAGTGCACCGTCAATACCGCTAGGAGCCAACCGTGCGACACCCGAGAATCATCATCGCCAGCATCAGCCTGGCCGCCGCGGCCGCCATCGGCGGCGGTATCACCGCCGCCGCGGCCACGACCTCACATGCCAGCAGCCAGCCCGCTGCCAGCAGCCAGCCCGCTGCCGGCCAGCCCGCCGCGGCTACCGTCCGCACCGTGCAGGCGACCGTCGCAGGCAAGACCGAGACCATCCTGGTCAACAGTCAGGGCCTGCCGCTGTATTACTACCCGTCCGACACGGCGGCGAAGTCGGCCGTCACCGGGGGACTGGCGGCGCTGTGGCCGCCGCTGACGTCCGCGTCGCCGGCCGCCGCCGGGCTGACCGGCAAGCTCACCGCGGTCAGCGACGCCCACGGCGCCCAGGTCGCCTACAACGGGCACCTGCTGTACACCTTCGCTGACGACCAGCCCGGCCAGGTGACCGGCCAGGGAGTGCAGGGCTTCTTCGTGGCCACCCCCAGCCTTACGGCGATCACCGGGTCCCAGGCAGCGACGGGCACGGCCCCGCCCGCTCCGTCCGGCAACCCTTACGGCTACTGACGGCCAGCCGCCGCGGTCCGCTGGCCTCGTTCCTTCGGGCGCAGCCAGCGGGCCGATGACCCGGACAGGCGGACATGACCATCACCAGACACGCGTCAGCGGGCGCGCGCGCCGGACCTGGTTCCGGCCGGCGCCGCGGTGCCTCCCGGGCACCACGGCCGGCCCGGACGCCGCTCCCGCGCAACGCCCGGGGAGTAAGCAGGCGGCCCGCATCGCGGCGGCCATCGTCGCGATCGCGGCGCTGGCGGCCGCCGGGGTGGCCGGGCGGGCCGCGGTGGCCGCATCGTTCCCGGTGCTTGGTCATCTGCACTGGCTGTGGATCCCGGCCGCCGTGCTGCTCGAGTCGGCGTCCATGGCCGCCTTCGCGAGCATGCTGCGCAGGCTGCTCGCGGCCGGCGGCGCCAGCGTGGGTATCCGGCCGATGCTGGCCACCGCCTATGCGGCCAACGCGGTGTCGGTCTCGGTTCCGCTGGCCGGACCCGCCCTGGCCACCGCGTTCACGTTTCGCCGCTTCACCCGGCAGGGCGCCGATGCCCCGCTGGCCGGCTGGTCGCTGCTGGCCGGCGGGGTGGTCTCCTCGGCCGCGGCGGCTCTGGTCGTGGTCGGCGGCGCGCTGGCGTCCGGGGACATCCTGGTCGCGGCGGTCGCCGTTCCCGGCGGCGTGCTCGCCGTAACCGCTCTCGTGGTGGCGGCCGCGGCCGCGCGGCGGCCGCGGCTGCGCGGCGCGCTCGAGCGGCCAGCCGCATGGGCCCTCCGGCAGGGATCCCGGATGCTGCGCCGGCCCGGCACCGAACCCCGCCAGATCATCCGGGCCTGGGCGCAGCGGCTGGGTTCGCTCCGGCTTCCCCCGTCGGGCTGGGTGGCGGTGACCGGCCTGGCCCTGGCCAACTGGCTGGCCGACGCGGCGGTCCTGGCCGTGAGCATCCGCGCCACCGGCGCCACCGTCCCCTGGCATGACCTCCTGCTGGTCTACGGCTCGGGCATCGCGGCGCAGAGCCTCAACATCACGCCCGGCGGCCTCGGAGTCACCGAGGGAACGCTCAGCCTGGCCCTGGTCGCCACCGGGCTGGGTACCAGCCAGGCCCTGGCGGCGGTGCTGCTCTACCGCCTGGCCAGTTTCTGGCTGGTCGCACTGGCCGGATGGCTCGTGCTGCTGTGGCTACGGCGTCCCCGTGCCCGGCGCGGCACCGGACCGCGCCGCGCCCGGCCATGCCGCCCGGCCGATCCGGCGACCCGCGGGCACCAAGACACGCCCGTCCCGCAGACAAACCTGCCCGGCGCACCGCCCAGGAACAGGACACCCGCCATGACCGCTGACACGAGAACCACTGACAGGCCATCCAGGCTGGCCGCCCACGAACTCGTCCTGCTGCACGGGCAGCCCGGCTCGCCCGCCGACTGGCAGCCGGTCACCGCACGGCTGCCGGCCCAGCTCCACGCCATCGCCGCCGACCGGCCGGGATACGGCTCCAGCCGGCTCCCGGCCGGCGGGTTCGCCGCGAACGCGCGCGCCGTGCTCGATGACCTGGACGCGCGCGGCATCACCCGCGCGGTGCTGGTCGGGCACTCCTACGGCGGCGGGGTGGCACTGGCGGCAGCCGCCCTGGCGTCCCGCCGGGTCGAGGCTGTGATCCTGCTCGCCAGCGTCGGCCCCGGGTGCGTGAATGGCTGGGACAAGCTGCTCGCCGCACCCGGCGCGGGGCAGCTGTGCGCGCTGGTGGCATGGCGGCTGACGCCATGGATCGCCCGGGCCCGGCTCGCCAGGACCGCCCGGCGGCGCGGCCGCCCGCTACGCCCGGACGAGCACGCCAACTGGCAAGTCTGGGGCCACCCGGGCCGCGGACACCGCCCGCTGTGGCGCACCTTCCTGACCGAGCAACGCGCCCTGCTCCGCGAGCTCGGCGAGCTCGAGCACGCCATCGCGTCGGTCCAGGCGCCGGTCCTGCTGCTCGCCGACCCCAGGGACACCCTGGTACCCCTCGATACCGCCCGCCGGCTCGCCCGCGCCCTACCAGATGCCCGCCTGCAACTCATCGACGGCGCGGGTCATCACCTACCCAGGCGAGCCCCCGATGCCGTCGCCGACGCGATCGTGGCGTTCCTGGCAGGCGCAGAAGAACAAGCCGCCCGGGATGAGACTCGCAGCACGCGATAGCATCCAGGCCGCGCCGGCGCCCTGGCCGAGTTCACCATCGCCGGGGCATGGAGCAATGTGCCGGCCAGCGCCGCATGAGTTGCGCACCGCGACTGCCAAGCGGGTGACTCTGCGCTGCCAGCGTCCGGTGGCAGTGCCGGGGTAATGAGAGGAACGCGGCGGCCGGGGCTGGTTGGTGGCCTGAGCGAGACCGTCGGTGGCGGTTATGTGCTGCCGTGCTGGCCCCGGCTACTCGGAGCCCGAGCCGCTGCCAGTGCAGTCCCGCCCGCACCGTTTTCTCAACCATTGCTTCGGCTCCTGCCTGCCCGCTGGTTCGGGCCTCGTACTGACACTTTCAGCATCGCCGCAAATGGCAGCCCGGCCTGCCGGGGCCAAGCCGGGCGCGTGCATCCTAATCAGCGGGCGGCCAGCCGGGCCTCGCCTCTCCTCGCGGAGGCGGGACTGGCAATGCCCGTTGTGGCCCACGTCGTCACCTTCGCCTGCGGCCGCCCGGCCGTGTGCGGTGGCAGCCTGGGCACGGCGGGCTGCGGGCGGGGTGCGCTGCGGGTCATCAGGTGGCTCCCCTGCCGATGGTGCACGGGTTTTCGGTGCACTGGCCCGGTTGCCCGGCCGCGCCGGCGGTGGCCAGGACAGCCACGGCTAGCAGAACCCCCAGGACAGCGGTGGCCGTATCGGGGATCGTATACGGGCCGTGGAAGCCGGACATGGCCGCCTGCGGGGCCGACGCGGCGCCGACCAGCAGTGCGGCCCAGCCTGCCCAGCGCCGGCCGGCCTGGCATCCGCGCGCGGTCCGCACGCTCAGTGCGGCTGCGGCCAGCCCGGCCGCGGCCAGTCCCGCGGTCGGCGCCGGGTGCCGGGCTGCTGCCAGGACGAGACCGCACCGGGTCAGATCCAGGGCTGCCGCGCCGATCAGCATCACGGCGATCAGGTGCCGGCCGGGCCTGGGCCTGGGCCTGGCGGCGGGTGCTGGCTTCTCGCCCTGGGCGCCGGCGGCGGTGATGTCCCAGGGCATGCGGTCGGCCATCAGGACGCGATCGTGCCGTGCTCTTGGAGGTGCTGGCGCAGCGCATCCAGCGCGTAGTGCAGCCGTGATCTGGCTGTGCCGTGCGGTATGCCGAGCTCGCGGGCGACGGTGGCCATGGTTCCGCCGCGGTAGAAGGTTTCCACGAGCACGCTTTGGTGCGCGGGTGACAGGTGCTGGAGCGCGGCGGAAAGGAGCTGCCGGTCCAGGATCTCCTCCAATCCGGAATCGGTCCCGATCTCGGCCGACGGCTCTGGCGCGCTCACCGGCCGGGCCCGGGCGGCCCGGTTCGCGTCGATCAGCAGGTTGCGCGCGACCCGGTACAGCCAGGGCCGGACGGGCCGGTCGTCGGCGCTGAGCTGAGGCAGGTGACGCCAGGCCCGGATGAAGGTTTCCTGGACGATGTCATCCGCGCTGGCCCGGTCCGGGCAGAACTGCTCGACGTAGCCGTGCAGGGCCCGGGCGTGGTGCGAGTACAGCTGGCGGATCGCGGCATCGGGGTCGCCGGGCAGCTCGCCGCCGGGAGCTTGCGTGTTAGCAGCCATATCTACTAACACGGATAGTAAGAAGGTTACGTTCACCGTGGCCGCCACGGTTGCGGCGGGAGGCGCCTGCGGCGCGCGGGCATTCCCCGGAGACCTTCCCGGCCCGGCGACGCCGTTGAGCAGGCAAGCCCCCGGACGCCTCCGGTGAGTGAGTTCCCCGGCCCGCTGGCCGCGTCGAGGCGGCTGCCGGAAGAAGAATGAGACGATGCCCGAACCGCGGGCTTGCCCTATGCGTGATAGTAGGTAACGGCGGACGCGCCGTCGGCGTGAGCCCTGTTCGGGAGTGAGAATGCGGCGTTTGGGTGAGCTGGAAGCGGTCATCATGGACCGGCTGTGGGAGTGGGGCCGCCCGGTGCTGGTCCGCGAGGTGGTCGACGATCTGCGGGACGAGCGGGGGCTGGCTTATACCACCGTGATGACGGTGATGGAGAACCTGTATCGCAAGGGGTGGCTGCGGCGGGAGCGGGACGGCCGGGCCTGGCGTTATGAGCCCACCGGGTCCCGGTCCGGTTACACCGCGGCGCTGATGAGCGATGCGCTGGCAACCAGCGCGGATCACCGTACGGCGCTGGCGCATTTCGCGCTCCAGATGAGCCCGCACGACGCTGCGCTGCTGCGCGAGGCGCTCGACCAGGCGCTCGGCCAGGCTGGGGCCGGTGAATCCCGGTGACCGTCGCCGCGGTGCTGGTCGCCGCGGTGCTGGCGGCCTACGCGGCCTGCCTGGGCATGGCGGGGTCCAGGATGCTCGGCCGGGCCAGGTGGACGGCCCGGGCGCCGCTGCTGGCCATCGTGGTCTACCTGGCCGCCGGGTGGTCGGTCATCGCCGCGGTCGGGCTGGCCGGCCTGACCCTGGCCGTTCATGCCACTGCCCTGGCCGGGGGGCTGAGTCACCTGATCGGGGCGTGCGTGCTGCGGCTCCGCGCCACCTACGGCACCCCGGGCGGCGCCACCGTCGCCGGGCTGGGCCTGACCCTGGCGGGCGCCGTCGCGGCTCGCACGGCGTTCACCGCGACGACGTACCTTCGCGTCACCGGGCGGCAGGCACAGTGGCACGCGCAGACCGCGCGGCTGGTCGGCCGGCCCGCCCCGGCCCTGGGGGCGGTGCTGGTGGAGCATGCCCAGCCGGCCGCCTACTGCGTCGCCGGCCGGCACCCCACCGTGATCTTGACCACCGGCGCGATGCAGGCGCTGGATCCCGCCCAGCTGGATGCGGTCCTGGCGCACGAGCAGGCCCACCTGGCCGGCCGTCACCACCGGCTGCTGGCCGTGGCGCGGATCGGCCGCCAGGTGCTGCCGTTCCTGCCGCTGCTGCGGGACGCCGAGGAGCAGGTAGCCCGGCTGGTTGAGCTGCACGCCGACGATGCGGCCACCCGCGCCTGCGATCCGCGGTTGCTCGCCACCGCCCTGGTCCTGCTGGCCACGGCCGCCAGTCCGGCATCGGTCCTGGCCGCCGGCGCCACCGACTCGGTGCAGCGGATACACCGGCTGCTGGGCCCCGCCGAGCCGCTGGGCCGCGCCCGCCGTCAGCTGCTGCGCGCCACCGCCGCAGCGCTCGCCCTGACCCCGGTACTGCTGGCCCTGACCCCGGCGCTGGTAGCGCTCGCGCTGGGCCGCATCCCGGCCGCCTAGCAGACCCCACGGTGCAGCCGGTCCGGTTTCGCTGCGGGACGCCTCCAGCAGCGCCAGCCCGGCAGGCCGGAACCTCGATCTAAAGATCTCATGTCGCTGGCGTGACGCCCGCGGATGGATAAAACCTGAGGCTCCGCCGCCCGCAGACGTCGTTCTCGGGGGATCGGTGCCTGCTGCTGCGGGATTCTGCCGGTGAAGCGGCCGGATAGGCCATCACCGTGGCCAGGCCCTTCCGGGGCCGGCGCAGGACGCGTCTGCGCCTGTCCCGGACGGATCGTGGCGTTTGCTGGCCGGCCGGTCCGGCTCGCCGGTGTTTGCCGCGTCATCCGCGCCGGTCAGGGCTTGCGCCGGGTCTATTGCGGTCCTACTGTCGACCAGGCTGCATCCCAGGCGGCAAGCCGTCGCCGGTCGGCGAGGCGCTGGGCTAGCCGGGCTAGCCGCAGTGCAGTCAGCAGGCGCCGCAACGCGGCCCGGTCGGCCGCGACGAGGCCGCCCCAGACGCCGTGCTGGCCGATGGTCCAGTGCCGCAGCGACAGCTCCAGGCACGCGCCGCGCACGGGGCAGGCCGTGCAGACAGCGATGGCGCCGGCCGCCTCGCGGCGGGCTGCCTCCGCTTCGGTGCTGACGGGGAACCATTCGTCGGGATCAACAGTGCCATCAGCGCAGCGCGCCTTCCTGGTGACCTCGGCGGCTAGCGCCCCATCGGTCAGCTGCGCGGACGGCTCCCGGTCACCCGGTGTGCCCATGACATATCTCACGCCCCAGCCTCCTTAGTCCGTACCACGTGACACCCCCGGCTTTGGCCGTCCGAGCGGGCGGAACCATGTCTGCAGCGCGCCGCCATCGGATCCATCAGCCCGCGCCGCGTGCCCGGGCTGTCGCTGTGGCACTGGCTTGCCGGCCAGCACGGCGCGTAGCATGCGCGGGATCTGCGGCTCGCCGGCGACCGGGACACGGTCACTCCGGCGCCGTGCCAGGCTGACGCGCCCGATGAGCAGCCACGCGAGGCCCGTGAGCAGGAAACCTGGCACGGGCCGGCCTGCTGCCGTAGCACTGCCCGGCTGCTGGATCGCGTGCCCGCGCGTTCGCCCGTAGCTCCGGGATTAGCGTCCATGTCCAGGTTCGGTCGGACCTCGCCCGTCGGCCCCGCCAAGTAGCTGGGGGTTGCGCCCGGGCGCTCCGGTGGCCCGGTGGCCCGGGCGGCGGGGTGGCCGCGGAGTGCTAGGCCACCGCATCGTGAGCTGCCAGGACGCGGCGCAGCGCGCGCAACCCGTCGAAAGTGCGTGATTTCACCGTGCCGGGCGGGATCTGCAGTATGCGAGCCGCTTCGGCCACCGACCGGTCGCGGTAATAGACTTCGGCCAGTACCTGGCGCTGCGGACCGGGCAGAGCGGCGATGGCGGCGCGGACGCCGACTTCGTCGATGCTGGCGTCGGCCCGCTCGCCGCCGGCCAGCTCAAGGTGCTCGTTGAGCTCGACTTCTGCCGGGCGGGTGCGCCGGGCCCGGTGGGCGTCGACAGCCAGGCGCCGGGCGACGGTTATCAGCCAGGCCCGGGGTGAGCGGTGCTGGATGTCCAGGTTGGCGCGGTGGGTCCAGGCCCGCAGCATGGTTTCCTGGACCAGGTCCTCGGCGCGGCCGCGATCACCGCCGGTCAGCGCGGTGGCCAGCCGCAGCAAGGCCGGGCCGTGCTCGGCGTACAGGCCGCCGAACGCCGCGTCGGCGTCGGCAGCGGAAACCGCGCCGGGCTGATCACCGGGCATGATGCCTCCCCCCGGCGTACCCCAGATAGGTACGTCGCCTAGTAGACCGTCGATGACCTGGTAGTACATATCGCCCTTGCGGAACCCATGCGGTTACGCGCCGCGGCCGCGCGACGTATAGCACACGGAGCCGGGCTTCCCCGAGCGACGGTGCGCGGGCTGAATCGGGCCCGCCTGGCGTCGGCGGACGGGGCGTGGCGCGTGATTTCCGGGACTGCGCGTGCCGGGCGGTGACCGCCATCGCCTATACCGGGGTATCCGGGCCGGCGCGGAAGGGGGCCCCGTGGGCAGGCACGATTCGGCTGGCTACTCCCAGCACCCTGGTCTTGGCCCGGCGCAACGTGCCCGGGTCGCCGTCCGGTGGCCAGTCCGGGCCGTCAGACCGGGAGCTCCACAGATGGGTGACGGCGACGATGCCGCGCGGGGTCGCCACTAGCAGCGTCAGGTCGTCAGGGTGGTGACCTGGGGTCTGGATGAGCCGCACCGACGGAGAGATCAAGAACCGGTCGGCTGGGCGCCGCGTCTTCCGGTCATTTTGATAGACGGCCGTGGCGTCGTGCAGCCGTGCGCCGGGGAACAGCGCCGCGTTGACGATGTGGGCGGGCCGTGCAGCCAGCAGAACCACGTCGGTGACCGCTGCCGGGTGCACCCCGAGGTTTCGGAGCGGCCCGAGGATGGACTCGATGCCGGCCACCATGCCCGGATTGACGACGATCAGAGCGGCGCCGTCACGCACGAAGGTAACCGTGCTGGCGAACCGCCTGCCGAGATAGCCGGCGGACAGCACCCGAAGGCTGGCGGTGCCTTGCAGGGGCGCGTCGGGTGACACGACCCCGGGGTACGGCGAGTGCCCGGCGGACGGTGGTTGCGCCTGAGGCTCGGTCGCGCTCATGATGCGTTGTACGGCTGGCGGGGACAGCAGTGCAGGCGGAACAGGTCCGCGTCCGGGTACAGCTGCCGGGTCATCACCGCCGTCGTTGAACACTGCGTCACAGCTGGTCTCGATCCACGTGACCAGCATCCAGTCCTGACAGTCGGCGGCACATCGGGAGGAGTCCTAACTCTTCAAGATGCGTGCCTTACCTGAAGCCCGGGGCGGACGCGCAGGGCCCGCGGACATAGGGAGAACTCCTTAGTGCGTCACGCCGCTAGTACTGTCCCGCCAGCGAGCCCTTTGGGATAGTGGACGTGTGAGCGCCCGGGTGTCCAGCCCGGTACTGGTCGGACGGCAACGCGAGCGGGAACTTCTGCGTCGCGTGCTTGAGCGTGCCGTGGGCGGCGAGATGGTGCTGGTCACCGTGGGCGGCGACCCCGGTATCGGCAAGACCCGGCTGGTGCAGGATATGGCTGGCACCGCCGCGGGTCTGGGGTTCCGGGTCCTGACCGGCGGCTGCCTGGACGTCGGTGAGGGCACGCTGCCGTTCGGGCCGATCGTGGAAGCCTTTCGTCTCCTCGGGACTGAGGCGGATGAGCAATGGCGCAGCCAGGTCCTGGGTGGCAGCCCGGTACTCGCGACGCTGTTTCCGGGGCTGGAACTCGTGCCGGACGCGCACGGGGCAACGGGTGAGGGGCAGGTGATCGAGATGGTGCGCGGGATCCTTGATCGCCTGGCGTCCCGCCAGCCTGTCCTGCTGGTGATCGAAGACGCACACTGGGCGGACGCCTCAACGCGGCACGTTCTGCTGTACCTGGTCCGTAACCTGCGCGCTCCGGTGTGCCTGGTCGTGACCTATCGCCTGGAGGAACTCCAGGAGCGTTACCCGCTGCGGCTGCTGCTGTCCGAACTGCATCGCAGCAGCCGGTGCGAGAGGATCATCCTGGACCCTTTGACCCGCAGTGAACTCGGCGAGCTGCTCGGAACCATCCTGGGTCATCCGGCGGCAGCTGCGACGATCAACGAGATCATGGACCGGGCGGAGGGGAACCCCTTCTACGCCGAGGAGCTGCTGGCGGCCCGCGACAGTGCCAGGCGTCTCCCGGGCGAGCTTCGCGGCCTGCTGCTGGCGCGTGTGGAACGGCTTCCCGGCGACGCCCGGCCCGTGCTGGGTGCAGTTGCCGCCGGGACGCGACTGTCGCACGAGCTGCTGGCGGCGGTCACTGTATACGACGAGGAACGGCTAAGCGGATGCCTGCTGGCCGCAGTCCAGCATCATGTCCTGGTCGCAGACGCGGACGGGGCGTCCTATGGCTTCAGGCACGCGCTGGTGCGGGAGGCGGTGTACGACGACATGCTTCCCGGTGAACGCCACCGGATGCATGCCAGGCTCGCCACCATCCTGGCGGACCGCGTTCAGGGCGTCACCGCTGCGCCATCGGCCGCTGAGCTTGGCCAGCTGGCGTTCCACTGGTACCGCGCCAGGGACTGGCCGCGCGCCTTGCTGACCTCCGTGCAGGCCGGGCTGGCCGCCGAGGCGGCGGCGGCACCGAGCAGCGCCGAACGGCACTACGAACGGGCGCTGGAACTGTGGGACGATGCTCCCGAGGCTGCGGCGGACAGCCCGCTGGACCGCGGCGCGCTACTCCGGCGGGCGGCCGAGGCTGCGCACCTGTCCGGTGACTATGCCCGCGGGATCGCGCTGATCGGCGAGGCGCTGGCCGATGTTGACGCGGACGCCGAACCACTGCGCGCCAGTTCGCTGCTGGAATTCCTCGGATATTGCCGCATCGCCGGACCAGACAGCGAGGGCGCCGCCCTCGCGTACGCCGCTGCCGTCGATGCGGCCCGCGTGGAGCCGGTCAGCCCGGAGCTGGCCCGAGCCCTCACCGGGATGAGCCTGGTGCAGTCGGGGCAAGGACACTACCAGGACGCGATCGGGACCGCCGAGGAGGGAAGAAGGGCCGCCGTCCAGGTCAGCGCCTCGGCCACACAGGCACGTGCGCTCACCGTGCTCGGATGGTCACTATGCAACCTCGGGCGCGTGGCGGAGGGGCTGGCTCACCTGGAACGCGCCCAGCTCCTCGCCTCGGCCGAAGAAGACATCCCGACCCTGCTATGGACCCGCGGCCAGCTCGCCGCCGGGCTGCTCGCCAGCGGCCGGGCGGCGGCGGCCATCGACGCAGCCGCAGACGTCCTGGATCTCGCCCGGTCGCTCGGGGCGGAGGCGGCGTACGGAACCTACAGCGCCACCCCCGGGATCGAGGCGATGATCCTGCTCGGTGACTGGGCCGCCGCGCAACAGCTGATCGGCCAGCTCCTCGACCTGGAGCCGCCCGGCGGCGCGGCTGCCTTTCCGCGGATGGCCTCTGGGCTGCTGCGCCTGTGGCAGGGCGAGGCGGCACCGGCCCGCGCCGACCTGGCCCAGGCGCTGCGCGACAGCGAGCAGTCGATGGTGCCCGAGGTGGTCTCCGTCGCTCATGCCCGGCTGGCCCGCGCCGCGGCAGCGGAGCGGCGGTTCGACGAAGCCCGCGAGCTGGTGCGGGCCGGGCTGAAGTTGTGCGCCGGATCCGACGGTGCCAGCCACCTCATCCGGCTCGCCGCAGCCGGCGTGCACGCCGAGGCGGAACGCGCGCAGGCCGCGGCTGCCCGGCACCGCGGGAAGGAGGTCGCGTCCGCCACCGCGACCGCGAGCGAGCTGATCAGCCGGGCACGCAGAGCCGCCCGGGCGGGGACCGGCGAGCTTGCCGTGACGAGCGCTGAGATTGCCACCGCCGAAGCGGACTGGGCATGGCTGCGGCCTGACGAGTCCGATGAGGTCGCCCGCTGGCGCGACGCCGTCGGCCGCTGGGACGCACTGTGCTTCCCCTACCCGGCAGCACACGCCCGCTGGCGCCTGTCCCACGCACTCCTGAGCCGGTCCGGATCGTCGGCCGAAGCCAGCCAGGAGCTAAGGTCGGCACTGGCTGCGACCGACGCGCTCGGCGCGAAGGCCCTTACGCAGCAGATCCGCGCGCTGGGCGCACGGGCCCGGGTCGATCTCGAACCCGTGCCCAGCGACGAACCCCCAGGCGCGCGCGAGCCAGCCACGCCCGGGACATCGACCGGCCTCACCACGCGCGAACGCCAGGTACTCGAACTCCTGGCCGAGGGTCTCACCAATCGGCGGATCGCCAAGAGCCTGTTCATCACCGAGAAGACGGTGAGCGTCCACGTGACGCACATCCTTGAAAAGCTCCAGGTGACCAACCGCAGCGAAGCCGGCGCGATAGCCCGTGGCCACGGCAAACCCCGCGCTGAGGGTGAGGTAACCCAGGCCAATGACCCTTCAGGACGCGGCAAGATTAACTAGTCCTCTGACTGTCCATGTTCGCCCTGTCGGCAAGACGCCGATCGAGGTCCCTGGTGGTTGGGTGATCATCGGTTCACGCTGATGCGGGACGCCGAACAGCAGGTAGCCCGGCCGTCGGTGATGAACAACCTCCCCGGCCGGCCTCGTGTTATCGGATATGAGGATCCATCGCCAGAACGGCCCGTCCGGCGCGCCCGCCGGGCGGCAGGACAACATGACGGACGCCCCGACCGGACGGCGCCGCTGGCGGCCGCGCCGCCGCCTGGACCGCGGGAACGCCCGGCGCGCGCCGGGATCAGGCACCGCCGGTGATCAGACTGCGCCCGGTGACCGGGCTGCGGCCGTGCGGGCCGCGCCCGGCGAGACCGTGGCCGCCGCCATGCAGCTGGCGATCGCGCTGCTCACCGCGGGCCTGGACTCACCCGAGCTGGAAGCGTGGGCGGCGGACGCGCTCACTCCGCTCGACGCGGACGGCCTGGCTGACTTCATGGCCGGCTTGCACGTGGTCTCCGTGCTGCTGCTGCACGAGTTGCATGAGGCGACGGGAGAGCCGTCGGCCGCCATCTTGCAAAGGCTGGCGATCCTGGCGGAGCACCGGTGGGGGACACCCTCCGCCGGCTAGGGCAGCGCCGCTGCCTTACCATCGTCGCCTGCCGCGTACCCGGCACGAGGCCATTTAGCAGCCACCAGCGCCTGGCATTCAGCCGTCGCCGCCGTGGCATGCCCAGCGGCCCTCCTCGCACGTCTCGGATTGTCGGCCGCCCACGGTGAACCGTCGTTATCTCCTATCCGTGTTAGTAGATGAGCCGGCTGAGGATCCCGGGCAAGCCAGGAGATGCTCAACCGGACAGTGGCGGCGATGACCGAGTTGTCGCGAAACCTGAGGAGCTGGTTAGCGTGGCCGGCATCACATTCAGTGCTGTCATCGTCCGCCGGTGCCCTGACTCTGGGGATACCGGGCGCAGGCCAGGAGTGCCGCGATGACGGCGGATCTGTATGCGACCGCGACCGGTCTTATCGAGCGCTCAGCGGCTGCGTACGTGTCCGGTGTCCCGGAAGACGCGGCGGACGATGGCCTTCTCGGGCCTGCCAGCCTCGCGTGGCGGGTGAGTACCGACCTGGCCTCGCCGGTTGCGGGGATACGGTCGCTACTGATGCAGGCGCTGCATCCGCTGGCGATGGCCGGTGTCGATCAGCACAGCGGCTGGCGCCGGGATCCCGTCGGCAGGCAAGACCGAGACCATCCTGTCAACAGTCAGGGCCTGCCGCTGTATTACTACCCGTCCGACACGGCGGCGAAGTCGGCCGTCACCGGGGGACTGGCGGCGCTGTGGCCGCCGCTGACGTCCGCGTCGCCGGCCGCGGCCGGGCTGACCGGCAAGCTCACCGCGGTCAGCGACGCCCACGGCGACCAGGTCGCCTACAACGGGCACCTGCTGTACACCTTCGCTGACGACCAGCCCGGCCAGGTGACCGGCCAGGGAGTGCAGGGCTTCTTCGTGGCCACCCCCAGCCTCACGGCGATCACCGGGTCCCAGGCAGCGACGGGCACGGCCCCGCCCGCTCCGTCCGGCAACCCTTACGGCTACTGACGGCCAGCCGCCGCGGTCCGCTGACCTCGTTCCTTCGGGCGCAGCCAGCGGGCCGATGACCCGGACAGGCGGACATGACCATCACCAGACACGCGTCAGCGGGCGCGCGCCGGACCTGGTCCGCATGGTGCGGCGTGGGCGTGTGGAGAAGTCATAGCCCGGCAGGGAAGGTCACCGGCTGCGGGGCGATCAGCGGGGTGCCGATGTCCAGCTGGATCTGCGCGTGTGCGGTCAGCGGAATGTCGCGCGGGTTGCCCCGGTAGACCTTGCCGTTGTACAGGGCCACCACCCGCCCGGTGGCCGGGCCGGCCTGCTCCGGTCCTAGCGGCTGCCCCCATTCATCGAAGAAGTTCCCGAGGGTGTAGGTCCGCTGGACCGGGGACTCGATGTGGATGATGCCGTCGGCGGCGTGGGTGTGCAGCCAGTAAAAGCAGGTGCCGGCGGCGATGAAGGGGCTGTTCGGGGTTTCCTGGGCCTGCGCACCCGGGATGCCGATCGCGGCCGGCGCCTGCCGTGCGTTGCCGTTGACGAAGATGGCCAGGTGGGCGTGGATGTGGAACAAGGTCTGCTCGCTGGCCTGGCAGCTGATCTGGTCGACGGGCTGCCCGGTCGCCGCCGTGGCAGTGCCGGCCAGCGGCGCGGCGGCAGGGACCGGGACGCCTTCGGCCCCGGTTGCGCCCGGGGCGGGCGCGGGCTCGAGGGCGCCGAGCGTGCTCAGCGGGGCGAGACTGAGCCCGGGCGACGCCCCGCCCGCGGCACCGGAGCCGCCGGTGACGGCCAGGATGATGGCCGCCACCACCGCGATCACCGCGGCGGCCGCCGCGCTGCTCGCGAGGCGGATCCTGCAGCGCCGGCGGCGGGCTTGCTCGGCCCGCAGCCGGGCGAGCCTTTCCCGGGCGACCTGCCTGTTCCTGCTGCCCTTAGACACCGGTTCCCGCCCATCTCCCGGCTTGGTCAGCTCGGGGGAACAGCCGCAGGGCGCCGAGGGCGCCGTCGCGGAACCCGGGGGAATAGGCCAGGTGGAACCCGCGGGTGGGCACCGTCGCACCGAGCTGCGCGTACAGCCCGGCGGCGGAGAGCGTCGCCCGCCAGACCAGCGCGTACTCCCGTGGCGGTGCCAGGTTTCGCAACGCGGGGCCGAAACGCGGTTCGGTGAAGTGGGCCATGAGGCCGCGCAGCCAGGGCCGCGAGTAGGTGAACGTGTCGGTAGCCGCCGTGGCGACCATGGGATGCAGCAGCTCGACGACCAGTCGCTCGTCCAGCTCGACGTGCGGGGCAAGCGCGCCGACCCGGCGGGCCAGGTGCACCGCCGCCGGCTCGTCCCCGGCGAGCACCGCCGCGGCGAGTTGCCCGAACGGCACCGGGATGCCGCCGGGGACGGCGGCGGCCGCGCCGAAGTCCAGCATGCCCAGCCGGCCGCCCGGGAGCAGCAGGAAGTTGCCCGGGTGCAGGTCGGCGTGCATCCAGCCGGTGCACGCGGCCGGCGCGTAGATGGCGTGCCCGAGCAGCCGGGCAGCCAGGTCCGCAGCGTCGCCCAGGCTGAGCTCGCGCCAGCCCTCCGGGAGCAGCTCCATCCGCCCGTCGAGCAGCGCGGACAGGCTCACCCCATCCAGCCATCCGGTGATGAGCACCCGCGGGGTCGCCGCGTACACGGCCGGGACCTTGACCCTCGTCCGGCCCCGCGGCTCATGCACCCCCGCGGCGCGGGCCTCGGCGATCACCCCGGGGACACGATCGGCGAACGCGGCCGCGGCCTCGCTTTGGACCCGGCCCTCACGGACGTAGTCCAGCTCCTCGACGATCCGCAGCGCGAGCTCGTCGGCCAGCCCGGTCACGTTCAGCCGGGTGAGCCGGGCCATCACCCGGGCCAGCAGCCGGGCCTGCCGCAGGTCCGAGCGCAGCGCCTGGCCCACGCCGGGGTACTGCACCTTGACCGCCACCTCGACGATCCGGCCCTGGTCATCGCGCCACCGTCCGCGGTGCACCTGGCCGATCGAGGCTGCTGCCACCGGCGTGTCGCCGAACGCCACCAGCCGCTCGCGCCAGCCCGGCCCGAAGGCGGCGCCCAGATCAGCCGCGATGACCCGGTGCGCGACCTCGTCCGGCATCGGCGGTGCCGCGTCGGTGAGCCGCCGGAGCGCGGCCCGGTATGGCGCCGCGACCTCCTCCGGCATCGCCGCCTCGAACACCGACATCGCCTGCCCCAGCTTGGCTGCCCCGCCCTTGAGCTCGCCCAGGGTGCCGAACAGCTGCTCGGCGGTGCGGGCCGCAACCTGGTCGGCGGCCACCCGGGACAGCCGGGTAGCGGCGGCGGCGGTGCGCGCGGCGTGCCGCAGCGGCAACGCAGCCAGCCGGCCGGTGCGCCGCAGTCCCCCGGTCGGAAGGACCGGCCGCTCCCGCTGTTCCACTGCCCGGGATGGCCGCAGGTGTCCCTTGCTCATCCCGGCCCTCTCCTCGTCGGGAGGTTGGCCGTGGGATGCTGCGAGGCTTCGGGGGTGTGGCATGGCTGGCTCCTGATCGTGATCGGCTATCTACTAACACGTATAGTAGAAGCGAAGTGTTCACCCCCAGGGCAGCCCGTTTCACCTGGTTACATTTCGCCTGGACAATCGGCTGCGCAGGCGAGCCCCGGCGCCGGGCGGATTACGTGATGGCCTGCCGGCGAACCCTCGCGGCCCGGCTATGCGGGCGCGTCCCGGCGGCGCGGGCCTGGCCACGCCGGGGGCGGCGCGCTGGCTACCCGGTGAACGGCGTCTCTGCCCCCGCTGCTGCCGAGATCGCGAGTTTCCGCAGCGTGGCCGACGGCGGCTGGCCGGTTGCTTCGTGCAGCTGCTCCAGCAGAAGCAGGTTGACCAGGTGCAACCCGGCGATGACGCCAGCCAGGGCCGCTGGGTCCTCCGGTATCAGGGCCCACGCGGCCCACTCCCCAACTCGGGTGAATCAAGGCTCGCGGTGAGAAGGCCGATCGCCAGCTGCACGGAGCCGGCCGCGGTCGGGCCGTCTTTCCTGGCCGGTTCCGGGGCCGGGACGGCTCGCGGATCTTGCGCGTGCGCCGCCGCCAGCGGCGTCCGCCGGGGGGTGTGGCTCATTTATCCTCTGGTCGCGCCGGCTCTGCTAGGCGGCTGGAACTCGGCCCAGGGCGAGGGCCACCATGGCCGGGGCTAGGGCCAGCAGCACCGGGGTCAGCGCGAGCGCGGCGGCGCCTGCGCGCAGCAACTGGCGGCGGACCCGGCCCAGCGGCTCGACCGGGCTGAGCAGCCGCTGGATCCGCTGCACCGCGTCGGTGGTTGCCGCGGCGAGCCCCGGCGCAGGACCGGCGGCCGTGGCGAGGACGACCAGGGCGGTGGCCAGCGGCCCGGAGTCGCGGCCTGCTGTCGCCGCATCGTCGGCGTGCATCTCAACCAGCCGGGTGATCTGCGTGTCCGCGTCCCGCATCAGCGGGAGGAACGGGAGCATCTGGCGCCCGATCCTCGCGATGGCCAGGATCCGATGGTGGCGGTAGACCAGGTGCGCCCGCTCGTGCGCCAGGACGGAATCGACCTGGTCGGGATCCAGCGCCTGCAGCGCCGCGGTGGTCAGGATCACCGTCGGGTGCGGCCCCGCGACGCAGTACGCGGCTGGCTGCGCATGGTCGACCAAGACCGCCCCCAGGGCCGGCTCGCGACGACCGACCAGGCGGGCGGTTTGCGCGTGCCGAAGCGCGTGCCGGCGGACGGCGCGCAGGTGGGTAACCGCGATGACGGCGGTGCGGGCCACCACCGCTCCGGCGAGGGTGAGGCCGAGCCCGGCCACGATGGCGCCCCCCGGCGTGGCGTAGGCGTCCCGGAGCCGCAGCACGCAGGCGCCGATCAGCTGACTCAGCCCTCCTCCCAGGGCGGTCGCGTGGACCGCCAGGGTCAGCCCGGCCAGCCCGAGCGCGGCCACGACCGACCAGGCGCCGGCCAGGTAGGTGATGATCGCCAGCAGCGGCGCCCGGGCGGGCCACCTGGCCCGGCCGAGCATCCTGGCGCCCACCGTGCCGGCGCAGGCCGCGTACACGACGAGTATGGCCGCGACGGTCACTGCGGGCCGCCTTCGTCTGGCCGGGGGTGTGCCTGATCGAGTGCCTGCTGCAGCAGTGCCGCGTCGTGCGGGCTCATCTGCAGCACGAAATGAGCCAGCGCGGTGCGCCGGTCCGTGCTGGTCGCCAGCGCGTCGCCCATCAGCGCCGCGGTGTAGCCGGACCGGGAGCCGGTCGGTTCGTAGCGCCAAGCACGGCCGTCTCGGTGACGGCGCAGCCATCCCTTGCGGTGCAGGTTCTCCATCACGGTCATCACGGTCGTGTACGCGATTGTCCGGTCTTTGCGCAGGTCATCGAGCACCTCCCGGACCGACGCCGGCCTGCCCCACTGCCACAGCCTGTCCATGATCACCGCTTCCAGCTCACCCAACTGACGCATCTACGACTCCCGGACGTGCCGTCGCTCAGCGGTGCGCTCACCGCTACCTACTAAAACGGATAGAACACCAGGCTCGTTCACGCAGACAAGCATCTCAATCCAGGCAAGGCTGCCAGTGAACATTTCCATTCTACTATCCGTGATAGTAACCGCGGTCACGTGACGGCAGTGGCTGCTGCCACTGGCGCCACAGCCGGCATCCTGGCCCCTTGTGACCCTGTCGCAGGGCACCCGGCCTGGCGTGGAACTGAGCTACTCCCGGTTCCTGGCCGACGTCGGTGCGGGCGGGCTCCCCGCTGCCGTCGCCGACGCGATAACGGCATTCGTGTCGGCGAGAGATTCCTCAAGCCGCCTTCAGTGATGCCCGCTGTCGCACAGCGCACCGCGAGCTGGGCGAGTGACGAGGAGACTACGGCGGATTACGAGCTGCCAGAGTCCTCGTCCGAGCTGTCCCCGCCGGGGAGCTGGGCGGGGGCGCCAGCCGAGCCGACCGCGGCGTGCTCTTCGCCTTCCACCGCGGGCCCGTGCCCATTGCCGTGCCCGTTCGCCTGGTCGATGACGATGGTCTCGGCGAAGGCGCGGTTGGCGACCGCCCTGGCCCGCCCGAGCAGGCCGCGCGAGCCGGGCGGAGGCACGCCGTTGGCGTCCTCGGTGCCCGGCGGGAGCATCAGCGCGGGCACCTTCTTGGCCTCGATCACCGCCCGGGCCGCTTCGTTCGCCGGCTTGTGCACCTCGATGAACTCACCATGCGGCAGCTGCCTGATGATGCCCGACTCATAGCCGTGCAGCAGTTCGTCCCGGTCCTTGCGCTGCAGGCCGATGCAGATCCGCCGGGTGACGACGAAGGCGACGGCCGGTCCCACGAAGACGAGCACCCGCGAGATCCAGGTGATCGTGTACAGCGGCACCTGCAGGAAGTCGGCGATGACGTCGTTCGCGCCCTCGGCCCACAGCACGCCGTAGAACGTCACCGCGGCCAGGCCGGTGGCGGTCCGGACCGGGGCGTTGCGCGGCCGGTCATTGATGTTGTGCCAGGACTTGTCCCCGGTCGCCCACTGCTCGAAGAACGGCCAGAACGCCGCTCCGCCCAGGATGATGCCCAGCGGCAGCGCGAACGGGATCAGCACGCTCAGCGTCAGCGTGTGCCCCAGGAAGTTGATCTCCCAGGCGGGCATCATCCTCAGCGCGCCCTCCAGGATGCCCATGTAGAAGTCGGGCTGGGAGGCCGAGGAGATGGCCACCGGCGTGTACGGCCCGTACAGCCAGATCGGGTTGATCTGGGCGAAGGTGGCCAGCAGCACCAGCGCGCCGAAGATGAAGAAGAACCACGCGCCGCCCTTGGCCAGGAAGTAGGGGAAGAACGGCTGGCCGACCACGTTCTTCTCGGTGTTCCCCAGCCCCGGCATCTGGGTGTGCTTCTGGTGGAACATGATGAACAGGTGCGCGGTGATGAGCGCCAGCAGCAGGCCCGGGATCAGCAGCACGTGGATGATGTACATCCGCGGCACGATGTCCTGCCCGGGGAACGGCCCGCCGAACAGGAAGAACGCCAGGTAGGTCCCCACGATCGGGATACCCTGCAAGGCACCCTCGAAGATCCGCAGGCCGGCGCCGGACAGCTGGTCATCCGGCAGCGAGTAGCCGAACAGCCCCTCGAGCAGCCCCAGCGAGAACAACACGATGCCGATTAGCCAGTTGACCTCGCGCGGCTTGCGGTAAGCCCCGGTGAAGAAGATCCGGAGCATGTGGATGATGAGCGCGGCCATGAACAGGTCGGCGGCCCAGTGGTGGATCTGCCTCATCAGCAGCCCGCCGCGGACGTCGAAGCTGATGTTCAGCGTCGACTGGTAGGCCTCGCTCATGTGGATGCCGTCCAGCTTGGTGTACGAGCCGTGGTACACCACGTCCGTCATCGACGGCACGAAGAACAGCGACAGGAAGGTCCCGGTCAGCAGCAGGACGACGAACGACCACAGCGCGATCTCGCCGAGCATGAACGACCAGTGATCAGGAAACACCTTCCGCATCAGCACGCGGAAACCGCGCGCCCCGTGGAATCTATCGTCCAGCCACGACCCCGTGCCGCTCAGCGCCTTCGGAACATCGAAGTTGGTGTCGTCGCTCATCCGCGCTCCCAGAAACTCGGGCCGACGGGCTGGGTGAAGTCACTCCTGGCCACCAGGTATCCGCTCGAGTCGGTGGTCAGCGGCAGCTGGGGCAGCGGCCGGGCCGCCGGGCCGAAGATGACGGTCGCGCCGGTCGCCGCGTCGAAGGTGGACTGGTGACACGGGCACAGGATGTGGTGCGTGGTCTCCTCGTACAGCGCCACTGGGCATCCCACGTGCGTGCAGATCTTGGAGTAGGCGACGATGTTGTCGACCGTCCAGTTCATCGTGCCTATAAGCGTACTGCCCTCGTACGTCGTCGGGACGTTCAGCTCACCCGGACGGAACCTGATCAGGATTACGGCGGCTTTGGTCAGCGCGTCCGGATCGTCGGTGTAGCCGTCGGGCACGATCGTGATCATGCTGCCCGGCACGTTGAACTGGGCCGAGGTGATCGGCTGGTTGGCGCCGTACACGAGCAGCCGACGGCCCGGGCTCCACACGGTATGCCGCAGGCTGGTCCCCGGCTGCGGGCCCAGGTCCCGCAGCAGCACGATGGGCGCGGCGAGCAGCGGCAGCGTCCCGAGCATCAGGGTGCGCCGGACCAGCGGCCGCTTGACGAACTCGCTGTTCGCGGTGCCCTGCTTGAAGTACTGCTCGAACGCCTGCCGGTCCTGGGGATCAGACCGAAGTTCGTGCCGTTCCTCGACCACCTCGACGTCCGGCATCAGATGCCGGACCCAGATCAGCGCGCCCAGGCCCAGGGAGAGCAGGGCGAGCGCGAGCGAAATGCCCAGGGCCAGGTTGGACCGCAAGGTCTTGTCGACCGTGTGCACCCCGAGGCCCACATACGCGGCGATGAAGCCGCAGCCGGCGATAAACGCGAACGTGAAGCAGGCCGCGACCACCTTCTCGGCCCGCTTGCCGTGCACGACCACCCTCGGATCGTCCGGCGGCAGGCCCTCGATGTGTTCCTCGAAGCCTTCCTCCCCGGCGGCCGGCCCGGGCTGGCCCTGCTCGGCCACCGCGGTCGATCCGAGCAGGCGCGGCGAGGGCGGGGGAGTGCCGATCACCCGGTGCGGCGCAACCGGGCCCTCGTGACCTTCGGTCTCATCCATATCGCTCATGAGTACTGCTACTCCATCCCCGTCGGCCTCGGATCACGCCGCCTGGCGGTAATCCACATCGCGATGATTATCAGGAAGCCCAGGCCGCCGAGGAAGATGACGAGGCCCTCGGTGATCGGTCCGGTCCGGCCGAGTGAGAAGCCGCCCGGGTTGGGCTCGACTCGCGTCTGCGTGACATAGGCGATGATGTCGCGCTTGGCCTGCGGGCTGAGCGCGCCGTCGGAGAACACCGGCATGGCCTCGGGCCCGGTCAGCATCGCCGTATAGATCTGCGTCGGGGTGGATTCCGTCAGCGGCGGCGCGTTCTTGCCGTAGGTGAGCGCTCCGCCGGACAGGCCGGCGTTGTGGCACTGCGAGCAGTTGGCGCTGAAAAGCTCGTATCCGAGCGCGGTGTCCGCTCCCTGGGTGGACACCTGCTCGGCGGTCGGAATTGCGGGCCCGCCGCCCAGCGAGGCCACGTAGTCGGCGATCTGGTAGATCGCCGCCTGGGTGAAACGCACCGGCCCGCGCTCGTTCTCCGCGCCGAGTTCCTTGGCCGGCATGCGGCCGGTGGACATCTGGAAGTAGACCGCGGCCGCTCCCGCGCCGACCAGGCTCGGCGCCTGGTCGCTGCCCTGGGCCTCGAGGCCGTGGCAGCTCGAGCAGTTCGCCTTGAACAATTCCTTGCCCGCGTTGATGTCCTGCTGCGCCGCGGGTGGTGCCGATGCCTGTGCGGTGCTGCTCGCACGGGAGAGTGATCCGTACAGCAGCGCGACAACCACGAGCCCGAGCAGCAGTGCCGCGTAGCCGGCGACGGGACGCCTGCGCCTGGCGTTGATCCAGCTCACTCGCTGTCCCCTGACTAGTGGATGAGGTAGATGACGGTGAACAGGCCGATCCACACGACGTCGACGAAATGCCAGTAATACGACACGACGATCGCGCTGACCTGCTGTTCGTGGGTGAACGTCCTGGCTGCGTAGGTCCGGCCCAGGAGGAAGATGAAGGCGACCAGGCCGCCCGCCACGTGCAGCCCGTGGAAGCCCGTGGGTATGTAGAACACCGAACCGTACGCGCTCGACGACAACGTCAGACCCTGGTTCTTCACCAGGTCGAAGTACTCGTAACTCTGCCCCAGGTCGAAGTACAGGCCCATGAAGAAGGTGAGCACATACCACTCGCGCAGGCCCCAGCTCATCGGGTGCCATACCGACCTGGTGCGCCTGATCTGGCCGCGCTCGACCGCGAACACGCCCATCTGGCAGGTGACGCTGGACAGCAGCAGGACGGTCGTGTTGATCGAGCCGAGCGTGATGTCGAGGTGCGCGCCGGGCCAGGGCAGCCCCGCTCCCTTTTCCACCGACCTGACGGTGAAGTACATCGCGAACAGCGCCGCGAAGAACATCAGCTCGGAGGAGAGCCAGACGATGGTGCCGACGCTGACCAGATTGGGTCTGCTGGCCGGCGAACGGGGCGTCGTCTCGACGGTAGCTGTCGTCACGAAGCAATTATTACGACAACCTGTAGGGGATCGCTACGCGACCCCCCGCGTTGGTGCCGCCGGCCGCCTTAAAATGTTCGTGGGTCTGTACCATGCATTTCCATGAAGGTCGTTGTGTACAGCCACGACGCCGATGTCCGGGCCCAGATCAGGCTCGCCATCGGGCGTCGTCCCGCGATGGACGTGCCGGACGCCGAGATCATCGAGGTCGCCACCGAGCCTGCGCTGTTCCGGCTGCTCGACGCGGGCGGCGCGGACGTGATGGTGCTCGACGGGGAGGCTCAGCCAGCCGGCGGCATGGGCGTATGCCGCCAGGCCAAGGACGAGATCTACAACTGCCCGCCGGTGCTGCTGATCATCGGCCGGGCCGACGACGGCTGGCTGGCCACCTGGTCACGGGCCGACGCCGTGGTCAGCCACCCCATCGACCCGATCGCGCTGGCGCACGAGCTGGCCGGGCTGATGCGGGAACGTCCCGCGGTCGGCGGCTGACCCGCCGTACGTTAGGTTTTAATCCCGAACGGCCTGGGTTTCACGCCCGGCCTCCGCTGTCCCCGATCTGCTGAACATCCCGGACGACCTGGGTTCACCCCGGAGCACTTATGGATGCCCGCACCACCTGGCCCGCGCTCTTGGCCGCGCTTATCCGCGGCGACTCGCTCACCGCCGACGAGAGCGAGTGGGCCATGAACGAGATCATGGAGGGCGTCGCCACGCCGTCCCAGATTGCGGGCTTCGGGGTCGCGCTGCGGATCAAGGGCACGTCGGTGGCCGAGATGACCGGGCTGGCCCGGTCGATGCTCGCCCACGCCACGCCCATCGACCTGCACGGCCAGCTGACCGACCTGGTCGGGACGGGCGGCGACGGGGCGCGCACGGTCAACGTGTCGACGATGGGCACGATCGTGGCGGCGGCCGCGGGCACGAAGATGATCAAGCACGGCAACCGGGCGGCGTCGTCCGCCTGCGGGGCCGCCGACGTGCTCGAGGCGCTCGGCGTGGTGATCGACCTGCCGCCGGCCGCGACCGTCAAGCTGGCCGCCGAAGTGGGGGTGGCCTTCCTGTTCGCGCCGCTCTACCACCCGGCGCTGCGGTACGCGGGCCCGACCCGCAGCGAGCTTGGCGTGCCCACGGTGTTCAACTTCCTCGGGCCGGTGGCCAACCCGGCCCGGCCCACGGCGCAGGCGGTCGGGGTGTTCGACCCGCGGATGGGCGAGATCATCGCCGGCGTGCTGGCCGGCCGGGGCTGCTCGGCCCTGGTGTTCCGCGGCGACGATGGTCTCGACGAGCTCACCACGACCGGCCCTTCGACCCTGTGGGTGGTGCACGATGGCGAGGTGGCCCAGACGCAGTTCTCCCCGTCCTCGCTCGGCCTGCCCGAGGCCACGGTCGCCGACCTGCGCGGCGGCGACGCCGCGCACAACGCGTCCGTGGCCCGCGCCGTACTGGCCGGCGAGCGCGGCCCGGTACGCGACATCGTGCTGCTGAACGCGGCCGCCGCGCTGGCCGCCACAGCCGGCGTGGCCGGGCCGGACGCGGTTGTCCCGGCGCTGGCCGACGGTTATGCCCGCGCCGCCGAGGCCGTCGACTCCGGTGCCGCCGGCGCCCTGCTCGACCGCTGGGTCGCGGTGAGCCGCCATCTGGCGCCCGGTCTGCCGACGCGGTTATTCCGCTGGCGGCCTGGGCCCTGCGCCTCCTAGCCGAGCCGCTTCCGGGCCCCAGCGCCTTATGCCTCGGCGGCCAGCCCGAGGGAGAACGCCGCGTCCAGGTCGTGCCGGCTGTAGGTGCGGAACGCGATGTGCGTCTCGGTATGCGTGACGCCGGCCACCTTGTTCAGCCGTCCGGGGATGACGTCGGCGAGCTCGTCGTGCGTGCGCACCCGGACCATGGCCACCAGGTCGAACTCGCCCGTGACCGAGTACACCTCGCTGACCTCGGGAATCTGGGCGATCATCTCGGCGACCTCGGGGATGCGCTGGATCTCTGCCCTCACCAGAACGATCGCGGTGACCACCGGATGCCTCCCGTATTGGCCGGGTTACCCTGCTTGGCTTGCGCTTACGCTACTACGTCAGGCCACTCGCTGAGCTGGCCGAGGGTGCGGATGCCGCGGTGCGCCAGCCGGCGGATCAGCCAGCCGAGCACGTCCGCCGTGGCGCGCGCGTCGGCCAGCGCCCGGTGACTCGGCGCCGTCCGGGCGCCGAAGAAGGCCGCCAGCGTGCCCAGCTTGCAATCAGGGACCTCGTCCGGGTCCATCACCTGCCGGGCCAGCATGACCGTGTTGAGCACGGGGAAGCCGGGCCAGGCCAGCCCGCAGTCGCCGCAGCCGGCCACCAGGAAGCCGAGGTCGAACGGCGCGTTGTGCGCGACCAGCACGCAGCCCCGGGCGAAGTCGAGCAGTCCGGGCAGCACCGCGCCCAGCCGCGGAGCCGCGGCCAGCATCCAGTCGGTGATCCCGGTCAGGTCCGCGATGCCCGGGGGGATCGGCACGCCCGGGTTGACCAGGGACGCGTACTCGCCCCGCCGCACGAATTCACCCCGGCGCCGGTCTCCGCCCCCCCTCCCGGCCGCCGTCCTCCCGGCCGCCGTTACCCGGACCGCCGCGACCTCGGTGATCGCCGCCGCCTCCGGCGACCACCCGGTCGTCTCCAAGTCCACCACCGCGAACTCCAGCCAGCTCAGGTCCACCCCAGCTAGCCCCGCCCCGCCGCATTCCTTCCCCCCGTCCAGCCCCTCCTGCCCGGCCAGTCCTTGCTGCCCGTCCAGTCCCTGCTGCCTGCTCAGCCCCTCCTGCCCGCCCAGCCTGAACCCGTTCAGCCCAGCCCCGTTCGTCCCCAACCCAGCCCCGTTCGTCCCCAGCCCAGCCCCGTTGGGTCCCGTCTCGTCGAGTCCGGCCGTGTACTGTCCCGCTGCGGCCCGCGCGTCCCGGGCGAGTGGTGCCCTTTCGTATCCGCCTGGTGCACACGTAGCCACGCCCGGATTGGTCACGCTCATCACGGTAGAGCCGCCCACTGACATTTCTCCCGCCGCCACGCCGCGTTCACCGCCTCCGCCTCACATGTCCCGCCAGCCCCACCAGCAGTACCCAGATCCCGGGTCGGCGCCGCCGGAAACAGCATGGATGCCACATTGATGTCGTCAGGGCACGCTCCAGCAGCATGAATGTGGCAGCCATGCTGCTAGGCCGGACCCGCTAGAGCGACGCAGCAGCGCCCGTCGGAGGCAAGACGCGCGATCGTGACCGAATCCACCTCGCGCTCCGCGTCCCCGATGATTCTGTTCAGGTTCATGCCTCGATTAACCCAGGTGTCCCGTTTGCCCCAGTCGCCCGGCGTCACACACGCCTCACCAGCCCCGCGACACGCGCGTCCGCGGAAATGTCAGAGGGCGTCGTTACCGTGTGTCCGTCCATTCACGGAATGCATGGGAGGCGTCATGGAGATTGATTGCGGTCGCTGCGAGATGCGCGGCGCCGGGTGCCAGGATTGCGTAGTTACCGTACTTCAGCCGCGAAACGTGGCAAGCTTTTCCGCGACGGCGCCCGCTTATCTCGGCGAGGCGGAGGTGAAGGCGCTCGGCGTGCTGGCGGCCGCGGGCATGGTGCCCCCGCTTCGGCTTTCGCTGCCCGGCTCGGCTCTCCTGCCTGGGGTGCGGGCCTGGACGCGGCGGGCCTTCCCGGCCACCAGAGCCTCGTGATGATAGCGTAACGACCTCGTTCCTGGGGGATGAATCGCGGCATCGTAATGGAGTAATTCGGATTAGGGGAATCGGTTGAATCGCCCTTTTCGCTTCACTACGCTGACCCCCAAGTTGCTTGCCTGGTAACCAGGGCCAAGGGACCTGAGCGAACGCCCAGGGAGTTATGACGACTTGGGGAGCGTGATGGGTACGTGAGTACACGGCTAGCGGGCAGCGCATCCCTGATTCGCCGCGGTGTCGCGCTCGCGGCCGGGATGGCAACGGCGTGCGGGTTTGCGGTCTTCGCCTCGAGCGCCGGAGCGGCGCCGCAGCCGACTGTCGGTCAGATTCAGGCCCGGATCAACCAGCTCACGTCGCAGTTCGACCAGGCCAGCCAGCAGCTCGACCAGGCCGGCCAGCAGCTTTCCGTCGCCCAGTCGAAGCTGTCCCAGGTCCGCGTGCACCTGAACCACGCCAACGCCGAGTTCCAGGCGGCGCAGGCCAGCGTGGCCGAGGCCGCCGCCGCGGCCTTCGAGGACGCCGGGGCCACCTCCATGGCGGGCGTACTCACCTCGGGCAATCCCTCCGTGGTGCTCCGGCAGGGGTCGTTGCTGATGGAGTGGTCCGGTAACAGGACCGCCGAGACGCAGCAACTGCTTACCGACGCCAGCCAGCTGGCCGGCGTCGAGCAGGAGATGCAGCGCACCGAGGCCGGGATCGCCAGCCTCAAGGGCCAGCTCGCCGCCCACAAGAACTCCCTGGGCAAGCTCATCACGACCGAGAAGGCCACGCTGGCCAGCCTGACCGTGCCGCAGCAGCAGATGGTCGTGAGCCACTCGATCGGTGCCAACGGCAGCCCCACGCCGCAGGCCTACACCGGCCCCACGACGACTCAGGCGGAAAAGGCAGTCGCGTTTGCCTATGCCCAGCTCGGCTGCCCGTACTTGTACGGTGGCACCGGTCCATGCCATCTGGGGTTCGACTGCTCGGGCTTGGCGCAGGCCGCATGGGCCTCCGCGGGCGCGCAGATACCGCGCGATAGCTACGAGCAATGGGCCGCGCTGCCGCATGTCCCCCTCAGCTCCATCGAGCCAGGTGACCTGCTGATCTACAACGGCGAGGGCCACGTGGCCATCTACGTGGGCGGCGGGAACATCATCGATGCGCCGCAAACGGGGATGGACGTGGAGAAAATCCCCATGAGCACGTCCTGGTACGCCGACAACCTGGACGGGGTGCTGCGCCCCTGACCGCGGCAGGCCGGTAACCAGGGAAAGCGGCCTACGCTCGCCCGCCTACGGCTCATTACTCGGTTACGGGACGACCATGACGGGACACGGCGCGTTGCGCAGGACGTACTGACTGACCGCGCCGAGCAGCCGGGACGGGGCGTGCTCCTTCCTGGTGGCGAGGACTACGAGGTCGGCGTCCAGTTTCCGGGCCGTATGCACCAGCACCCGCCCCGGCGCACCGGGCTCCACCCGGAGCATTACGCCGTCATCCGAGCCGAGCGCCTTCGCGACAGCCTGGCGGAGCATGACCTCCGTAGCCATACGCTGCTCATCCAGCGCCTTCGGAGTGGCAATCGGGCGGGCGGCGGGAGTGCCGAGGGTGGTGTCACTGATGAAGGCCATCACGGCGGTCAAGCCGACGCCCCGGTAGGACGCCTCCTGTTTAGCCAACCTGATGGCGGCCAACGAGTCGGACGAGCCGTCCACGCCGACGACAACAGTCATAACACACCTCTTCCGCTAATGGCGCGCCCGGCCGGACCAGCCTCTGGGTAAAGGGTGGCCTTCGTCTGCCCATCCCCAGGACGCTAAACCCCCGGCCGGATGTCGGGACCGCAGGCCGAGCCGGACCGCACACCGCGTCAGGCCGCACCGGGTACCACAGCCGACGCGTCGGCTCGCACCGCCGGGCCACCAAGCCGACTCCCTGTACACTCATCCGGTGCCTCGCACGCTGATCGTCACCAACGACTTTCCGCCCCGCCGCGGCGGCATCCAGTCGTTCGTGTACGCGCTGGCCAGCGGGCTGCCTGAGGGGAGCGTGACCGTGTACGCGCCCGCCTGGGACGGCGCGGCGGAGTTCGACGCGCGGCAGCCGTTCCCGGTGATAAGGCACCCGACCTCGCTCATGCTGCCAGTGCCCGCCGTGTCGCGCCGGGCCGTGGCCATCGCCAGGGGGCACGACTGCGACACAGTGCTGTTCGGCGCGGCGGCACCGCTCGGGCTCATCACGCCCGCGCTGCGCAAGGCGGGAGTGACCAGGGCGGTGGCGCTGACCCACGGCCATGAGGCGGGCTGGGCCGCGCTGCCCGGCGCCCGCGCCCTGCTGCGCCGCATCGGCGACGAGGTTGACGTGGTTACCTATCTGGGCGAGTACTTCCGGGCGCGGCTGGCCCGCTCCCTGTCCCCGGCGGCGCAATGCCGGATGGTGCGGCTGGCGCCCGGCGTGGACATGTCGTTCTTCTGCCCGGGAGCCGGCCGGGAAACCGTAAGACAGCGGCTGGGACTGGAGCACAGGCCGGTGGTGGCCTGCGTCTCCCGGATGGTGCCGCGCAAGGGCCAGGACACCCTGATCGACGCCTGGCCGCAGGTGAAATCCCAGGTCAGCGACGCTGTACTACTGCTCGTCGGGGGTGGTCCCTACGCGCCTGAACTAAAGCGCCTGGCCCAGCGCCAGAAGGCCAGCGACGTCGTCTTCACCGGGCCTGTCCCGTGGCCCGAACTCCCCGGCTATTACGACGCGGCGGACGTGTTCGCCATGCCCTGCCGCACCCGCCGGGCCGGGCTAGACGTCGAGGGTCTCGGCATTGTCTACCTGGAGGCGTCGGCCACCGGCCTGCCGGTGATCGGCGGCGATTCGGGCGGGGCGCCGGACGCCATACTCGACGGCGAGACGGGTTACGTCGTCCGCGACGTGCCAGGCGTCGTGGCGCGCGTTACTGAGTTGCTCCGCGACCCCGCGAAGGCCAGGGCCATGGGGGAGAAGGGCCTGGCCTGGGTCGAGCGGGAATGGCGTGAGGAACTCTCTGCCGCGCGCCTGGAAGCGATCTTGGAGCCTACCGCCCAGGCCTGCCCCTAAGCCACGCTCAGACCGTCTTAGGACCCTTTGAGCAGGCAAAATAGGGATTTCGTCCGATGCGGTGAGAGGGGTCTTACCGCGAGACTCGATAGTGACCGGCCGAAGTCGTGGCCGGCGGATCGAGGAGGAACGATGAACCCGAACATGACCCAGAGCCTGGTCTCGGAGCACATCAGGGAATCCCGTCAGCAGGCGGCAGCGGCCCGGCAGGCCAGCGCGGCGCGCAAGGCGGCTCGCAAGGCGCGCCACCGCGCGGCCCGTCGCGGGCACTGGCTGGCGCGGGAGGCATGACCATGACCTCGCGGATCAATGCGCTGGCCCGGCTCACGACCGGGCTGGCCCGGTTTGGCCGGCGCGTAGCCGACGTCATTGCCGAGTGCAACTACGCCCAGCGCCGGGCCACCATGCTGATGACCACCCCCGACGCCTACCTGACCGACCGGGACAAGGCACCAGGTGACTACGCCGAATTCCTGTTCAGGACCTCGGGCGCACTGCTGCACGAGCCTGCCGCTGGCCACCGCGGGGGCGGCCAGCTCGTCGGCTAGCGCCGGAGACCTCAAAAACGAATCACGGCCGACAAGTGCGAAGCCTCAGGAGTACAGCGCGTCGATGTCAGCGGCGAAGTCCTTGAGCAGCACGCTCCGGCGAATCCCGAGCTTCACGCTCAACTGGCCCGCCTCCTGGGTGAAGTCCCCGTCAAGGATCCGGAACTTCCTGATGGACTCCGCCCGGGAGGCGGCCTTGTTGGCGTCGTCGACCGCGCTCTGCACGGCGGCGACCAGATCAGGGTCGTCACGCAGCGACGCGACCGTCGCGTCGGCAGGCTTTCCATTCCGCTGCTTCCACAGCTCGAACGCCTCGGCGTCCAGCGTGATCAGCACCGCGACGAAGGGCCTGCCGTCCCCGACCACCATGCACTGGCTGATCAGTCCGTGGCTGCGGAGCCGGTCCTCGAGCGCCGCGGGCGCGACGTTCTTCCCGCCCGCGGTGACGATTAGCTCCTTCTTCCGCCCGGTGATCTTCAGGAAGCCTTCCTCGTCGAGTTCCCCGACGTCCCCGGTGCGGAACCAGCCGTCCGCGGCGAACGTTTCCCTGGTCGCCGCTTCGTTGCGCCAGTAGCCGGGGAAGACGTTGACCCCCTTGATCAGGATCTCCCCGTCCTCGTCGATCCTGATCGCCACGCCGGGCAGCGGCAGGCCGACGGTGCCGATCTTGACCCGGTCCGGCCGGTTGACGGTCGCCGCGCCGGTCGTCTCGGTGAGGCCATACCCTTCCAGGACGGTGACGCCGGCGCCGCGGAAGAAGTGGCAGAGACGCTCGCTCAGCGCGGCGCCGCCGGAAGCCGCGTACTGCGCCCGACCGCCGAGCGCAGCCCGCAGCTTGCCGTAGACCAGCCGGTCGAACAGCGCGTGCTGGGCGCGCAGTCCGACCCGGGGTGAGCCTGGCTCGTCAAGCGCCCGGCTGTAGGCGATGGCGACCTGGGCCGCCCGGCCGAAGACCGCGCCCTTCCGCTCGCTCGTCGCCTTCTGCTCGGCGCTGTTGAACACCTTCTCGAACACCCTCGGCACCGCGAGGACGAACGTGGGCCGGAACGAGGCCAGCGCGGGCAGCAGCGCGGTCAGGTCCGCGCAGTGCCCAAGCATGATCCCGCCCTCGAGGCAGCCCACCTGGATGATCCGGGCGAAGACGTGCGCCAGCGGCAGGAACAGCAGCGTGCTGGCGTCCGCGACCTCTGTCACCTTCGCCAGCGGCCCGTAGAACGCGTTGCGCACGTCGGCGAGCAGGTTCGCGTGGGTCAGCTCGCAGCCCTTGGGGCGCCCGGTGGTCCCCGAGGTGTAGATCACCGTGGCCAGGTCGGACGCCTTGGCCGCGGCGGCGCGCTCGGTGATGAGCTTCTCGCCGACGTCCGCGCCCGCCGCGCGCAGCGAATCCAGCGACGCCCCGGACCCTGGCTCGATCCGCCACATCTGCGTGAGCTCCGGCAGCCGGTCCCGGAGGCCGCCGATCATGTCCTCGAAGCCGGCCGTCTCGGCGAAGCACGCCCGCGCGCCCGAGTCCGAGAGGATCCACTCAGCCTGCTCGGCCGAGGAGGTCTCGTAGACCGGCACGGTCACCGCCCCCGCGGTCCAGATGGCGTAGTCGATCAGCGTCCACTCATACCTGGTGTGCGACATCAGCGCGACCCGGTCGCCGACCTCGATGCCCGCGGCGACCAGGCCCTTGGCCACCGCCACGACATCCTCCTTGAACTGGCTCGCGGTTACGTTCTCCCAGGCCCGGGAACCACGAGAGGATCGGCGCAGCACCACTGCCTGCGGCTGCTCGGCGGCCCGGCGGAAGACCGTGCCGGCGAGATTCGCGGTCGCGGGGATCTCGGCCAGGGCCGGAAGGCTGAATTCGCGCACGGCATCTCTCCACTGAGGTAGCCCTACTTGTCAGTACAAGCTTAGGACGACCCGCGGTCTTTCCCGGTTACGATCTTCCGCGCGGTCCGGCTTAACGTGGTGGTATGCGAATCCACGTGGTGAGCGACGTGCACGGCCGCGCGGACGCGCTGGCCCGCGCGGCCGACGGTGCCGACGTGCTGATTTGCCTGGGCGACCTGCTGCTCTTTCTCGACTACGCGGATCACGGCCAGGGCATCTTCGCCGACCTGTTCGGGGCGGAGGCGGCGGGCAGATACGTCGCGCTGCGCACCGCGAAGAGGTTCGACGAGGCGAGGCAGTTCTCGCTCAGCCTGTTCGCGTCCCGCGCAGAGAGCCGCGCCAGCCTCTTCGAGGCGGCGATGACCAGGCAGTACGCCGAGCTGTTCGGCTCACTCCCCGAACCCGCCTACCTGACCTACGGCAATGTCGACGTCCCGCGCATGTGGGAACAATATTTGAAACCCGGACATTCTGTTATAGACGGCGACGTGGTGGAACTCGACGGCTGGAGGTTCGGTTTCGTCGGCGGCGGGCTGAAATCGGTCTACCGGACGCCGAACGAGATCAGCGAGGAAGAATTCCGCGCCAAGATCGAGGCGGTCGGCGAGGTGGACGTGCTGTGCACGCACATCCCGCCGGCGGTCCCCGAGCTCCTCTACGACACCGTGGCCCGCCGGATGGAGAAAGGCAGCGTGGCGTTGCTCGACGCGATTAGGGTGACCCGGCCGAGGTACTCGATCTTCGGGCACGTGCACCAGCCGCTGGCCCGCCGGACGAGGATCGGCGTCACGGAGTGCCTGAACGTGGGACATTTTCGCGCCACTGGCGCCCCCTTTGTCCTGCAGTGGTAGCGGTACGATCAGGGTAGGAGGCGCCAGGTGTCCGAATCGAGAGGCGACGACCAGCCGGAAACCAGCGGCCCGTCGCAAAGCAGCAGCCCGCCGCAGGGCAGCAGCCCGCCGCAGGGCAGCAGCCCGCCGCAGGGCAGCAGCCCGCCGCAGGGCAGCAGCCCGCCGCAGGGCAGCACCCCGCCGCAAGGCAGCACCCCGCCGCAAGGCAGCACCCCGCCGCAAGGCGGTGGCCCATCGCAGGGCAGCGGCCAGGCCAGGACCAACGGCCAGTCAGGCCGCGCTCAGCCCCGGCCCAGCGACCCCGTCGCCGACTTCCAGCGCTGGCTGATGAAGGCCGGTGCCCGCAGCATGGCCAACCAGGTCGCCGACCAGGTGAAGCGGACCCTCCGCACCGAACGGCGCGACAGCGGGGACGTGTGGGACACCGCCACCAATGAGATGCCGCCCGACGAGGCGCCGGAGTGCCAGTGGTGCCCGGTCTGCCAGGCGGCCCGCGCCGCCCGGACGGGCGGAGCGGCGGGTCTCGGCGCGCAGCTGGCCAACGCGGGCGGGGTGCTGGCGTCCGTGGTTCAGGATACGTTCTCCGCCTTCGAGCAGGTCATGAAGACCCAGGAGCAAAACCGTCAGGCCGAACGGCCCGGGGAATCACCGCCCCGGCCAGGTGCGTCGGATCGCGGGGCAGACGGTCAATGACGCTCGCCATCGGCGTTGATGTCGGTGGCACCAAAGTCGCGGCGGGTGTGGTCGACGAACACGGCCGGATCATCGCCAAGCTGAAGAGGTCGACCCCTGCGGCCAGCCCGCCGCGGACCGAGCAGGCCATCGCCGGCGCGGTGACCGAACTCCTCGGCCAGTACGACGTCGCGGCTATCGGGCTGGGCGCCGCGGGGTTCGTCGACAACGCCCGGGCGAGCTTGCTTTTCGCCCCGAACCTGGCCTGGCGCGACGAGCCGCTGAAGCAGCGGGTCGAGGAGCGTCTCGGCCGCGAGGTCGTGGTGGAGAACGACGCGAACGCCTCGGCCTGGGCCGAGGCCCGGTTCGGCGCCGCGCGCGGATACCGTGACGTGATGCTGGTCGCCGCGCTGCGTTGCTTCCAGACCGTGGGCGGCTGGCTCGGCCAGGGCCTGGCCGACCTGGCGGCTATCCTCGACCCGGCCTGCTTCGTAATCGGCGGCGGCCTGTCCGGGGCCGGCGTCTTGCTGCTCGATCCGGCGCGGACCGCCTTCGAGCGCGCCCTGACGGGCCGCGGCTACCGTCCGCTGGCCGAGATCAAGGTCGCGGAGCTTGGCGAGGATGCCGGAATAGTGGGTGCCGCCGACCTGGCCAGAGCGGCCAGCCAGGCTCCGGCTCCTCCGGCCACGGCTGGTCCTGTTCAGGCTCCTCGGACCAGGGCCGGTCGGACCCGGGCTCCTCGGACCACGGCTGCTCGTGACGTTGCCGTTCGGGGTGGGGCCGCTTAGATCCCCGTTTAAACCACTGCACCGTCGTCTCCGTCATCCGGGCCACCCGGCCCAGGGTCGTTCATCCGCAGCACGAGTATGGCGAAGCCGGTCACGAACGCGGCGACCGCGAGAAACGCGGCGATGCCCGGCACCGACCAGCCCACCGCGGTGGCCACCACCAGGTAAGCGGGCCCGCCGAACAGGGCCGCCCAGGCGCCCTTGGTGATCGGATCGAGCCTCGGTAGCGGTGGCGGCGCGGGAGGTACGTAGTGTCCTTCGTCGTCTTCCTGCGCCGACTGCGGCGGCACCTTGCTGGCCCGGACCCGGCGGCCCCGGGCCTCATGCGCAGCCGGCCGCCGGTCTCGCCGTGCTGTCCTGGTTACGTCCGGCTCGCGCGTCCCCGGTAGCCGGTCCGCGTCGAACGCCCCGCGCACGCCCTCGTCGTCGAAGCCGCGGACTCCCTCCACCTCGCGCGTCTCCCGTGCGCTCCCGTCGCCCCGGGTCTCCCGTACCCCCTCGGCGCGGCGTTCCCGCACGTCGTCCGCTGCCGCCGCGCCATCGGTCCCGGTTCCGGCGGGCCCTTGAGCCTGCCCGGTCCCGGTTCCGGCGGGCCCTTGAGCCTGCCCGGTCCCGGTTCCGGCGGGCCCTTGAGCCTGCCCGGTCCCGGTTCCGGCGGGCCCTTGAGCCTGTCCGGTCCCGGTTCCGGCGGGCCCTTGAGCCTGTCCGGTCCCGGTTCCGGCCGGCGCGGTTTCCGCTCCCTGCGCCCCGTGAACCGCCGACGTTCCGTCCGTCCCGGCGGGTGCCTGCGGGCGCTGGCCCGGGACGTTCTCGCGTTCCGGCCAGGGCGTCGGCCCCGTCGTGATCGCGGGCTCCTCGAACCGGGCGACCAGATCACGCCACGCCGCGTCCTCGTCGCTTTCTCTGCTCTCCGTATTATCCCAGTCCGGCACGTCCCCACCGATGTCCGAATCGAAGCCTGACTCCCACGATAGCTGCCCGCGGTCCGCCGCCGGGAGGGGAAATCCGGGGAGAACGGGCGGTTATCGAGCCGAGCCGGAGGATTACGCCCAGGGCGTATCACGGCAGTCACCCGCCGGCGGGCGCCTGGTTCCCGGCGTTCCGGTCAGGTGTCCTCCCGTTGTCCCGGCGGCCGGGCCCGCGGCCCGGACGGCCCCGGTCCGGCCCGCTGGTCGGCCTGCGTCCCGGCGGCCCGCCCTTGTGGCCGGTCTTTTTCAGCCGTGGCGTACGGTACTTCCCGCCGGGCCTCCAGCCACCTCTGCCGCTCGTCGGCCGCGGCGGCGTCCGGCAGGTCCAGGACCGCGGCCAGTGCCTCCGACTCCATGCCGAGGGCGCGTGCCCCCGCGAAGAGCTCGTATTCCAGGCGGTCCAGGCCGAGCCGCGCCGCTTGCACCAGGACGATCGCGGCGCCCACATCGAGCCCGTCGGCTTGTCCCGAGGCCACCGCCGCGGTCACCGATTTGATGGCGTCAAGGTCCGGGAGCAGGCGCTTCTCCGTTTCCCATAGCAGCGCGTCCACGCCAGACGCATAGCGCCCGGTCAGGTGCCTGCGTGAGGCGGCGACCATCTCGGGCGACGGGGCAGATGGTTCCACGCCTCCCAAAGTTAGCCGGTCAGCGCCGCCGTCCGGGACCATCCTCCCGGCTCCCGGCAAATACCCCTATCGGGGGTTGTCGTGGATGAACTTCAGGCTGCCCTCGAAGATGGCTCCGGCGTCGTTGTCCAGCGTCGCGACGTGATAGCTGTCGGCGCATTCGCGCACGGTCACCTGGCTGTCGGGCAGCCCGGCCAGCAGCGCCCGCATGCTCGCCGGACCGACGACGTGATCGACGGTGCTGCGGTAGACCAGCACCGGCTGGGCGATCTCGCCGAGGTGGCGGACCGTGGTGTTCCAGAGCTTCGGCAGCGTGGCCGCGGCTCTGACCGGCACCCGGTCGTAGCCGACCTCGTGCACGCCGGGCTTCTTGATGTCGCTGGCGAGGCCGGGCAGCGACCGCAGCACGTGCTTGAGCACCGGGGCGAGCAGGAACAGCCTGGTGTCCGGGGCCAGCGACGGGTTGACGAGCACCAGGCCGCGTACCGCGCTGCCGTGAGCCTCGGCCAGCCGGAGCGCCAGGCAGCCGCCCATGGACAGGCCGAACACGAAGGTCTGCTCGCAACGGCTTGCCAGCCGGCCAAACGCGGCGTCTACCTCGGCGTACCAGTCGTCACTACCGGTGCGGGCCATGTCCTGCCAGGTGGTGCCGTGCCCGGGCAACCGGGGCAGGCTTACCGTCAGGCCGTGGGCGGCCAGGTAGTCCGCCCAGCCGCGCAGCGCCTGCGGGCTGCCGGTGAAACCGTGGCACAGCAGCACGCCGGCCGGGCCGCCCTCGTGGTCGAATGGTTCCGCGCCTGGAAGCACTGGTGACATGGGGGAATCGTCGCATGCTGATGCCATGTGGCGCATCCCGCGGAGCCCCGGGACGTGGGACGATGTGAGCGTGGGCTACTGGCTGACGAAGTACACGCTCGGGATGACGCTGAAGATCCTCTTCCGGCCCCGCGTGTGGGGGGTCAAGAACGTTCCACGGCGAGGCCCGGTCATCCTCGCGAGCAATCACCTGTCGTTCTCCGACCACTTCTTCGGGCCGCTGCCGGTACCGAGGAAGGTGATCTTCCTGGCTAAGTCCGAGTACTTCACCGGGCGCGGGCTGAAGGGGCTGATCAGCAAGGCCTTCTTCACTGGGGTCGGCCAGATTCCCGTCGACCGCGCCGGGGGCCCGGCCAGCGAGCAGGCGATGAGGACCAGCCTGCAGGTCCTGGCGGCCGGAAAGGTGCTCGGCATCTACCCGGAAGGCACCCGCAGCCCGGACGGCCGCCTGTACCGGGGCAAGACCGGGGTCGCCAGGCTCGCCATCGAATCCGGCGCTCCGGTGGTCCCGTGCGCCATGATCGACACGTTCCAGTTCCAGCCGCCCGGAACGCTCTGGCCGAACCCGCGGTTCCGCCCGGGCGTCCGGTTCGGCGAGCCGCTGGACTTCTCCCGCCACCACGGGCGGGACGCCGACGGCCAGCTGCTGCGCACCATCACCGACGAGATCATGCAGGCGATCGCGAAGCTCTCCGGCCAGGAGTATGTCGACATCGACGCCCGCCGGGCCAAGGCCGAGCTGGCCGGCGGCGACCCCGGCGATACCACCTGACCCCGCAAATCGGCCTGGTCGGATTTAGTTTTCCCTCAGCTCCAGCCGCATGCATCCGCGCACGGCTCGCGCCCACTAAGGTTGTTGCCATGCGAGTGGGAGTCCTGACCGGCGGCGGCGACTGCCCCGGCCTCAATGCAGTTATCCGCGCCGTGGTCCGTAAGGGCGTCCAGGAGTACGGTCTTGAGTTCGTCGGGTTCCGCGACGGCTGGCGAGGGCCGCTCGAAGGCGATACCGTGCCCCTGGATGTCCAGGCGGTGCGCGGCATCCTGCCGCGTGGCGGCACGATCCTCGGGTCGTCCCGCACCAACCCGCTGAAGAACTCGGGCGGCAGCCGCAACGGCATCGAGCGGATCAAGGACAACCTCGCCGGACTGGGCGTCGACGCGCTGATCGCGATCGGCGGCGAGGACACCCTCGGCGTGGCCACCCGCCTGGGTGAGCAGGGGGTTCCGGTCGTCGGAGTGCCGAAGACCATCGACAACGACCTCGGCGCCACCGACTACACCTTCGGCTTCGACACCGCAGTCAACATCGCCATGGAGGCCATCGACCGGCTGCACACCACGGCGGAGAGCCATCACCGGGCGCTGATCGTCGAGGTGATGGGGCGGCACGCCGGCTGGATCGCGCTGCACGCCGGGCTCGCGGGCGGCGCCAACGTGATCCTCATCCCGGAGCGGCCGTTCGACATCGAGCGGGTCTGCGCCTACGTGCAGCACCGGTTCCAGACCCGGTTCGCGCCGATCGTGGTCGTCGCCGAGGGCGCGCACCCGGTGAGCGAGGAACTCGCCACCTCCGGCGAGCAACTCGACTCGTTCGGCCATGTCCGGCTGGGTGGGGTGGGACAGATGCTGGCCGGCGAGATCGAAAAGCGGACCGGCAAGGAGGCCCGCTGCACCGTGCTCGGTCACATCCAGCGCGGCGGCACCCCGACGGCGTTCGACCGGGTGCTGGCCACCAGGTTCGGCGTGTACGCCGTCCAGGCGGTGCACGACGAGGCGTTCGGCGTCATGGTGGCGCTGCGCGGCACCGATATCGTCCGCGTCCCGCTCGTCGAGGCCACCAGCCAGCTCAAGCTGGTGCCGCCCCAGCGCTACGCCGAGGCCGAAATCTTCTTCGGCTGACGGCCTCTGCCTCCGGGCCGCGGCCTGCCCGTCCCGGATGCCCCGCCAGCCGATCTGGACCGTTGGCCGTGGGCGCGGAGATCTGGACTTCCCGGTTGCGCGCGCCGTCGGCATCGGCCTATACTCGTCCACGAGTACTTGATAGCGAGTCCTCGGAAGCGATGACTCGGATGCGAGGTGATGCGGGGATGGCGAAGCGGCGGAAGGTCGGTAACCTGCTGGCGCTGTCGCTGCTCACACTGCTGATGGAGCGGCCGAGGTATCCGTACGAGATGGCCACCGCCCTGCGCCAGCGGGGCAAGGATCAGGCGATCAAGATCAACTGGGGTTCGCTCTACACGGTGGTGCAGAACCTGGAGAAGTACGGCTTCATCAAGGCCGTGGAGGTCGCCCGGGAGGGCAGGGCGCCGGAACGGACGACCTACCAGATCACCGACGCGGGACGAGCCGAGCTGATGGACTGGCTGCGTGAGCTGCTCGCCGTCCCGGAGCGGGAATACACCAGATTCGAGGCGGCCCTGGGGGAGAGCGCCATCCTGGGGCCCGACGCGCTGATCGGCCTGCTCCAGCAGCGGCTGGAGACCCTGGACGAGGCCAACGCCAGGTACCAGGCGGACCTCGAGGGATGGGAGGCCACGATTCCCCGGCTCTTCATGATCGAGACGGAGTTCCATCTGGCCCTGCGGCGCGCCGAGGCGGAATGGGTGCGTGAGCTGCTGAAGGAACTCACCGACGGCACGTTCCCCGGCATCGAAGCCTGGCGGCGCTTCCGCGAGACCGGGGAAGTCCCTGATGAAATTCTCGCGCTGGACAAGCTACATGGGGGGGAGGCCGCGGGCAGCTAACCAAAACGACCCCGGCCTGGTGCGGCAACACCGGCGGCCGGGGCCGTCAACCTCATATCGATCCCGCGAATACGCGAAACCCGAGGTCCCACCACAAGAGTAGCCGGGTTTCTCCTCGCGGGCCGGATCGCAAGGAGACACCAGTGAGTTCTACCGACTGCGCCATCGAGGCGCGTCAGCTAGTCAAAACCTACGCCGTGCCCGGAATTAAGCATGGCAAGAAGCGCGGCATCAAGGCGCTGGACGGGCTGGACATCACCGTCCCGCGCGGCATGATCTACGGGCTGCTCGGCCCGAACGGCGCGGGCAAGAGCACCGCCGTCAAGATCCTCACCTCGCTGGCCAGGCCGGATTCGGGAACGGCCCGCGTCGAGGGTATCGACGTGCTCGCCCGGCCGAGTCAGGTCCGGCAGGTGATCGGGGTCGTCGCGCAGCGGTCCGGGGCCGACCCGACCGCCACCGGCCGGGAGAACCTGATCCTGCAGGGCCGTCTGTACGGGCTGCGCGGCGCGGCCCTGCGGGCCCGCGCCGACGAGCTGCTCGGGCACTTCGGGCTGGCCGAGGCGGCCGGGCGGCTGGTCAAGACCTACTCCGGCGGCATGCAGCGCCGCCTGGACGTGACGCTCGGGCTGATGCACCGGCCGGCGGTGCTGTTCCTGGACGAGCCGACGACGGGCCTGGACCCGGAATCCCGGGCCGCCATGTGGCAGGAGATCGCCCGGCTGGCCGGGGGCGAGGGCATGACGGTGCTGCTGACCACGCACTACCTGGAGGAGGCGGACCGGCTGGCGAGCCGCCTGGCGATCGTGGACCGCGGCCGGGTGGTCACCTCGGGCACGCCCGACGAGCTCAAGGGCGAACTGCGCGGCGATGCCGTGCACGTCGAGCTTCCGGCCGGCGCCGAGCCGGATCTGGTCCGGCGTGTGCTGACCGCCCTGCCCGCGGTGCGGGATGTGGTCATCGCCGGCCGCGACGTGTCCGCCCGCAGCGACGACGGCGCGGCTGCCGTCCCGGTCGTGCTGGCCGGACTGCAGCGGGCCGGCCTCAACGCCGCGTCGGTGGCCGTCGCGCGCCCGTCGCTCGACGACGTGTACCTGCGGCACACCGGGCGCCGCTACAGCGAGGCACAGGCTCCCGGCCAGGACGAACACGCGAATGAGCTCGAGACCGCAGGGGTGAGCAAGTGATGACGACCATGCAGATCCATTCCGGCCCTTCGGGCCCCTCGATGCCGCCGGCCGCGGCGCGGCCCACCGCGCCGTCCGGTGCCGCGCCGTTCCGCACCACCCTGGCGCACACCTGGTACCTGACAGGCCGGAAGATGCATGCGCTGGTCAGGCAGCCGTGGGTGCTGGCGTTCAGCGTCGTCCAGCCGGTGATCTGGCTGTTCTTGTTCGGGGCGCTGTTCCGCCGGGTCATCGACATCCCGGGGTTCGCCTACCACGGCAGCTACCTGGCCTACCTGGTGCCTGGCGTGATCGCGATGAACGCCATGTCCAACAACATGTGGGCCGGCATGTCGATGATCGAGGAGATCGACCGCGGCACGCTGAACCGGTTCCTGGCCTCGCCGGCCAGCCGGATCGGGATCATGAATGCCTCTGTGGTGGAGCAGGCGGTCAGCACGGCGGTGCAGTCGCTGATCATCGTAGCGCTCGGCCTGGCCGGCGGGGCGCGCTATCACGGCGGCGTCGCCGGGGTGGCCGTGATGGTCACGGCGTCGGTCCTGGTCGGCGTGGTGTTCGGGGCGCTGTCCAACGCGGTCGGCATGACGCTGCGCTCCCGCGAGGCGATCATCGGCGTCTACACGTTCTTCATGCTCCCGCTGATGTTCTTGTCCTCGGCGTTCATGCAGACTCAGCTGATGCCGGGCTGGATGCAGGCCATCGCGTCGCGCAACCCGCTCAACTGGGTGGTCCAGATCGGCCGCAGCGCGCTTTCCGCTCAGCCCGACTGGTCCGCGATCGCGGCGCGCTGCGGCGGCCTGCTCGGGCTCGCGGTGGCGTGCGTGGCCCTGTCGGTGATGACGTTTCGCTCGTACCAGAAGAACGTCTGAGTCCGGCGGCCGGAACGGCGGGTACTACGGGGGCCCGCCGTTCCGGCGCCGCCCGTTACGGGGTCCGCAGCGACGCGGCTTCGAGCCGGGACGGGGCCGCCTCGGCCGGCGGCGGCGCGGGCCCGTCGCTGCTGCGGATGGCACGGATGTCGCGCGGGATGAGAGCCAGGGCGGAGGCGACGACGATCACCGCGGCCGCCGCGTACTGGGCCTGGGAAATACCGATCGCGGTGCCGAGCGGGCCCGCGATCAGCGCTCCGACGGGCATCGCCATGACCGAGCCGAGGACGTCGTAGGACGAGACCCGGGCCAGCTTGTCCGCGGGGATGTTCCGCGCCAGCGTGACGGTCCACACCACCATCATCATCTCGACGAACACGCCGAGGGCGAACGACGCGAGGCAGATGGCCGGCAGCGGCAGGACCATCGCCAGCGAGAGCGGGGATATGGCGATCGCGCCCCCGGTGAGCACGACGAACAGCATGGGCCGGCGGGGCGTGAACCGCAGCGACGCGAGTCCGCCGGCGATCAGGCCGAACGCGTCCGCCGCGGTGATCGCGCCCCAGGCGGCCGGGCCGCCGAGGTGCTCCCGCGCCACCACAGGACCGAGCACGGAGAACGCGCCGTACCACGCCATCAGCACCACGCCGAATTCCGCGACGATGACCCACAGCCAGGTGTGCGACCGGAACTCCGACCAGCCTTCGCGCAGTTCCGTGAGCATGCTGGGCACCGGAGCCCCGTCACTGCCCCCGGGCCGCGGCTGGGCTGGCACCGCGGGCGGCGAGCCCCGGATGGACAGCAGCAGCGGGACCGTGGCCACCATGCCGATGCCGCACAGGAGGAGCGCCCAGCCCGCGCCCGCGGCGGCCACCAGCAGCCCGGCGGCGGCCGCACCTGACATCTGGCCGGTGTTCATCGCCAGCCGGCTGATCGAGCTGGCCTCCTGCAGCAGCTCGCGCGGGACCAGGCGGGGGAGCAGTGCCTGCGAGGCGGGATAGAAGAGCGCGACCCCGGTCCCGGTGATGGCCTCGAGCCCGAGCATCGCCCACAGCGGCGGCCGGGTGGTGAGCGCGAGCACGCCGAAGGTCCCCTCGCCCAGCGCCATCAGCAGGTTGGCCGCCACGATAACCCGCTGCGGCGGGAACCGGTCGGCGGCCACGCCGCCAACGAGCGCGAACACCAGCGCCGGCGCGATCTGGGCGGCGAGCACGTAGGACAGGTCGGTGGCGGAGTTGGTGGCCTTGAGCACCGCGAACGAGACGCCGACGATCGAGAACCCCACCGAGGCGGGCGCGATGAGCCGGTCGGCGAGCAGCAGCCGGAAGTCCCGGATCCCGAGCACGGGGAACCGGCGGACGAGCCAGCCCCGTGACATCGGCTCCGCCCCTTCTCGCCTTTCCGCTAGCGTGGCCATTCCAGTCGGCGCCCGGGCGACCTGGTCAGCCCCGCCGGAAATATGACGCTAACCAGCCGCGTGAGGACGTGGCAACTTCTTTTCCGGCTGGCCCGGGGCACCCGGGCCCCGATTCAGCAGAGCTGGTCGATCCGGGTCCACACGCCGGGCGGATTGTCGTCACGCGGCAGCCACAGCAGCGGCTGCCTGCCCTCGTACTTGAACTGGAAGCCGGGGTCCCCGGGGTAGCGGTCTCGCCGATCGGGCCAGACCACTTGCAGGTACGGCGGCCTGATGTACCCGTGGTACCGGTCCGAGACGGCGAACATGCTGGTCGTCCGCCAGCTTTCGTGCACCGGCCGGATCGCGAGCGAGCACGGGCAGACGCCGTCGATCTGGTCTCTGGCCCCGATCACCGCACCGCTGGCGATGCGCTCACCGATCGAGTTCAGGATGACCGTCATGTGCTCGACCGGAAGGCCGAACATGGTCAGTTCTGGGCCCTGGTGACTGAGCCACAGACCTACCGTGTACGCCCAGGGCGGTGCGATCTCGTCGCCGAGGACGGCGGAGACCGACCAGCCCACGGTGCGGATGTCGTCGGCGACAGCCTGCATGCAGGCTTCCGGGTCGAGATTGGTGCCCTCGGCCAGCGCCTCACACTCCGCGCACCCGCACCGCCCGTCCGGCGGGTTGGCGCGGCGTCTGCGTGGTGGGTTCATAGCCGACACCCTACGAGGGGGGTCTGACATTTCCGGGCCGGCCGGCTTCGCCGCGCCCGGTCGGTGAACCTCTCGAATGTCATTCCGCTGCGAAGTAGCGGTCAGGAGCGCCGCGCGTAGGTGACGTTGATGATCGTGATGGCGATCCAGATGAGCAGGACTATGAAGGCCTGCCCGCCGGGCCTCTCGCTGTGCGACACGATGGCGGTGGCGCCCACCCCGAGGGCTATGGATCCGAGCGCGGTGACCGTCGTCGCCACGTGGCGCTGACTGCTCGCGGACGGCCGGGCCGGCGGCGGCCCCGTCTGGTACCCGGGCGGCACGGGACCCATGTAGCCCTGGTACCCCTGAAAACTCGAATACCCGGCGGGCCCCTGGTACCCCTGGTACCCCTGGTACCCCATGTAGCCCTGGTGCCCCTGATACCTCGAATACCCGGCGGGCCCCTGGTACCCGCCAGGCGACCCAGCGGCAGCGCCCGCACCAGCGGCACCGGGCACACCGGCGGCGCCGGCCGGCGCGGGGACCCCCGGTGGGGCGCCGGCCGGCGCCGCGGGCCCCTGGTATCCAGGAGACCCGGCAGGCCCGGCGGACCCGGCTGCCCCCGCGATGCCGAACTGTCCGAGCCGGGCGTCTATCCGCTTGTCGATTTCCGCCCCGATGCGCTCGACCAGTCCCTCGGCCACCGCGTCGTCATAGCCAGGACCGAGGTCCTGGCGCGCGGCCACGGAGGCGCGGATCTCCGCCTCGTGGTCGCTGCCCATGAGCGCACGCTACAACGTGCCGGGGACAGCCACAAATAGGCGGGTCACCACCGGTACCTGGCGTAGGCCACGTTGACGACGCCAATCACGATCCAGATCAGCGCGATGAGCACCGCCGCGCCGCCGCTGACCTGGCCGGGGGAGTCGCCCGGATGCAGGACCGCCGCCGTGGCCCCGATAGCCATGCCCATGGAGCCGAGGCCCAGCACCACGGCGCCCAACCCGATTCGCCCGGGCCTGGGCTCACGACGCAGCCGTGGCCGCGGCGGCGGGTTCTGGTAGGGCACCTGGCCGTACAGCCGGGCGTCCACCCGCTTGTCGATTTCTTCGCCGATGCGCTCGACGAGACCCTCGGCCACGGCGGTGTCGTAGCCGGGGCCGAGATCGCGGTGTGCCCCGGCCGAGGCCCGGACTTCATCCCTGAGGCTCACTCTGTCCTCCGTCCGCCTCCGCAGCGCGCCCCTTCGGCTCACTCATGGCGCCACGTTATCGGCGGACGGCGCGGAAGACACTGGGGCTGGCACCCGTTTCTCACCTCGGGCTGGCCCCAGGGGTGACCGCAAAGCAGTACGGCCATTCGTTCGGGATATGGGTTTTCTGCTGGCAGACTAGGGGAGTGCCGCAGATCCCCGCCCCGGCGACGCCGGCCGGCCCGCACGGCCCGGACGAGCCGTGCGTGCTGCTCAAGCTGGGCGAGATCGTGCTCAAGGGGCGGAACAGGCAGCAGTTCGAGCGCATCCTGCACGCCAACATCCGCGCTGCGGTCGCCGGCCTGGGCGTGCCCGTCGAGCTGCGCCAGCGCGAGGGGGTCATCCTGCTGCGCGTGGCCGACGGCGAGCGGCGCGGGGACGCGGGCTGGGCGCAGGCCGTCGGGCAGGTCGCCGAGCGGGTCAGGGACGTGCCCGGCATCGCCCGGATGTGCCTGCCGCTGCGGGTGGCCAAGACGCCCGAGGCGATCTCCGCCGCCGCGATCGCGCTGACCAAGCACAGCTCGGGCACGTTCGCGGTGCGCGCGCGCCGCCGGGACAAGCGCTTCCCGCTCACCTCAGCGCAGCTGGGCGTGCTGATCGGCCGGGAGATCCAGGAGGCGCACGGTCTCGGCGTCAACCTGTCCCGCCCGGACACTACGGTGTTCATCGAGGTGGATTCCGACGAGGTGTTCGTGTTCACCGAGGGCATGGCCGGGCAGGGCGGCCTGCCGGTGGGGATGAGCGGCCGCGGCGTCGTGCTCATGTCCGGCGGCATCGACTCTCCGGTGGCCGCCTACCGGATGATGCGCCGCGGCCTGCGCTGTTTCTTCCTGCACTTCTCCGGCATGCCGCTGACCGGCCCGGAGTCGATCTACAAGGCCTACGCGCTGACCCGCGGCCTCGACCGGTTCCAGGGCGGATCGCGTCTTTTCGTGGTGCCGTTCGGCAAGGCGCAGCAGGCCCTGAAGTCTTCCGGCGCGGACCGGCTGCTGATCGTGGCCCAGCGGCGGCTGATGCTCAAGACCGGCGAGGCGCTGTCCCGCAGGCTCGGCGCCACCGCGCTGGTCACCGGCGACTCGCTGGGCCAGGTCAGCAGCCAGACGCTGACCAACATCACCGCGCTCGACGACGCGGTGCGGCTGCCGATCCTGCGCCCGCTGATCGGCTGGGACAAGACCGAGATCATGGCCGAGGCCCGCCGCATCCGCACCCTGGACATCTCCGAACTCCCCGACCAGGACTGCTGCACGCTGCTCACCCCGCGGCGGGTCGAGACCCGCGCCCGGATCGACGACCTGCGCCGCATCGAGATCCGGCTGGACGCCGAGGACCTGGCCGAGGAACTGGCCGCGGGCGCCCGCGAGTACCGGCCGTCAGAACCTTTTTAAGCCGAACGGGCGGCGGTGCGTGCCTCGCTCATTCAGGCGTGCCGCTCGTCAGGCCAGGGCGGGCTCGCGGGGGAGTCCGGGCGCCGGGGTCAGCGTGCGCCCGATCAGGGGGGACAGGTGGGCCGCCACGCTGGCCAGTTCGCGCAGGTCGGACTCGACCAGCGCCTGCGGTCCGTCGCACAGCGCGGATTCCGGCTGCGGGTGGACGTCCACGATGATGCCGTCGGCGCCGACCGCGATCGCGGCCCGGGACAGCGGCAGCACCAGGTCCCGGCGGCCGCCCGAGTGCGACGGGTCCACGATCACCGGCAGGTGCGACAGCCGCTGCGCGACCGGTACCGCGCTGATGTCCAGGGTATTCCTGGTGGCCTTCTCGAACGTGCGGATGCCGCGCTCGCACAGCACGATGTCCAGGTTGCCGCGCTGGGCGATGTACTCCGCGGCCATCAGCCACTCCTCGATGGTGGCGTTCATACCGCGCTTGAGCATGACCGGCTTGCCCACCCCGCCGACCGCCTGGAGCAGCGGGAAGTTCTGCATATTGCGCGTCCCGACCTGCAGCATGTCCGCGTAGCTGGCGACCAGGTCCACCTCGCCCGGGTCGACCACCTCGGTCACCACCGGCAGGCCGGTTTCGGCGCGCACGTCGGCGAGGATCTTCAGCCCGGCCTCGCCCAGACCCTGGAAGGCGTACGGCGAGCTGCGCGGCTTGTACGCGCCGCCGCGCAGCAGCGAGGCGCCCGCCGCCCTGGCCATCAGCGCGGCCGCCAGCGTCTGCTCGGCGGTCTCGACCGCGCACGGACCGGCGATCACGGTCAGCGTGTCCGGCCCGATCGGCACGCCCGCCACCCTGATCACCGAACGTTCCCGGTGGTGCTCCCGGCTCACCAGCTTGTACGGCGCGGAGATCCGCACCACGTCGCTGACTCCGGGCATGCCCCGCAGGTTCAGCGTGTCGAAGCGGTCCACGTCACCGACCAGGCCGACGATGGTCCGGGACATGCCGCGGCTCACGAAGGCGTCGCCGCCCGCCGCCCGCACCCGGTCGACGACGCCGTTGATTTCCGTTTCCCCGGCCTCCGCCGCCATCACCACGACCATCTCGTCCCGCCTCCAGTCTGCAGAAAACCCCGGTCAAACAGAAAACCCCGGGCCGCCCGGCCCGGGGTTCTCGTCAGGTCGCTCTCGTCAGCGCAAGGCCTGGCGGGCGACCGTCCCGAACCCGGGCCGGTAGCCAAACCAAAACCAGAACTGCTCGCGCATGATGTGGGACAGCATAACGCACCCTGTCAAGGGCGATCAGAAGCCGACGTAGAGGGTGATGGTGCTGCCGCGCGGCGCCTGGCCGGACGGGTTGTAGTCGAACACCCTGTTACTGAAGCCGATCCTGGTCGCCTGGACCTGGAACCCGGCTGCCTGCAGCTGCTGGGTGGCCTGATCCACCGGGAGGCCGGCCACGTCAGGCACGTTGACCACCTGCGGGCCGGTGGACACCCGGACGATCACCGTCTGGCCCGGCTGGACCAGCCCGCCGGCCCCTGGCTGTTGCCCGGTGATGGTGCCCTGGGCCTGCTGGCTGGTGCCGTCGGGCTGCTGCTGCAGGTGCACCTGGTCCTGGCTGGCCAGTGCCGTCGCGGTACTGATGTTCATTCCGACGAAGCTGGGCAGCGGCGGCCCCCCCGCGACCAGGAGCGTGACCGTCCTGGTCTGCGGCCAGGTGGTGCCCGCGGGCGGGCTGGTGCCGGTCACCGTGCCGACCGGGGCGTCCGAGGCGACCTTCTGGATGGCGGAGGCCAAGTGGACGCGCCGCAGCGCGGCCTGCCCGGCGCTCTGCGTCTCGCCCGTCACGGTGGGCACCACGGAGGTGAACGGGCCGCTCGAGATCAGCAGCGCGATCACCGAGCCCCTGGACACCCGCCCGGCCGGGCTGGTGCGGACCACCATGCCCGAGGGCACCGTGTTGCTGCGCACCCGGCCGCCTTGCTTGACGATGAAGCCGTCGGCGGTCAGCGCGGTGGTGGCGACGGTGACGTTGTCCCCGGACACCGCGGGCACCTGCGCGTACCGGCCCGAGGTGAGCCACCAGCTGCCGAACCCGAGCCCCAGGCCGAGCACGACGACCGCCGCGACGATCAGCAGCCGGGGGCTGAACAGCCACCGGCTCAGGACCGACTCGCGGCGGCGTCCGCCATGGTAGCCGCCGCCGTAGCCGCCGCCGTCCTCGCGGTCCACCACGAGCGTGTGCGAGTCCTCGCGGCCGCCGCGGAACTCGCCCATCCCGAAGGACGAGCCGGTGCCGCGCGGAGTGGTGCCGGCTGGGCTGGCCCGGGACGGGTCCGTGTCGTGCCCGCTGACCGGAGGCAGCGTGGCGCTGCGCGCCCACCACCCGTTGCTGGCCGCGGGCGTGTCCAGGTCCAGCCACGGCGCCTCGGCCATCCCCTCGGCGCCCGCCCCCATCAGCCCGGTGAACCCGCTCGATCCGAACAGTCCCTCCCGTACCTGCCGGACTGCCCGGCCGAACTCGCCCGCGTCGGCGGGGCGCCGCGCCGGATCCCGGCTGGTCGCGGCGAGCACGAGCTGGTCGACCGCCGCGGGGATGCCGGGCACCAGCGCGGACGGCGCCGGGACGCCGGAGTTGACGTGCTGGTAGGCGACCGACAGCGGGGTGTCGCCAGTGAACGGCAGCTGGCCGGTGAGCAGCTCGAAGAGCATCACCCCGGCCGAGTACACATCTCCGTCCGGCCCGGTGCTGCCACCGGTCACCTGCTCGGGCGGCACGTACGCGACCGTGCCGATGAGCAGCCCGGCGCGGGTGTGCCCGGCCGCCGACTTGGCCCGGGCCAGGCCGAAGTCGGCCACCTTGACCCGCCCGTCCGCGGTCACCAGGACGTTCTCCGGCTTGACGTCGCGGTGCACGATCCCGGACCCGTGCGCGGCGGCGAGCCCGTCGAGCACGCCGGTCATGATCTCGAGCGCCGTCGCGGGGGAGAACCGCCCGCTGTCCTTGAGCACCTCCTTGAGCGTGCGCCCGGGCACGTACTCCATCGCCAGGTACAGGAACGGCCCGTCGGAGCCCTGGTCGTAGACCGCGACCACGTTCTGGTGCGATAGCCGCGCCACCGACTTGGCCTCGCCGACGAACCGGCGGACGAACTCCTCGTCCCTGGCCAGTTCGGCGTGCATGACCTTGAGGGCCACCTCGCGGTCCAGCCGGGTGTCGGTGGCCCGGTAGACAGTGGCCATCCCGCCGTGCGCGATGCGCGCCGTCACGGCGTAGCGCCCGTCGAGCAGCCGCCCCGTGGACAGGGACGGGAAGGCGGGCGGAGGATTGGCCAGCGTATCGTCCATCGCGATGATTTTACGGTCGTTTCGGCCATCCGGCGTGTTAATCACCGGGTCCCGGGTGGCCAGACACGGCTCGAGGTGACCACGGGAGCTGGCAACCCCGGCCCGTTCGGGGATCGTAAGGTCTCCTCATGACCGATAGCGGACGAGTTGTGGTGGCTGGCGCGGGGCTGGCCGGGCTGCGGACCGCGGAGGAACTGCGCGAGCGCGGCTTCACCGGCCCGATCACCCTGATCGGCGCCGAGCAGCGGCCGCCGTACGACCGGCCGCCGCTGTCCAAGAAGGTGCTCACCGAGCCCGGCCTCGACCCGTCGCTGCAGGCCGACTTCGCCGCGCTCGGCGTGGACTTCCGCCCGGAGGAGGCCGCCACCGGGCTCGGCGACGCCCTGGTCACCAACCGCGGCGAGCACCCGTTCCAGCACCTGGTGCTGGCCACCGGGGCGCTGCCGGTGACGCTGCCCGGCGAGGGACGGCAGCGCCTGCTGCGCACCTACGACGACGCGCTGGCGCTGCGCGACCTGCTCCGCCCCGGCCTGCGGCTGGCCATCGTGGGGGCCGGCTGGATCGGGGCCGAACTGGCCACGGCCGCGGTCGCGCACGGCAGCCAGGTCACCGTGGTGGAGGCCGGGCCCGCGCCGCTGGCCGGGGCGATCGGCGCCGACGCGGGCGCCCAGACGGCCCGCTGGTACGCCGCGGCCGGCGTGGACCTGCGGGTGTCGACCGCGGTCGAGGCCGTGCAGCCGGGCGGGCTCGCGCTGGCCGGCGGCGAGCGGGTGGAGGCCGACGAGATCGTCACCGCGGTCGGGGTCCGGCCGGCTACGCGCTGGCTGGAGGGTTCCGGGGTCCGGCTGGAGAACGGCGTGGCCGTGGACGCCGGCCTGCGCACCTCGCGGCCCGGCGTCTACGCGGTCGGGGACTGCGCCGCGTTCGAGTCGCGGCGGTTCGGGCGGCGGCTGCGGTTCGAGCACTGGGACGTGGCCCTGCACGCGCCCGAGGTGGTCGCGGCCAATGTGCTCGGCGGCGACAAGGCGTACGACCCGGTGCCGTACTTCTGGTCGGAGCAGTTCGGCCGGATGGTGCAGTACGTCGGCTACCACGGCGACGCGGACAGCCTCGTCTGGCGCGGCGACCCGGCCGAGCCCACCTGGGCGGCGTGCTGGCTGGCGGGCGGCCGGCTGGTCGCCGCGCTGACGGTCGGCCGTCCACGCGACCTCCTCCAGGCTCGCCGCCTCATCGCCGCCGCCACCCCGGTAGACGCCTCCCGCCTCACCGACCCCGCCACCCCCCTGAAGGCCGCCGCCTCCTGACCACCCGCCTCCGCCGCCCCCTGACCACCCGTCTCCGCCGCGGCGGGGAGTGCAATCGATAGCTGCCGCACGAGGGGTGTTTGGAAGATGCCAGGACGTGGGACATTGGTCACGTGCCAGATGTTGATTGATCCCACGACTGAGCGTATCGTCATGTTCTGGATAGCGCAATGAGCGGACGAGAGCGAGGCGACACGCCATGGACGGGGACGATCGGCTCATCGCGTGGTCCTATGCGCGCCAGTCCAAGGACCATGACGCAGGCATCGGCAGGCAGCAGGAAGACACCGAAAGGCACGCTGACCGCCGTGGCTGGACGATCCCTACCGAAGGCAGGTTCGCGGACAACGACGTGTCGGCGACTAAGAGCCGCAGGAACACTGACTACGCCCGGATGATGCATCTCATCAAGACCGGTCACGGCCCGGACGTGCTGATTATCACCTACATGGACCGCCTGTACCGCCAGCCGATTGAGCTGGAGGAGATCATCCCGATTATGGAGAAGGCCGGCGTCCTGGTCGCAACCGTGTACGAGGGAGATATAGATCTCCGCACGGACTCAGGCCAGACCTTTGCCCGCATCACGGTCGCGCTCGCCCGGCAGGAAGTGATGAGGAAGGCACGCAGGCAGAAGCGGGCCAACCTGGAACGTGCGCAGAACGGCGACCGCAGCCCGCACACCATGCGCCCGTTCGGCTGGAACGAAGACCGCGTGACCCTCTGCGAGGAAGAAGCCGAAGCCATCCGCTGGGCCTGCCCGCATGTCCTGTCCGGAGGATCAGTCGCCGCGATCACCCGGAACTGGACCGAACGGGGAATCAAGCCGCGGTTCAGCGGTAGGACCTACCGCAACAGCAAGGGGGAAGAGGTCGCCTTCAGCGGGCGATGGACGAACTCTTCAGTGACCCAGATCCTCACCAACCCGAGCATCGCCGGCCTGATGACATTGCCGAACTCCAGGGAGATCATCGGAACGGGAAACTGGGTTCCGATCGTCACCCCAGAGACCTTCTATGCGGTCCGTGATGTGCTGCGCGACCCCACGCGGGCAACGCCGCGCGGGAACGTGTCCCTGGGTGGCTTCCTGTTTTACTGCCGGTGCGGTGCCAGGGTGCAGGGCGACATGCGATCCCAGAGGCGCAAGGGCAAGTTCGCAGACCAGCCCCGCATTACTTACCGGACGTACAAGTGCCAGGAGTACACATCCAAGGCGGAAGGCCGTCCGGGACCGCATGTCTCCATACGAGCGGACCCAGTTGACGAATACGTCACGCTAAAGATCCTGGGCCGTGTGCGCGAGCCGGATGCGGAAGCCATCTTCCTGCACAGCCGGGACGGTACGGTCGACGTGCCGAAGCTCAAGGCTGAGCGCAAGGAGATCAGCGACGGGCTGGCCAGGATGGCGGGGGATGAGGCGATGGGTCTGCTGCCCCGACCCATCTACCTGGACGCGGCCAAGAGGGTCACCGCCAGGCTGGAGGAGATAGACGCGCAGGTTGCGGAGGCCGGGAAGGTAGACGCGGTGGCACTGCTGCTGACCGCCGATGATCCCGCCGATCTTTGGCCAAAGCTGGATGTCACGATCCAGCGCAGGATAGTGGATTCACTGGTTCACGTTACGCTTCGCCCCCCCGGCTGCGGGTGCAGGAACCCCGACATGGAGAAGCTAGTCCGGGTGGCCTGGCTAAGGGGCTAGGCGGCCGGTTCGTTACCTTGTCTTGCCGTCCTGAATAACGCGGTCAACTCCGCGATCTGCCGGTCGCTCAGCGGCTGCGGTTCCATGCTCACGTCGTCCGGGAGCGGGAACATGCCCGCCCACATGTCTTCGCTGGCTAACTCCACGGTCATGTCCTACCGGGAGAGGGGCGCTGTCCGCAACCTGAAACGAGTGACCGGACGCCTACAGCTCCGGTTCGACGGTGCCGGCGATGACCTTCGGTCCCTCGACCTCGAAGTGGTCCTCGACCCCGACCTCGAAGTGGTCCTCGACCCCGACGATGCGGCCACTACGCGCAAGCTGGCTACAGCACGTCCTCGGCGGTGCCGGGGATGACCTTCGGCGCCGCGGATTCGATGGCCCGCGGCGTGGTGCCGCTGATGGCCTTGGGCGTGGTGCCGCTGATGGCGGGCGGCACGGTGCCGCTCATGTCGTTGGCGAGCTGCCCGCCACCGCCGTTGTACGCGGCGCCGCCGTAACTCGGGCCGGGCAGCTCGATCCGCGCGCCGTACTCCCCGGTGTCCGCGCCGTCCCGGTCCTGGTCCTGGTCCACATCGTCATGCTCAGGCGGTTCTGGCCGCTCCTGGCGCGTATCCTGCGGGGCGCCGCCGAGCGGTTCGGGCGGCGAGAAAGGCTCACGGCGGCACGCGCATGACCGAAGCCGAGCACCAGCGCTTAAAGTCCGCGTGCCGGGAAAAAGGCGGGATGCATGTCGCCACGGTCATGCGCCAGCTCGCCTTGGCGTGGGCGGATAGCGTTCTCAACGGGGACGGCCAGTAATGGACCCGTGGGAGCAGCGCCGGCAGGAGATGCTTTCCGGCGATGATCGTCCCGCGTTCTGGCTGGGAACCATCTACCAGCAGCAGGACGAGCCCGACGATGAGGGTACCCGCTGGCGCATTCCGCAGGCCGTCGTGAACGCGGTCTTCGACCGTGCCTATGACGCCGGCGTGAGCGCGTGCCGGGGCACGCACGACGCCTAGCCGCGTCCGGCCTGCCGACGGGTCCGGTTAAGCTTCCGGTGCGCGGGCATGATCATCTTGATGCCCGCTTCCCTGTTCGATAACAAGCCGGAAAGCTGCCCGTATGGTCATCCGCTGTGGCCGGGTAAGTGCCAGGTGAGCTGGAAGCCTTGCATCTGCGCGCCAGCGCGCGAAGCCGCCGAGCGCGGCCGGGGGATGGGACACATCATGGTGAGTTGCCGCTCCTGCCATGACCAGTTCCGCCAGACCACGTTCTACGAGCCTCCGCACGACATAGGCCACCGCCCGCTGACGGGCTGGACGTCGAGCCCCGCGCGGTCGCCCTAGAAGCGAAGTAGCAACCCTACTCTCGGAAACGGAACGGTCACGCGGCTGCGTCGGGTTTATCACATTCGTGCACCACTAGCTCGTTCCCGCGTCTCCTCTAACAGGAGAGCGCGGCTGCCTGTGCCGCGTGGGGGAGGAAGCCGTGAGCTATCGGCCGCAACCAGGCGCCCGGGACGATTCCGCTGGAAGGCAGCCCCCAGGATGGTACCCGGACCCGAGATCGTACCTTGACCCGGGCGGACAGCAGGTCCTGCGCTGGTGGGATGGCACGCGATGGGGGCAGGAAACCCGGCCCGTGCCTGGAAGGGGGCAGCAACCTCCGACCGTGTATCAGCGGCAGTCGTGGGTGGTACGCCACAAGGTCCTGACCGCACTCGGCAGCCTGGCCGTGCTGATCATCGTCATCGTGGGGATGGCCAGCCTTGGCGCAAAAACCCGGCAGGCCGACAACGCCTCCACTGTCGCCACCACCACGCCTACCCGCACGGCGACACCCATCCGGACGCCGGCGCACCACGCGGTGAGTACGGGAACAGCCCCCGCCGAAGCCCCGGTCACCGCGCAGGCAGCCGCCCCTGCGCCGGCGACAACTGCCCCGGCACCCGTGGCGACCGTTCATGCCGCCTCGCCCACACCTCCAGCCGCTACGACGTCCGCCGCCTGCTATCCCAAGACCAATGCGGGCAATTGTTACAAGCCTGGCGAATACTGCCGCGATTCAGATCACGACATGACCGGCGTGGCCGGTGACCGCGAGGCGATCAAGTGCGAGAACGTTGGCGGGTGGAGATGGGAGCCCGCCTGACCTAACGAGGTCATCGCAGGGATAGGTCAGGCGCCGCACGAGCTGGCGTAGGGCACGCACGACAGCCACCAGGGCGAGCACGATGACGAGCGCGACGGCGTACACGAGCGCCCGGTCCAGCTCCGAGCGGTGCCCTGGCTGCACCTCGATGGGAACCGAGGGAGTAAACGGTGCCGTGGTTTGCGCCGGCGGCTGGACGCTCTCAGCGATGCGCATGCGGTCATGCATCCTGTCCCACTCCTGGCGAGCGCCGGCAAGCTGCGCGTCCATGTCGCGGTAGACCGGCTGCACCAGGATCGGCGGCTTCGGGAACGTTCGCTCTGGCATCGCTCTCACCTCCGCGGCGTACGTTACTGTCGGCTTGTGTCATTCCGCAGGTTGGCCGCTGCCGCCATGATCAGCCTGCGCGCCTCATCCTCGATAACGGCCTGGCTCATCAGCAAGTCGGCAAACTCGCGGTATTTCGCGGACTCCTCGCCACGCAAGATGTCCGCGCTGGTGAAGGTTTCCACGACTGTGATGTCATCCGCCATGAGGAACCCGGCCATCGGCGCGACAGTCAGCTCCTTGCCTGGCGGGATTATCCCGAACGTGACATTACTCAGCCCGAGCACGCCGAGCAGCCGGTCAAGCTGAGCCCTCATCACCTGCGGAGGGGCATAGCAAGTAACGCAGCGCCGCCTCGCAGACGATGAACTGGAACGATTTACGTGTGTCGTACAGGACTTCCTGCCGGCGCATCCTGGCGGCAACGGTTTCCTCGACCTTGCTCTCGTCGGTGCCGCGCAGGCGGACGCCTTCCAGTGCCCTGTACCGGGCATAGTCGGGGGTCTGGAGCAGCCCCGGTATGAGCATGATCTGGAAGTTCCGGATCACCGCGGCGTCCCTGACCAGATCATCGAACTTGACTTGCAGCGCGGCGTGCCCGGCTCGCAGCTCGCGCCGCCATTCCCGGTGGATGGCCTGCGCCTCGCCGAGCAGGCGCAGCAGCTCCGGAAGTTCCCCGGGCTGGCCGGTCGCCTCCGTCCATGCGATCAGATCGGCCTCAGTCGGCATCTGCCGGCCGTTCTCCAGCTTCGGCACCTTGCTCCGCGGCCACCCGAGATGAGCGGCCAGCTGGTCACCGGTAAGCCCGGCGGCACGACGGAGACGCACAAGGCGCTCTGCCAGGTTTCCAGGCGGAAGGCAGTCCGGTCGAACGTGGCGAGCAGGCGGTTGAACTCGTCCTGGCTGATCTGGATGAGCATCAGGTGACCCGCAGGCGGTCCAGGACGTTCGCAGGGACGAATACGGCCGTCTCGTCACTGCCGAGGTCGCGCAGTCGTCCCGCAGTCCGGTCCCCGAGGTGCTTGCCCTGGACGATGTAGCCGCCATCTACGCGGTAGATGGCCGGCGAAAGCCGCGGCTGTCAGGCACTCAGCGCCGGTCAGGCACTCCCAGCCAGCCGTGACCACCGTCCAGATCAGCGGCAAGACAGGCCCCATCTGCATCATGCCCATGGGGGAAACCAAGCCTCACGCCGTCGAGCTAGTCAAGGTCCCGTAACCGAGCCAAAGGATGGCAGAACAATGGACACGCCGACAGAACCAATCGAGGTCATATCCCTGCACGGGCAACAAGCGGAGCTGACGAGCATCGAACTGGCCAGCATGCAAGATCAGGCAACGTCGCTGCTGTGCAGTTTCGGACGCGAGATCGCGCAGGCTACCGGCGTCACCTGGACGCAGGGGCATGAAGACCGCGCCGCGCTGCTGATCGGCGCGCTCGTAGATGCAGCAGAGGAACGGCTATCCGACGCCATCATCGAGCTAACCCGCGAAATGCTGGCAGACAGGACGTAGGAGCGCGCAAGGCCCTGCATACGCGACACCCCCGTCCGCCCAACCTCCACGCTGGGACGGGGGGTGTCGTCTGTCCACGGTGGGCTTGTACATGTACATGGAACAGGCCCGGAACTAGCCGGGCCTGTCGGTGATGCGGACAGCTAGCTCTGCTGCCGCACCAGCTCGCTGGAGTCTCGGAAGCAGCACGGGAACCACGGCTCCCCGTTCTGATTCCTGGCCAGTTCGTCAACCACAACGCAGACCTGCCACTCATCCGGGCCGCACTGCTCGACAATCGTGCCAGGTAGCCAAGGCCACGCCGACCGGTCACCGCGCTCTTGGTCGCGGGTCAGCGGGTAGCGCACCAGTACGGGCGTGTCCTCCGGGAACTTGACGTCGTTGTAACTGGACTGCATCACTTCTCCGTTTGCTGTCTCTGTGAGAGAGTAATCATGCAAGTGCCCGTTCCACCTGCGGAAACCCTTCCGCTGGGTGTTGGATTAATGGAAGGTCTCGTGGCACAGATCGACCCCGCGACCGACGCTCTCGTCGGCGAATGGCTGTCACTCCCCGATGTAGCCCGCCTGCTCGGCATCCCTGCAGGGCGAGTGAAGCAGCTGCTCCGCGACCGCAAGCTCCTGGCCGTGACCCGTCCCGAAGGGACGGTCGCGGTACCGGGCGCCTTCCTGGCAGGCCATCAGATCGTCAAGGGCCTGTGCGGGACCCTGACCTTGCTCTTCGACTGCGGTTTCGACGAGCTGGATGCGCTCCGCTGGCTGTTCACGGCGGATGAGTCGCTGCCCGGCACGCCGATCGACGCGATCGTCAAGCACCGCGGCACCGAAGTGAACCGGCGCGCGCAGGCCCTCGCGTTCTAGCCGTCCCGGCCCGCCGTCACCGGCCGGTCGGGAGTCGCTCGCCCCACCGCGAGCAGCCCGAGATACGACACCGTATTTACGGGCAGGTGCACTAGGCTGTCGGCATGCCGCCGAACCCGCGCCGGACCGTCGGCGTCAAATACGCGCGTGCCGCTGGCCCGCCCCATTCACCGCTGATCCGTGACCTGCTCGCGTCCGGCGGCCAGGCGTTCTCGTTCGAGTTCATGCCGCCCAAGACCGAAGCCGAGGAACGGCAGCTGTGGCGGGCGATCAGGCAGCTCGAGCCGCTGCGGCCGACCTTCGTCTCGGTTACCTACGGAGCCGGCGGGTCGACCAGGGACCGGACGGTCCGGGTGACCGGCCGGATCGCCGCGGAGACCACGCTGACCCCGGTCGGCCACTTCACCGCGGTGAACCACTCGGTAGCCGAGCTCAGGCAGGTGATCGGGTCATACGCGGCGGTCGGGGTGCGCAACGTGCTCGCGCTGCGCGGCGACCCGCCCGGCAACCCGAGCGCCGACTGGGTCCCGCACCCCGACGGGCTGAGCTACGCGGCGGAGCTCGTCCGCCTGATCAGGTCGGCCGGCGACTTCTGCGTGGGGGTTGCCGCGTTCCCCGAGAAGCACCCGCGCTCGCCCGATCCGGACACGGACGTGCGCTACTTCGTGGCCAAGTGCCGGGCCGGGGCGGATTTCGCGATCACCAACATGTTCTTCTACTCGGAGGACTACCTGCGACTGCGGGACCGGGTTGCGGCCCAGGGCTGTGACGTGCCGATCATCCCGGGCATCATGCCCATCACCAGCCTGCGGGTCATCGAGAAGGCGCTCGAGCTCGGCGGCTGCCGGGTGCCCGCGGAGCTGTGGGAACGGCTGCAGGCGGTGGCGGACGACCGGGCCGCGGTGCGCGAGATCGGCGTGGACTACGCGGCCAGGATGTGCGAGCGGCTGCTCGCCGAGGGGGTGCCAGGACTGCACTTCTACACGCTCAACTGGTCCCGGGCGACCCGGGAGATCTACCAGCGGCTCGGTCTCTACGAGCGCGGCCTGCGCGGGCCTGCGCTGCGCAGCGGAAGCTCGGCGCCCATCACCGCGTAGGGCGGTTCGCCGCCGGGGAAGAAGTGGAACCCGGTCAGCAGGTCGGTGAAGCCCGTCCCGCGGTACAGGCGCCGCGCGGGGGTGTCGGCGTCCCGGGTGGACAGCAGGGCGGTCCGTTCCGGCCGCCCCGCGGTCAGCCGCAGCAGCACGTCGGCGCCGACGCCGTGGCCCTGGTAATCCGGGGCCACGTGCAGCTCGGCCACGTCGAACGAATCGCCGAGCCAAGCCGCGGCCGCCGCGTCGCCCCGGCTGGCCGTCAGCGCCCGGCTCACCGTGTCGTGCCACCACTGCCCGGCGGCGCCGTGGAAGCCGTAGCCGAAGCCGACCGTCTCGCCGGTCACGTCGTCCGTGACCGCCAGCGCGCGGAACCCGGGGTTGCCGACGTGACCAGCCATGATCGACCGGCGTCCGGCCAGCAGGCCCGCAGGCGGCCGCATCGCCGCAGCGTATACCGCGACCAGCTGGCCGAGGCGGGCGGTGAAGTCGCCCGGGTCCAGCTCGGAGACGGAGACCGATAGCGTCCGGTGCACCCTGGCTAGCTTAGGAGACGGCGAAGAAGGTACCGAACGGAATGGGCGGCGAGCCCCGAACAGGTGCCACGATCGCCGGGTCACGCCTGCTCCTCCCAGGAGCCCCAATCTTCCCAGAAACCTTCTTTTCCCCGAAAAGGGCCTCCAGTCTCGGTGCCGAGGCCGATCATACGCACCTCCGCCCATCCCGCGTGTCGTCCTGGTCGCGCGTGCACCCCGCCTCCCGCGGCTAGTCCGGTGACGTGGGGAGGAGCAGAGGTCCGCGTCGCCCGGCGGCCCTGGAGACGCCCCGCGGACCCGGAAATGTCAGACCCCAGCGGTATCTTCGAACAGACATCGAAGAGCACTGGACATTCGAACGAATTTAGGTTCGAATAGATGGGACCGGCCCCGGCCGGATGAGGTGAGAGGAAGCGCCTCGCCGGGCCGGGTCAGAGGAGGAGACGAGGACGATGGTGAACACAGCGGAGATGCGGATGGGCCTGGGGGACGTGAGCCCGCGGCGTCCTGCGGTGGCGCCGACCGTGCTCAGCATGCTCCAGTCTGCGCGGCGGGGGCTCGCGGAGGCGGCCGACGAGTCAGCGCCTGGCGCGCGGTACGTCACGGCGCATCTGGCGGCGCTGCGGGCCGCGGCGGCAGTGGTGGCGGCCCGGGGTGAACCGCGGACGCGGCGCCGGAAGCCGCACAGCGTCTGGGAGTTGCTGCCCCAGGTCGAGCCGGCGCTCACCGAGTGGGCTGCTTACTTCGCGGCCGGGGCGGGCAAGCGCGCGGCCGCGGAGGCGGGACTGCCGCGTGCGGCGTCGGCATGCGAGGCTGATGACCTGCTGCGGGACGCGGAGACCTTCCTGTCACTGGCGGAGACTGCGCTCGGTGCCGAGGTGCAGTCCCCGCTCCCGCTCAGGCCGGCCGGCTAGCGGCTCAGAATCCGTCCATTGCGCCACGCGCGTCGGCGTCGAGCACGCCCCAGTTGATGAGTTCCTCGGTGAGGTCGGCCGGGGACTTGTCGTAGATGACCGCGAGCGAACGGAGGTCCTCGTGCCGTACCGACAGGACACGCCCGTTGTAGTCGCCTCGCTGGCTCTGGATGGTCGCGACGTAGCGGGCCAGCGGTCCGACCTTGTCCTTCGGCAGCTGGCTCATCCGCTCCAGGTCGATGACGAGCTTGGGCGTAGGTACCAGCGGCGTGGGAGCGGCGTCGCCGGGCAGCAGTTCGGACACGGGAACCCCGTAGAACTCGGCCAGCTCGGCGAGCTTCTGCACGGTCACCGACCGGTCGCCGCGTTCGTAGGAACCCACGACCACGGCCTTCCAGCGGCCGCGGGACTTCTCTTCCACTCCGTGCAGCGAGAGGCCCTGCTGCGTGCGGATGGCGCGCAGCCGCGCGCCAAGGGTCTTGGCGTACTCAGATGGCATACTTTCCTCGGTTCCCGGCCGGTCGTCGCTTACGGTAATGGTTACGCTCAGTGACGGTAGGCGGCACGCGCTATAAGGTCAAGCCGAATGGCAAAACCTGGCTTAACTCCGCCGCCGGCCGGCTAGCTCTCCCGGATCGCCATGTACCCTCCGCCGGCCGGCGAGAACCCAGGTGACATGAGGTTTCCCGGCACAGCGGGCGGATGACCGCCACATTGCCAACTCTCGTCATGTTCTGATGACCTCCGTTCTGTGTGACGTAAATCACATGCCGTCCGGGCCGGGTCAAAGGCGTCAGGCACGCTGGTAACTCCCCGTATGATCGGGGCGGTAGACATCCTTTAATGACCGTCCGGTGAGGCGGGGAAGGAGGTCCGTTCTATGTGCGCGGCCAGTAGTCCTGTCGCGGGGCGTGACGGCCTCGCGGTACTCGACGCCGAGGAGATCAGGCGGGCGCTGACCAGGATCGCCCACGAGATCCTGGAACGGACGCACGGCGGTGCCGAGGTCATCCTGCTCGGCATACCGACGCGCGGGGTTCCGCTGGCGGGCCGCCTCGCGGCGCGCATCGGGGAGTTCGAGGGACTCGAGGTCCCGTGCGGCTCGCTTGACGTGACCATGCACCGGGATGACTTGCGGCTGCATCCGGCCCGCGCGCTCGGCCGCACCGAACTTCCCCCGGGCGGCGTGGACGGCAAGACGGTCGTGCTGGTCGATGACGTGCTGTACTCCGGCCGGACGGTGCGCGCCGCGCTCGACGCGCTGAACGATCTCGGCCGCCCCCGGGCGGTGCAGCTCGCGGTCCTGGTCGACCGCGGCCATCGCGAACTCCCGATCCGCGCCGACTACGTGGGCAAGAACCTGCCGACCTCGCAGCGCGAGGTCGTGCACGTCCTGCTCACCGAGGTGGACGCGCAGGACAGCGTGATGATCAGTGACGACGGGAGGCACCCGTGAAGCGGCACCTGATCTCGGCCGCCGACCTCAGCCGGGCTGACGCGCTGCTCATCCTCGACACCGCGGAGGAACTGGCCAGCCTGGCCGACCGGCCGATCAAGAAGCTGCCCACCCTGCGCGGCCGGACTGTGGTGAACCTCTTCTACGAGGACTCGACCAGGACCAGGATCTCGTTCGAGGCCGCGGCCAAGCGGCTGTCCGCCGACGTGATCAACTTCTCGGCGAAGGGATCGAGCGTCGCCAAAGGCGAGAGCCTCAAGGACACCGCGCTGACGCTGGAGGCGATGGGCGCGGACGCGGTGGTCGTCAGGCACTCGGCCTCCGGGGCGCCCCACCGGCTGGCCGGCTGGGTCCGGGGCAGCGTGCTGAACGCCGGGGACGGCACGCACGAGCATCCGACCCAGGCCCTGCTCGACGCCTTCACCATCCGGCGCCGCCTGAAAGGGCCCGACACCCGCGGCGCCGCGCTCGACGGGCTCCGGGTGACGATCGTCGGTGACGTGCTGCACAGCCGGGTGGCCCGGTCCAACGTGCTGCTGCTGAGCACCCTCGGCGCCGAGGTGACCCTGGCCGCCCCGCCCACGCTGCTGCCGCTCGCCGTCGGCAGCTGGCCCTGCGCGGTCAGCTATGACCTGGACGGCGAGCTGCCCAAGAGCGACGTGGTGATGATGCTCCGGATCCAGCAGGAGCGGATGACCCACGCCTACTTCCCGAGCGTGCGGGAGTACAGCCGCAGGTACGGACTGGACGCCGCGCGGATGGCGCGGCTGCCCGAGTACGCCATCGTCATGCATCCCGGGCCGATGAACAGGGGGATAGAGATCGCGGCTGAGGTGGCGGACTCGGTCCGCTCGACGATCGTGGAGCAGGTCGCCAACGGCGTCACCACCCGGATGGCGGTGCTGTACCTGCTGCTCGGCGGGACGGAATTCCCGGTGACCGGGGTGGCTCGGTGACCGCCGGCGGCCCGCGGGCGGCCGGCGGAGCCGGGACGGCCCCGGACGGCCAGGCCAGGTGGCTGATCCGCGGGGTCACGCTGGCCGCGGGCGGCGCTGCGGGCGGCGCCGCGGGCGGCGAGCGCGACACCGGGGTCACCGACATCCTGCTCGGCGGCGGAACCATCCTGGCCGCCGAGCCCGGGCTCAGTGACCCGGGCGCCCGGGTGCTGGACGCCGGGGGCCTGATCGCCCTGCCCGGGCTGGTCGACCTGCACACGCACCTGCGCGAGCCGGGCCGCGAGGACGCCGAGACGGTGGCGACCGGGACCGCGGCGGCCGCCCTCGGCGGCTACACCGCCGTGCACGCCATGGCCAACACCGACCCGGTGGCGGACACCGCCGGGGTGGTCGAGCAGGTCTGGCGGCTCGGCCGGGCCGCGGGCCACTGCGACGTCCAGCCGGTGGGCGCCGTCACGGTCGGCCTCAAAGGCGCCAGGCTGGCCGAGCTCGGCACGATGGCGGATTCGGCCGCCCGGGTCCGCGTCTTCTCCGACGACGGCAGGTGCGTGTCGGACCCGCTGCTGATGCGCCGGGCGCTGGAATACGTCAAGGCCTTCGACGGGGTGATCGCCCAGCACGCGCAGGACCCCAGGCTCACCGAGGGCGCGCAGCTCAACGAGGGCGAGATGGCCGCGCGCCTCGGCCTGGCCGGCTGGCCCGCGGTGGCGGAGGAAGCCATCATCGCGCGCGATTGCCTGCTCGCCGCGCACGTGGGCTCGGCGCTGCACATCTGCCACGTCTCCACGGCCGGCTCGGTGGAGATCATCCGCTGGGCCAAGTCCAAGGGATGGCTGGTCACCGCCGAGGTCACGCCGCACCATCTGCTGCTGACCGACGAACTTGCCGCGGGCTACGACCCGGTGTTCAAGGTCAACCCGCCGCTGCGGACCGGGGCCGACGTGGCCGAGCTGCGGCGCGCGCTGGCCGACGGCACCATCGACTGCGTGGCCACCGACCACGCCCCGCACCCGGTGGAGGCCAAGGAGACGGAGTGGGCCGAAGCGGCGTTCGGCATGACCGGGCTGGAGACCGCGCTGCGGGTGGTGCAGCGGACCATGGTCGACACCGGGCTGCTCGACTGGGGCGGGGTCGCCGACCGGATGTCGGTCCGGCCGGCCCGGATCGGCCGGCTGGCCGGCCACGGCAACCCGCTGAACGCCGGCGCGCCGGCCAACATCACCCTGTACGACCCGGCGGCGCCCGCCGAGGCGGTGACCCCGGCCGGCGCGTCCAAGAGCCGCAACACCCCGTTCGCCGGGATGGAGCTGCCCGGCCGGGTGGTGGCCACCTTCCTGCGCGGCGTGCCCACCGCGCTCGACGGAAAGCTGGCCTGAGACATGACGGCGCAACCGGCCCTGCTCGTCCTGGAGGACGGCACCACGCTGCCCGGCACCGCCTTCGGCGCGGAGGGGGAGACGTTCGGCGAGATGGTCTTCAACACCGGCATGACCGGGTACCAGGAGACCCTGACCGACCCGTCCTACTGCCGTCAGATCGTCGCGATGACCGCGCCGCACATCGGCAACACGGGCGTCAACGGCGAAGACCCCGAGTCCCGCCAGATCTGGGTCAGCGGTTACGTGGTGCGCGAGCCGGCCCGGCTCGCGTCGAGCTGGCGGGCCCAGCAGGATCTCGACGCCTACCTGAGGGGCCAGGGCGTGACCGGCATCGCGATCCGCGGCACCAGGCTGCTGACCAGGCGGGTGCGCGAGCAGGGCGCGATGCGCGCGGCCATCAGCACGGCGGCCCCCAGCCCGGGCGAGCTCCTGGAGCGGGTGCTGGCCAGCCCGCAGATGGCCGGGGCCGACCTGGCCCGGGTGGTGACCACCCCCGAGCCGTACACCGTCTCCCCGGCGGGCCCGCCCAGGTACCGCGTGGTCGCGGTGGACCTGGGCATCAAGGCGTCCACGCCGCGGAACCTCGCCGCCCGGGGCTGCGAGGTCCTGATGGTGCCGGCCACCGCCACCGCTAAGGAGATCCTGGCCGCCGCGCCGGACGGCGTGTTCTTCAGCAACGGCCCGGGCGATCCGGCCGCGGCCGGGTACGCGGTGGACGCGATGCGCGGGGTGCTCGACGCCGGCCTGCCCGTGTTCGGCATCTGCCTGGGCAGCCAGATCCTCGCCCAGGCCCTCGGCCTGAGCACGTACAAGCTCCGGTACGGCCACCGCGGCGTGAACCAGCCGGTGCTGGACCTCGCCACCGGCCGGGTCTACATCACCAGCCACAACCACGGCTTCGCCGCCGCCCTCCCCGGGGAAGCACCCAGCGAGGCGGGCGTCTCGGCGGAAACGCCCGGTCCCGCCGTCTGGTCGCACGTGCCCGCGCAGGCCCGGCACCCGTTCGGCACGCCCTACGGCCCGGCAGTGGTCAGCCACGTCAACCTCAACGACGGCGTGGTGGAAGGGCTGCGGCTGCTCGAAAGCCCGGTGTTCAGCGTGCAATACCACCCGGAAGCCGCTCCAGGCCCGCACGACGCCGCCGACCACTTCGACCACTTCTGCGCCCTGCTCGAGCGCGCCCGATGAAGCGGCGTGCGCATCCTTCGCCGGTTCGGGCGGTCACAGCGGCCGATATTGCCGAACGATCCTGGTTTCCCGCTCCGTGCGGGCGGACGAGCGACTACCGGGGGTGAGCCGTGCCGAGGCGTGAGGACCTGAAGTCGGTGCTGGTGATCGGGTCGGGCCCGATCGTCATCGGCCAGGGTTGCGAGTTCGACTACTCGGGGACCCAGGCCTGCCGGGTCCTCAAGGCCGAGGGCATCCGGGTCGGCCTGGTCAACTCCAACCCGGCGACGATCATGACCGACCCCGAGTTCGCCGACGCCACCTACGTCGAGCCGATCACCACCGAGACGCTGGAAAAGGTCATCGCCATCGAGCGCCCGGACGCCGTGCTTCCCACCCTGGGCGGGCAGACCGCGCTGAACGCGGCCGTCGCCCTGCACGACCAGGGCGTGCTGCACAAGTACAACGTGGAGCTGATCGGCGCCAATATCGACGCGATCCGGGCCGGCGAGGACCGCGAGCGGTTCAAGGAGATCGTCACCGGCCTGGGCGCCGAGGTCCCGCGCAGCCAGATCTGCCGCACCCTCGGCGAATGCATCGCCATCACGGAAACCCTGGGTTACCCGGTCGTCATCAGGCCGTCGTTCACCCTCGGCGGCCTCGGTTCCGGCATCGCAAGAGACGAAAAGGACCTCCGCCGCACCGCCGGGGCCGGGCTGGACGCCAGCCCGACGCACGAGGTGCTGCTCGAGGAGAGCATCCTCGGCTGGAAGGAGTTCGAGCTCGAGCTGATGCGCGATGCCAAGGACAACGTGGTCGTCGTCTGCTCGATCGAGAACATCGACCCGATGGGCGTGCACACCGGCGATTCGGTCACGATCGCCCCGGCCATGACGCTCACCGACCGCGAGTTCCAGCGGATGCGCGACACCGCGATCGCCATCATGCGCGCGGTCGGGGTGGACACCGGCGGCTGCAACATCCAGTTCGCCGTGGAGCCGCGCACCGGCCGCATGGTCGTGATCGAGATGAACCCGCGGGTGTCGCGGTCCTCCGCGCTCGCCTCCAAGGCCACCGGCTTTCCCATCGCCAAGATCGCGGCCCGGCTGGCCATCGGTTACACGCTGGACGAGATCCCGAACGACATCACCGGCCAGACCCCGGCCTGCTTCGAGCCGGCGCTGGACTACGTGGTGGTCAAGGTGCCGCGGTTCGCGTTCGAGAAATTCCCCGGCGCCGACACCACGCTCACCACCCACATGAAGAGCGTGGGCGAGGCGATGGCCATCGGCCGGAGCTTCCCCGAGGCCCTGCAGAAAGCGTTGCGGTCGCTGGAAAGCCCCGGTTCGTTCGGCTGGAAAAATCCCCCCGGGGACGCGGCGGGCCTGCTGGGTGCGGCCGCAACCCCGCACGACGGGAGGCTGGCCACCATCCACCGCGCGCTGCGGGCGGGCGCCAGCCCGGCGGACGTGGCCGCCAAGACCGGCATCGACCCCTGGTTCATCGAGCAGATCCGGCACATCAACCTGGTCGCCGAGCAGGTGGCGCAAGCCCCGGCCCTGGACGCGGAGACGCTGACAACAGCCAAGCAGAATGGCTTCTCCGACATCCAGATCGCCGAACTCCGCGGCACCACGGAAACCGTGGTCCGCGAGGTCCGCTGGGCGCTCGGCGTGCGCCCGGTGTACCACGCGGTGGACACCTGCGCCGCCGAGTTCGCGGCCCGCACCCCGTACCTGTACTCCACCTACGACGACGAGACCGAGGTGCCCGGGGGCACCGCGCCCAAGGTGATCATCCTCGGCAGCGGGCCGAACCGGATCGGCCAGGGCATCGAGTTCGACTACGCCTGCGTGCACGCGTCGTTCGCGCTGGCCGAGGCGGGCTACGAGACCGTGATGGTCAACTGCAACCCGGAGACCGTCTCCACCGACTACGACACGTCGGGCCGGCTGTACTTCGAGCCGCTCACCCTGGAAGACGTGCTCGAGGTGGTCCGCGCCGAGCAGGCCGCCGGCCCGGTGCAAGGCGTGATCGTGCAGCTCGGCGGGCAGACGCCGCTGGGCCTGTCGCGCGCGCTCGCGGCCGCGGGCGTCCCCGTGGTCGGCACGTCGCCGGAGGCGATCCACCTGGCCGAGGACCGCGGCGCGTTCGCCCGGGTGCTCGAGCAGGCCGGGCTGAGCGCGCCCAGGCACGGGACCGCCATCTCCTCCGATGAAGCGGTCCAGATCGCCCGCGAGATCGGCTACCCCGTCCTGGTCCGGCCCTCCTACGTGCTCGGCGGCCGCGGCATGGAGATCGTCTACGACGACGCCACGCTGCGGTCCTACACCACCCGGGCCACCGAGGTCAGCCCGGGCCATCCGGTGCTGATCGACAAGTTCCTCGACGACGCGATCGAGGTCGACGTCGACGCGCTCTACGACGGGTCCGAGCTCTATCTCGGCGGGGTCATGGAGCACATCGAGGAGGCGGGCATCCACTCCGGCGACTCGGCCTGCGCGCTGCCGCCGATCACCATCGGCCGCGGCGACGTGGCGCAGATCCGCGCCGCCACCGCGGCGATCGCCGCCGGGGTGGGCGTGCGCGGGCTGCTGAACGTGCAGTACGCGCTGGCCGGGGGAGTGCTGTACGTGCTTGAGGCCAATCCGCGGGCCTCGCGCACGGTGCCGTTCGTCTCCAAGGCCACGGCGGTGCCGCTGGCCAAGGCCGCGGCCCGGATCATGCTGGGTAGCACCATCGCCGGGCTCCGCGCGGAGAAACTGCTGCAGGCGCACGGCGACGGCGGCGTGCTTCCGCTGGACGCGCCGGTGGCGGTGAAGGAGGCGGTGCTGCCGTTCGGCCGGTTCCGCGACCCGGCCGGGCAAGGGGTGGACACCGTGCTCGGCCCGGAGATGCGCTCGACCGGCGAGGTGATGGGGATCGACGCGGTGTTCGGCACCGCGTACGCGAAGGCCCAGGCGGCGGTGTACGGCTCCCTGCCGGTCAAGGGGCGCGCGTTCGTCTCGGTCGCCAACCGGGACAAGCGGTCGATGATATTCCCGGTCAAGCGCCTCGCCGACCTGGGCTTCGAGATCTGGGCCACCGAGGGAACCGCGGAGGTGCTGCGCCGCAACGGCGTTCGTGCCAAGATCGTGCGCAAGCACGGCGACGGCCCCGGACCCGATGGCGAGCCGACCGTGGTGACGCGGATCCTCGCAGGCGAGGTGGACCTGATCGTGAACACGCCGTTCGGCAGCCCGGGGCAGTCCGGCCCGCGGCTGGACGGCTACGAGATCCGCACCGCCGCGGTCCGCCGCGGCATTCCCTGCGTCACCACGGCCGCGGGGCTCGCCGCCGCCGTGCACGGGATCGAGGCCATCATCCGCGGCGAGGTGGGCGTGCGATCGCTGCAAGAGCACGCCGCGCGATACTACGGAGAGGACCGCAGCGGGTCTGCGGGGGGTCCCAGGGGGGTCGCCCCCCCCGGGAGACACTGATGACTCCGGTTCAGATCCGCGGTACCGTGCTGACGGTGCGGCGCGTCGACGCCTATCACGCGCTGACGCTGGTCGCGCCCGCCATCGCGACCAAGTTCCGGCCCGGCCAGTTCATCACGGTCGCGGTCGGCGGCCCGGAGACCGCGATGCTCGGCCGGCGGGCCTTCGCGGTGCACGACGTGCGTCCCGACCATGGCGGCACGGTGGAGGTCGTGTTCGAGGCCCGCGGCCCAGGAACGCGCTGGCTGACCTCGCTGCGCGCGCGGGACGTGCTCGACACGGTGGGGCCGCTCGGCCGCCCCTTCCCCATTCCCCGGGACCCGTCGAGCTGCCTGCTGATCGGCGTCGGCTACGCCAGCGCGTCGCTGTTCGCGCTGGCGGCGCGGCTGCGGGACCGCGGCTGCAGCATCGACTACCTGCTCGGCGGCGAGAGCGCGGACCGGGTGTTCGGGGCGCTCACCGCGCGGCGGAACGGGCGGAGCGCGGCGGTCGCGACCACCGACGGCTCGTTCGGCGCCCGCGGGCCGGTGACCGGCCTGATGGAGCAGATCATCCGTGAGGCGCGCACCGACGTGATCTACGCCTGCGCGCCGGTGCCGGTGCTGCGGGAGGTCACGGCGATCGCGGGCCGGTACGACATCCCGGTGCAGGCGTCGGTGGATGTGCCCATGGCCTGCGGGACCGGAGTGTGCATGGGCTGCGTGCTGCCGGTCACCGGGACCGACGGGATCATCCGGATCGTCCGCTCCTGCGTGGACGGCCCGGTGTTCCGCGGCGACCTGGTCCGCTGGGACGACATGGGCACGATCCCGTTCGACGCCCTCGGCGCCCCCGGCTGGCCCAGCACCGCCTCCCCGGGAAGGCACCTTTATGCCGGCTGACATGAGGGCCAGGCTCGGCCACGTCGAACTGCCCAACCCGGTGCTGGCCGCGGCGGGCTGCGCGGGCGCGGGCCGTGAGCTCGCCCAGTTCATCGACGTGGCCCGGGTCGGCGCGGTGATCAGCAAGTCGATCATGGCGGACCCGCATACCGGCAACCCCGCGCCCCGGCTGACCGAGACGCCGAGCGGCATGCTGAACTCGGTCGGCCTGCAGGGACCGGGGGTGGACGCGTTCTTGCAGCGGGACCTGCCGTGGCTGCTGTCCCGGGGCGCGCGGGTCGTGGTCTCCATCGCCGGCCGGACCGTCCGCGAGTACGCCGGCCTGGCCACCCGGCTGTCCGATGCGGCCGGGGTGACGGCCATCGAGGTCAACCTCTCCTGCCCCGACGCCGAGGACGCGGGGCGGTTGTTCGCGCTCGACCCGCAGCGGGCCGGCGGCGTGATCGCGGCGGTCCGGGGCAGCGCCAGGTACGACATCCCGGTGTTCGCCAAGCTGTCCCCGGACGTGACCGACATCGTGGCAGTGGCCGGTGCCTGCGTCACCGCGGGCACGGACGGCCTGACGCTGATCAACACGCTGCTCGGCATGGCCATCGACCCGGCCACGATGCGTCCGGTGCTGGCCGGCACGTACGGTGGCCTGTCCGGGCCGGCCATCCGGCCGGTCGCGGTGCGCTGCGTATGGCAGGTCAGGGCGGCGTTCCCGGACGTGCCGATCATCGGGACCGGCGGCGTGCGCAGCGGCCGGGACGCCCTGGAACTGCTGCTCGCGGGGGCCTCCATGGTCGCGGTGGGCAGCGAGATCATGCACGACCCCTCGGCCTGCTCGCGCGTGCTGAGGGAACTGGAGGAGGAACTCGCGGCCATCGGCGTGGACCGGGCCGCCGACGTGACCGGCCGGGCGCACGGCCGGTTTCCCGTGGTCTGGCCTGGCGTGCCTAGATGGCACAATGTACGCATACCGAAGGAGCGGGGTGGCCGTGAGCAACCAGGCGCCGGTGGCGGTCGCGCTTGACGCGCCCGACCTGGAGACGGCCGCGCGGTGGGCCGCGCTAGTGACGCCGCACGTGAGCACGGTCAAGGTCGGGCTCGAGCTTTACCTGCGCTACGGGCCCCAGGTGGTCGCCACGGTGCGGGGCGCCAGCCGCCTGTCGGTATTCCTCGACCTGAAGCTGCACGACATCCCGGCCACGGTGGCCGGGGCCGCCCGGGCGGTCGCGCGGCTGCGCCCGGACGTGCTCACCGTGCACGCGGTCGCCGGAGCCGACGTCATCCGCGCGGCCGTCGAGGCGGCGCCGGGCACGATGGTGGCGGCGGTGACCGTGCTCACCTCGCTCGGCGACGACGACCTCGGTCAGATCGGGCTGGCCGGCCCGGTGACCGACGCGGCCCGGCGGCTGGCCGCGCTCTCGGTCGCGGCGGGCGCGCATGGCCTGGTCTGCTCGCCACGCGAGGTGTCGGCCGTCCGGGCCGAGGTCGGGGACGATGTGACGCTCATCACGCCGGGCGTGCGGCCGGTCGGCGCCGAGGCGCATGACCAGGCGCGGGTGGCTACCCCGGAGGAGGCGCTGCTGGCCGGTGCGGACCTGTTGGTGATCGGCCGGCCCATCACCCGGGCGCCCGATCCCGGCGCCGCCGCGGCCGCCATCGCCGCGTCGCTGCGCCGGGTGGCTGTCGCCCGGTAACCAGAGACCCATCGTCACAGTTGAGACTCACATTACCGGATACGCTTCGAGTGACCCTCGTGGCGTAATGAGATGAGTGGGACATGTCTGGCGACTCCAGGCCACGCCGCTCTAGGACGCGCCGCGCGGGCACCGAACCCGCGGAGCGAGGATGGCCTAGGCTGGTGACCGAAGCTGTTGACAACGGGATATCACCACGTGAGACCCCTAACGGGGCCGAGGGCCGCGGCTTGATAACCTAAGGTAATAAATTAGTTACATAAAGTAATATATTTCAATTTGTAATGAGGTAAGCGGGGGTTTTCCTTGCATAAACGGTATGTGATTGGCTAGTTTCCCCTCCCGACAAACCTTTTTCCAACGAAACCCGAGGTGACCCCGAGTGGCTCTTCCTCCCCTCACTCCCGAAGAACGTGCGGCGGCGCTGGAGAAGGCGGCCCGAGCACGCAAAGAACGCGCCGAGGTGAAGAACCGCCTCAAGCGCGGAGCCACGTCCTTGTCAGACGTCATCAAGGAAGGCGCAACTGATGACGTGATTGGCAAGATGAAGGTCTCCGCTCTGCTCGAATCCCTGCCGGGCGTAGGCAAGGTCCGGGCAAAGCAGATCATGGAAAGGCTTGGCATCGCGGAATCGCGCCGGGTGCGCGGGCTGGGCACCAACCAGCGCTCCGCGCTTGAGCAAGAGTTCGGTGCCGATATCTGAACCACGCGGCAAGCGGGAGCCGACTCCTTCGTGTCCCTCCGGTGCCGCGGTCGTGACCGCGGTGCATTCGCGGCTGACCGTGCTCTCCGGGCCCTCCGGGGTCGGGAAGAGCACGGTCGTCGCCGAACTGGGCAGGACTTGCCCGCAGATCTGGATTTCCGTGTCGGTCACGACGCGTCGCCCGCGCCCGGGAGAGGTGGACGGGCGCGAATATCACTTTGCCGATGACGACGAGTTTGACCGGCTCGTGGCCAGCGGGGCACTGCTCGAGTGGGCGCGGTTCGCCGGCCACCGGTACGGCACGCCGCGCGAGCCGCTTAACGCCAGGCTCGAGGCGGGCGTTTCCTGCCTGCTCGAGATCGACGTGGCCGGGGCGCGGCAAGTCAGGCGCGCGGCGCCGGACGCCCGTCTGGTGTTCCTGGCCCCGCCGTCCTGGGACGAACTGGTGCGCAGGCTCTCCGCTCGCGGCACCGAATCGGCCCAGGTGCTCGAGCGCAGGCTGGCGGCCGCCAGGGAGGAGCTGGCGGCGGCTGGCGAGTTCGACGTCACGCTGGTCAACACATCCGTCCAGGACGTGTGCTGCCAGCTGGTAGCCTTGCTGGAGCAGTGCAGTTTATCTCGCGGAAGGCAGAACGTGGCAGGCACTCAGGCCCACCCAGCCGCCGACGGCATCATCAACCCGCCGATCGACGAGCTCCTTGACGTCGTGGACAGCAAGTACCGGCTGGTGATCATGGCCGCGAAGCGCGCCCGACAGATCAACGCCTACTACTCGCAGCTGGGCGAGGGACTGCTGGAGTACGTCGGTCCGCTGGTGGAGACGCGCAGCCAGGAGAAGCCGCTGTCGATCTCGCTCCGCGAGATCAAGGAGCGGATGCTCAGCGTCGAGGCCATCGAGGGCTGACCGGGCTCATGTCCTCCCGCGTCGTCCTCGGCGTGGGCGCGGGCATCGCCGCGTACAAATCGTGTGAGCTGCTCAGGCTGCTGACCGAATCCGGGCATCAGGTCCGGGTCGTGCCGACCCCTGACGCGCTCCGCTTCGTCGGCGAGGTCACCTGGGCCGCGCTGTCCGGCCAGCCGGTCACGACCGACGCCTGGACGGGCGTGGCCGAGGTACCGCACGTCCGCCTCGGCCAGACGGCCGACCTCGTCCTGGTCGCGCCCGCCACCGCCGACCTGATGGCCCGGGCGGCGGCCGGGATGGCCGGGGACCTGCTCACCGCCACCCTGCTCACCGCCAGGTGCCCGGTCCTGTACGCGCCGGCCATGCACACCGAGATGTGGGAGCACCCCGCCACCCAGGCGAACGTAGCCCTGCTGCGCCGTCGCGGCGCCATCGTGCTCGAGCCCGCGGTCGGCCGGCTGACCGGCCAGGACAGCGGCGCCGGGAGGCTGCCGGAGTCGGCCGCGATCTTCGAGCTCGCGACCCGCCTGCTGGCCGCTGGCGCCAGCCAGGCCGGCCGGGGGGACCCGCTCCGCCCGGACCTGGCCGGCCGCCGCGTGGTGGTGTCCGCGGGCGGCACCCGCGAGGAGATCGACCCGGTCCGGTTCATCGGCAACTGGTCCACCGGCACGCAGGGATACGCGCTGGCGCGCACGGCGGTGGCCCGCGGCGCCGAGGTGACCGTGGTGGCGGCCAACGTCACGCTGCCCGACCCGGCCGGCGCCAAGGTCACCCGCGTCGTGTCGGCGCGCGAGATGCGGGACGCCGTGCTGGCCGCCGCCGCGGGCGCCGACGCGGTGGTGATGGCCGCCGCGGTGGCGGACTACCGGCCGCAGACGCGCAGCGCGGCCAAGATCAAGAAGGACGGCCAGCCGCCGGAACCGCTGCGGCTCACCGAGAACCCGGACATCCTGGCCGGGCTGGCCGCCGCACGGCGCGATCAGGCCGCGGCCCGCCATGATTATCCCGAACGGGCTGGGCTCACCGCCCCGGCCACCGCGCGTCCGGTCCTGGTCGGGTTCGCCGCCGAGACCGACACCTCGGCCGAGACGGCCCGGGCCAAGCTGGCCAGGAAGGGCTGCGACCTGCTCGTGGTCAATCCCGTGGGGAACGGTCTCGGCTTCGGAACCCCGGACAACGAGGCCATCGTCTACGCTGCCGACGGCACGGTCACCCCGATTCCGCGCGGCCCGAAGGAGATGCTGGCCGACGTAGTGTGGGATCTGGTGGCCGCGAGAATAAGCGAATCGGTAAGTGGCGTCTAGACTCCCCGCAGTCCGGATAAACTCACCGCAGTCACATGGAGCGAGGGGAGAACCGGCGTGGCGCGTCGTCTTTTTACTTCCGAGTCAGTCACCGAGGGCCATCCGGACAAGATGGCCGACCAGATCAGTGACGCCATCCTGGATGCCATGATCAAGGATGATCCGGGCAGCCGCGTGGCGGTGGAGACCATGATCACCACCGGCCAGGTGCACGTGGCGGGCGAGGTCACCACCCAGACCTACGTCGACATACCCGGCCTCATCCGGGAGAAGATCCTCGAGATCGGCTACGACTCGTCGGCCAAGGGATATGACGGGGCGTCGTGCGGCGTGTCGGTTTCCATCGGCTCCCAGTCGCCCGACATCGCCCAGGGTGTCAACGACGCGTTCGAGTACCGGGAGGGCGAGGGGACCGACGAGTTCGACCGGCAGGGGGCGGGCGATCAGGGGCTGATGTTCGGTTACGCGTGCCGTGACACCGCCGAGCTGATGCCGCTGCCGATCATGCTGGCCCACAAGCTCGCCCGGCAGCTGTCCGAGGTCCGCCGCTCGGGCACGGTGCCGTACCTGCGCCCGGACGGCAAGACGCAGGTGACGATCGAGTACGCCGGGGACAAGCCGGTGCGCCTGGATACCGTCGTGGTCTCGACCCAGCACGCGCCGGACATCAACCTCAAGGAGCTGCTCACCCCCGACATCAGGGACTACGTGGTCGCGCCGGTCCTGGCCAGCGCGGGCCTCGACACCGACGGCTTCCGGCTGCTGGTCAACCCGACCGGGCGGTTCGAGATCGGCGGTCCCATGGGGGACGCCGGCCTGACCGGACGCAAGATCATCATCGACACCTACGGCGGCATGGCGCGGCATGGGGGCGGGGCCTTCTCCGGCAAGGACCCGTCGAAGGTCGACCGCAGCGCCGCCTACGCCATGCGCTGGGTGGCCAAGAACGTGGTGGCCGCGGAGCTGGCCGACCGGTGTGAGGCCCAGGTGGCCTACGCGATTGGCAAGGCGATGCCGGTCGGGCTGTTCGTCGAGTGCTTCGGCACCGAGAAGGTGCCGGTGGAGCGGATCCAGGACGCCGTGATGCAGGTGTTCGACCTCCGGCCGCGAGCCATCATCTACGCGCTGGACCTGCTGCGGCCCATCTACGCGCAGACCGCCGCCTACGGGCACTTCGGCCGGACCGAGCCCGACTTCTCCTGGGAGCGCACCGACCGCGCCGGCCAGCTCCGCGCCGCGGTCGGCCGATGACCCGCAACATCCGCGCGTCCTAACCTCCGCCGCGGTTCTGGTAGGACGGAACCGTGGTCAAGGGGCCGAAGGATCAAGCGGTGAGCGAGCGGCTGCCCGTCGCCCGGGTCGCCGTGGATATCTCCCTCGCCCATCTCGACCGGCCCTTCGACTACCTCGTCCCGGCCCGCCTGGACGACGCGGCGGTGCCCGGCTGCCGGGTCCGGGTCAGGTTCGCCGGCCAGCTGGTCGACGGCTACCTGCTTGAGCGTACCCAGACGAGCGAGCACCAGGGTAAGCTGGCCCGGCTCGAGCGGGTGGTCTCGCCGGAACCCGTGCTCACGCCGGAGATCTTCGATCTGGCCCGGGCGGTGGCGGACCGATACGCCGGCACGCTGGCCGACGTGCTGCGCCTGGCCATCCCGCCCCGGCACGCCACCGCCGAGCGGGAAGCTCCCCGCAAGCCAACTCCCCGCAAGCCAGAGGGCCTCGAAAGCGGCCCGTCGCCGGAAACGCCTGGACCGGGATCGTGGTCCCGCTATCCGGCCGGATCGGCCTTCCTGGCCGGCCTGGCGGCGGGCCGCCCGGTCCGGGGCGCCTGGTCGGCGCTGCCCGGCCCGGAGTGGCCGGCCGAGATCGCCGTCGCCGCCGCTACCACGGCCGCCACCGGGCGCGGTGTGCTGATCGTGGTGCCGGACGCCCGGGACCTGGATCGCGTCGGCGCCGCCCTGACCGAGGCGGCGCAGGATCATATCTGCCTCACCGCTGACCTCGGCCCGGCCGAGCGCTACCGCCGCTGGCTGGCGGTGCGCCGGGGCCTGGTCCGGGTGGTGGCGGGGACCAGGGCCGCGATGTTCGCCCCGGTCGCCGAGCTCGGCCTGGTGGTGCTCTGGGACGACGGCGACGACCTGCACGCCGAGCCGCGCGCTCCGTACCCCCATGCCCGGGAGGTGCTCGCCCTGCGCGCGCACCATGTCGGCGCGGCCGCGCTCATCGGCGGCTTCGCCCGCACCGCCGAGCTCACCCAGCTGGTCGCGGGCGGCTGGGCCCGGCCGCTGGCCGGCCGCCCGGAGGTTCTCCGGCAGGTCGCTCCGAAGGTCCGGGCGGCACCCGACGAGGCCGAACTGGCCCGGGACGCCGCGGCGATGACCGCCCGCCTGCCCAGCCTGGCTCTGCGCACTGCCCGTCAGGCCCTGACGGGCGGGACTCGCCAGACCCTGACCGACGGGACTCGTCAGGCCCTGCCGGGCGATGCCCGGGCCGGTCCCGCCCAGGGGCCCGTCCTGGTGCAGGTGCCCAGGCGCGGCTACCTGGCCGCCATCGCCTGCGGCCGGTGCCGGGCCCAGGCCAGGTGCGCCGCCTGCGGCGGGCCGCTGGGGATCGCCGGCTCGCACGAGACGCCGGGCTGCCGGTGGTGCGGGGCGCTGGCGGCGGACTGGACCTGCGCCCGCTGCGGTTCGGGCCAGCTGCGCGCGCTCGTCACTGGCGCGGCCCGCACGGCGGAGGAACTGGGCCGTGCCTTTCCCGGCGTGCCGGTGCGGACTTCCGGCGGCGAACACGTGCTCGCCGCCGTGCCGGCCGAACCCGCCCTGGTCATCGCCACCCCAGGCGCCGAACCGGTGGCCCAGGAAGGCTACGCCGCCGCGCTGCTGCTTGACGGCTGGGCGCTGCTCGGGCGGCCCAGCCTGCGTGCCGCCGAGGAGACCCTGCGCCGGTGGCTGAGCGCGGCCGCCCTGGTCCGCCCGGCCGGGCCCGTGGTAGTACTGGCCGAGGCGGCCCTGCCCGCGGTGCAGGCGCTCATCCGGTGGGATCCGGTCACGTTCGCCGAACGCGACCTCGCCGAGCGTGCCGAGCTGGGCTTTCCACCCGCGGTGCGGATGGCATCCGTCACCGGGACGCCCGCTGCGGTGGCGGACTTCGTCGGCCTGGCCGGGCTGCCTGCCCGGGCCGAGGTGCTCGGGCCTGTTCCGGTCGAGGCCCTGGGCCGGGACGTTTCCGCGGAAACGCAGGAGCGGGCCCTGATCAGGATCGGCAGGCGGGACGGCCTCGCGCTGGCGCGCGCCCTGCACGCGGCCCAGGCCACCCGCAGCGCCCGCAAGGACGGCGGCACGGTCCGGGTTCAGCTCGACCCGGCCGAGGTGGCCTGACGGATAGACTGGATCCGGCGGCGCCGCGTTGAACAGGCAGCCGCCGCTAGGTGTCCCCCGGGAGGGTTTTCGTGAGCGTCAAGCCGATCCGTCTGTTCGGTGATCCAGTGCTGCGCACCCCGGCCGAGCCGGTCCGCGACTTCGACGCCGAACTGCGCAGGCTGGTCAAGGACCTCACCGACACCATGCTGGACGCCCCCGGGGCCGGGCTCGCCGCCCCGCAGATCGGTGTCGGCCTGCGGGTCTTCGCCTATCACGTGGACGACCACGAGCCCGGGCACCTGATCAACCCCTCGCTGGACCTGTCCAAGGACGAGGATGAGGACGACGAAGGCTGCCTGTCGTTTCCCGGCCTGGTCTACCCGGTCAAGCGGGCCTGGGGCGTGGTGGCCAAGGGCTTCAACATGTACGGCGACCCGGTCACGATCGAGGGCACCCAGCTGCTGGCCCGCTGCATCCAGCACGAGACCGACCACCTGGACGGCATCTTGTTCATCGACCGGATGGACCCGGCCCAGCGCAAGGCGGCGATGAAGGCCATCCGCGAGGCCGAATGGTGGGGCGACCCGGTACCGCAGGTGCGCGTGTCGCCGCACGAGACCTTCGGCCGGGCCTTCTAGGGACTTCTGGGGATGCGCCTGGTTTTCGCCGGCACGCCGCAGACGGCGGTCCCGGCGCTCGACGCGCTGCTGGCGTCCCGGCATGAGGTCGCCGCGGTGGTGACCCGCCCGGACGCCCCGGCCGGCCGCGGCCGCAAGGTCGAGGCGAGCCCGGTGGCCCGGCGCGCTGCGGAGGCCGGTCTCGAGGCGCTCACCCCGGCCCGCGCGCGCGACCCGGAGTTCCTCGCCCGGCTGCGCGAGATCGGCCCGGACTGCTGCCCGGTGACCGCGTACGGAGCGCTGCTGCCCCAGGCCGCCCTGGACATCCCCCGGAACGGCTGGGTCAACCTGCACTTCTCCATCCTGCCGGCCTGGCGCGGGGCCGCCCCGGTGCAGCATGCCATCCTGCACGGCGACGACGTGACCGGCGCCAGCACGTTCCTGATCGTCAGGGAACTGGACGCCGGCCCGGTGTACGGGGTGCTGACCGAGCCGGTGCGGCCCGACGACACCACCGGCACGCTGCTCGACCGCTTGTCGTACTCGGGAGCGGAGCTGCTGGTCGCGACGCTGGACGGGATCGAGGACGGCACGGTCCAGGCCGTCCCGCAGCCCGCCGAGGGCGTGAGCTTCGCCCCCAAGGTCACCTCGGCCGACGCCCAGGTGGACTGGAAGCGGCCCGCGCACGTGGTGGACCGGCAGATCCGCGCGTGCACCCCAGAGCCCGGCGCCTGGACCGCACTCGACGGCGCCCGCCTCAAGCTCGGCCCGGTATCCCTGGACCCGGTATCCCTGGACGCCCCTGCCCCTGCCCCTGCCCCTGCCCCGCGGCGGCCTCGCCGGACCCGGCCCCCGCCCCCGCCCCCGCTGCGGCCCTGCCGGACCTCGCCCCCGGCGAGCTGCTGGTCGGCCGCCACGAGGTGCTCGCCGGCACCGGCTCCCGTCCGGTGCGCCTCGGCGCCGTCCAGGCACCCGGCAAGCGTCGCATGACCGCCCCCGACTGGGCCCGCGGCCTGCGCGCCGGCGGCCCCGTCCGGTTCGGCTTAGATGCCCCGCCCCGCACAGCGGTCAAAGCCGTCCAACTCCCGCGCCGCCGGGGACCGCGCCGCCGGGGACCGCGATGCCCAGCGGCGCGCCCGCAGGTCGCCGGCCGGGCGGCCGCGCACCGATCCGGCCCGGCGCGCCGCCTACGACGTCCTGCGCGCGGTCGCGGACCGTGATGCCTACGCTAACCTGCTGCTCCCCGCCCTGCTCGCCGAACGCGGCCTGACCGGCCGCGACGCGGCCTTCGCCACCGAACTGGCCTACGGCACGCTGCGCGGCCGCGGCACCTACGACGCCATCCTGGCCGCGTGCAGCGACCGGGACGAGATCGACCCGCCGGTCCGTGACGTGCTCCGGCTGGGCGCGCACCAGCTGCTGGCCACCCGGGTCGGCCGCCACGCCGCCGTGGCCACGGCGGTCGACCTGGTCAAGGACGTCTGCGGACCCCGGCCGTCGGGTTTCGTCAACGCGGTCCTGCGCCGGGTCGCCACCCGCGACCTGGACGCCTGGGTCCAGCTCGTCGCGCCCGACCGGTCCCGGGACCCGTCCGGCCACCTGGCCGTCAGGCACAGCTATCCGCGCTGGATCGTCGACGCGTTCCGCGATGCCCTCGGCCCGGGCGGCGCCGCCGAGACCGAGGATGCCCTCGCGGCCGGCAACCTCCGCCCTGAGGTGGTCCTCGCCCTCAACCCCGCCTCGCGCTCCGGCTCCAGTTCCTCCTCCGCTCCCGGCTCCGGTGCCCCGCGGGCCCCGGACGCTCTGCTGCCGGACGGCGAACCGACCCGCTGGTCGCCGTACGGCTTCCGGCTGGCCGGCGGCGACCCGGCGCCGCTGGTCGCCAGCGGCCAGGCCGCCGTCCAGGACGAGGCCAGTCAGCTGGCCGCGCTCGCCCTGACCCGGGTCGGCGTGCCTGGCGAGGACAAGCTCTGGCTCGACCTGTGCGCAGGTCCCGGCGGCAAGGCCCGGCTGCTGAACAGCCTGGCCGCCGCCCGTGGCGCCCGCCTGGTCGCCTCGGACATCCACCCGCACCGGGCTCGCCGCATCCTGGACGCCCTGCGCCGGACCGGTCCCGGGAACCCCGCGAATCCCGGGAACCCCGCCGTCCTGGCCGCGGACGGCCGCCGGGTGCCGTGGCGACCGGGCACGTTCGACCGCGTCCTGGCCGACGTCCCGTGCTCCGGCCTCGGGTCGCTGCGCCGCCGTCCCGAAGCCCGATGGCGCAAGACCCCCGCCGACGTGGCCGGACTTGCCGTACTGCAACGCGACCTGCTCGACGCGGCCATCGACTCGGCCCGGCCCGGCGGCGTGGTCGCCTACGTGACCTGCTCCCCGCACCTGGCCGAGACCCGCGACATCGTCACCGCCGTGGCGCAGAGCCGGGACGACGTCGCCGTCCTCGACGCGCTCGCCGTCCTCCCCGAAGTCCCCGCCCTGCGCAGTGCCCACTCCGGGCCGGACTCCAGGTTCGCGCAGTTCTGGCCGCACCGCCACGGCACCGACGCGATCTTCCTCGCCTTGCTCCGCCGGGAGCCTTTTTCAGTCCCGGCTGAGGGCCCGCGCTGACTTCAGCCGGGGATTGCCGATGTCGGCCCGCTGCCCCTGGGTGTAGCCGTCGCCGTACCCCCGGCCGCTGTAGGTGATGCGGGTCCGGCGCGTCACCGGGTACTCCTGCTCCAGCTGCCTGCGGATGACCACGGCCCGGTCGGCCAGGACCAGGGCGGTGCTCGGCCCGGCTTCCGGCTCGCTCTCGGCGCTGGTCGCGGCGCGGGCCTCGGCCGCCTTGACCCGGGTGATGACGGCTGTGACGAAGCCGAGCAGCCAGCTCCGCCGCCACGCCCGGACGCTGCGGACCCTGGCCGGGACGATCGCGACGGCCAGGCCCCGCGCCATCTGCAGTAGCAGCGAGGTGTACAGGATGTCGGTCCGCTCCAGATCCGAGGTGTAGCCGAACACGTGGATGCGCGCGCCCGGCCGGGGCGTGCTGAGCAGGACGCACTGGCAGCGCATGGCCCCGGCCAGCCCGGCCAGCAGGTGCGCCCGGACCTGCGCCCACGGGTTGTCGATGTCGATAATGCGGCTGCCCGGCTGGTCGGTTTCCGGCCGCGCGGCCGCCAGCCGGGCCCGGTCGATCCCGTACCGGGCCATCAGCTCCGCCGCCTTCGCGGTGAGCGCCTCCGCCTCCGGCGGGGTCACCCCCTCTGCCTCGGCCTTCGCCAGCAGCTTGCGTACCCGGTCGAGCAGGGCGCTGGGCGGGTCCGAATGCATATGCAACCTCCAGGTCGATTCAGTCGAACGCAGTATCGAACTGTACCCGCACCATACGACATTCCGCCCCCGGCCGCCTCCCGCGCGTCCGCCGGGCCGGCGTCGCGGCCGGTAATCCCTCCGGACGGGGGATCCGGGCCGCATCCAGGCACTCTACACTCGGGGCTATCGTGACTGCTCTGCCGCCTGAAGGCGGCAGCTTCTCAAGCTGCCGTGGGAGCCTGACCAGAGCCCAGCCCGGCCCTGGATGCGATATTGCGCGCCGCGTTCAGGTCGGCGTCGAGCACGCCGTGCACGGGGCAGATGACAATCTTTTGCTGCGGGCGTTCGCATCTTCGCCCGCAGCGGTGGCAGCCGATACTCGTCCCAGCCGGGTTCACCAGCACCACACGCCGGCCAGCTTCTTCCGCTTTGCCGACGAGGATGCTCATGAACTGCGCCCAGCCCGCGTCGAGAATCGACCTGTTCAGCCCGGCCTTGGCCCGGGCCTGGTTAGCAAGGAACGCCCCAGCCTTCTCCGGGTCGGGCTTCGGCGCGGGACGTTTCGTCATCCCGGCCGTGTTCAGGTCCTCCAGCGCGATCGCGTCGCACTGGCTGATCATCGTCCGCGCGGTCTTGTGATGGAAGTCGCGGCGACGGTTGCGGACCTTACGCCACTCCCGAGCCACCGCCCGCCGGAGGCGCTTGCGGTTGCCCGACCCGGGCAGGGCGCGGGCCTTGCGGCGCTGCAGGTCCGCGATTACTTGTGCCGACGCGGCCAGGAACCGGGGACTGGCAACCACCTCGCCGTCACTGGTGGTCAGGAACCGGGCCACGCCCACATCCACGCCGACTTCGCGGCCGGACGGCGGCAACGGCGCCGGCTCGGTGTCGGTGATCACGATGACGTACCAGCGGCGATGCTCCCGCGTGAGCTGCAGCGCCTTGACCGTGCCGGGCACCGGCCGGTGCTGGCGCACCTTGAGGGCGCCGACCGCCTGGAAGGTGGCGTGAGCCCACCGGCCGGAGCCGGATGGCTGCCATTTCGCCCCGTCCCCGGCGACGAACAGGACCTGGCTGAACCGCTGGTACGGCTTGAACCTCGGATAGCCCGGCTTCCCCTTCCGCCCCACCTTCTCCGCCGCCTTGACGCGACCGAAGAACGCCGCGAACACGGTGTCGAGCCTGCGGAGGGTCTGCTGCTGGGCGGTGAACGAGTGCCGCCCCTGCCCGTCCGGATCAGCCTTACGGATGTCCTTGAGCTGCGCGGACTGCATGCCGTAGGAGACGCTGACGTGCCGCATCCGCGACGCCTCGCGGCGCTCGGTCAAAGCGGCGTTGTACAGGTCGCAGTGGTCGGCCAGCAGCCGCACTCCGCGGCCCTCCTGGGACTGCGTGGGGTAGGCGCGGAACTTGAAGGCTCGTCTCACCTGCACCCGATCCGTCTAGTCAACGTGGGTCACTGCTCCGGAGGTTGCCGCCTGGCGGGGCCACTGGCAGGCCGATCCTACGGCCCGCTACCGACATTTCCGGGCGGGCACACAGAGAGGAGGGAGCGCGGCTTCACCTCCAGCCTGAAGGCTGGAATACCCGCCGCGCAATTTTGATGGCCGTTCAGATCTCGCCGAGCATCCTGTCCGCCGACTTCGCCCGGCTCGCCGACGAGGCCGCCGCCGTCGCCCCGGCCGCGGACTGGCTGCACGTGGATGTCATGGACAACCACTTCGTGCCGAACCTCACCCTGGGCCTGCCCGTCGTCGAGGCGCTGCTCAAGCACGCCACGCTGCCGCTCGACTGCCACCTGATGATCGAGGACCCGGACCGGTGGGCGCCGGAGTATGCCGAGGCCGGCGCGAGGAACGTGACGATCCACGCCGAGGCGGTGCATGCCCCGGTGCGTACGCTGCGCGCGATCCGGGCGGCGGGCGCCCGGGCCGGGCTCGCGGTCAACCCGGGCACCCCGGTGCAGCATGTCTCGGACCTGATGTCCGAGATTGACATGCTGCTGCTGATGACGGTGGAGCCGGGCTTCGGCGGTCAGCATTTCCTCGACATGGTGCTGCCGAAGCTGCGCCGGGCCCGCTCCCTGGTCGGCGGCCGGGACGCCGCGGTGTGGCTCCAGGTGGACGGCGGGGTCAGCGAGGAGACCATCGAGCGCTGCGCGGAGGCGGGTGCCGACGTGTTCGTGGCCGGCTCGGCGGTCTACGGCGCCGACGACCCCGCACGCGCCGTGCAGGCCCTCCGCGCCCAGGCCGAGCGGGCCACCGAGCACGCGGCTTGGGTCCGGCAAGCCCGCTGAGGGCCGCCGGACCCGAACCCTGTCTTTCAGGCCGAACGGACCGGGCTCGCCCCATCCGCGCCGGCTTCCGTGGTAACCGGCGAGCCGCCCCCTGGCTCCGTGCGCTCCGGCCGGACGAAGTCCCGGCTGCGGATGAGCAGCAGCGCGCACAGCGCCCCGGCGAAGGCGAGGGCCGCGGTCACCAGCAGCACGTCGTTGAGGCCGGCCGCGAAGCCCGACCTGATCGCGCCGGCCACCTGACCGCGGGCCGCCGGGGGCAGGCTGGCCAGCAACCGGCCGGCCTGGCCCTGGCGGACCATGGTGACGATACGCGGCGCCGAGGCTGCGGCAAGGTGCGCCTGGGCCAGGTTGCGCTCCATCCCGGCGGTGAAGATGGAGCCGAGGGCGGCGATGCCGGCCGCGATACCCACCTGGCGGAACGTGGCGTTGATGCCCGAGGCCATCCCGGCCTTCTCCGGCGGGACGACCCCGATCGCGGTCGAGGCCAGCGGCGGATTGACCAGGCCGGCGCCGAGGCCACCCACGATGAAGCCGGGTACCAGGTGCGTCCAGGCGCTGCCGCCGGACAGCCCTCCCATTATGATCAGGCCGACGCCGACGCCGAACAGGCCGGGCCCGATGAGCCAGCGGGCGGGCACCCGCTCGCTCAGCCGTCCGGCGATCGTCGCGGTGACGAACTGGGCGCCGCTGATGATGGCGAGCTGCAGGCCGGCCGTCTGCGCCGAGTAGCCGAGCACGTCTTGCAGGTAAATGACCAGGTACAGCAGCACGGCGAACAGCGAGCCGTTCATCGCGAACGCCGCGATCGACCCCCCGGCGAAGGTCGGCACGCGCAGCAGCGACAGGTCGAACATCGGATGGCGGACGCGGCTTTCGGCCACGATGAACCCGGCCAGCGCGGCGCCCGCGATCGCCAGGCACGTGACGACGCCGGCATCCGACCAGCTCGTCTCGCCCGCCCGGATCAGCCCGTAGATCAGGCTGACCAGGGCCACGGTCCACAACGCGAACCCGGCCCAGTCCGGCGGCGTGGGCCGCGCCGACTTGGATTCCTGTGCCTTCCACGCGGTCAGCGCGATCGCGGCCAGGCCGATGGGCACGTTGACCAGGAAGATCCCGCGCCAGCTCCAGTTGGTGGTGATCACTCCGCCGAGCACGGGGCCGAGCGCGGTGGACACGCCGATGACCGCGCCCCAGATCCCGAACGCCACGCCGCGGTCCCGGCCGCGGAAGCTGTGCCCGAGCAGCGCCAGGGACGTGGCGAACACCATCGCCCCGCCGACGCCCTGCCCGCTCCGCGACAGGATCAGCATCAGCGGATCCTGGGCCAGCCCGCACAGCAGCGATCCCAGCGTGAACACGATCAGGCCGATCCCGAACACCCGCTTCCTGCCGTACCGGTCGGCGAGCACGCCGGAGGTCAGCAGCAGCGAGGCCAGCGTCAGGGCATAGGCGTCCAGCACCCACTGCACGTCGCTGAAGCCCGCGTGCAGTCCGCTCTGAATCGCGGGCTGAGCCACCGTGACGATCGTGACGTCGAGCAGCAGCATGAATATGCCGATACAGACCGCGATCAGGGTCCACCACTTCTTATCCATCGGTTCCCTCCATGAGCTGGCGCCTTCCCGAGGCGTCGCACATCATGCTGCGTCATCGCATAAAGATCAATCCACAATCAGCGCTAGATGTGCCGGATCTCGACTTCAACTATCCTGATTTCTGTGGAAGTCCCGATGCTGGATGCGCTTGACCGCCAGATTATCCATATCTTGACGATCGAGCCCCGGGCATCTTTCCGTACCATCGCCGACGTCGCCGGGATTTCCGACCAGACCGCCGCCCGGCGCTACCGCAGGCTGGCCGAGACCGCGGGGCTGCGGGTGCTCGGAGTGCCCGAGGGTTCCCGGCTGGGCTGGACCTACTGGTTCGTCCGGCTGCAGACCACTCCGGGCGGGGCCGGCTCCATCGCCGAAGCGCTGGCCCGGCGGCCGGACACCCAGTGGGTCCGCATCGCCTCGGGCGGGACCGAAGTCATCTGCACCGTCCAGGCCCGCAGCCCCGAGCAGCGTGACGCCCTGTTCCTGCGCGGGCTGCCGGGCAGCCGGCGCGTCGTGCAGATCTCCGCGCACTCCATCCTGCACGACTTCACCCCGGGGGCGTGGCGGGAAATCAGCCGCGCGCTGTCCCCCGCGCAGCTGGCGCAGCTGGGGCAGCCCGCTCAGCGCCGCGTCCCGCCGGCCCGGGGCGCCCTGCTGCCCGAGGACGAGCCGCTCCTGGCCGAACTTGCCCGCGACGGGCGGACCAGCAACGCCGCGCTCGCCGCCGCGATCCACTGGCACGAATCGACGGTGCGGCGCCGGATCGATGAGCTCCGCCAGGCCGGCCTGCTGTATTTCGAGGTGGACCTCGACAACCAGGCGTTCGGCATGAACACGCACGCCATGTTGTGGCTGTCGGTCGAGCCGGCCCGGCTGCACGAGGTCGGCACCGCCATGTCCGCGCACCTCGAGATCCCGTTCGTGGCCGCCACCACAGGACCGACGAACCTGCTCGCCAGCGCCATCTTCCGGGACAGCGAGCACCTCTATGGGTACCTGACCGGCGAGCTCGCCGCGCTGCCCGGGGTGACCTCGGTGCAGACGGCGCCGATCATCCGGACGCTCAAGCGCACCGGATTGGTCCACTAGCGGAGTTGGTCAGGACCAGCGTTCGATGTAGCTGAGCAGGTCGGCCAGCCGGGTAACCACCGCGTCCGGCTCGGCGGCGTCGAAGGCGGGCACGTCGGAGTTCGAGACGAGCACCGCGCGCATGCCCGCGCTCTTGGCGCCGTGGACGTCGTCGTACGGCCGGTCGCCGACGAACACGCACGCCGCCGGGTCGGTCTCGCCGATGGCCGCCATGGCCGCGCGGAACGCCTCCGGATGCGGCTTGACCCAGTCGATCTCGCTGGTGTAGACCGCGCCGTCGATCAGCTCAAGCACCTCGTCCCTGACGAAGATCTGCTCGTGGGCGTGACGCGGCCACATCGTGTTCGAGAGCACGCCGATCTTGATGCCGCGCCGTCGCAGTTCGCGTAGCAGCGGCACCGCATCCGGGTCGGTGAACGTGTGCGGGTCCCACGCCTCGAAGTAGCTGGCCAGGAACTCGGCCGACGCGGTGACCCCGGCCCGGTCGAAGATGTGGTCCAGGGTCGAGCTCTGGTGCGACCGTTCGCCGCGCTGCCACAGCTCGGCCTCGGCGGCGCGGACCGTCGCGGCCATCGCCGCCGCCTCGTCCGTCGGGTAGTGCCGCGCGCACACCTCGCGCCAGAGTTCGCCCACGTCGATGCTGTGCCACCGGGTGAGTGTCCCGCCCCAGTCGAAGATGACCGCCCTGACCGCCACACCCCGCATCCTACGCATCCCCGCCGACAGCCCGGCCCGGACAGCATCGATGCCACATTGCTGCTGCCAGAGCAGCATCGCTGGCACCACAACAGTTACAACAGCCACAACAGCCGTAATAGCAGTAACAGCTGCGGCCGCAGCCGGGCAACCACCCCGCCGGGCGCGGAATACCTTGTGTGGCACACTGGCTTATAGCAGTAAAGCGTGCTCCGGGGTCGGTGAAACTCCGAACCGGCGGTGATAGTCCGCGACCCGTCCGCAACCAGCGGTCGGCTGACCCGGCGAAATTCCGGGACCGACGGTGAAAGTCCGGATGGGAGGCAGCACGCAGGCGGCCGGGTAACTCCCGGGCCGCATGAAGCGCGTACCCGCGCCCCCCGGAGCCGGTTCATGAACGGGCTTCTGAGGAGGAGAGCGCGGATGTTCACCGGGATCGTACAAGAACTCGGCGAGGTCGCCACCATAGAGCGTCACGGCGACGCGGCCAGGCTCACCGTTCGCGGCGCCGCGCCCTACGCGCAAGACGCCGAACTCGGCGAGTCGATCGCGGTCAATGGCGTATGCCTGACCGTCACCGAGATCCTGGACGGGACCTTCACCGCGGACGTCACGGGGGAGACCCTGAACCGGTCCGGCCTGGGCCAGCTGACCGAAGGGGCACCGGTCAACCTCGAACGCTCGGTCCGCCTCGCCGACCGCCTGGGCGGCCATCTCGTCCAGGGCCACGTGGACTCCACCGCGACGGTCCTCTCCCGGACGCCGGCCGCGCACTGGGACCAGGTCCGCATCAGCCTCCCCCGGAGCATCTCCCGCTACGTCGTGAAGAAGGGGTCGATCGCGGTGGACGGGGTCAGCCTGACGGTCTCCGCGCTGAGCGACCAGGAAACCGCCGACGCCTGGTTTGAGGTCTGCCTGATCCCGGAGACGCTCAAGCGCACGACGTTCGGCACAAAAGAACCGGGGGACATCGTGAACCTTGAGGTCGACGTGATCGCCAAGTACGTGGAGCGACTCCTGAGCGGCCAGAACGCGGAAGGTGCCAGGTGGTGAAGGTGATCGACGACGTTGACCGCGCGATCTCGGACATCGCAGCGGGCCGCCCGGTGCTGGTCGTGGACGACGAGAACCGGGAGAACGAGGGCGACATCATCATCGCCGCCAGCCAGGCCACCCCCGGATTGCTCGCCTTCATGATCCGCCACACCAGCGGCGTGATCTGCGTGCCGATGCGTGAGGCCGACCTCGACCGGCTCCAGCTCCCGCAGATGACTTCCCGCAACACCGAGCACCACCGCACCGCCTTCACGCTCAGCGTGGACGCGCGCGACGGGATCGGCACCGGCATCTCGGCCGCCGACCGGGCCATGACGATCTCCAAGCTCGTCGATCCGGCCACGACCGCCGCCGACCTGGTCCGCCCGGGCCATGTGTTCCCGCTCCGCTACGCCGAAGGCGGCGTGCTGCGCCGGGCCGGGCACACCGAGGCTGCGGTTGACCTGGCCCGGCTGGCCGGGTTGCCGGAGGCGGGCGTGCTGGCCGAGGTGGTGAACGACGACGGCACCATGGCCAGGCGGCCCGACCTGCAGGCGTTCGCGGCCGCCCATGACCTCGTGCTGATCTCCATCGCGCAGCTCGCCGAGTACCGCCGCCGCAACGAGCGCCAGCTGAGCCGCCAGGCGCAGACCCGGATCCCGAACGTCTACGGCCAGTGGCAGGCGTTCGGCTACCGGCACGAGATCGACGGCACCGAGTACATGGCGCTGACGCTAGGCGATGTGACCGGCCCGGACGTGCTCACCCGGCTGCACTCGGAGTGCCTGACCGGCGACGTGTTCGGCTCGCTGCGCTGCGACTGCGGCGCGCAGCTTGACGCGGCCATGGCGGCGATCGCGGCCGAGGGCCGCGGCGCGGTGCTCTACCTGCGCGGGCAGGAGGGCCGCGGCGTGGGACTGCTGAGCAAGCTGCAGGCTTACGAGCTGCAGGACGCCGGCGCCGACACGGTGGACGCCAACACCGAGCTCGGCCTGCCGGTGGACGCCAGGGAGTACTCGGCCGGCGCGCAGATGCTCGCCGACCTGGGCATACGCTCGGTCCGTCTGCTCACCAACAACCCGGCCAAGGTCAGCGGCCTAGCCGACTGCGGAGTGGACATCACCGCGCGGATCCCTCTGGCCCCCGCCGTCACTCCGTACAACCTGAGGTACCTGGTCACCAAGCGGGACCGGCTCGGGCACCAGATTCAAGACCTCAACGACACCGAACGGGCTGCGGTATCACCCTCCCCATCGCTCAACGGTCAGCTGCGGGCCGTCCGCGGGTCCGAGTCAGCATGAGCGGCGCCGGCCACCCCGGTGCCGCCGTGGTGGACGCGTCCGGGCTGAGCCTGGCCATCGTGGCCACCCGCTGGCACCGGGAGATCACCGACTCCCTGGTGGCGCGCGGTACCGCGGCGGCTCTCGCGTGCGGCGTGCCGGAGCCGGCCGTGGTCCGGGTGGCGGGCGCGATCGAACTGCCGGTGGTGGCCGCCGAACTCGCCAGGCACCACGACGCGGTGGCCTGCCTGGGCGTGGTCATCCGCGGCGGCACCCCGCACTTCGAGTACGTCTGCGACTCGGTGACGGCCGGCCTGACCCGGGTCGCGCTGGACACGAGCACCCCGGTCGGGAACGGCGTGCTGACCTGTGACACGGTAGAGTCGGCTCGGGACCGGTGCGGACTGCCCGGTAGCCGCGAAGACAAGGGATGGGAGGCCGTGGTGGCAGCGCTCGACACCGCGCTCGTGCTGCGCTCCATCCGCCGGGCTCACGCCGACGGCTACCCCGGATCCCTCCCCGAGCCAGCCGCGCAGCGACATTGACCGCGTTCTCGCTGACCCGTGCCGACCCGTAGGGATCGCTCATGCTTTCACTGGTACTGCCCAAGGGCTCGCTCGAGCGGGCCACCCTCGAGCTTTTCGACGCGGCCGACCTGACCGTCCGGCGCTCTTCGGATCGGGACTACCACGCGTCGATCGACGACCCGCGGATCGACAAGGTCCGGTTCCTGCGCCCGCAGGAGATCCCGTCCTACCTCGAACGCGGGCTTTTCGACCTCGGCATCACCGGCCGCGACTGGATCGCCGAGACCGAGGCCGACGTCGTCTCGCTCGGCGAACTGCAGTATTCCAAGGCCACCTCGCAGCCGGTGCGGGTGGTGCTCGCGGTCCCGGACTCCGCGTCCTGGCAGTCCGCCGCCGACATGCCGGAAGGCGTCCGGATCTCCACCGAGTTCCCGTCGCTGACCAGGCGGTTCCTTGACGCGCGCGGGGTCAAGGCGATGATCATACCGTCGTACGGCGCGACCGAGGCCAAGGTGCCCGACATCGTGGACGCGATCGTGGACCTGACCGAGACCGGCTCGTCGCTGCGCAAGAACGGGCTGCGGATCCTGGAGACGCTGCTGACCAGCTACACCGAGCTGATCGCGGCCGCCCCGGCGTTCGCGGACGCCGGCAAGCGGGCGGCCATGGAGGACATCGCGCTGCTGCTGCGCGGGGCCATCCAGGCCCGCGGCAACGTCCTGCTGAAGCTCAACGTGCCCGCGGACCGGCTGGCCGCGGTGACCGAGATGCTGCCCGCCCTGTCCTCGCCGACCATCACCACGCTGGCCCGGGGGAACATGAACGCGGTCGAGACGGTGGTGCCCAAGCGCGGCGTCAACACGCTGATACCGGCCCTGAAGGCGGCCGGCGCGCAGGACATCCTGGAAATCCCGATCTCCAAGATCGTCGAGTAGCCGTGACCGTGCCCCCGCCGGACGAGGCGCTCAGGGACAAGCCGGCCATCCGCAGGCAGACGGCCAGGGTGCTGCCCGTCGACCCCGAGGGGCGCGTGCTCCTGCTGCACGGCTGGGACCCTCATCATCCGGATCGCCCCTTCTGGTTCACCGTCGGCGGCGCGGCCGACCCGGCGGAGTCGCTGCGCGACGCGGGCGCCCGCGAACTGTACGAGGAGACCCGCATCTCGGTCGACCCCGAGCGCCTCGGCGAGCCCATCGCGGAGAACACAATCGAGTTCTCCTGGGGCGGCCACCGCATCATCCAGGACCAGGTCTTCTACGCGGTCCTGGCCGAGTCGGCCGAGGTGAGCCTGGAGGGCCTGGACCAGTGGGAACAGGCCACCACCGATAAGTACGGCTGGCTCACGGCCGCCGACCTGAGCGCCGAGGAACGTCCCGCGCATCCGGACATTCCCGACCTGATGCGCCTCGCGGCGGCCACCGTCCGCGATCGTCCGCGCTAGCCCTCAGCGCCCGCCCGGCCGTCCCAGGGCATGCGCGATCGTGGTTCGCACCGGCTGGTTCCGGCCCTGGCCAGCCACCAGAAGCCCAGCACGACCGAACCCGGGGCGGCCGCCAGCCAGGCGGCCGCCCCCGCTTGGAATACGCTGGAAAGACGGCAGGTTCTGGCGGACATGAGCCAAGGTGAGACACGTGCGTGACATCCTGAGCAGGATCACCAAGTGGTGGGAGGCCGGGGAAACCTTCGGCCTGGCCACCGTGGTGCGTACCTACCGCAGCGCACCACGTGACCCTGGCGCGGCGCTGGCGGTGTCGGCCTCGGCCGGCCACGAGGTGGTCGGCAGCGTCTCTGGCGGCTGCGTCGAAGGCGCCGTGTACGAGCTGTCGCAGGACGTCTGCCAGACCGGCGACGCGGTCCTCGAGACCTACGGGGTCAGCGACGACGACGCGTTCGCGGTCGGCCTGACCTGCGGCGGGATCATCGACATCTTCGTCGAGCGGGTCGATCGGGCCAGCTTCCCCGAGCTGAGCGAGATCGCCGCGGCGGTCGAGCGCGGCGAGCCGGTCGCAGTCGCGACGGTGATCGCCGGGCCGGGCCGGATCGGCGCGCGGCGGGTGATCTGGGCCAGCGACCGTCCTCCGTCGGACGGCTGGCACTGCGGCCCGTCCGGGACCCTGGGATCGGCGCGACTGGACGCGGCGGTCGACGACGACGTCCGCGGCATGCTGGCCCAGGGCCTGACCGGCATCCGCCGGTACGGCGAGCACGGGGAACGCCGGGGCGACGACCTGAGCGTGTTCGTGAACTCGTTCGCGCCGCCGCCGCGGATGCTCGTCTTCGGCGCCATCGACTTCGCCGCCGCCGTCGCGCGGGTCGGCAAGTTCCTCGGCTACCACGTCACCGTGTGCGACGCGCGGAAGGTGTTCGCCACCCCCTCCAGGTTCCCCGACGCCGACGAGGTCGTGGTCGAGTGGCCGCACCGCTTCCTGGCCGCGACCGAGGTGGACGCGAGGACCGTCATCTGCGTGCTCACCCACGACCCGAAGTTCGACGTCCCGCTGCTCGAGGTGGCGCTGCGCACCCCGGCCGGATACATCGGCGCGATGGGCAGCCGGCGCACCCACGACGACCGACTGGCCCGGCTGCGTGAGGTCGGCCTGACCGAACACGAACTGGCCCGGCTGCGCTCGCCGATCGGGCTGGACCTCGGGGCCAGGACACCGGAGGAGACCGCGGTGTCCATCGCCGCCGAGCTGATCCAGCTCCGCTGGGGCGGCACCGGCCACCCGCTGACCGCTACCGAAGGCCGCATCCACCACCAGTTCGCCGGCTAGCCGAACATCCTGGCCGGTCTCGGTGTCTAGAACCCTATCTCCGCCCGGCGGCCCCGGATCCGCATCGGCGCTCGCCCGGGAACAGCATCGATGTGGCAGCGATGTCGCTGGGGCGACATCGATGTGGCAGCGATGCTGTTACGCCGGGGGGACCAAGGCGTGCGACGGACCGTTTTGGCTGCCGAGGTCGAGAAACTGCCGGATTCCTCCCTCGATGGCCAGATAGCGCAACTACCCGGCGCGAGAAACGACCGATTGTCGCGCGCTATCTCCGCGACATCGGAATCGCCGCTCAGTTGCCTGGCCGCCTCGCGGTCGGCCGCGGAATTGCCTTTGCCGCCGAGCGGGTAATCGTAGATCCCGGATGATATCAATGCCGGTCGGGCAGCGGGTACTGCGCATACCCTTGGCCCCGTGCGCGAGAGAATTGCCGGGGTGCTGCTGGCCGCGGGGGAGGGTTCCCGGTTCGGCCGGCCGAAGGCGCTGGTGGAGTGGGACGGGCAGACCCTCGCCGAGCGCGGCGTCGATATGCTCCTGGACGGCGGCGCGGCCCCGGTTCTCGTCGTCACCGGTGCCGCCCGGCTCGAACTGGCCACCGAGCGCCAGGTACAGATCGTCCACAACACGGAGTGGCGCACCGGCATGGGATCCTCGCTTCGCGCCGCCCTCCGGGCCCTGCCCGCGGACGCGGACGCCGCGGTGGTCGCGCTGGCCGACCAGCCGCTGGTGGGCCCAGCGGCGGTCGGCCGCCTGATCGCCGCATACCGGGCCGGGGCCGATGTGGCGGTGGCCGCCTACGAGGGCCTGCCGCGCAATCCCGTCCTGCTGGCCCGCGGGCACTGGCCTGAGGTCAGCGCGACGGCCGCCGGCGACCAGGGCGCCCGGGTCTTCCTGCGCGCCCACCCGGACCTCGTCACGCTGGTCGAATGCGGCGACACCGGCCGACCCGACGACATCGACACCCCCGCCGACCTGGCCCGCGTCGCCGGCCGTCGCGGACCAGCCGCCCGCCGGTCCCACGGTCACCTCAGCGGGCCTGGATGCCCCAGCTGTGGGTTACCTTCTCGCCCGGCTCGAGCACGAGCAGGTCGTCGGCGGTCACGAACGCGTTCGGCGGGCAGGTCATGGGTTCGATGGCCACCGCCTTGCGGCGGCGGTCCGGCCCCAGCGGGTCACCGGTGAACACCTGAAGCCAGCGGTAGCCCTCGCCCGCCCACAGGCTCACCCGGGGCCCGGCCCCGCCGTCGGCAGCGAGGCAGGCCCAGGCGCGGCCGTCGCCGTCGCGGCTCAGCGCGGTGAGCGCGTGGTCGAGCACGGTGGCGCCGATGGCGCGGGCCTGCCGGAAATCATAAGAAGTGCCCTCGACCCGCTCCGGCGATCCGGACGGGATGCCGCGATCGTCCATCGGCAGCCAGGATTCGGCCGGCAGGGTCAGCTCGCAGCCGTCGACCGAAGGCGTCCTGACGGTCAGGTACGGGTGCGAGCCGGTGCCGTACGGTGCGGCGTGGCTGCCGCGATTGCGCGCGGTCACGGTCACCTGCAGCCCGGTGCCCGCGTCCAGGCGGTATTCGGCCTCGATTTCCAGGCCGAACGGGTACCCCTGGTAGCCGTGCGGAGCGCTGCGGAGCAGCACCGCGTCGGCGTCCTGCCGGACGGCAGTCCACGCGGTCCAGCGGGTCAAGCCGTGGATGGCGTTCGCCCGGCCCGGCTCGGTGAGGGCCAGCTGGTATTCGGTGCCGCCGAAAACGTACCTGCCGCCGTCGACCCGGTTCGGCCACGGGGCCAGCAGCTGGCCCGCGCCGGCCGGCGGCATCTCGTCGGCCTGGTAGCCGGCGATCACCGGCTGACCGCGGAAGGAGAGCTCGCGCAGCCCGGCACCAAGTTCGGTCACCGTGGCCAGGTACTGGCCGGCCTCGATCTCGTACTGCACCCCGGTAAGCGGAACAATCACGTGGCTTAGCTTACGGACAAAAGCAGCGCGGCGCGGCAGCCCGCGACCAGCCCCCAGGCGAGATCGACGCCCTGGGCCGCCGCCAGCAGCCGGGACGCGGCCGGCTCGAGCGGCTCCTGGCCGGCCATCCCGAGCAGCACGGCGGACATCTCGGCTGCGGCCTGGCCCCGGGCCGCGCAGTGCAGTAGCGACGCTCCCAGCGTGGTGGTCCGCTGGGCCGCGTCGCAGGTCACCGACGCGCTGAGCCAGTTGGCGAGCCAAACCGCCCGGATCCCGCCGGAAATGGCGCCGCCCAGCAGCCTGAGCGCGAGCAGCACGCCGCTGACCACGCTGTCGCCGCTCGGCACCAAGCCCGGGCCGAACCCCACCAGGCGCTCGGCCGCTTCCACCGCCCCGGCCAGGTCGCCGCTGGCGCAGGCCGCCGCCAGTTCGCCGGGGCCGTCCTGTCCCGCCAGGCCCGGAGCATGCTCGGCCGCGGCGTAGAGCCTGGCCAGGACACCCGAGCCGTGATCCAGCCTGGCCCGGGACAGCGGCCCGAACACCGGTGACGGATCCCACCAGCGGACGATCCTGATGTCGAGGCCGCAGGCCATCACCCGGCTCCCGCCCGCCCAGCACTCCGCGGCGCCGGGTGGCTGACCGGGGGGACGTGACTCCCGAGGACCGGTGATGATCGCGTTCGGCAGCCTGATGGCGTCCGGCGGGGAGACCGCGATCACCCGCGGTTCTGGCACCGCCTCGCCGAATTCCAGGTAGATGGCGTCCGGCAGGGCAGCCAGCACCTTGCCGTGACGCCGGGGGCCGCGCACCAGGTCCCGGACCGCCAGGCTGGCCACCCCGGCGGCTACGGCGGGCTCGGCGCTGTGGCCAGCCGCACCAGTCTCCGCGTCGGCAGGAGAAACAGCCACGCAGCCACAGTACTGCCTGCGCAGCGCTAGCCATCGGGTCTGAAGGGAAAGCCAATAACGTTTGGCTAGTAATGAGAATGGAATTCATCAGCGGTACTAAAATCCCGAATTCACCGGTCTTATGATCAATGAGGCCGACGGGGCTGCTTGGGGAGCGGGGGACCGTCAGCCCCGCCGGCTAATTAACGATAACTGGCTGCGATGACGATTTGGGTAACTTCCAGGCCCGTAAGTACTTCGAAACGTTTTCCCTCAGGGTCGAGGGCGCTCCGGGCCCGCCCGATCCGTTGACCCACCCGTTGGCGGTGCCCGGCCGCAGGCGGCCACTGAGCACCGCCTCGGCCGCCAGGACGCCGAACAGGTAGAAGTAGGCCGCTTCCTCGTCTTCGAAGAAGCGCACGTCCAGCCGGGCGTCGTCGGTCCGGCTGAACACCTCGAAGCCGTCGTCCGCTTTGACCAGGCACATGGCACCCGGGATTTCCTCGTCGACCGAGTACGCCGCATGCGGGATGGCGGCCAGAGTGAGGAGTTCGGCGAAGACCGACTGAGGCACCCGGTCCCGCCGCCGGTCCCGCCGCCGATGCGCCGGGACCGGCGGCTCGGCCCGTCGCTCAGGCTCGGCCCACCGCTCAGGCCGAGGAGCTAGCCGGGGACCCGGCCGGTGGTCAACCTGGGGCGCCGGCCCGGAGCGCGGCACCGCCCGCAGCGGGCTGGTCCGCTCGGCCACCGACGGCGGCGACCCGCCTGGCGGCGACCTATCCGCCTGAGGGGCGAGCGGCTGAGGGGCGAACGACTGGGGCTCGCCTGCGCCGCGGCCCGTCGGCTGCATCCGCGCCTGGGCTGCCGGATCCCGGTTCGACGGCGGGAACATGGCCGAAGCCAGCTGGTAATCCACCCGCTCCTCGGTCAGCTCAGTGACGTCAGGCCGGGCCACCACGACCTCGAAGACCTCCCGGTCGATCTCCCAGTAGCCTAGCTGCCTGGCCTGGACCGCGTCCCGGCCCAGATAGGCGATGTGCAAGCGGTCACCGAGATCGTCGAGAACCAGGCAGGGCTCATCGCGGTACTCGCCAACCAGGCGGGACTGCCACAGCGCGTCGAGGTCGGCGACGAGAACCTGCTTGCGCCAGTGCCCGCCGGCGGCGGTGAAGCCCGGCTCGTCCGGCGGCGGCGCCGGAGAGAACAGCGTCGCGTCGTTACCGTCGGGACCTAGGCCAACGTGGTAGGGGACGCCGAGGTAGGTGGCCATCAGCCGGTATCGCATGGCTTACGGCTCCATCCGCTGCCAGGCCATGCCGTCGTAGCGGGCCACCAGCTGGTCCCCGTCCGGGCCGAGCCGGCACATGCCCGCCCCGACGGGTATAGCGATCGGCTCGAGGTAGAACTCGGGGACGCCATGAGCCGAAGCGGGCAGGTAGCCGTCGATCGCCCTGGCCAGCCAGGCCAGCAGGTAGATCTCGCTCATGTGCGGGGTGAACTCCGAACCCTCCCAGCCCAGACTGAGGGCGAGGTAGGCCTCGGCGGGGTTGTGGAAGCGGACGTCCTGGGCACGGTAAACGTAGCCGGCCAGCACGGTGCGCTGGCCGGTCAAGTAGGGGCCGACCAGGCGCGGCGGCACAGCCTTCCACATTGGCGTGCCCGGTGCGATAACCGCCAGTCGCTCGGGCTGGGTCACCCACGCTCCCTTCTCCGTAGGCGTGCGCATGTGTATTCCCCGCCCCAACCGATTGTGCCGAGTTCAGGGCCATCATTAGCCGGAAAGCGGCTCATTCAGAGAATTCGTTACTCCTGGCATCCGATCAGTCACGACCGGCCGCCCGGGTGACTGGAGAACACGGTAACGGCTCGCACATAGCTCACACGAGTCGCGTAACTTACCGGAGGCGGCGGTGTCGGTCCCATTGGGCCGGCCGCCGAACCGCCGAAGGCCGGCCGCCGGGACGCCGGGCGGCTGCTCCGGCCGACGGCCTGTGACCAGCGCGGGCGCCGCGTGGCATAGGGTCGGTGAGGTGTCCGGGCACCTGAACCCTGGCGGACAGCAGTTCCGCGATGACAACGGCGGCGCCGACCCCCGCGTGGCCGCGGCGCTGGCCGCGTACCAGGCCGGGCAGGACAGCGAGCAGGCCGCACTGACCGCGCTGGCCGCAGCGCGCCTGCTCGTACCCGTGGTCGCCGTCCTCGCCGACGACGAAGCCAGCGAAGGCAGCGAAGGCAGCGGAGCCAGCGCCGGCGGCAAAACCGAAGGTACCGCTCCCAAGGGAGACAAGAACAGCGAGATGGTGCTGCCCACGCTGATCGGACGGGACGGCAGGCCGGCCGTGCTCGCCTTCACCAGCCTGGACGCACTCGCCTGCTGGCGGCCGGACGCCCGGCCGGTACCCGCCGAAGCCGACCGAGTCTGGCGCGCCGCCGTCGCCGACGGGTGCGCGGTGGTCATCGACGTGGCCGGCCCGGTGCCGCTGGCGGTGGAGGGAGCCCGGCTCGCGGCGCTCGCCGCCGGCCAGCCGGTGCCGCCCGCGTACGAGGACCCGGACGTGCGCGCCGAGGTCGCGGCGGCCGTCGCCGCCGAGCCCGCGATCGCCGGCTTCAGCCTGGCGCCCAGCCGCGAGGTGGACCTGGCCGTCCGGCTCCGCGTGGCGGCCGGCGACTGGCCGCCCGCCGTCAACCGGGTGGCCAGCAGCATCGCGGGCCGGCTGGCGGGCCGGCTGCGCCGCGGTGTCGAGTTCGGCGTCACCGCTGACCCCATAGGATCGTGACCATGTTCCGGTGGCTGACCGCAGGCGAATCGCACGGGCGCGCGCTCGTCGCGATCTGCGAGGGCGTGCCCGCCGGAGTGCGCGTAACCACCGAGGACGTCGCCACCGCGCTGGCCCGCAGGCGGGCCGGCTACGGCCGCGGCGCCCGGATGACGTTCGAGCGGGACGAGGTGGAACTGACCGGGGGCGTCCGGCACGGCCGCACGCTCGGCGGCCCGGTCGCGATCAGGGTCGCTAACGCCGAATGGCCTAAGTGGGAGACGGTCATGTCACCCGATCCTGTGGACCAGGCGACGCTGGACCGGCAGGCCAGGAACAGTCCGCTGACCAGGCCGCGGCCCGGCCACGCGGACCTGGCCGGGATGCAGAAATTCGGCCACGCCGACGCCCGCCCGGTCCTGGAGCGGGCCAGCGCGCGGGAAACCGCCGCGCGGGTGGCGCTCGGCGAGGTGGCCAGGCGCCTGCTCAGCCAGGCGCTCGGCATCGAGATCCTCAGCCACGTGGTGGCGCTCGGCGCGATCAGGGCACCGGAAGACGCGGCGCCAGGCCCGCAGGACCAGGCCGCCATCGATGCCGACCCGGTGCGGTGCGCAGATCCGGAAGCCAGCCGGGCCATGGTGGCCGAGATCGACGCGGCCAAGAAGGCGGGCGACACGCTGGGCGGCGTGGTCGAGGTGCTGGCCTTCGGGCTGCCGCCGGGACTCGGCAGCTTCACCCACTGGGACCGGCGGCTCGACGCCCGCCTGGCCGGCGCGCTGATGTCCATCCAGGCCATCAAGGGCGTCGAGGTCGGCGACGGCTTCACCACCGCGACCCGGCGCGGGTCGGTGGCCCACGACGAGATCGAAGCCGCGCCGGACGGTGTAAGAAGGCGCACCAACCGTGCGGGCGGCATCGAAGGCGGCATGAGTACCGGGGAACCGGTAAAGCTGCGAGCCGCGATGAAGCCCATCTCCACCGTGCCGCGCGCGCTGGACACCATCGACACCAGCACCGGCGAGCCGGCCAGGGCCATCAACCAGCGCAGTGACGCGACCGCGGTACCCGCGGCGGGCGTGGTGACCGAGGCGATGGTGGCCCTGGTGCTGGCCGAAGCCGCGGTGGAGAAGTTCGGCGGCGATTCGGTGGAGGAGATGCGCCGCAACGCCGAGTCCTACCTCAAGGCCCTGGTGGTCTCGTGACCCACGAGCCCCAGCAGGCCCGGGAGACCCACGAAAACCGGGATCCCCGGCACCCCCAAGAACTCCAAGAACTCCGCGAGGCCCCGGCGGGCGCGGGCCCCCTCGTGGTCCTGATCGGCCCGCCCGGCGCCGGCAAGTCCGCGGTCGGCCCGCTGCTCGCGGACCGGCTCGGCGTGCCGTTCCGCGACACCGACGCCGACGTCGCCGCGGCCGCGGGCAAGCCGGTCAGCGACATCTTCATCGAGAACGGCGAGGACGCCTTCCGCGGCCTCGAGCGCGAGGCGGTGACCACGGCGCTGCGCGAGCAAACCGAGCGCGGCGGCGTGCTGGCTCTCGGCAGCGGCGCCGTCCTCGACCCCCGCCTTCAGTCCAAGCTGGACCGGCTACCCGTCGTCTACCTGTCCGCGGACTTCGGGACCGTCGCCCGGCGGATCGGCCTGGACCGGCCCCGGGTCGTGATCCCCGGCAACCCGCGCGGCCGCCTGCGCGCCATGCTGGACGAGCGCGACGCGGTCTACCGGCGGCTCGCCGCGGTCACCGTGCCCACCGACGACCTGGATCCGGACGAACTCGCCGACCAGATCGCGGCCGAGGTCACGAAGCCATGAGCGCCACCAGGATCGACGTGACTCCCTCCGACGGCGGCGCGCCGTACCAGGTGGTCGTCGGCGTCGGCGTGCTCGGCGAGCTACCCGGCCTGGTGCCGGAGCACGCCCGCACGGTCGTGGTCATCCACGCCGAGGGGCTCGGTGAGATCGCCCGCCCGGCCTGCGGCGCGCTCACCGCGGCCGGCTACCTGGTGCACGCCGAACCCGTGCCCGACGGCGAAGCGGCCAAGACCGTCGACGTCGCGGCCGGCCTGTGGTCCAGGCTCGCACAGCACAACGTGACCAGATCGGACTGCCTCGTGGGCATCGGCGGGGGAGCGGCCACCGACCTGGCCGGCTTCGTCGCCGCCACCTGGCTGCGCGGCGTCCCGGTCGTGCTCATGCCGACCACGCTGCTCGGCATGGCCGACGCCGCCGTGGGCGGGAAGACCGCCATCGACACACCCGAGGGCAAGAACCTGGTCGGCGCGTTCCATTCGCCGGCCGGCGTGCTCGCCGACCTGGTCACGCTGGAGACGCTGCCGCGCGAGGATTACGTGGCCGGCCTGGCCGAAGTGATCAAGACCGGGTTCATCGCCGACCCGGCCGTCCTCGACCTGATCAAAGCGGACCCGGACGGCGCCACCGTCCCGCACGGCGCCCACGCCCGCGAACTGATCGAGCGCGCCATCGGCGTCAAGGCCGAGGTGGTGTCCAAGGACCTGAACGAGAAGGGCCTGCGGGAGATCCTGAACTACGGCCACACGCTCGGCCACGCCATCGAGCGGGTGGAGGGGTACCGGTTCCGGCACGGCGACGCGGTGGCGATCGGCATGGTGTACGTGGCCGAACTGGCCCGGCTGGCCGGCCGCCTCGACCCGGCGGTCGCCGCGCTGCACCGGGAGATCCTGGCCAGCGTGGGGCTGCCCACCGCGTACCCGGCCGGGGTGTGGCCGTCGCTGCGTGCGGCCATGGCCGTGGACAAGAAGGCGCGCGGGGCGCGGCTGCGCCTGGTGGTGCTCGACGGCCTGGCCCGGCCCGCGATCCTCGAGGACCCGCCCGAGGAACTCCTGTGGCAGGCGTACCGGGAGGTGTCCAAGTGATCAGGCACGTACTCGTGCTCAACGGCCCGAACCTCGGCCGGCTCGGCGTCAGAGAACCCGAGGTGTACGGCTCGGCGACGTTCGAGGACCTGGCCGAGCTGTGCCGCTCCACCGGCCGCCAGCTCGGCCTGAGCGTCGACGTCCGGCAGACCGACGACGAACGCGAGCTGATCGGCTGGGTGCACGAGGCGGCCGACACCAGGATGCCGGTGGTGCTCAACCCGGCCGCCTTCACCCACTACTCCTACGCGCTGCGGGACGCGCTGGCCATGCGCACCGCCCCGCTGGTGGAGGTGCACATCTCCAACCCGGCCGCGCGGGAGTCGTTCCGGCACACCTCGGTGGTGGCCGGTGTGGCGGACGGGACGGTGGCCGGCTTCGGGCTGGTCTCCTACCAGCTGGCGCTGCAGGCGGTCGCCGAACTGGCCGCCGAAAATACCGGAGAATAGAACCGAACGGACCTGGCGCGTGCCCCGCCCCGCTGGGAGCCCGGCTGGTGAGCCGCTACGCTCCCCTTATGCGGATAGGGATGTTTCTCAGTTATGCGGGCGGCTTCGCCGAGACGGTCACGGAGCTGGCCGACTACGAGAAGGCCGGGCTCGACATCGTGTTCGTGCCCGAGGCGTACAGCTTCGACGCGGTCAGCCAGCTCGGCTTCATCGCGGCGAAGACCGAGCGGGTGCAGATCGCCTCGGGGATCTTCCAGCTCTACTCGCGTACGCCGGCGCTGACCGCGATGACCGCGGCCGGGCTGGACTACGTCTCCGGCGGCCGGTTCACCCTGGGTCTCGGCGCGTCGGGCCCGCAGGTGATCGAGGGCTGGCATGGCGTGCCGTACGACGCGCCCCTCGGCCGGGCCCGCGAGGTCATCGAGATCTGCCGGATGGTCTGGCGCCGCGAGCGGCTGTCCTACCAGGGCCGGTACTACCAGCTGCCGCTCGAGGGCGGCACCGGGCTCGGCAAGCCGCTCAAGCTCATCAATCACCCGGTCCGCGAGCGCATCCCGATCGCCCTGGCCGCCATCGGCCCGAAGAACGTGGCGCTGGCCGCCGAGCTGGCCGATTCCTGGATGCCGATCTTCTACCTGCCCGAGCGGGCCGCCGACGTGTGGGGCGGCGCCGTGGCCGAGGGCACGGCCAGGCGCGATCCCGCCCTCGGCCCGCTTGACGTGATCGCCCACGCGGCGCTGGCGATCGGCGAGGGCAGTGACATCACGGCCCTGCGCGAGCACAGCCGGCCCCAGCTGGCCCTGTACATCGGCGGCATGGGCGCGCGGGGCCGCAACTTCTACAACGACCTGGCCCGCCGGTTCGGGTACGAGGCCGAGGCCGAGGCGATCCAGGACGCGTACCTGGACGGCCGCAAGGACGAGGCCGCGGCCCTGGTGCCCGCCGAACTGGTCGAGCGGACCTCGCTGATCGGCCCGGAGTCCTACGTGCGCGAGCGCATCGCCGCCTACCGCGAGGCCGGGGTGACCACGCTGAACGTCACCCCGCTCCGGCCCGACCACGAAGCCCGCGTCCGGCTCATCGAGCAGGCCCGCGCCATGGCGGGTTAACCTCCAGACATGCCTGAGATCCACGCGGCCCGCCGGGCCCGAGCGCAGCAGAAGATTACCGAGGCCGGCGCGGACGCGGCCCTGATCACCTCCGCGCCGAACGTCCGCTACCTCACCGGCCTGGCCAGCTCCAACGCCGCGCTGCTGCTGGCCGCCGACGGCACGGCGGTGCTGGCCACGGACTCGCGGTACGCGCTGGCCGCGCAGCGGGACTGCCCCGACCTGGAGCTGATCACCGAACGCTACGTCGAGCCGCGGCTGGCCGCGGAGATGACGAACCGCAGCCTGGGCACGGTGGCATTCGAGGCGCACGAGATGACCGTCGACCGCCACGCCGAGCTGGTGGCCAAGGCACCGAACGTGAAAGCCATCTCGTTCGGCCGGAGAATTGAGGAGCTGCGGGCAGTCAAGGATCCGTCCGAGCTCGAGCTGCTCGGCACCGCCTGCCGCATCAGCTGCCAGGCCATCGCCGACGTGTTCGCACTGATCAGGCCCGGTCTGACCGAGCGTCAGCTGGCGGCGGCGCTGGACGCCCGGATGGTGCAGCTCGGTGCGGAGCGGCCGGCCTTCGACACCATCGTGGCCAGCGGGCCGAACGGAGCGATACCGCACCACGCGCCGGCCGACCGGCCGATGCGCCGCGGGGACCTGATCACGATGGATTTCGGCGCGCTCTACGGCGGCTACCACGCGGACATGACCCGCACCGTGGCGCTGGGCGAGCCCGCGGGCTGGCAGCGGGAGATCTACGACCTGGTCGCGGCGGCGCAACGGTCCGGCCTGGACGCCGCGCGGCCGGGCACCGACGTCGGCGACGTGGACGCGGCCGCCCGCGACCTGATCCGCGACGCCGGGCACGGCGACCACTTCGGCCACGGGCTCGGGCACGGCATCGGGCTCGAGGTGCACGAGGCGCCGACGATCGGGTACGGCAGAACGGGTAAACTCGCTAGCTGGGTCCCAGCCACCGTCGAGCCTGGTGTCTACCTGCCCGGCAGGGGCGGTGTCCGGATCGAGGACGTCCTTGTCGTCGGGGCCGACGGGACAGGCCTGCTCACGACTACGACGAGAGAACTTCTCGTTCTTTAACCTGGAGACAGAACGTGGCCACCACGAACGACCTGAAGAACGGCATGGCGCTGAACATCGACGGGCAGCTCTGGAGCGTTGTCGAGTTCCAGCACGTCAAGCCGGGCAAGGGCGGCGCCTTCGTGCGCACCAAGCTGAAGAACATCCTGTCGGGCAAGGTCGTCGACCGGACCTTCAACGCCGGCGTCAAGGTCGACGTGGCCAACGTGGACCGGCGCGAGATGCAGTACCTGTACCGCGAGGGCTCCGACTTCGTGTTCATGGACACGACCGACTACGACCAGCCGCGGATCCCCGCGTCCGTGGTCGGCGACGGGGCCGATTACCTGCTCGAGGAGCAGACCGTCACCGTGGCCTTCAACGACAGCACCCCGCTGTACGTCGACCTGCCGGCCGCCGTCGAGCTCACCATCAGCCAGACCGACCCCGGCGTGCAGGGCGACCGCTCCACCGGCGGCACCAAGCCCGCCACCCTCCAGACCGGCGCGACCATCCAGGTCCCGCTGTTCATCTCCACCGGCGAGCGGATCAAGGTCGACACCAGGACCGGCCAGTACCTCGGCCGCGCTTAATGCCGCCCGCTCGTAGCAAGGCGCGCAAGCGGGCGCTTGACATCCTCTTCGAGGCCGAGCTGCGCGACTCGCCGGTCCTCGACCTGCTCGCCGAGCGCATCACGCTGGGCAGCCCGCCGGTGCCCGGCTACGCCGCGGACCTGGTCCGCGGCGTAGCCGGGCACGCGGCCAGGATCGACGAGCTGATCGCCGAATACGCCGAGGGCTGGACCCTGGACCGGATGCCCGCCGTGGACCGGAACGTGCTGCGGATCGGCGTCTACGAGCTGCTCTGGGCCGACGACGTGCCGGACGGCGTCGCAATCAGCGAGGCCGTGCTGCTCGTCCGCGACCTGTCCACCGACGCCTCACCCGCGTTCGTCAACGGCCTCCTGGCCCGCATCGCCGGACTGAAACCCTCCCTGCACCCCTGAGGCTCAGGACTGGGCGAAGCGGACGCGGAGGCCGAAGCGGCGCAGCACCCGGACGAACCACAGCGCCGACAAGCAGGTTCCCGCGACCACGCCGCCTACGGTGACAGCGGTGGTGAGCAGCAGGAACACCTTGACCGTCTCGAAGACCATCAGTACGGCCAGGCCTACGGTCGACACGAAGAAGATGCCCGCCCACAGCCAGGTGGCGCCCTGGAAGAAGCGGTGCAGCCCGGGGTGGTGGGACGGGTGGCGGAGCGCGACCACCTCGGCGGCCAGCTGGGCGACCAGCGGCTTGCGGGTCGGCGCGGTCCGCGCGAACAGCACGCACAGGCCCAGGTTGGCCAGCGGGAACTGGAGCAGGAAGAACAGCACGCTGCCGGTGATGATCACCACCGCGGTCTGCAGGGTGAGCACCAGGGCCGAGATCGTGAGCAGCCCCGGGACGCGGCGGGTGATGACCTTGCGGCCGAGCACGGTCAGCCAGACCACGGCGGTCGCGGCCAGCATGCCCGTGTCCCGGCCGCCCAGGTTGACGCCGACGAAGTACCCGGCGACGGGAAGGGCGAGGGATTCGGCCAGGTTCCAGCCTGCGGTCAGCATCAGCCGCCAGGGGCGGGGCAACTCGAGGTGCTCAGCCATGGCGAAGAGCATACGGTGGACAGCTCCGGCTGCGCTGGAATTGTCGGCAGGTGGCGTAAAGAAGAGGCTGGGAGTTCCGCACGGCTATATAACGCGTTCCCGGTCACAGAAGTTCACTATTCCCAAACGTAAAGTAACCGCAGTCAGGGGCGGCGCGTGGGGTTCGCGGGAGCACAGTCCCCGCGGGTAGCACTAGATTGGACTCCTGGAAGGAGGCTGGCGTGGCGGCAGACTTCAGGCGTGACGGCGTCCGCTTCTCCCTGGTCTGGGACGTGCTGCGGGACGTCGCCTCCGCCCGGGTGGCGGATACCGGCAGGCAGGCGCTGGACATCGTGGACGTGGGCGGGGGGACCGGCGGGCTGGCGGTGCCGTTCGCCGCGCTGGGACACAACGTCACCGTGGTCGACCCGAGCCCGGACGCGCTCGCCGCGGCGCAGCGGCGGGCGGCCGAGACCGGCACGCGGCTGATCGCGGTGCAGGGCGATGCGGCCAGCCTGGACGGCGTGGTCGGCGTCAACGCAGCGGACCTGGTCATCTGCCACAACGTGCTGGAGTACGTGGACTCGGCCGCCGACGCGATGACCGCGATCGCGGCCGTGCTGCGGCCGTCGGCCACGGTGAGCGTGCTCGCGGCCAACACGGTCGCCGCGGTCCTGCACCGGGCGCTGGCCGGCCGGTTCACCGAGGCCCGCCAGCTGCTCGAGGGCGGACAGGCGGACGAGCCGCCCCGGCGGTTCACGCTGCCGGCGCTCACCGCGCTGATCGAGGGAGCCGGTTTGCGCCCGGGGGAGGCGCACGGGCTGCGGATTTTCAGCGGCCTGGGGCCCGGCGCGCTGCTCGACGGGGACGCGGGCGGGGCCGGGGGGACCGAGGCCCTGCGCGCGCTCGAGGCCGCCGCCGCGGCCACCCCGCCGCTGCGTGACATCGCCGCCCAACTGCACGTGCTCGGCCACCGCTGACTGTCATGGCGGTCCCCCCGGGGCAACAAGACCCGGACGACACCGGCTGCAGCATCCTCCATGTCGACATGGACGCGTTCTATGCGAGCGTGGAGATCAGGGACCGGCCCGAGCTGGCGGGCCAGCCGGTCATCGTGGGCGGCGCCAGCGGCCGTGGCGTGGTGCTGTCCGCGTCGTACCAGGCCCGGGCGTTCGGCGTGCGCTCGGCGATGCCGGTAGGCAGGGCGCGGCGGATGTGCCCGCGGGCAGTCTTCGTCCCGCCTAGGCACCGGCTCTACGCCGCCGTGTCGAAAGAGGTCATGGCGATCTTCGGCACGGTCACGCCGGACGTGGAACCGCTCGCGCTCGACGAGGCCTTCCTGGACGTCTCCGGCGCGCTGCGGCGCCTCGGGCCGCCCGCGGTCATCGCCAGGCACATCCGGTCCCAGATCGCCGGCCAGCAGGGCATCACCTGCTCGGTCGGGGTCGCACCGACCAAATTCGTGGCCAAGATCGCATCCGCCCGCTGCAAGCCGGACGGGCTTCTCGTAGTGCCGCGCGCGGGCGTGCTCGACTTCCTGCACGCGCTGCCCGCCTCGGCGCTGTGGGGCGTCGGGGAGCGGACCGGCGAGGCGCTGGCCCGGCTGGGTCTGCGCACGGTGGCGGACATCGCGCACACCCCGCTGGCCACGCTGCAACACGAGCTCGGCACGGCCCAGGGCTCCCACCTGGCCGCGCTGGCCTGGGGGCGGGACGAGCGGCGGGTGACGCCGCATGTGCCGGAGAAGAGCACCGGGGCCGAGGAGACCTTCGCCGCCGACATCGACGACCCGGAGCGGATCAGGCGGGAGCTGCTGAAGCTGTCCGGCCGGACGGCGCGCAGCCTGCGCGCCGGCGGCTACGCCGCCCGGACGGTCTCGGTCAAGCTCCGGCTGGCCAGCTTCAAGACGATGACCCGGTCCCGGACTCTGGCGTACCCGACTGACGTGGCTCATGAGATTTACGCCACAGCCTGTGCCCTGTATGAGTCGTCCGGTCTCGACCAGGGCGCGCGGCTGCGGCTGGTCGGCGTCCGGGTGTCCGGGCTGGTCCCGGCGGCCGGCGCGAATGCCCAGCTGACGTTCGATGACCGGGCCGTCGGCTGGCGCGAGGCGGAGCAGGCGGCCGACAAGATCGCCAGCCGGTTCGGGGCCGGCGCGATCCGGCCGGCGGCGCTGGTAGAGGGCGCGGAAGGGCCGCCCGAGGACGCTTTATCACCTGCTGGGGGGTCCACCCTTCCAAGCGGCGTGTCAACGCTCGTATTCTGGAAATTGAACCGGGTATGTGAGGTGAACGATCACCGCACACGTGCCGGGCGCAAGGTTTTTTATGGGAGGCGTCGTGCCGCTCTCTGAACACGAGCAGCGCCAGCTGGAGCAGATTGAGCAAGCGCTCTACAGGGAGGATCCGAAGTTCGGGCGTCTCGTGCGCTCCAGCGACCCGCGTGTGCACTATAAGCGCAGGCTAACCCAGGCCCTCATCGGCGTCGTCGCCGGTGCCGGCCTGCTCGCGGCCGGCGTGGTCACCCACCGCGTGTATCTCGAGGCAGCCGGGGCCGTGATCGTGTTGCTGTCCCTGGTGTGGGCGCTGATCAGCTGGCGCAGGCACCTGGCCAGGATCCGCCCGTTGAAGCCCGCGAGCGCCAAGGCGCGGACGAATGCCCCGGCCAGGCGTCCGGGGCAGACCAGGCGCGCCCGCATGATGGAGCGGATGGAAGAGCGGTGGCGCCGCCGGCAGGAGGGCGACCGGAGGACGTGACGGCCCGCGCCGCTGGGCACTCATGGGTTCCCGGCTGCTACGCCGCAGCATTCATGCCCGGGTTCGGTGCCGGGTGGTCAGTGCGTTTGCGCGGTCGGGGATGCGGGTGAGGGTGGTCATGGTGGAGGCGGGGAAGAGCGCGGCGCGCCAGCGGGTGGTGCGGCGGGCGGTGGTGGCCAGGGCGCGGCGGGCGGTGGCGCCGTCGCGGCGCAGGTGGCCGGCCGGGGCGGGGCGGGCGGCGTAGCTGGCGCGTTCTTCGGCCAGGGCCAGCCGGGTGACGGCGGCGGCGGCTGGCTCGGGCAGGGTGGTGGTGACGCGGGCGGCCAGCGTGCGGGGTGGTTCGCTGGGGCGGCTGGGCAGGCCGTAGTCGGCGAGGTCGTCGTGGAATTCGGCCCAGGCGGCGTGGGCGCGGCTGGTGTCGTCGGTGGCGCGCATCCACCGCCACCGGCGCAGCACCAGGCGGGTGGCGGCGGGGGTGATCAGGGCGAGGGCGGCGGTGGCGGCGAAGGCGATGCCGATGGTGGCCCAGGCCTTGCCGAGGTTCAGCCCGGCGGTGCGGGCGAGCAGGCGGTACAGGGCCAGGGCGACGAGGGCGGCGGTGGCGGTCAGCGCCACGGCGATGGTGGTGGCGGGGGGCCTGCGGCGGCGGGCGGGTTCGGGGTGGCCGGCCTGGGTCCGCCGGACGGCCGGGGTCACGGTGGCGATCAGGGTGGAGGTCAGCACGATCGCGGCGATCACGGCCAGCGCCACCGCGGTCCACGGCGTACCCGCCGGCCCGGCCGCCGCCCCGGGCGCCGTGGCATCGCTGCCGGGCAGGGAGTGCGCCCGGCCGGGGTTGCTGTTCGGATTTGACTGGCTGCTGTGCACCCCGGAGGTGGCCGAGATGATCGGGCTGACGCCGGACGCGCCGCGTCCGGTCCCGCTGGTCATGTAGTTCGGCGCGGCGGCCGTGCCCTGGCCGGCCGGCGTGGGCTCGAAACGGATCCAGCCCAGGCTCGGGAAGTACACCTCGGTCCACGCGTGCGCGTCGGTGTTCTTGACCTCGTACTGGCCGTTCTTGAGCTGTGCGCCCTCCGTGTAGCCGACCACGAACCGGGCCGGGATGCCCAGCAGCCGGGTCAGCACGGTCATCGCGTACGCGTACTGCACGCAGAAGCCGCTCTTGGCCTTGGTGAGGAAGTTCACCAGGCCTGCCGCGTTGGTCAGCGGGGCCGCGCTGAGGCTGTAGGTGAACTGGGTGCCCGACAGCCAGCTCGCCAGCGCGTCCACCTTGCGGAACTCGCCGGTCTCGCCCGCCGTGCTGCTGTCCGCCAGCCGCGTCAGCACGGCCGACCGGTAGGCCGCGGGAAGCTGCAGGTCACGGGTCAGGGCCGCCGTCTTTACCATCCCTGGCACCGCTTTCAGTTGCGCCTGGCTCGGATCCACCGCGACGCTCGTCACCGTGTAGGACCGGCCGGCGATGGAGTCGCTGGCGGAGTAGACCATGAAGTCGGGGTCGACCTGCCACTTGCCCGGCGCGTAGACCTGGATGGCGGGGTAGGGCAGCGGCAGGAACGTCGGCTGCGAGCCTGCGCTGGGGAAGTCCTTGGTGACGTCGACGGTCGTGGTCACCGTCTGCGTCGACGTGGGGTCGGTCAGCCCCGGCGGGACGGGGATCGCCCCGACCTGCACCGCGTTGGCCGAGTAGTCGTCCACCTGCCAGCCCGCGTCGCCGAGCGTGTCGAACACGTACTGGCTGAAGTATTCCGCGTCGTCGTGCTGCTGGGCCGGCGTGGCGTTGGTCTTGTACGTGAACATCGTCATCGGGCGGCTCTCGTGCAGCTGGGTGACGGTCTGCGAGACGGCTCCCGGCAGCGACAGGGATTCACCGCCGTCGCCTTCGTTGCCGCCGATGCCCGGGCCGGAGGAGAACAGCTTGCTCGGGTGCAGGCCGGGCAGTAGCAGCGGGGCGCACAGGGCCAGCACGATGGAGGCGAGCCCGACCCGCCGGCCCGCCGCGGCCAGCGCCCGGGTGTCCGGCCCCCGGCCCCGCTCGCGGACCCGGCGCGGCACGCCCGGCGACCCGCGCCACAGCGAGATCAGGCTGCCCCAGACCCTGATCCGTTCCCGGCCGTCGGCGCTGAGCATGGCCAGGTATCCCGCGCCGCCGAGGCAGAACACCAGCCCGGTGGTGAGCTCGTCGTGCGAGGCGTTCATCACGGCCGGCACGGTGAACAGCACCAGCAGCGGCAGCCCGGCCAGCGCGGTGGACCGCAGCCGCACCGCGATCAGGTCGGCGAGCACCGCGGCGATGCCCACCCCGCCGGCCGCCAGGAGCAGCAGGCCAGGCACGTTCGGCACCGGCGGGGCGTATCTGTTCGCATCGTGCATCCCGGTACCCGCCAGGTCCCACAGCCGGGCGAGCGAGGCGGGGGTGGGGATCACGTGCAGCAGCGAGGGCCGGGCCTCGAAGATCAGGTTCAGGTACAGCACCAGGCCGGCCAGGCCGGCCGCCAGGCACACGAGGACCGGCAGCGTGCGCAGCCGGGTCAGCGCCCCGGTGGCCGCGACGGCGATCACCGCTCCGGTCGCGATGACGAGCCACAGCGCCTCCATGAACAGCGGGAGCAGCGCGGTGGCGGCGAGCACGCAGGCCACCGCCGTCGTCACCGTCATCCGGCCGTTCAGCGTCATTGCGGCTCACCCCCGAGGGAGCCGACGGACAGCGGCCGGTCAGCGGGATCAAGGGGGCGGTGCATCTGCTGCCAGGCGATCGCGAGCGGGGTGCTGGCGCTGGCCACCGCGACCCGCCAGCCCGCGGCCGACAGGATCTCCGCCGTCCGCGCGGTGTCCTCGGCGATGCCGTCCGACGCCCACGCCGAGACGGCGAGCAGCAGCGCCATCGCGGGCGCGTTCCCGCGCCTGGCCGCGGCGAGCGCTCTGGCATCGCCCGCGGGCAGACGGCCCACCACCGCGATCAGCTGGCCGCCCGTAGTGGCCAGGGCCGAGGTGCCGGTCCGGAAGCTTGCCGTGCGCGACGGGGAGATGACCGCCAGCATGTCCAGCAGGGTGTCGTTGAAGGTCCCGCGCGGCGCGATCTCGCCGGCGTCGGTGATCAGCCTGGCCCGGAAGCCCTCGCCGGACAGGTGCGCGCCGATCGAGGCGGCCGCGCTGACCGCGAACTCGAACGTCGAGGCGGCCCCGCTGCCGGCGTGCGCCGAGCGCCGGGTGTCCAGGAACACCGACGCGCTGTTGCGCCACTGGTGCTCCTCGCGGCGCACCATCAGCTCGCCGTACCGCGCCGTCGACTTCCAGTGCACCCGGTGCAGCCCGTCCCCGTGCTGGTACTGCCGCGGCGCCGCGTCGTCCTCGCCCACCGCCGAGATCGTCCGCATCCCGCCGTCGCCCTCGCCGAGCCAGCTGCTCTGCGCGGTGGCCCGCGGCAGCGGGAAGATTCTCGGCGTGACCACCAGCGTGCTTGTGGTGCTGAACGACCGGCTGATCTCCACCAGGCCGAACGCGTCCGCGACCCGGACCCGCAGCGGGCCGATGGTGAACTTGCCCCGGGTGTCGGAACGGATCTGGTAGCTCAGTTCCCGGTGCCCGCCGGGCTCGATCTCATCCAGCACGAACCGCGGCCTGCTGCCCAGCGTGTGAGGCGTGACGTCCTCGGCCAGCAGCACGCCGGTGCGCAGCCGCGAGACATTCTCCACCCGTGCGGTCACCGTGGCGGGCTGGCCGGCCGGGATCCGCGGCGGGTCGAGCCTGCGGACGCAGGCCAGCCGGTACCGGGACCGGCGAGCGGTCAGCGCCGACACGAGCGGCAGGAGGACCAGCAGGGCGCCCACCCGGACCAGGGCCGGCTCGGGTATGGCCAGGCCGCAGATCATCGCGGCGCCGCCTGCCGTCAGGAACGACCGGCCTCGGGTGGTCAGCGAGCCGAACAGCCTCCGCATGACCCTCCTAGCGGCTCATGGCCGCGACCGCGCTGCCCCTGCCGCGGCTCATCGCCGCGGCAGGGGCAGCTGGGCGATGATCCGGTCTACCACGTGCTCGGGCAGGTGCCGTTCCACGATGGCCTCCGCCGTGGGCAGCAGCCGGTGCGCGAGCACCGGCCGGGCCAGCCGTTGCACGTCGTCCGGGATGACATAGTCCCGTCCGTCCAGCGCGGCCCAGGCCCGGCTGGCCCGCAGCAGGTGCAGGGTGGCCCGCGGCGACGCGCCCAGGCGCAGCTCGGGCGAGGTCCTGGTCGCGTTGGCCAGGTTGATGATGTAGTCCTTGACCTGGTCGGACACGAGTACCTTGCGCACCGCGAGCACTAGGTCCTGCACGTCGCTCGCCCGCGCGACCGGCCGGAGCTGATCCAGCGGGGACGCGGCGCCGTGGGTGTCGAGCATTTCCCGTTCGGCGGCGGGCGGCGGGTAGCCGAGGGAGATGCGCGCGGTGAACCGGTCCCGCTGCGCCTCGGGCAGCGGGTAGGTGCCTTCCATCTCCACCGGGTTCTGGGTGGCGATCACCATGAACGGCTCCTGCAGCAAGTGCGTGGTGCCGTCCACTGTGACCTGGCGTTCTTCCATGGACTCGAGCAGCGCCGCCTGGGTCTTCGGCGAAGCCCGGTTGATCTCGTCGCCGAGCACGATGTTGGCGAACACCGGTCCCGGCTTGAACTCGAACTCGCGCCGCTCCTGGTTGTAGGCGCTCACGCCGGTGATGTCGCTCGGCAGCAGGTCCGGCGTGAACTGCACCCGGCGCACGGTGCCGTCGATCGCCCGGGCCAGGGCCTTGGCCAGCATCGTCTTGCCCACGCCGGGCACGTCCTCGATGAGCAGGTGTCCCTGGGCGAGCAGCACGGCCAAGGTGAGCTGGATGGCCTCCCGCTTGCCCTCGATCACGGCCTCGATCGCCCGGCCGATCCGGCGAGCCGCCGGGACTAGATCATCGATCGGGCTCCCCGTCTGCCGCCCGGTGTCTAGTACCACATGGCCTCCTCGAAGGCTCTGGCGCGCACCACCAGCCAGTCTCAGCATCGTGTCAGGAAACGCAGCCGGTCTAGCTACAGTACGTCCTTCCTCGCCAAGCGCGCGACGCTGGCCAGGCTTCTTCGCCAAAACGAGCACCACGGCCCCCGTTCGCCGCCCTGTTCCGGCCCCACCCGGGCCGGTCCTGCTCTGGCGCGCCCGGGTTCCGGGCCCCCGCTTCGCCCTCCATCTTCCTCCACTCCGCGCCACCCCTCCAAGCTGGCGCTTTAGTGGGGCCACAGGCGCGATTCCCGCGTTTTAAGCATTGACGGTGGGGAAATGTGGGGTACAGTGGAGCGCGGTGGAGGATAGGTGGTGGGAGGTGAGCACCCGTGTTCCTCGGTACTCACGCCCCCCGGCTGGACGAGAAGGGCCGCCTGATCTTGCCCGCGAAGTACCGAGAAGAGCTCGCTGGGGGCGTGGTGATCACCAAGGGCCAGGAGCGCTGCCTGTACGTCTTCACGCAGCAGGGGTTCGCCAGCATCACCGAGGAGATCCGCAACTCGCAGAACCCGGCTAGCAGAGCCAACAGCCGGGTCTTCTTCGCCAGCGCCTCGGACGAGATGCCGGACAAGCAGGGCCGGATCACCGTCCCGCCCGCCCTGCGCAGCTACGCCGGGCTGCAGCGGGACTGCGTGGTGATCGGCGCGGACACCCGGCTGGAGATCTGGGACGCGCAAGCCTGGGAGACCTACCTCGCCGCACAGGAGGACTCGTATGCCGAAGCCGCCGAGGAGGTGTTCCCGGGAATCCTGTAGCTCTCGCGCGCCGGCCCCCATCCGCCGCTCCCTGCTGGCATCACTTCCCCGGTGCCAGCCGGCAGCGCGAGCGGATGGGGCCGGCGGAGGGCCGGAAAAGGCGGCAAGGCAGCGGGCCGGAAAACCAGCACCGCACATGACGGACGCCAGGAAGGGGAGGGACGTGTGAACAGGGCCCAGCACGTACCGGTGCTCGCCGGCCGTGTCACCGCCCTGCTCGCGCCCGCCCTGGCCGCCGAGGGCGCGGTGCTCGTGGACGCCACCCTGGGCCGCGCCGGTCACGCCCGCGCGCTGCTCGAGGCCTGTCCCGGCCTGCTCCTGGTCGGCGTGGACGCCGACATGGCCGCCATCGAGGCGGCCGGCGAGCTGCTCGCCCCGTTCCCCGACCGGGTCACCCTCAAGCACGCCAGGTACGACGAGATCCCCGTCATCCTGGCCGCCGCCGCCGATGCCGGGACGATAGGGCCGGACAGCGTCCGCGGCCTGCTGTTCGACCTGGGCGTGTCATCGCCGCAGCTCGACGACCCCGGGCGCGGCTTCGCCTACGCCCAGGACGCTCCCCTTGACATGCGGATGGACCAGGGCGGCCAGCGCACCGCCGCCGACGTGGTGAACGGCTACCCGGCCGCCGAACTCGCCCGCATCCTGCGCGACTACGGCGAGGAGCGGTTCGCCTGGCGGATCGCCGACGCGGTGGTGCGCGAGCGCGCCCGTGCCCCGATCACCTCGACGCAGCGGCTGAGCGCGATCGTCAAGGACGCGATCCCCGCGGCCACCCGGCGGACCGGCGGCAACCCGGCCAAACGCACCTTCCAGGCCCTGCGGATCGAGGTGAACGACGAGCTCGGCACGCTGCGCCGGGCGCTGCCCGCCGCGCTGGACCTGCTGGCCGTCGGCGGCCGCGTCGTCGTGCTGGCCTACCACTCACTCGAGGACCGCATCGTCAAGCGGGAGCTCGTGCGGCTGTCCACCGACCAGACGCCGCCCGGCCTGCCCATTACCGCGAACGCGGCCACACCGCAGTTCCGCCTGCTCACCAGGGGCGCCGAGCGTCCCGGCAGGGACGAAGTCAGCAGCAATCCGCGCGCGGCATCCGCCCGGCTGCGGGCCGCGGAACGCATCAGGCAAGCAGCGTGACCCGAGGGGGCACAGACAATGGCCACTGACACGATGCGCCGGACCCCCCAGGGGGGTCTGGGGGGAAGGGTTCCCCCAGGAGCGAGGGGGTATGGGGGGGTCGTCCCCCCGGCTAACACAGTCACCACCCCGCGTCACACCCGGCCGGTAACGGCGCCGCGCACCCGGCCGGCGCCCAGGACCGGCGGGCCGAGACCGCGGGCCCGCTCACCGCGGATGCCTTTCATCCTGCTGCTCGTCGGGCTGCTCGGCGGTGCCCTGGTCTCGCTCCTGGTGATCAGCACCACGCTCGCCCAGGGGGCGTTCCGGGTCACGAGCCTGCAGCAGCAGAACGCCAACCTGGCCCGCCAGGAGCAGACCCTCACCAACGAGGTGGCGCAGGCGGGGAACCCGGCCGTGATCGCGCAGGAGGCCGGCCAGCTCGGCATGCGGCCGAACCCCAAGCTGGGCTTCATCGACCTGAAGACCGGGAAGCTCATCGTCGGCAAGCCGTCCCGGGCCGAGGCCGCGATCACCGTGCCCGGATACACGCCGTGACACCACAGGATCCGACCCGGCGGCCGCAAGCCGGCCGCCGGGAGGCCCGGCGGCCGCCCGGGACGCCGCAGCGCCGCAGTGCAACCCCCCGGGGGCGGCCCGCCGGAACGCCGCGACCACGAGGGGGCCACCCGTCCCCTCGTACCCGCCTCGGGGCTCCCGGCCAGGTCCGTTCGGGCCCTAGGAACGGGGAACACCCCTCGGCGCGGCCCGCGGACCCCAGGTGGGTCAGGCCGTCCCGCCCGGCCACCCCGGCCAAGCCCCGTCCCGCGCGCCGGCCGGCCCCCGCGGCGACTCGGCCCGCCGCCTGGGCATCACCCTGCTCGCGATCATCTTCGTGCTGACCCTGTTCGCCGGCCGTCTGGTCCAGCTGCAGGGCATGGAGTCGGGCAGCTACCGCAAGCTGGCGTCGCAGGAGCGGGACCGGACGATCCCGCTGCCCGCGATGCGCGGCAGCATCACCGGCGCCAACGGGCAGGTGCTGGCGATGACCGTGGCCACCTACCAGGTGACCGCCGACCCGCCGCAGATCCCGGCGGCCAAGCGGCAGCAGGTCGCCGCCGAGCTGGCCGGCCCGCTCGACATGACCCCGGCCGCGGTCCTGGACAAGCTCCAGCACCCGACCTCGCCGGATTACGTGGTACTCGCCAAGGGCGTGCCCGCCCAGGCCACCAGCCAGATCACCGCGCTGGGCCTGGGCGGCGTCTACCAGACCGCCAGCTACGCGCGGTCCTACCCCGACGGCGACGTCGCGGCCAACGTCGTCGGCTTCACCGGCAACAACGACGGCGTGCTGGCCGGCGCGGCCCGCCTGGAAGAGCAGTACAACTCGCTGCTGGCCGGGCCGGGCAGCGAGCAGGTGCAGATCGGCACCGACGGCCAGCCGATTCCGCTCGCGGGCAGCAACGACAAGCCGGTGGTGAACGGCAGCAGCCTGCGGCTCAGCATCGTCCCGGCCCTGCAGTACGCGGCCGAGCAGGCGTGTGCCAGCCAGGTCAAGAAGACCAAGGCGGACAACTGCACGGTGGTGATCATCCAGCCGCAGACCGGAGACGTGCTGGCCATGGCGCAGTGGCCCACGTTCAGCCCGGCGACGATCAAGGACCTGAACCAGACCACCAACCTGGCGGTGCAGGCCGAGTTCCAGCCGGGTTCCACGGCCAAGGTGATCACCGCCGCGGCCGCGTTCGAGCACGGCGGCCAGACGCCGATGAGCGCCTACAACATCCCGTACCAGATCCTCAGGGGCGGGCAGTACATCCACGACGCGGAATGGGCGCCGGGGGAGCGGTACACCATCGCGGGCATCGTCGCGCACTCCTCCAACATCGGCATTTCCCAGGTCGCCGGGCACATCAGCGAGCAGACGCAGTACGACTACCTGCGGGCCTTCGGCCTCGGCGAGCCGACCGGCATCGGCCTGCCCGGCGAGCTCACCGGCGACCTGCCGCCGGTGTCGCAGTGGGCCGGGGACACCAGGTACACGCTGTCCTTCGGCCAGGGGGTGGCCGTGACCGCGCTGCAGATGGCCGAGGTGTACGCGACGATCGCCAACGGCGGCGTCCGGGTCGAGCCGACCTTGCTCGAGGGCACCACCGGCGCGGCCGGGAAGTACACCCCGGCCGCGCCGTCGCCGTCGCACCGGATCATCCAGGCCAACACGGCGCGCGAACTGCTGCAGATCATGCAGCAGGTGCCGGCCATCGACGCGGCGGGCGGCCAGCCGTGGGGCGTCATCCCCGGTTACGCGATCGCCGCCAAGACCGGAACCTCTCAGGAATCCAACGGGAAATGCGCGCTGTGCGTCTACGGTTCGAGCTGGATCGGCATCGCCCCTGGCGACGCCCCGAAGCTGGTCGTCTCGGTCAACGTGCAGAACCCGCGCAAGGGCGGCCATTTCGGCGCCGTGGTGGCCGGGCCGGTGTTCTACCAGGTCATGAAGGAGGCACTGGCCATGCTGCAGATCCCGCCGGATGGGGCCACAGCTGCGAAGGTGCGCCTGACCGCCCCTTGATGGAGGTACTCTCAGCCCGTGGCGATCCGTCCTGCGTCCCGGCCGCAGCGGCCGCTGTCCGCGCTCAGCACGCTGCTCGGTGTCAGGCTGGCCGCCGCAGGAAACTCTCATTCACCGAACGACCTGGGTTTCCTGTCCGGGCTCACCCTCGACTCTCGCTCGGTCGAACCTGGTGACCTGTACGTCGCGCTTCCCGGCGCGCGCGTGCACGGCGCGGCGTTCTGCGCGGACGCGGTGGCGGCCGGCGCCGTCGCGGTGCTGACCGATCCGGACGGCCGGTCCCGCGCGGTGGCCAGCGGCGTGCCGGTGTTCGTGCTCGCGGACCCGCGCGGCCGGCTGGGCGAGATCGCCTGCTGGGTGTACGGGAATCCGTCGAGCCGGCTGCGCCTCATCGGCGTCACCGGGACCAGCGGCAAGACCACGAGCACCTACCTGATCGAGTCCGGGCTGCGCGCGGCCGGTCACCTGACCGGCCTGGTCGGCGGGGTCGAGCTCCGGGTCGGGCGGGACCGGCTGGCCAGCTCGCTGACCACCCCGGAGGCCCCCGACCTGCAGGCGCTGTTCGCGGTCATGGCCGAGCGCGGGGTGACCGCGGCCGCGATGGAGGTTTCCAGCCACTCGCTGGCCCTGGGCCGGGTCGCGGGCACCAGCTTCGACGTGGCCGTCTTCACCAACCTGTCGCAGGACCACCTGGACTTCCACGCCGACCTGGAGGACTACTTCCGGGCCAAGGCCTCGCTGTTCATGCCTCCGGAGCCCTCTCGGGGGGGTCTGGGGGGGGCGTCCCCCCTGGCCAGCACCGTCCTGGGCGTGGTGAACGTCGACGACAAGTACGGACGCCGGCTGGCCGGTTCCGCGCCCGTGCCGGTGACCACGTTCTCGGCGTCCGGCGCGGACGGCGCGGACTGGCGGGCTGTCGATGTGCGGTCCGGCGCGGACGGCAGCACGTTCCGGCTGGTCGGGCCGGGCGGGGTCGAGGCGGACGTGTCGGTCGGCCTGGCCGGGGTGTTCAACGTGGCCAACGCGGTCGGCGCCCTGGTGGCCCTGGTCGAGGCGGGCATCAGGCTGGAGGACGCGGTGGCGGGCGTGGCCGCCTGCCCGGGCGTGCCCGGCCGGCTCGAGCGGGTGCCCGCGTCCGGGCTGGGGCTGACCGCCTTCGTCGACTACTCGCACAAGCCGGGCGCGGTGGAGGCGGTGCTGCGCTCGCTGCGGCCGGTCACCCAGGGCAACCTGGTCATCGTGCTCGGCTGCGGCGGCGACCGGGACCGGGCCAAGCGCCCGATGATGGGCGCGGCCGCCGCGTCCCTGGCCGACGTGGCCATCCTCACCAGCGACAATCCGCGTTCCGAAGATCCGCTGGCGATACTCGCCGCGATGCTGGACGGCGTGCTGAGCGTGCCGCGGGAAGAGCGCGGCCGGGTGATCATCGAGCCGGACCGCGCCGCGGCCATCGCGCTGGCCGTCGCGCTGGCGTCACCCGGTGACGTGATCGTGGTGGCGGGCAAGGGCCACGAGACCGGCCAGTACGTAGCGGGCTCGGTGCTGCCGTTCGACGACCGCCAGGTCACCGCCGAGGCGCTGGAGCGGCTGGCCAAGAACCAGGACTCGTGGACGGTGACCCGGTGATCCCGCTGTCGCTGGCGCAGATCGCCCAGATATGCGGCGGTGAGCTGCACGGCGATCCGGGCGCCGTGGTCAGCGGCGAGGTGGTGATCGACTCCCGGCGGGCCGGACCGGGCGGGCTGTTCGCCGCCGTGGCGGGAGAGCGGGCCGACGGGCACGACTTCGCCGCCGCCGCAGTCACGGCGGGCGCGGTCGCGGTGCTGGCCACCCGGCCGGTCCCGGTGCCGTCGGTGCTGGTCGCGGACGTCCCCGCGGCGCTGGCCGCGCTGGCCAGGTTCGTGGTGGGCGCGCTGCCCGTGGCGCGGATCGCGGGCATCACCGGCTCGGTGGGGAAGACCTCGACCAAGGACCTGGCCGCTCAGCTGACCGAGCGCCTGGGGCCCACGATCGCCCCGGCCGGGTCGTTCAACAACGAGTTCGGCCATCCGCTGACCGTGCTCCGCGCGGACGCCTCGACCAGGTACCTGGTCCTTGAGCTGTCCGCCCGGGGCATCGGGCACATCGCGTACCTGTGCCGGATCGCGCCGCCCCGCTACGGCGTGGTGCTGAACGTGGGCCACGCGCACGCCGAGGAGTTCGGCGGCCTGGACCAGGTGGCCCGGGCCAAGGGCGAGCTGGTCGAGGCGCTCCCCGCCGACGGCGTGGCCATCCTGAACGCCGACGACCCGCGCGTCCTGGCCATGGCCGCGCGCACCGCCGCTCGCGTCGTCACGTTCGGCTGCGCTCCCGGCTCCGCGGCCCAGGTCCTGGCGGCGGACGTGCGGCTCGACGACGCCGGGCGGCCGAGCTTCACGCTGCTGACACCCGACGGTTCCGCGCCGGTAGCCCTGCGGCTGCACGGCGCGCATAATGTGCCGAACGCGCTGGCCGCCGCGGCCCTCGCGGCCGAACTCGGCCTGGGCCTCGACGGCATCGCGGACCGGCTTGGCGGCGCCGTCGCGCGCAGCCGGTGGCGGATGGAGGTCCGCCGGCGGCCGGATGGGGTGACGGTCATCAACGACGCGTACAATGCGAACCCCGAGTCGGTCCGGGCCGCGCTCGACGCCCTGGCCCACCTGGCGCAGGGCGGCCGCGGATTCGCCGTGCTGGGCCACATGGCCGAGCTGGGCGACACCTCGCGGGCCAGCCACGAGGAGGCCGGCGAATTCGCCGCGCGGGTCGCCGCCTGGCGGCTGGCCGGGCTGATCGCGGTGGGCGAGGAGGCCGCGCCGCTGCTCGACGGCGCCCGGCGGGTACCGGGCTGGACCGGCGAGGCGGTCGCGGTGCCGGACGGCGCGGCCGCGCTCGACCTGCTTGCGAACCAGTTGAAGCCCGGAGACGTCGTACTGGTAAAGGCGTCCCGCGCGGCCCGCCTGGAAAGCGTCGCCATGGCCCTGCTCGGGGAGCCGGACCGGTGAAGACCGTTCTGTTGTCCGCCGCCGTCTCGATGTTCGTCGCGCTGTTCGGCACCCCGCTGGCGATCAAGACCTTCAGCAGGCGCGGCTACGGCCAGGAGATCAGGTCGGACGGCCCGGCCGGGCACCTGTCCAAGCGGGGCACGCCCACCATGGGCGGCACGGTGATCATCATCGCGTCGCTGACCGGGTACCTGATCGGGCACCTGGTCACCGGCAACGCCATGTCCGCCTCCGGCCTGCTGGTGCTGTTCCTGATGACCGGGCTCGGCCTGGTCGGGTTCGCGGACGACTTCATCAAGCTGTACATGCAGCGCAGCCTGGGCCTGCGCAGCGGGGCCAAGCTGGCCGGGCAGGCCATCGTGGGCGGCGTGTTCGCGCTGCTCGCGATCAGGTTCCCGGACGGGTACGACCTCACCCCGGCGTCCACCCACCTGTCCTTCTACGCCGACTTCGGCATCTCCATCGGACCGGTGCTCTTCGTCCTCTGGGTCATCGTCATGGTGTGGGGGACGTCGAACGGCGTGAACCTCACCGACGGCCTCGACGGCCTGGCCACCGGGGCGGCCATCCTGGTGCTCGCCGCCTATATGATCATCGGGATCTGGCAGCTGCGGAACGACTGCACGGTCTACCTGGCCCAGGCGTGTTACGACGTCCGCGACCCGCAGGACCTGGCCATCGTGGCCGCCACCGTGATGGGCGCCTGCGCCGGGTTCCTGTGGTGGAACGCGCCGCCCGCCAAGATCTTCATGGGCGACACCGGGTCCCTCGCCCTCGGCGGCGTGCTGGCCGGGCTGGCCATCACCACCAGGACCGAACTGCTCCTGCTCCTGCTCGGCGGCCTGTTCGTGATCATCACGCTGTCGGTGGTGATCCAGGTGGGCTCGTTCAAGCTGACCGGCAAGCGGGTGTTCCGGATGGCCCCGCTGCAGCACCACTTCGAGCTGGCAGGCTGGGCCGAGACCAGCATCGTCGTGCGGTTCTGGATCATCGCCGGCATCTGCGTGGCCCTGGGCCTGGGCATCTTCTACGTCGGCTGACCCCCGGCGAGGCCCCGCTCAGAGGCCGGAATCCCGGACCAGGCCGCGCGGTGCCTGACAGCGCCAGGCGTCGGTGAGCAGTTCCCTGAGCTCGTCCGCCGCCACGGCGGGCAGCCGGACCAGCACCGCCGGGAAGCCGTTGTAGTGCGGCTCGGTGAAGAACTTCGCCGGGTCCGAGGCCAGCAGCATCTTCTTCTCGGCCTCGCCCGCCACCCGGACGGCGAGCACGTCGGGCCTAGGCACCCGCGGCTGGCCAGGCCGCACACGCTCGTGCCAGACCCAGGCGAACTGCTTGGACCCGCTCTTCGCCGCGGGGTTCTGCACCCGGAAGCCGAGGCCGGACTCCAGCGTCCCGGGCAGCGACAGGGCGATGCGGCGCACGTCATCCTGATCGGCCATGCGACTCATCCCCCGGTCACCGTGGCTCGCCACCGGGCCTCGGCGGCCCCCATCGGGGTGCACGGGGGACCCTGGACGAAGGGCCAGATCTCCTCGGCGATGCAGCGCCAGTCCGCGGTCGCGGACAGCTCGCCGAGGAGCGCGAACAGGCCGAGGTTGATCCGCTGGAGGATCACGTAGGACCTGGGAATCTGCACGTAGGCGGCGAGCGGGCTGCGGAAGTCGAAGAAGCGTCTGGTCACCGCCGAGGCGTACGCTCCGGTCATGGTCCGCGGGCCTCGCTCGCGGACCGTGTGGTAGAACACCGCCATGTGCTCGACGATCATGTCGGTGGGCAGCGGGGCACCGGCCATCAGGAAGCCGGCGTCCTCCATGGCCCGGCGGAAGCCCTCCGGGTCGTCGTCCACGCACAGGTGCCTGACCATCGCCACGAGCGGTCGTAGCTCGTCGGCGCTGAAGTGCTTGACCAGGCCGAAGTCCAGGAAGGTGACCCGCCCGCCGCCGTGGAACAGGTAGTTACCCGGGTGCGGGTCGCCGTTGAAGGCGTGCGCCCCGTACAGGCTGCGGAACACGAAGCGGTAGATGGTCTCGGCGGCCAGGTCACGCTCGGCCTGTGACCAGGTGGTGAGTCCGGCGAACCGTGCGCCGTCGGCCAGGTCACTGGTCACCACCCGCCGGGTGGACAGCTCGCCGACGATCTCCGGGATATGAATCGTCGGGTGGCCGGCGTAGTAGCGGGCGAACATCTGCTGGTTACGGGCTTCCCGGCGGTAGTCGAGCTCCTCGGTGACGCGTTCGCGCAGCTCGGCGAGCAAGGCGTTGACGTCCTGCCTCGGCGCGGTCATCTTGAGCATCCGGCGCAGCAGCCCGACGTTGCCCAGGTCGGCTTCGATGGTCTCGGCGATGCCGGGGTACTGTACCTTCACCGCGACCGCCCGCCCGTCGTGGGTGATCGCGCGGTGCACCTGCCCGATCGAGGCGGCGGCGATGGGTTCGGGATCCCAGGTCGCGAAGGCTCGCTCCGGCGGCTGACCCAGCTCCTCCGTGACCACCAGCGCCGCCAGTTCCGGGCTCATCGGCGGCACGCTGTCCTGCAGCCGGCTCAGCGTCCGGCGGGCGGCGGGAGACAGGCCGTCGTCGACGTAGCTGGCCATCTGGCCCAGCTTCATCAGCACGCCCTTCATCGTCCCCAAGGTGGCCGCGACGTCCTCGGCGGTCTGCAATGCCAGGTCGTTCCGCAGCGCTTCCCGGTGCTCGCCCGCGCTGGCGAACAGCCGCGGCGCGCTGCTCGCATACCGCGCCCCGCCGCGCGCCGCCAGCCGCAGCGCCGCCAGCCCCCGCTCGACCCGCAGGCTGCGCCCGCGCAGCTGTCCCGCGTGCCCGCGCAGCAGCGTCAGCGCCGCGACCGACACGCCGCCTATCCCGGCGGCGATCGCCAGCCTTCTCGCCCCTAGCCTCACTTCTTCCCTGCCGCGCGGATCCGCACCGCCAGCCGCTGCCGGGCCTCGAGCACGCCGGGTTCGCCCAGGAACACCGCGTCGAGCACGCCGAGGGCCTGCCGGATCTCGGTCCGGCGCTCGGCCGTCGGCGGCGGCGGCTCAGGGTAGCCGTACGTCTGGCGGGCCCAGCCGGGCAGCGCCGTCACGGCGGCGTCCCTGATGTCCTGCCACAGCTCGGCGATGTCCTCGTCCAGGCCGGGCGGGTCGAGCAGGTAGCTCATCGACTCGGCGGCCGCGGGCGTGCGGCGCAGGTCGGGGCGGACGCCCGCGATGTACCGGGTTAGTGCGGCCACGCTGTCCGGGATCATCTCGGGCGGCACCCCGAGCAGTTCGGCCGCGACCGTCATCTCGGCCACGTAGGCGTCGGCGTCCGCGGCCGGCAGCGGCGTGCCGAACAGGGCGCTGGCGGCCAGGCCCGAATCCACCAGGGCGGCGTGCACCCATAGCAGCAGCGCGGGATCGCTCGCCGCGTACGGCTGGCCGGTCACCGTGTCCACCCCCCGGACATGGGTGTGGACAGCCCGCACCCGCTGCGCGACCCGCCGGGCGCTGGCCCGGTCGCCGAACGTGACCGTTACCTCGTAGGCCGAGGTGGCCGCGAGCCTGCCCACCGGGTCCGTCCGCCAGTCGCTGTGCTGGTCGACGCCGGCCATGGCCAGCGGGTGCAGCGCCTGCATCAGCAGCGAACGCAGCCCGGCCACCGGCGCGGACAGGTCGGCGCTGACCCGCCAGGTCACGCTCGCCGGACCGAAGAACCCGTCGTCCTCCGGCGTGACCGGCACCGCCGCCGCGTACGCGGCGGCGGACCGCTCGACCAGCCCCGCCGCGGCCGCGTAGGACTCGGCGGTCATGGCCGCAGCCCCGCGAACAGGTCATCCTCGGGCAGCGGGGCCCCGGTCGTGTCGCTGACCCGGATGAAGTTCTCGCGCCCGAAGGTGGCTTCGGCGACCTCCTGCGGGATCTTACTGAACCACGATTCGGAGATCTGACTGCCGTGCGCGAACAAGGCGTCACGCTTGCGGTCGAGCACTTTGCTTATGTCGACGGTGGTGGTGATGCGCTGTTCGGATGCGAGCGCGCGCCGCTGCCGGTCGGAGTCCATGTCCTCGAAGTCGGGCACCTCGGCGCCGAGTTCGCGCAATGCCTCCCAGATCTTCCGCCAGTCGCTGCCGCGCATCGCGCTGAGGTAGAGCTTGGCCACGCTCCCGCTGTCCGCGAACGCGGCCTGTGCGCAGCGGCTCGCGTGCACGTGATCGGGATGCTGGTAGGGCCCCTGATCGTCGTAGCTGATCAGCACCTGCGGCCGGTATTTGCCGATCAGGCCCGAGATGCGCGCCGCCACGTCCCCCTCCGGGATGTTGCAGAACGCGGCCGGCCGGTCCTTGTAGTCCCAGTCCGGCATGCCGGAATCGTGATAGCCGAGTAGCTCCAGGTCGGTCACGCCCAGGATGGCGCAGGATTCGCGTAGTTCGGCCAGGCGATGCCGGGCCACCTCCTTCTCGTCGTGTCCGTTCTGCCCGGGCTTGACCCCGCCGGGCGCGTCCCCGAACTCGCCGTTGGTACATGTCACGACCACGGTCCTGATGCCCTGGGCGGAGTAGGCCGCCAGCACCCCGCCCGTGCTCGACGCTTCATCGTCGGGATGCGCGTGTACTGCCATCATCGTCAGCGTTTCTGCCATGATCCCAGACTAAGAGCCGAACGGGACGGCGCCGTCCCGCAGGCCTCCGCTTCCGCTCATTGGTCCCAAAAAAGACCTAATATCGCGCTGATCGCGGCGAGCACCGTGAGCATGAACGTGGCCAGCGCGGCCAAGCCGTGCAGCACAGGTACGAAAGGAGCCAGTTTGAGCCGGGGCCGCGGCCGGCCGGGGAACGGGTCGGCGAGCAGTTCGGCGATCATCTCGTCGGTTATCGCCTCAGTCGGCGGAACGGTCTTCCCGACCCGGTCGGCCGCCGGAACCTCCTCAGGGACCACCACCGGGTACGGGGTCCACAGCGTGACCGTGCAGACGCCGAGACCGATGGCCACCGTGACCAGTACGACGCCGGTCCAGGCCAGCGGATCCCACCTCGTCTTGACGAAACCGGCCCAGACCACTAGTCCGGTGAGGGCGGCGCTGGCATGGCCGAACACCACGGCGGGGGGGACTCCCACTCCGGTGGCGCGCTGCCGCTGCAGGCCTCCGCGGGCCACCCAGGTACGCAGCATGTAGACGCCGATGCTGGCGGTGATCACCCAGGCGGTCACCGCCGCGATGGCCAGCGGTCGCGCGGAAGACGCCATCATTGCTCACATCGCAGGGTAATCGGAGCGTACCCGGCGGGTTCGGTCGGCGGTACCCGTCAGCGCTTGTTTTCCGGCGCGTCGGTGAGGGCATCCGGATGCATCCGGTTGTAGTGCTCAGTCAGTACCGCGCTGGCCTGGCCGGGCCGGTAGGCCAGGGAACGCCCGCATACCTCGCAGCGCGTAACCGGAAGCCAGGAAACCGTCACCGGGAAACGAGAAGACTCTGACCTGCTCATTGGGTCATATCATGCCAGATAAACGAGGCTGCTTCACTGTCCCCCGGCCATGGTGCACTCCGGTGGCCGAAATCTAGGCGACACGCGCCGGATGTCCCGGTCTTACCGCGGGCCGGCCAACAGACTTGGACCATGTATCAGGATCTGGCCGAGCTGGACCTGCCGGAACCGGACGCGCCACGGCTGCCGGTGCTGGGCGGCGTGCGGGACGTCAGGGACCTGAGGGTCCGCGTCGGCACCTGGCGCGCGCTGCTCGACCGGCCGCTCACGTCCTACTACCTCGTGCTGGGCATCACCACGCTGCTGCTCGGGCTCGGCCTGGTCATGGTGCAGTCCACCGCGTCGGTCCTCGACCTGACCGCGGGGCTCTCGCCGTACTCCGACTTCAAGAAGCAGCTCCTGGGCGCCGCCGTGGGCCTGCCGCTGATGTGGGCGGCGGCGCGCTCGTCGCCGCGGCTGTTCCGCGCCTTCGCTTATCCGCTGCTCGCCGTGGCGGTGGTCGGGCTCGGCCTCACGCTCATCCGCGGCGTCGGCGTGTCGCAGAACGGCGCGGCCCGGTGGATCGACATCGGCGGGCAGCAGATCCAGCCCTCCGAGATCGCCAAGCTCGCCCTGGCGGTCTGGGGTGCCGACCTGCTGGCCCGCAAGGAGAAGCTCGGCCAGCTGGCCGACTGGCGGCACATGCTCGTCCCGCTCATGCCCGGGGCCGGCCTGCTCTGCCTGCTCGTGATGTCGGGTGACGACCTGGGCACCACGTTCATCCTGCTGGTCATCTTCCTCGCCCTGCTGTGGGTCATCGGCACCCCCGGGCGGGTCTTCAGCGGCCTGCTGATCCTGATGGCCCTGGCCATGCTGCTGATGATCGTCTCGGCGAAATACCGTTTCCAGCGCCTGACCGGCTACCTCGACCAGCAGGGCGACGTCACCGGCGCGAACTGGCAGGGCATCCACGGGAAGTACGCGCTCGGCTCGGGCGGCATCTTCGGCGTGGGCCTCGGCGCCAGCCGGGAGAAGTGGGGCTATGTGCCCGAATCCACCAGCGACTTCATCTTCGCCATCATTGGCGAGGAACTCGGGCTGGTCGGCACGCTGTGCGTGACCGCCCTGTACGGCGGGCTGGCCTTCGCCGGGCTCAGGATCGCCCGGCGCGTGCCCGACGTCTTCTGCCGCCTGGGCGCGGCCGCGATCACCGCGTGGATCGTCATGCAGGCCGTGGTCAACATCGGCGCGGTGATCGGCGTCCTGCCGATCACCGGGGTGCCGCTGCCGCTCGTCTCGGCCGGGTTGTCATCCCTGCTGGTAACGCTGATCGCGCTCGGCATGCTGATGGCGTTCGCCCGGATGGAGCCCGGCGCCCGTGAGGCTTTGGCCGCACGTGGCCCCGGCTGGCCGCGTCGCGTTCTAAGCTGGCTCGGACTATCCAAGCGCCGAAAGTAAAGCACCTATGAGGGTAGTGCTCGCCGGCGGCGGGTCCGCCGGCCACATCGAACCAGCCCTGGCGCTGGCCGACGCCTTGCGCCGGATCGACCCGGACGCCGAGGTGACCTGCCTGGGCACCGAACGCGGCCTGGAGTCCCGGCTGATCCCGCTGCGCGGGTACCCGCTGGAGCTCATCCCGGCCGTGCCGATGCCCAGGTCCGTGACGCCCGCGCTGTTCACGGTGCCCGGCCGGCTGGCCGGAGCCGTCAACGCGGCCGCGGCCGCGCTCGACCGGACCCGGGCCGAGGTGCTCGTGGGGTTCGGCGGGTACGTGGCCACTCCGGCCTACCTCGCGGCGAGGCGGCGCAAGGTCCCCATCGTCGTGCACGAGGCGAACCCCAGGCCCGGGCTGGCCAACCGGCTCGGCGCCCGGTTCACCACGCACGTCTTCACCGGTCATCCGGATACCCAGCTCAGGAACGGCACGTTCCTCGGCGTCCCGATCAGGCGGGAGATCGCCGAGCTCGACCGGCTGGGCCTCGGCGACAAAGCCCGCGCGCACTTCGGCCTGCGCCCCGATCTGCCCGTGCTGCTGGTGACCGGCGGCTCGCAGGGGGCGCGCGCGCTGAACGCCGCCGTGTTCGGGGCCGCCGAGTGGCTCCGGCAGGGCGGCGTCCAGGTGCTGCACATCATCGGCCCGCGGAACGCCGCTGAGGCTCCGGTTGCGTCCTCCGGAGTGCCCTACGTGGCCACGACGTTCATCGACCGGATGGACCTGGCCTACGCCGCGGCGGATTTCGCGCTGTGCCGGGCGGGCGCGATGACCTGCGCCGAGCTCACCGCGGTCGGCCTGCCGGCCGCCTACGTGCCGCTGCCCATCGGCAACGGCGAGCAGCGGCTGAACGCGCTGCCGATCGTGCAGCGAGGGGGCGGCATGCTGGTGAGCAACGAGGACCTGTCGCCCGAGTGGATCCGCGACACCCTGCTGCCGGTGCTGGTCAGTATCGACCAGGTGGCGGACATGTCGGGGGCGGCCGCCTCACTCGGGCGCGGCGACGCGGACCGGTGGCTGGCCGAAGCGGTCATCGAGATCGTGCAACCAGGGAAGGGCGCCGGTGACAGCTCAGCTGCTCAAGAGCCTGATCGCGCCGGCTGAGCCGGTGCCCGCCGCCCGGCTCGGCCGGGTGCACTTCACCGGCATCGGCGGGGCGGGCATGTCCGGCATCGCGCGGATCATGCTGGCCCGGGGCATCCCCGTCTCCGGCAGCGACGCCAGGGCCTCGGCGCTGCTTGACGACCTGCGGGCGCTCGGTGCCAGCGTGCATGTCGGGCACGCCCCGGGCCACCTCGGCGCCCTCGGCCCCGGTGACACGCTGGTGGTGTCCAGCGCCATCCGCGCGGACAACCCGGAACTGACCGAGGCCGCCCGGCGCGGAATGCGGGTGATGCACCGCGCGGCGGCGCTGGCCTCGGTCATGGCCGGCCGCCGGGTGATCGCCGTCGCCGGGACGCACGGCAAGACCACCACCACCTCCATGCTCACCACGGTCCTGCGCGAGTGCGGCGCCGATCCCGGCTACGTCATCGGCGGGATCCTGACCGAGACCGGGCTCGGCGCGGAGGACGGAGGCGGCCTGGACTTCGTGGCCGAGGCGGACGAGAGCGACTCCTCGTTCCTGCTGCTGTCACCCGACGTCGCGGTCATCACCAATGTCGAGGCCGACCACCTGGACAACTACGCCAGCCTGGCGGACATCCGGTCGGCGTTCAGCACTTTCGGCCAGCGGGTCTCCGGCATGGTGCTGACCTGCGCGGACGACCAGGGGGCCGAGGAGGTCGGGGCGCGCCTCGACCCGGCGCTCGTCCGCCGGTACGGCGAATCGCCGCACGCCGACTACCGGATCGTGGACGTGGCGCCCCGCGGAATGGCTATCAGCTTCACGGTGGCGGCTGACCGCAGCCCGTTCGGTGAAATCTTCTCCCAGATGACCGTCGGCGTGCCGGGTCATCACAACGCGCTGAACGCCACCGCCGCGTTCGCTGCGGCCGTCGAGCTTGGCTTCGCGCCGTCCCGGGTGGCGGCGGCCCTGGCGGGCTACCGGGGCGCCCGGCGCCGGATGGAGCTCAAGGGCGAGGCGCGCGGGGTGCGGGTGCTCGACAGCTACGCCCACCATCCGACCGAACTCGCCGCTGACCTGCGTGCGGCCAGGGACATCGCGGACAGCACCAGCAAGGGCCGGATCATCGCGATCTTCCAGCCGCACCTGTTCAGCCGGACCCGGATCTTCGCGGCCGAGTTCGGCGCAGCGCTCGGGCTCGCCGACGAGGCCATCGTGCTCGACGTGTACGCCGCCAGGGAAGACCCGGAGCCCGGCGTCACCGGCCAGCTCATCGTGGATGCCGCTCCCGGCGGGCACACCAGGTTCGTGCCAGAACCGGCCCGGGTCGCCGAGGTGGTCGGTGCGATCGCCGAGCCCGGCGACCTGGTGCTGACCATGGGGGCCGGGGACATCACCGCGCTCGGGCCGCGGCTGGTCGAGACCCTCCGGGGGCCAGGGGAGTGACCAGACCCGGCGGCGTCATCAGGTACGGTAAAGCCTCCCGCCGCGGCGCCGCTGGTGACAGTGCGACTTCTGGTGTTAATGGGGGGAAACGGCGCCGTGCCTGGCGCCGGGCGTTCATCGCCCTGGCGGCGGCCGGCGTGGCCGCGGCCGCGGCCTGGGCCCTGTTCGACTCGTCGCTGCTCGTGGTCCGTTCGGTGACCGTGACCGGCACGCACATCGTGCCCGCCGCTGAGGTGCTATCCGCGGCCGGGATCAACCCCGGCACGCCGCTGATCCGCGTGAACACGGGCCAGGTCGCGGGGCGGGTCGACACGATCAGGCAGGTGCGCAGCGCGCAGGTCACCAGGGCCTGGCCGGACCGGGTGGTCATCACCGTAAGGGAGCGGACGCCGGCGCTGGCCCTGACCGCGCCGGGCGGCGGGTACGACCTGGCCGACGCGGCCGGCGTGGTGCTGCAGCGGGTCACCAGGCGCCCCGCCGATCTCCCGCTCTATCCCGCCCCGCCCGGTTATTCGCTGCGCGGTGACCCGGATTTCGCCGCGGCCGCGGCGGTCGTCGGCGAACTGCCCGCCTGGCTGCGCCACGCGGCGGAATCCGTCACCGCGCCGAGCCCGGATCAGGTGACATTGCGGCTGGCTGGCCAGGTAACCGTGGTCTGGGGCGGCACCGGCCGGGCCGCGGCCAAGGCGCGGGAACTCACCGCCCTGCGGCAGACCCACAGGCATTACTACGATGTGAGCGCGCCGGGGTCCGTGCTGACCCGGTGATCGGCCGCGATGCCAAGGACCCGCCGATCCGCGACACGCTGATCGGTTCCTGCGTGGTTAGTTGACCCGGGTGCCGTCCGACCCTACTGTCCGTATCAATCGTGCGGAAGATAAAAACTCTAAATCTTAACCTGAAGGTGAAACCTGATGGTGAGGGAACATGCCCTGGCGGTAAATTCAGGCGTATCGAAAAACGCCTTCCGCCTGCCGGGATTACCGAGGTAAAAACGAGCGGAAAGGTACCCTCCTCGTGGCAGCACCGCAGAACTATCTGGCGGTTATCAAGGTCGTCGGAATCGGCGGCGGCGGTGTCAACGCCGTCAATCGCATGATCGAAGAGGGACTCAGGGGCGTCGAGTTCATCGCGATCAATACCGACGCGCAGGCGCTGCTCATGAGCGACGCCGACGTCAAGCTCGACGTCGGCCGCGAGCTCACCAGAGGGCTGGGCGCCGGGGCCAATCCCGATGTCGGCTGCAAGGCCGCCGAGGATCACCGTGAGGAGATCGAGGAGGTGCTCAAGGGCGCCGACATGGTCTTCGTCACCGCGGGCGAGGGCGGCGGCACTGGCACCGGCGGTGCCCCGGTGGTCGCGAACGTCGCGCGATCCCTGGGCGCGCTCACCATCGGCGTGGTGACCAGGCCGTTCGGCTTCGAGGGCAAGCGCCGCGTGGTGCAGGCCGAGGCCGGCATCGAGAGGCTGCGCAGCGAGGTCGACACGCTGATCGTCATCCCCAACGACCGGCTGCTGTCCATCTCCGACCGGCACGTGAGCGTGCTGGACGCGTTCAAGGCGGCCGACCAGGTGCTGCTCTCCGGTGTGCAGGGCATCACCGACCTGATCACCACGCCGGGCCTGATCAACCTCGACTTCGCCGACGTGAAGTCGGTCATGTCCGGCGCGGGCTCGGCGCTGATGGGCACCGGCTCCTCCCGCGGCGACGACCGCGCCGTCGCGGCGGCCGAGATGGCGATCTCCAGCCCGCTGCTGGAGGCGAGCATCGACGGCGCGCACGGCGTGCTCCTTTCCATCCAGGGCGGTTCGGACCTCGGCCTGTTCGAGATTAACGAGGCCGCGCAGCTCGTCTCCAATTCGGCCGCGGTCGACGCGAACATCATCTTCGGCGCGGTCATCGACGACGCCCTCGGCGACGAGGTCCGGGTGACGGTCATCGCGGCCGGCCTGGACCAGGAGCGCACCGGCCGCGGCGCGGCCGGCGGCGCCGAGTCGGGTGACTCCTCGTTCGGCGGCCAGGTATCTGGCGGCGCGGTTCCTGGCGGCCCTGCGCCGGTCGCGGGCGGCTTCACCACGACTGTCGCCCCGGCCCCGGCACCCGTCCCGGTGTCCCGGTCCGTTCCCCCGGATCCGGGCCCGGCCGCCCCTTCCGTTACCGCCTCCGGCCCGGGCGAGGCCGACGGCGCTCCCGGCACTGGGTTCGGCGCCGGCCATGGCCCGGTCGCCCACGGCCGCAACGGAACCTACCCGGCCGCGGCCTCGGTCCTCGGCGCGCCGGTGCCGGACGATGAGTACGCGGCGCCCCCCGCCCCTGACCCGGCTCCGTCGGCTGACCCGCGCCCGACCCCGGTCAGTCCGCCGGCCTACGAGCCGCCCGGACCGGAGCCGGCCCGGGTCGCGGCGGCTGCGGAGCAAGCCGACTTCTCTTCCTACCGCCCGGCACACGCCGAGACGGCGGCGAAGACCTTCGACGTCGCCACCACGCGCCGCCGTCCGGTCGTCTTCGAGGAAGACGACGACCTGGATGTTCCCGACTTCCTCAAGTGACCGAGCCAGACCGGCGCGAAGAACTCGCCCAGCGGCTGGCCGAAGTCCGGCGCCGCATCGCCAAGGCGTGCGAGGCGGCCGGAAGGGGCGTCGGCGAGCTGACGCTGATCGCGGTGACCAAGACCAGGCCCGCGTCCGACGTGCGGCTGCTCAGCGGGCTTGGCGTGGCTGACGTGGGGGAGAACCGCGACGCGGAGGCCGCGCCGAAGGCCGCCCAGTGTGCCGACCTGCATCTCACCTGGCACTTCGTCGGGCAGCTGCAGACGAACAAGTGCGCCAGCGTGGTGCGGTACGCCCGCGTGGTGCACTCGGTGGATCGGCCGCGGCTGATCCGCGCGCTGGGCCAGGCCGCGCGCAACGCCGGGCGAGAGATCGAGTGCCTGGTCCAGGTGAGCCTGGACGGCGACCCGGCCCGCGGCGGTGCCGTCGCGGCCGACGTTCCGGCCCTGGCCGAGGCGCTCGCCGCCGAGGAGGGACTGGTCCTCGGCGGCGTCATGGCCATCGCCCCGCTGTCCATGGCCCCCGCCGAGGCGTTCGAGCGGCTGCTTGCCAGCGCCGGGGCTGTGCGCGCGGTCAGGCCGGGCGCCATGGTGATATCGGCCGGCATGAGCGGCGATCTCGAGGCCGCGGTGGAAGCCGGCGCGACACACCTGCGAATCGGTACGGCGTTGCTCGGCGATCGTGAGCCCGGTGTCCGGTAATGTCCCACGCGTGAGGCCGAATCGGCTGGCGAAGACGGGTAGAGGCTGGGAGGACTGAAGGATGGCCAGTGCCATGCGGAAGATGGCGGTCTACCTCGGCCTCGTGGAGGACGACCACCGCTACCAGGACAAGTACGACTCCTACGGTGAGTACGAGGACTACGATGACCAGGCGGAGCGGCCCGAGGAGGCCGACGAGACGGACGCGCGCGCAGTGGTGCGGGACGGGGAGGCGAGCGGGAGTTACGCCGGCTACCAGGCCGCCGACTGGCGCACCGAGCAGGTGACCCAGACGACCGATCTCGCCCGGATTACGACACTGCATCCTCGCACCTACAATGAAGCGCGTACCATTGGTGAACACTTCCGCGAAGGCACTCCGGTGATCATGAACCTGACCGAGATGGTCGACAGCGACGCGAAACGTCTCGTCGACTTCGCGGCGGGCCTGATCTTCGGCTTGCGCGGGAGCATCGAGCGTGTGACCAACAAGGTCTTCCTGCTGTCGCCCGCCAACGTCGAGGTGACCGCGGAGGACAAGGCTCGCATCGCCGAGCGCGGCTTCTTCAACCAGAGTTAGCGGACCGGCCGGTCAGCGGCAGGGATAGGGTGGATTCGTGCAGTACCTGAGGGAAGTCCTCACCTATGTGCTGACGATCTACCTGGTGATCCTGATCGGCCGGATGATCCTCAGCTGGGTGCAGGTTTTCGCCCGCGACTGGCGTCCGACCGGCGTCGTGCTGGTGCTAGCCGAGGGCATCTTCACGATTACAGATCCGCCGCTGAGGCTCCTGCGCCGCTTCATCCCGACCCTGCGGTTGGGCATGATGGCACTGGACCTCAGCTTCATGGTTCTTTTTATCGTGATCCTGATCCTGCTTGAAGTGGTCGTGCCACGCCTTTGATTCCGGTACGGTCGTGTGGAACACGGTCCAAGTGCGCCGAGGAGACGAGATGCCGCTGACGCCCGCGGATGTGCGGAACAAGCAGTTCAGTACGACCAGGCTCAGGCCCGGCTACGACGAGGAAGAGGTTGACGCCTTCCTCGATGAGGTCGAGGCCGAGCTCGACCGGCTGATCCAGGAGAACGAGGAGCTCCGGGCCAAGCTGGCGGAAGTCCTGCGCGGTAGCAAGTCGGCAGTGCCCGCGTTGAGTTCCCCGCTGTCCGACCCGAAGCCAGACATGATGGCGCCCGAGCGCATGGCGCCCGAGCGCATGGAGCCGGAGCGCAGGCAGCCCGAGCCGGTCATGATGGGCGGCGGGATGCCGCACATCGAGGACAACATGGACACGGCCGCGCGCGTGCTCTCGCTGGCGCAGCAGACGGCCGACCAGGCCATCGCCGACGCCCGCCGGGAAGCGGACGAGACGCTGGGCCGCGCCCGCCGCGAGGCGGACGAGGTGCTCACCAAGGCCAGGCGCCAGGCGGAGCAGATCACCGGCGACGCGCGCGCCCGGGCCGAGAGCCTGGAGCGGGACGCCCAGGAGCGGCACCGTCAGGCCATGGGCTCGCTGGTCCAGAGCCGCGAAGAGCTCGAGCGCCGGGTCGATGACCTGCGTGCCTTCGAGCGTGAGTACCGCAGCAGGCTGAAGGCCTACCTGGAGGGCCAGTTGCGTGATCTGGAAGCCGGCGTCGCGGAAAGCGGTAGCTTCCCCTCGGGGACGCAGCAGTCGATGCCGCCTGCGCTCGCGCCCAGCGGCGCGCGTAACGGCGGTCAGGGCACGGGACAGTATGGCGTCCCCGAGGTCGGGCAGCACTCCAGCGGCTTCCGCACGAGTGAGGGAGCGCCCTCGCGCGACCGCCGTTAGGCCGAAGCAACCTGGGCGGGGATTGCTGGGAGAACGCATGTGATTCGCTTCAGTGCGTCTCTCGTTGTCATCGCCGTCGGGCTGCTCATCGCCGGTGTGGTCACGAGCAAGCTGACGCTCGTCTACATCGCGATCGGCGTGAGCGGTGCGGCCCTGCTGGCACTGGGCATAGGCGCCGCCGTCCACTGGCGTGAGCTAACCGGCAAGCCCACGATGGCGGCCGCCGAGGCCAGCGTGCCGGAGCCTGCCACGGCCCAGCGGGCTGCAGCCTCGCCAGCGGCAGCCTCGCCAGCGGCGGTTCCGTCAGCCGCGGTCCCGTCGGCGGGGCAGCCGCAGGCCCCCGTGCCGGCCGCCTCCCGGGCGGCTGGCGTCGGAGCCGCCGGCGTCGGCCCCAGCCGGCCCGCCGCCCAAGCCGCCGCCGGTTCCGGGTGGCCTGCCGCTCCGTCCGGAGCCGGTTACCTGCCCACCGAGCCGCCGGAAGCCCAGCCGGCGCCCGCGGCGCCGCATGCCCCGTTCGCGTTCACGCCGCGCCCGAAGGCCCCGGCGTCGAAGCCCTCAGCCCCCGCCCAATCTGCGCCCGCCGCTCAGGCCCCGGCCGCCGCTCAGGCTCCGGCCGCCGCTCAGGCTCCGCCCGCTGCGAAGCCCGGGCCGCCCCGTGATAGCGAAGCCGCCGAGCCCCCGCCGCCCGTAGCCGGCCAGCCCTCCGGCGAAGACCAGCCCTCCGGCGAAGACCAGCCCTCCGGCGAAGACCAGCCGCCCGCCAAGGACGAGTCGCTGGAGCAGGCCCCGTCGTCCACCACAGACAGGTCGACCGCCGCCCAGGAACCGTCGGCCGCTCGGGATCAGTCACCCGCCGACCGCCAGGACGAAGCCGGCGTAATCGAGTCCGAGTCGGCCTCCGACGCCACGGTGACATCCGTCGCCACCGCCTCCGAGAGCCCGCAGGCCGAGCGGGACCAGTCGCCCGATAAGGCTGAACCCGGGCAGCCTAAGAAGCCCGAACCCGCCAGTCTCGACCCCAGCCGAGAAGTAACCGTGGTCCCTGGCGTTCCCAGGTATCACAACGCCCGCTGCATTCTCATCCGTTTCATGGGCGAAGGCGATCTGGACAAGATGCCCCTCGCCGCCGCCAGTGAAGCGGGCTGCACCCCCTGCCGTGCTTGCCTCCCGGACCAGCCGGAGACGTCACCCGAATTACTACCGCCCGTCGCGCCACAGGAGACTGCCCCCGGCGTACTGGCAATGCACCCGGTGGTTGTGCTGACGTCTCCCCCCTGATGCTCCGCTGTCCCCGTATCCCCTCGCGCACCACCGGCCCCGCCCCGGTTCGTCGGCAGGCCGTCCGGGAACAGCATCGCTGCCACATTGCTGCTGCCCTGGCAGCATCGCTGCCACATCGTTGTCCCTCGGGGCGGGCTGCAGCCTAGGTCCGAGGCCGCAGGATGTGGCGAGCGGGGCAAGTGAGGTGGGCGTGGCGCACCGGACGGCCCGCACGCAGGAAACCCCAGCCCCGCTCAGACCCGGGCGAGCCAGAACCGCAAGCCGAGACCCTCGTCCCAATGCTCCCACGCGTCACCACCCGAAACAGCAGGCCCGAACTCCACTGCCAGCACCTCGCCGCCGATCAGCGCCGCATGTTCGGTCAGCGCTCGCTCAAGCTCCGGATCAGACGCCGACCAGCGCAACCAGATCCGGTCGGAAACCTCCAGGCCATCGTGCTTGCGTGCCTCCTGGACCAGCCTGATGACCTCGCGCGCGAGCCCCTCGCTGTGCAGTTCCGGGGTGACGGTGGTGTCGATCGCCACGGTCTCGCCCGCGTCGGTGGCCACCGCCCAGCCCGCTCGCGGCGTCTGGGTCACGATCACGTCGTCCGCGCCGATCAGCACCTCAGAACCGGAAACCGCCACCGGCACCGTGCCCCCGGCCAGCACGGCAACCGCGATGTCCGCGGCCGGGACGGCGGCGATGGCCGCGGCCGCCAGCGGGGTCGAAGCCCCGAATCGCCGGCCAAGCGCCCGGAAGTTCGGCTTGACCGCGTAGTCGACCAGTTCGCCAGCCGAAGCCCCCAGGACGGCGAGGGAGGAAACGTTCAGCTCCGCGGCGATCAACGACCGTAGCTCCGAAGGCAGCTCAGAAAACCCGGCCGCCCCGATCAGCGCCTCGCGCAGCGGCTGCCTGGTCCGGACCGAAGCCCCCGACCGGGCCGAACGTCCCAGCTCCACCAGTCGCCGGGCCAGCGCCATCTGCGCCGACAGAGCCGGATCGATCAGCGCGCCGTCGGAAGAAGGCCACGACGCCAGGTGGACCGACTCGGGTGCCCCCGCGCGTCGCAGCACACTCCAGACATAGTCGGTCACGAACGGCGTGAACGACGCCATCAGCAGCGTCAGCGTGGTCACGCACTCATGCAGCGTGGCGAACGCCGCCGCCCCCGCCACCGACGAAGGCCCCGCCCAGAACCGCCGCCGCGACCGCCGCACGTACCAGTTGGACAGGTCGTCGATGAAGGTCGCCAGCTGCCGCCCCGCGGCCGCGGTGTCGAAGGCCTCCAGCGACGCCGTCACGTCCCTGACCACCGCGTGCAGTTCGCTCAGCATCCACCGGTCGAGCAGCGGCCGCTCCGCCACCGCGGGCGCGGCGTCCGACAAAGACCAGCCGCCCGCGTTCGCGTACAGCACCAGGAACGACGCCGTGTTCCAGTAGGTGAGCAGCACCTTCCTGACGATCTCGCCGAGCACGTCGTGCCCCACCCGCCGCGCGCCCCACGGCGAGCCGGAGGCCGCGAAGAACCAGCGCAGCGCGTCGGCCCCGTGCCTCTCCATCAAGGGCAGGGGCTCGAGCACGTTGCCCAGGTGCTTGCTCATCTTGCGGCCGGTGTCGTCGACGAGCAGCCCCACGCACACCACGTTCTCGTACGCCGAACGACCCAGCACCAGCGTCCCCACGGCCATCAGCGAGTAGAACCAGCCCCGGGTCTGGTCCAGCGCCTCGCAGATGAACTGCGCCGGGTACGACACCTCGAATTCCGCCTCGTCCCGCCACGGCGCGCCGAACTGCGCGAACGGCATCGAGCCCGAGTCGTACCAGACGTCGATCACCTCGGGCACCCGCCGCGCCTCGCCCTCGCATGTGGGGCACGGGAACGTGACCGAATCCACGAACGGCCGGTGCGGGTCCAGCCCGGTCAGGTCCCGGCCAGCCAGCGAAGACAGTTCGGCCAGTGAGCCGACGCAGGTCAGGTGCGACTCCGAGCACGCCCACAGCGGCAGCGGCGTGCCCCAGTACCTGGTCCGCGACAGGGCCCAGTCCACGTTGTTCCGCAGCCACTCGCCGTAACGGCCGTGCTTGACCGTCTCCGGATACCAGTTCGTCCGCTCGTTCTCGGCCAGCAGCTTGTCCTTGATCGCGGTGGTCTTGATGTACCACGAGGGCACCGCGTAGTAGAGCAGCAGGGTGCCGCATCGCCAGCAGTGCGGGTAGCTGTGCTCGTGCCGCTGCGACCGGAACAGCAGGCCGCGGTCGTCCAGGTCGGCGATCAGCCGCCGGTCGGCGTCCTTGAAGAACATCCCGCCGACCAGCGGCAGGTCGTCCTCGAAGTGGCCGTCCGGCTTGACCGGGTTGACCACAGGCAGCCCGTACGCGCGCGACGCCTCCATGTCGTCGGCGCCGAAGGCCGGCGCCAGGTGGACCAGCCCGGTGCCATCCTCCGTGGTCACGAATGACCCTGGGACGACGACATGAGCACCGGGGATTTTTATGATGCCGAACGGGGGACGGTATCTCGCCCCGATCAGCTCCCTGCCCTGGAATCTGGCCGCCACCTGCCATCCGTCGCCCAGCACCCGGCTGAACAGGTCGTCGGCGACCACCACCCGGTCCCCGTCCGCGGGTCGGCGCGCTACTACGTAGCTGGCGTCCGGGTGCACCGCCACCGCGGTGTTGGCGACCAGGGTCCACGGCGTCGTCGTCCAGACCAGCAGGTCGGCGCCCTCGAGTTCGCGCGGCATTCCCTCGGGCCGGGCCAGCAGCCGGAATCTCACCGTGATGGCCGGGTCGGAAACGATCTGGTAGACGTCCTCCTGGCCCAGCTCGGCGTCGGACAGCGGCGTGCCGCAGCGCGGGCAGTACGGGCTGATCCGGTGGTCGCGGACCAGCAGCCCCTGCTCCCACACCTGCTTCAGCGACCACCAGACCGACTCCACATAGCTGGGGTCCATGGTCTGGTAGGCGTGGTCGGTGTCGGCCCAGTAACCCATCCGCCGCGACATCTCCAGCCACGCGTCCACGTGCCTGAGCACCGATTCGCGGCAGCGCGCGTTGAACTCGGCCACCCCGTAGGCCTCGATGTCGCGCTTGCCGGTAAAGCCGAGTTCCTTCTCCACCGCCACCTCGACTGGCAGCCCGTGGCAATCCCAGCCGGCCTTGCGCGGGACGTGGTAGCCCTGCATGGTCTTGAACCTGGGGAACAGGTCCTTGAAGGTGCGCGCCTCGACGTGATGCACGCCCGGCATCCCGTTGGCGGTCGGCGGCCCCTCGTAAAAGGTCCAGCGCGGCCCGTCCTCGGTCTGCTTCAGCGACCGCTCGAAGACCCCGGCTTCCTGCCAGCGGGTGAGTATTTCTCGCTCGAGCGCGGGCAGGTCGACCTGCGCGGGCAGCGGCTCGAATCCCTGCACCGGCCCAGCGTAGCCGAAAGCGCAGCTAAGCTAACTCATCATGAATGTGCCGGTGCGGCCGCGCCGGGTCGGGTTGCTGTTCGCGGTGGCCGTGTTCGTCGTCGCCGCCGACGTCATCTCCAAGGCCATCGTGGTGGCCAGGATGCCGGACCACGCGCCGATCCGGCTGCTCGGCGGGCTGCTGACGATCACGCTCACCCGTAACGGCGGAGCCGCGTTCAGCATCGGCACGTCAATGACGATCGTGTTTACCGCCATCGCCCTCGGCGTCATCGTCTACATCCTGCGCACCGCCAGGCACCTGCGCAGCATCGGCTGGGCCGTCGCCTTCGGCCTGCTGCTCGGCGGGGCCACCGGCAACCTGATCGACCGGATCTTCCGCACGCCCGGCGTGTTCCAGGGCCACGTGGTCGACTGGATCGAACTGCCGCACTGGCCGGTCTTCAACCTGGCCGACTCCGCCATCGTCTGCGCCGGCGTGCTGGTCGTCTTGCTGGCGCTGCGCGGCGTCCGGCTGGACGGGACCAGGCCCGTACCGGAATCAGCGCGATGACGACCCCGGGCGAGCGCGAGGTCCTGGTGCCCGAAGGCCTGGACGGCGAGCGGCTCGACGCCGCGCTGGCCAGGATGTTCGGGCTGTCCAGAGCCCGGGCTGCGGAGCTGATCGGCGACGGCCTGGTGCTGCTCGACGGGCGCGCCCCGGCGAAGTCGGACCGCGTGCTGACCGGGGACCCACTGCGGGTCACGCTGCCGCCACCCCGTCCGGCCGCACCCCCGCGACCCGTCGAGGGTCTGGTCGTCCGGTACGAGGACGACGACATCGTAGTGGTCGACAAGCCCCGCGGAGTGGCTGCGCACCCGACCCCCGGCTGGTCCGGGCCGACCGTCATCGGCGGGCTGATCGCGGCCGGGCACACGGTGGCGACCAGCGGTGCCGCCGAACGCCAGGGCATCGTGCACCGGCTGGACGCCAACACCACCGGCGTGATGGTGGTGGCCAAGAGCGAGCGGGCCTACAGCGCGCTCAAGCGGGCCTTCCGCGAGCGCACTGCGGACAAGCGCTACCACGCGCTCGTCCAGGGGCATCCCGATCCGCTGCGCGGCACGGTGGACGCGCCCATCGGCAGGCACCCGTCCGGCGACGGCCGGTTCGCGGTGGTCAGCGACGGCCGCCCGAGCGTGACCCACTACGACACGCTGGAGGCCTTCCGGGCCGCCAGCCTGGTCGGCGTGCACCTGGAAACCGGCCGGACTCACCAGATCCGGGTGCACATGGCGGCCATCAGGCATCCGTGCGCGGGCGACCTGCTTTACGGCGCCGACCCGGTGCTGGCCGCCCGGCTCGGCCTGACGCGCCAGTGGCTGCACGCGGTCAGCCTGACGTTCGCCCACCCCGCGGACGGCCGCGAGGTCACGTTCACCAGCGACTACCCCGCCGACCTGGCCCACGCCCTAGACATCCTGCGCGCCGAAAGCTGACCATCGTGGAGATCGCTGAGCACCTGGACGCGCTGCACCTGCAGGGCACTTTGATGGCCGACGCGGCGGACCGGGCCGGCCTCGACGCCCCCGTCCCGCCCTGTCCGCCCTGGCTGGTCAAGGACCTGCTGCGGCATACCGGCTACATCCACCGGTGGGCGGCCCGGCACATCACCGAATGCCCGGAACGCGTGATCGAAGGGCCGCCGGAGGCGGACATCCTGGATGGCGGCGCGCCCGACCCCGGGCTGCTCGACTGGTTCCGCGCGGGCCACGCCGCGCTGGTCGAGACCCTGACCACGGCCGACCCCGCCGTCGAATGCGCCACCTTCATGGCTGCCCCGTCTCCGCTGGCCTTCTGGGCGCGCCGCCAGGCCCACGAGACCGCGATCCACCGGGCCGATGCGGAAAGCGCCACCGGCGTAATGGCCGAGTATCCCGCGCACTTCGCTGCGGACGGCATCGACGAGCTGATCACGGGTTTCGGCCGACGGCGCAAGTACCAGCCCGGCACCGATGTCGGCGGCCGGCTGCGGGTGGCCGCCTCCGATACCGGCGAGGCGTGGTCCATCGAGGCCCGCGACGGGCGCCTGCATCCGCGCCGCGAGAACGGTGACGACGCGGCCGGGGATGCGCGGTGCACGGTGCGCGGTCCCGCCTCCGGCGTCTACCTGTTCCTGTGGAACCGCGCCGGTGCCGCACAGGCTGGCGTCGCCGTCACCGGCGATCCCGCCCTGCTCACGGCCTGGCAAGGCAGCGTCCGCGTCCGCTGGGGCTGACCAGCCCGGCCGTCGGCCGCAGCCGCCCATCCCCGGCCGGCTGGATCGCCGGCTGCGGAAATGTCGTATCGGCCGGTACTGGTCCCGATACCTGTATTACCCGGCCGGCGCGCCAGACCCGCGGCGAGGGCCTGTCTCCGTTAAGGTGGTGAGCACCGGTTGATAGCTAAACGCGCAGGCCCGGCAGGGTCATGCGCGCTGCGTCGCATGCCCATGTGAGACAGCACCGAGGAGGCGATCGTCATGGCCGAGTCCGGTGCGCCGTACGCTCACCTGCACGTGCACACCGAATACTCGATGCTGGATGGCGCCGCCCGGCTGAAGGACCTGTTCGCGGAGGTCAAGAGCCAGGGCATGACGCACGTGGCGATGACCGACCACGGCAACATGTACGGTGCCGCCGAGTTTCACCGGCAGGCCAAAGACGCGGGCATCACGCCGGTGATCGGCATCGAGGCCTACGTGGCGCCGGAAGCGCGGGGGAACACGGCCCGCATCCTCTGGGGCCAGCCACACCAGAAAAAGGACGACATCTCGGCCAGCGGGGCCTACCTGCACAAGACGATCTGGGCGCGCAACAAGCAGGGACTGCACAACCTCTTCAAGCTCTCCTCGCGCTCCTACGCGGAGGGCTGGCTGGTCAAGTGGCCGCGGATGGACAAGGAGATCATCGCCGAGCACGCCGCCGGGCTGATGGCCTCTACCGGCTGCCCCTCCGGCGAGCTGCAGACCCGGCTCCGCCTGGGTCAGTTCGGCGAGGCGGTCAAGGCCGCCGCCGAGTGGCAGGACATCTTCGGGAAGGAGAACTACTTTCTCGAGCTGATGGAGCACGACCTCGACATCGAGCGCCGGGTTCGTGACGGGCTGCTCGAGATAGGCAGGAAGCTCGCCATCCCGCCGGTCGTCACCAACGACTCGCACTACACCCGCGAGAGCGACGCGGAGAGCCACGACCTGCTGCTGTGCATCCAGACCGGGAAGACCCTGGCGGACGCCGACCGATTCCGGCTCGAGGGCGGCGGCTACTACATCAAGCCGGCCGCGGCGATGTACGGCCTCGACAGCAGCGACATCTGGCAGCAGGGCTGCCGGAACAGCCAGCTGCTGATCGCCGACCGGGTCGATGCGAGCGGCATGTTCGAGTTCATCAACCTCATGCCGAGGTTCCCGATCCCGGAGGGCTACGCGTCCGAGGGCGAGCTGTTCAGCGCCGAGGTCTGGCAGGGCATGGACCGGCGCTACCCGGACGGCTACGACGAGCAGCGCCGCAGGCAGGCCGAATACGAGATCCAGGTCATCTGCCAGATGGGGTTCCCCGCTTACTTCCTCGTCGTGGCCGACTTCATCAACTGGGCGAAGAACAACGGCGTGGCGGTCGGCCCGGGCCGCGGCTCCGCGGCCGGCTCGATCGTCTCCTACGCGCTGGGCATCACCGACCTGGACCCGCTGGTGCACGGCCTGATCTTCGAGCGGTTCCTGAACCCAGAGCGCGTATCCATGCCCGACATCGACATCGACTTCGACGAGCGCGGGCGCGCCGACATGATCAGGTACGTGACCCAGAAGTGGGGCTCGGACAAGGTCGCGCAGATCGTTACCTACGGCACGATCAAGGCCAAGGCCGCGATCAAGGACGCCTGCCGGGTCCTCGGCTTCCCCTACGCGCTGGGCGACCGGATCACCAAGACCTACCCGCCCGCCGTGCTGGGCAAGGACATGCCGCTGTCCGGGGTGTTCGACGGGGCGCACCCCCGGTACAAGGAGGCCACCGAGATCCGCGCGCTCTACGATGCGGAAGCCGAGGTCAAGCAGGTCATTGACAAGGCGCGCGGAATCGAGGGGCTGATCCGCCAGCCGGGCGTGCACGCGGCCGGCGTGATCATGTCGGCGGAGCCGCTGACCGACCACATCCCGGTGTGGACCCGGCACGCCGACGGCGCCGTCATCACGCAGTTCGACTACCCGACCTGCGAGGGTCTCGGGTTGCTGAAGATGGACTTCCTCGGCCTGCGCAACCTGACGATCATGGCCGATGCGATCGCGGCGATCAAGAAAAACCGGGGCGTCGCGGTCGACCTGCTCGGCCTGACGCTGGACGACAAGGCCACCTACGAACTGCTCGGCCGGGGCGACACCCTGGGAGTCTTCCAGTTCGACGGCGGCCCGATGCGTTCGCTGCTGCGGCTGATGAAGCCGGACAACTTCGAGGACATCTCCGCCGTCGGCGCCCTGTACCGGCCCGGTCCGATGGGCGTGAACTCGCACATCAACTACGCGCTGCGCAAGAACGGGCAGCAGGAGATCACGCCGATCCACCGGGAACTCGAGGAGCCGCTACGCGAGGTGCTCGAGCCCACCTACGGCCTGATCGTCTACCAGGAGCAGGTGCAGAAGGCCGCTCAGATCCTGGCCGGGTACACGCTGGGCCAGGCGGACCTGCTCCGCCGGGCCATGGGCAAGAAGAAGAAGGAGATCCTGGACAAGGAGTTCGTCCCCTTCCACCGGGGCTGCCGGGAGCGCGGTTACTCCGACCGGGCGATCCAGGCCGTCTGGGATGTCCTCGTTCCCTTCGCCGGCTACGCCTTCAACAAGGCGCACTCCGCCGCGTACGGCCTGGTGTCGTACTGGACCGCCTACCTGAAGGCGAACTACCCCGCCGAGTACATGGCCGCGCTGCTCACCTCGGTCGCCGACGACAAAGACAAGTCGGCGCTCTACCTCAGCGAGTGCCGCCGGATGGGCATCAAGGTGCTGCCGCCCGACGTCAACGAGTCGGTGGCGACGTTCGCGCCGGTCGGCAGGGACATCAGGTTCGGCCTGGCCGCCATCCGCAACGTAGGCACCAACGTGGTGGAGGCCATCATCGCGGCCCGCAAAGCCAAGGGCGGGTTCACCGGCTTCTCCGACTTCCTGCGCAAGGTCCCCCTGGCGGTGTGCAACAAGCGGGTCATCGAGTCGCTGATCAAGGCGGGCGCCTTCGATTCGCTCGAGGACGCGCGCAAGGGACTGGCGCTTGTGCACGAGCAGGCCGTCGACGCCGTGATCGACATCAAGCGCAACGAGGCGATGGGGCAGGACTCGCTGTTCGGCGGTGACACCGAGGCGGAGACGGTCTTCGACGTACCCGTCCCGGCGGGGGAGTGGGACAAGACCACCCGGCTGAACTTCGAGCGCGAGATGCTCGGGCTTTACGTCTCCGATCACCCGCTGTTCGGTATCGAGCACATCATCGCCAGGGAGAGCGACTGCTCCCTCGCCGACCTGATGGCTGACGACGCCGAACCACGGCCACGGGCCGGCGACCGCTCAGACGCGCAGATCGTCAAGATCGGCGGCATCCTGTCCGGCGTGCAGCGCAAGGTGACCAAGCAGGGCAACCAGTGGGCCGCGGCCACCCTGGAGGATCTGGGCGGGGCCATCGAGGTGCTGTTCTTCCCGCAGACCTACCAGCTGTACGCCACCTCGATCGCCGAGGACGCGGTGGTGGTGGTGAAGGGGAAGGTGGACCGCCGGGATGACGTCCCCAAGCTGATCGCCATGGACCTGACCATCCCGGACCTGTCCGTGGACGATTCGGGCCCCTTCGTGGTATCGATGCCGGTGGCCAGGTGCGTGCCGCCGGTGGTCGAGCGGCTCCGGGAGGTCCTGGTCACCCACCCCGGCCGCACCGAGGTGCACCTCAGGCTGCGCGGCCACGAGCGCACCACGGTGGTCCGGCTCGACGACAAGCTCCGAGTAGCCACCTCACCCGCCCTGATCGGCGACCTGAAGCAGCTACTCGGTCCGGCTTGCGTCAGCTAGCCTCAGCCGTCGGCTGGCGTCAACCGGCCCGCGGCCCGATGAGCTGGTCGAGGAAGGTCTTGTACATCCGGAGCGTCTCGCGCAGCGCCTCGGTGTCGGCGTTGCTGCCCTCGCCCCACCGGCCGCGCAGCGAGCGCTGCTGCTCGGCGATGGCCCGCTGTCGTTCCTCAATGGCCCGCTGCCGTTCCTGGATGGCCGCTTCCATCTTGGCGGTGACCTGGGCGATGATGTCGGCGGCCGCGGTCACCGAAGCGTGCGGGTCGTCCACGAACTTGAACTGGATCTGCTGCCACTGCTCGGTGTAGTGCGATGCATTCGGGATCAGGTTCCCGTAGGTGAGATCGCTGAAGTCGCCCAGCGCCCCGGTCGCCTGGCCGGGCCGCAGGCCGCTATCAGCAGGGGCGCCGGCGGCGTGCCGTCCGGTATTCCCCGCGGCCTCGTCGGCCGGGACCGCGTTCTCACCGGCCGGGCCGCCGGTAGCCGACGCGGCCCCGCCGGGCGCGGCATCGGCCGCCGCGGCACTAGCCGGTGTACCGCTGGCCGGGACGTCCGCGATGGTCGCGGCGCCGGGCTGGCCCTCGGCGAAGGGTACCGCGGTGGGCCTGTTGCCCGTCGGCCTGGCAGCGCCGAATATGTCGGGTTCGGTCGCCGGCTCATCCATGGTGTCCGGCGCTGCCTGCCCGGTTGCCGTGCCCGGCCGGGCCGCCGGACCGTCCTGCCGGGCCGCCGGACCGTCCGGCCTGGTCACCGCGGCCGCTTCGGTCCCATCGGGCTCGGTCTCGGCCGGATCGTCCCAGTAGTCATGCCGCGGGCTGGCCGCGCCCGCCGCGGCGGCGGTGCCGCCCGCGGCTGTGACGGCGGGGCCCGCGGTTTCGGTCGTGCCCTCGGCACTGCCGGCTTCTTGCGAGATGGGGCTGTTCGCCATGGCCGCCTCATCCTGTTCCGTCACGTACGGCGGGCTGGCGGCCAGCGTGTCCGGGTGCGGTCCCGTGGTGTCCGAACCTGCGGTCACGGCTGAACCCGTGGCCGCCTGGTCCGCGGGCAGCTGACCCTGATCTTCCTCGTCCCGGTCGGTCCGGTCGCCGAGAATCGCCGAGGCGACCTTCTGGAAGCGGGTCATCTTCGGGGATTCTTCGGTCTCGTCGTCGGGGACATGACCGGGCTCTCTCGTCTGGCCGAACTGATCCTGCGTCATAGCAATCGTCTCCCGTGAGTGCCTATCAGGTGTGCAGATGCCTACCGAGAGGTGTCCGCGGTCCGGCTGGTGTCCCGCGCGGCGGGGTTGTCCTGCGCGGCGGGGTTGTCCTGCGCGGCGGGGTTGTCCTGCGCGGCGGGGTCACTATCGGCGGTCCCGGCGGCGCGCTCTCCGGCCGCCGTTCCGTCATCGGCGACACCGTGCTCGCCGACCACAGCGCGGTCCCGGATCTCCGCCACCCGGTCGCGGGCCGGCTCGCCCTGGCCCTCCCGCAGGCCGGTCAGGTCCTCGAACAGCGCGCGGTAGCGGATCATGGCCTCCCTGAGCTGCTCCGTCGTCGCCGTGTCGGTCCGCAGGCCCGAGGTCTGCCGGTAGCCCTCCAGCGCCCGGGCGTGGTGCACGGACAGGGCGTCCAGGCTGGCGTTCCTGTCGTCGGCGGGGTACCCGCGGTCGCGCATGACGTTCCAGATCAGCGTGTGCGCGGCGGCCACGGCCTCGGCCGGGGTGTCGACGAACCGCTCCTGGACCGCGGTCCAGTCGCCGCTGTAGCTGGCCTGCTGCTCGGGCGAAAGCTCGTGGATTCCGAGCGCCCCCACGCGCCGCTGCCGTTCGGCGAGCTCGGCGTCGGCCTTCCTCCTGCTGCCCAGCTGCTGAGCCAGGCGGTCGTACTCGGGGCCGAACTGGCGGCGCAGGCGCGCCCGTCGCAGCTCGCCCGCGGCTATCACCACAGCCGCCACCAAGACGATGACGACGACGATGATGCCTATGATTGCACCGGTCGACATAATGACCTCCGTGAGGTGTCGGAACGCCTCCTGACTCCCCTCGATGAACCGGCCTAAACAGGAGTGACAGCCCTGACGAGTACGATCGTGCGGAGTGATCAACGACCAGGGAGGACCGACGAAGGGGCGACTGGCCGCGTTCTTCGCGGCCCTGGCGGGCAGCGCGGTGCTCGGCGTGGCCGCCGGGGTCATCTGGGCGGCGGTGGCGCCGCGGGCGCTGCTGCAGGAGGTAGGGCACGGCGAAGCCCAGGTCGTGAACGCGGAGACCACGGCGTTTATCGCCGCCGACGCCTGGTTCTGCCTGATCACCGCGGTCGGCGGAGCCATCACCGGCATCGCCGGCTACCGGCTGCTGGTCCGCCGGGCCGGCTGGCCCGCGGCGGCCGGGCTCGTCCTGGGCGCGGTCGCGGCCGCCCTGCTCGCGCTGTGGACCGGCGAGAACATCGGGCTCGGCAGCTATAACCACCTGCTCGCGGCCAGCCCGAACGGTGCCTTGTTCCATTCGTCGCTGATGCTCGGGGCCAAGAGCGCGCTGGTGTTCTGGCCGGGCCTGACATCGATCGTCATGCTGGTGGCCGAGTACGGAGGCCGCCGCCCAGAGGCGCCCGATGTGGAGATGGGCGGGGCGTACTCTCCGTAGACTAGGCGGGTGACATCCCGTATCGACCTGCGCCGTATCGACCTGCGCGGGCGCGCCCCGGGCCGCCTCGGCCGGGCCGCCCTGGCCGGCGTCCTGCCGCGCGCCACCACCGACGTGGAGGCGGCCGTCGCGCAGGTCAGGCCGCTGTGCGAGGACGTGAGGAACCGCGGTGCCGAGGCGGTCCGCGAGTGCACCGCCCGGTTCGACGGCGTCGACCTGCCCACCACCGTGGTGCCGCACGAGGCCCTGGATGAAGCCCTGGCCGGGCTCGACCCGGACGTGAGAACCGCCCTGGACGAGGCCATCACGCGGACGACACGGGTGCACGCGGCGCAACTGCCGCCCGAGACCCCGGTCCGGGTCACCGACGGCCTCACCGTCACCGGCCGGTTCATTCCGGTGCGAAGGGCCGGGGTCTACGTCCCCGGCGGGCTGGTGGCCTATCCCTCCTCGGTGCTGATGAACGTCGTCCCGGCCCAGGTGGCCGGGGTGGCCTCGATCGCGGTGGCGTCCCCGCCGCAGGCCGGGCACCAGGGCCTGCCGCATCCGGTAGTGCTCGCCGCGTGCGCGCTGCTCGGCGTGCGCGAGGTGCACGCGGCCGGCGGGGCGCAGGCGCTGGCCATGTTCGCCTACGGCACGGACGACTGCGCGCCGGCCGACGTCATCACCGGCCCCGGCAACGTCTACGTGGCCGCGGCCAAACGGGTGCTGCGCGGCGTGGTGGGCACCGACGGCGAGAACGGCCCCACCGAGGTGGCGATCATCGCCGACGACACCGCGGACCCCGGCTACGTCGCCGCCGACCTGGTCGCGCAGGCCGAACACGACGAACTGGCCGCCTGCCTGCTCATCACCACCGATCCCGCGCTGGCCGGGAAAGTCGACGAAGAGCTTAACCGCCAGGTACCGAATGCCCGGCATCGCGACCGCATCCAGCGGGCCCTGCACGGGCAGTCCGCCTGCGTGCTCGTCGACACCGACGACGCGGCGCTCGCGGTGAGCGACGCCTGGGCGCCCGAGCACCTGGAGATCCAGGCCGCCGGCGCGGCCAAGCTGGCGGCGCGGGTCACCAACGCGGGCGCGGTCTTCGCCGGGCCGTACTCGCCCGTCTCGCTCGGGGACTACCTGGCCGGCTCCAACCATGTGCTGCCCACCGGCGGAACCGCGCGGCACACCGGCGGCCTGTCCGTGTTCCCCTTCCTGCGCCTGGTCAACGTGGTGGAGTGCGACCGCGGGGCGCTGGCCGCCACCGCGCCGCTGATCGACGCGCTCGGCGGCGCCGAGGACCTGGACGCCCACGTCCAGGCCGTCCGGGCCAGGGTCGGGCCGTGACCCGGGCGAGCACCCCGCCCGTTCGGGATGACCTGACGGACCTGACCCCGTACGGCGCCCCGCAGATCGACGTGCCGGTCCGGCTGAACACCAACGAGAACCCGTATCCGCCCAGCTCACGGCTGGTGCAGGCGGTCGCGGACGCGGTGGCGCGGGCGGCTGGCACGCTGAACAGGTACCCGGACCGGGACGCGGTCGAGCTGCGCAAGGACCTGGCCGACTACCTCGGGCACGGGCTGACCGGCGGCCAGGTGTGGGCGGCCAACGGGTCCAACGAGGTCATCCAGCAGCTGCTGCAGGCGTTCGGCGGCCCCGGCCGGCTGGCGCTCGGCTTCGACCCCGGCTACTCCATGCACTCCCTGATCGCCCGGGTGACCTGCACCGGATGGGCCAGCGCGGCCCGGGACGAGGACTTCGGCCTGGACCCGGCGCGGGCGGTCGCCGCGATCGAAGCCAACCGCCCGGACCTGATCTTCCTCACCTCGCCGAACAACCCGACCGGCACCGCCGCCCCGCTGGCGCTGATCGAGGCGGTCTGCGCCGCGGCGCCGGGCCTGGTGGTGCTGGACGAGGCGTACGCGGAGTTCGCCCGCGAGGGCACGCCGAGCGCGCTCACCCTGCTGCCGCGCCACCCGCGCCTGGTGGTCACCCGCACCATGTCCAAGGCGTTCGCGATGGCCGGCGCCAGGATCGGCTACCTGGCCGCGGCGCCCGAGGTGGTCGAGAAGCTGCTCCTCGTGCGGCTGCCGTACCACCTGTCCGCCGTCACCCAGGCGGTTGGGCGGGCCGCGCTCGCGCTGGCCGCCGAGCCGCTGGCCACCGTCACGATTCTCCGGGCCGAACGGGATGGGCTCGTCGCCTGGCTCAGCCGCCGGGGCCTCGCGGTGGCGGACTCGGACGCGAACTTCGTGCTGTTCGGCGAGTTCGGCGACCGGCGGGCCGTCTGGCAGGGCCTGCTCGACCGCGGCGTGCTCGTCCGCGAGGTCGGGCCGCCGCGCTGGCTGCGGGTCACGGTGGGGACGCCGGAGGAGATGGCGGCGTTCCGTTCGGCTCTGGATGAGGTGCTGAGTTCATGAACCGGGTGGCGCGGGTGGAACGGCTCACCCGCGAGACGCAGATCATGGTGGAACTCGACCTGGACGGCATCGGGGTGACCGAGGTCGGCACCGGCGTGCCGTTCTTCGACCACATGCTGGCCCAGCTGGGCAAGCACGGGTGCCTGGACCTGACCGTGCGGGCCAAGGGCGACGTCGAGATCGACGCGCACCACACCGTCGAGGACACCGCCATCACGCTCGGCCAGGCGCTCAAGGAGGCGCTGGGCGACAAGTCCGGCATCGCCCGGTTCGGCGACGCGCTGGTCCCGCTGGACGAGACGCTGGTGCAGGCGGCGGTGGACCTGTCCGGCCGGCCGTACCTGGTGCACCACGAGCCGGACGGCATGGCTCCCCTGATCGGCACCTATGACACCACGCTGACCAGGCACATCTTCGAATCGCTCGCGTTCGCCGCGGGGATCTGCCTGCACGTCCGGGTGATCGAGGGGCGCAACCCGCATCACATCGCGGAGGCCCAGTTCAAGGCGGTCGCCCGGGCGCTGCGCGCCGCCGCGGCGCCGGACCCGCGGGCCGGCGGCATTCCCAGCACCAAGGGCGTGCTCGGCTGATGGCCCGGGTGGTGGTGCTCGACTACGGTTCTGGGAACCTGCGCTCGGCGGATCGCGCGCTGGAACGGGCCGGCGCGCAAGTCGACGTGACCGCGGACCCCGGTGCCGCACTGGACTGCGACGGGCTCGTCGTCCCCGGGGTGGGCGCGTTCGCGGCCTGCATGGCCGGGCTGCGCGCGGCCGGCGGTGACAAGCTGATCGCCCGGCGGCTCGAGCTCGGCCGCCCGGTCCTCGGCATCTGCGTCGGCATGCAGGTCCTGTTCGCCGCGGGGGTGGAACCGGGGGGGTCCGGGGGGGCGGTCCCCCCGGGAAAAGACTGCATCGAGACCGACGGCTGCGGGGCCTGGCCGGGCACGGTGGAGCGACTGGACGCCGGGGTACTGCCGCACATGGGCTGGAACACCGTCACGGCCGCGCCGGGCTCGGCGCTATTCGCCGGGATCGACCCGGGGACGCGGTTCTACTTCGTGCACTCCTACGCGCTGCGGTCGCCGGAGGCGGGTAAGCTCGCCGCGGCGGGCGCGCTGGTCTCCTGGGCCGAGCACGGCGAGCCGTTCGCCGCCGCGGTCGAGCAGGGCCGGCTGGCCGCGACGCAGTTCCACCCGGAGAAGTCCGGTGACGCCGGCGCCGCCCTGCTGGCCAACTGGCTGGACACGCTGCCATGACGGGTCTGACCCTGCTCCCCGCGGTCGACGTCACCGACGGGCACGCGGTCCAGCTGGTCCAGGGCGTGGCCGGCAGCGGCGGTCAGTACGGCGACCCGATGGAGGCGGCGCGGGCCTGGCAGCGGGCCGGCGCCTCCTGGATCCACCTGGTCGACCTGGACGCGGCGTTCGGCCGCGGGTCCAACGCGGACCTGCTCGCCGAGGTGGTGCGCAGCCTCGACGTCCAGGTGGAGATGTCCGGCGGGATCAGGGACGACGAGTCGCTTGCCCGGGCGCTGGGCACCGGCTGCGCCCGGGTCAACATCGGCACCGCGGCGCTGGAGCACCCGGACTGGGTGCGTTCGGCCATCGCCAGGCACGGGGAGCGGATCGCGGTCGGCCTGGATGTCCGGGGCACCCGGCTGGCCGCCCGCGGCTGGACCGCCGAGGGCGGCGAGCTGTATAAGACGCTCGGCCGGCTGAACGCCGAAGGCTGCGCCCGGTACGTGGTCACCGACGTGCTCAAGGACGGCATGCTGCGCGGCCCGAACCTGGCCCTGCTCCGCGACGTCTGCGCGCGCACGTCCGCGCCGGTGATCGCCAGCGGGGGGGTGTCCAGCCTGGCCGACCTGCGTGCCATCGCGTCGCTGGTGCCGCTCGGCGTGGAGGGCGCGATCGTCGGCACGGCGCTCTACGAGGGCGCGTTCACCCTCGCCCAGGCCCTGGCGGAGGTGGCCTCCTCGTGACCGTGGCCGTGCGGGTCATTCCCTGCCTGGACGTGGACGGCGGCCGGGTGGTCAAGGGGGTCAACTTCCGCGAGCTGCGGGACGCGGGGGACCCGGTGGAGCTGGCCGCCTGCTACGACGCCGAGGGCGCGGACGAGCTGACCTTCCTGGACATCACCGCGTCCAGCGGCGGCCGGGACACCATGTACGACGTGGTGCGGCGCACCGCCGAGCAGGTGTTCATCCCGCTGACCGTGGGCGGCGGCGTGCGCGGCGTGGCGGACGTGGACCGGCTGCTGCGGGCCGGGGCGGACAAGGTGTCCCTCAACACCGCCGCCATCGCCCGGCCCGGCCTGCTGGCCGAGGCGGCGCAGCGGTTCGGGTCGCAGTGTGTCGTGCTGTCCGTGGACGCGCGCCGGGCGGCGGGTCCTGGCCTCGCGGGGGGGTCTGGGGGGGGCGTCCCCCCGGGCCAGCACAGCGGTTTTGAGGTGACTACGCACGGCGGCCGGGTCGGCACCGGCATCGACGCGGTGGACTGGGCCCGCCGGGGGACCGAGCTCGGCGCGGGCGAGATCCTGCTGAACTCGATGGACGCGGACGGCACCACCGCCGGCTTCGACCTGGAGCTGATCCGGGCGGTACGCGCCGTGGTGACCGTCCCGGTGATCGCCAGCGGCGGGGCGGGCACGCTCGCCCACTTCGCGCCGGCCGTGGACGCGGGCGCCGACGCGGTGCTGGCGGCCAGCGTGTTCCACTTCGGCACGCTGCGCATCGGGCAGGTCAAGGGCGCCCTGCGCGGCGCCGGCCACCCGGTCAGGTCATAGGCCGGCCGGGAAGGTGATCTGCTCCGGGGCGATCAGCGGCTTGCCCACCTCCAGCTGGATCTGGGCCTGCGCCGCCCGCTGCCGCGCGATCTTCTCCCGCGCGCTGTTGCCTAGCCCGGCTGCTCTTGGACATGATGGCAGAACGGGCCGGCCTAGTGGCCGGTTCCTGCGGCGCCCGAGGTGTCCGGGGCGGTTGTGCTGGAGGTCGCCATCGCGGCGCCGACGATGCCGGCGTCGTTGAGCAGCGTCGCGGGCACGATGCGGGCCCGGATCCCGGTCAGCCGCGGCACCCACTTCTCCGACCGCTTGCTGATGCCGCCGCCCACGATGATCAGGCCGGGGGACAGCATCGCCTCGATGTGCTGCAGGTACTCATCCACCCGGCCCGCCCACTTGCCCCAGCTCAGGTCGTGCAGTTCCTTGGCGCGCTCGGACGCCCGCGTCTCGGCGTCGTGACCGTGGATCTCGATGTGCCCGAACTCGGTGTTCGGCACCAGCACGCCCTCCGTGAACAGCGCGCTGCCGATCCCGGTGCCGAAGGTCAGCATGAGCACGGTGCCCTTCTCGCCGACCCCCGCGCCGAACGTCATCTCGGCCACGCCCGCCGCGTCGGCGTCGTTGAGCACCCGGACCGGGTTGCCGGCGGCCCGGCCCAACAGCGCGCCCGCGTCCACCCCGATCCAGGCCGGATCCAGGTTGGCGGCGGTCCTGGTCACCCCGTCGGTGACCACGCCGGGGAAGGTGATGCCGACAGGTCCGGACCAGCTGAACGAGGTGGCGAGCTGTTTCACCACGTCGGCGACCGCGTCCGGCCGCGCCGGGCGCGGGGTGGCGATCTTCTGCCGGTCAGCGAGCAGCTCTCCGGTGGCCACGTCCACCGGAGCCGCCTTGATGCCTGACCCGCCGATATCGATGCCGAGTGCGTGCATGGCCTCCAGCCTAGCGGGCTGGCTCCGGGCCGGCGGACGGGCACGGCGGCTTTCTTCTCGGGTAATATCGCGAATGAGGACAGATCCCTGTCGAGAGAGGACGCGGCGGATGCGCTGGTTCAAGATCGCCGCCATCGGGGCCGGCATACTAATCGCCTTCCTGGTCGTCGGCTCGGTGATCGGCGCCATCTTCCACGTGCTGACCGAGCTGGTGATCGCCGCGCTGGTGGTCGGCGGCATCGTGGCCGCCGTCAAGATCGCCAGTTCCCGGCGGCAGGTCTCGGGCAAGAAGGCCGAGCGCGAGGTCAGCGACCGCGACTACGAGCAGCACGGCCGCCCGCTGCCGCGCGCCGACGTCGAGCCGGCCGCGACGGCCTATCCGCCGCAGCCGGCTCGCCCCGCCAGGCCCGCCGCCGCGGACGTGGACGACGAACTCGCCCGGCTCAAGCGCGAGATGGGCCGCTGAGCCTCACCAGTTCGCCTCGGCCAGCTTGGTCACGGCAGGCTGGATTCCGTCCATCCGGACCCGCGCCGCGGTCCTGCGGCCCATCACCCACATGGTCAGCTCGGCCGGGCTGCCGACGACGGTGACCGCGGGGGTCGCGTTCTTCGCCGTGATCCGGTAGGACGGGCCGTCCGTGCCCATCCCGTCGATGTCGTCCCTGGCCAGTTCGACGCCGACCGGCGCCCGGCGGAGCATGAACCTGGCCATCCGCAGCCGGTGCCAGAGCATGTCCGACTCGCCGCTGCTGAGGTCCCTCGGTTCCCAGCCGGGCGCGGCGCGCCGCACGTCCTCGTGGTGCACGAAGAACTCCACCGAGTTGGCGCTCTCGTCCACGCCGGGCAGCGCCAGCACCGACAGCCGGGGCGGCCCCGACCTGATGATCCGCACCAGCTCGGGGAAGGGGGTGCGCGCCTTGATCCGCTCCTGCACGCGGCCGGTGTACCCGGCCAGCGGGCCGCCGAGCACGCCGGCCGCCGCGTCCGGGCGGCGCTCGCGCAGCACCAGGTGCGCGGCGAGGTCGCCGGTGGTCCACCCCTCGCACAATGTCGGCGCGTCCGGGCCTGTCTTCTCGAGCAGCGCGCACAGCGCGAGTCGCTCGTCCCGTGAGTAGCTCACCAGTCTGATCGTAGGCGTCGTTGCTACCCTGACTGGAGTCACGGTGCTGTGCTAGCCCGGGGGACGACCCCCGGACCCCCGGAGGAAGGAGGGGAACGATGCTTGACCCTGCCATCGCGGCGCGGCTGAAGCAGGATGCGTCCGGCCTGGTCGCGGCCATCGCCCAGCAGTACGACACCGGCGAGGTGCTAATGCTCGGCTGGATGGACGACGAGGCGCTGCATCGCACCCTCACTACCGGCCGGTGCACCTACTGGTCCCGCAGCCGCCAGGAGTACTGGGTCAAGGGGGACACCTCCGGTCACTATCAGTGGGTGAAGTCGGTCGCGCTCGACTGCGACGGCGACGCCCTGGTCGTCAAGGTCGACCAGGTGGGCGCCGCCTGCCATACCGGGATGAGGACCTGCTTCGACGCCGACGTGCTGCGCAAAGAGCAATGAGCTAGATGCGGGCGACGGGCCGGGAGTTCGGGCTGGCGCTGCTGGCCGGGGCGGCCGGGGCGGCCCTGGTCGTGCTCGCCGTCCGCCAGCCCTGGGCGCACGCCCTCTTCACCCCGCCGTGGCCGCTGCCCGCGCAGGACATCTCCGTCACCGGCCAGCAACTGGTCCCGCTGGCCGGCGCGCTCGCGCTGGCCGCGCTGGCCTGCCTGGCGGCGGTGATCGCCACCCGGGCCGGGATCAGGCGCGCCGCCGGGGCCCTGCTGGCCATTCTCGGCGCGGGTGCGGCGGCGGCCGCGTCGGCCGGGGTGCGAGCCTCCGCCGTGCTGGCCGCGGCCCGGGCCAGTGCCCTGGACGGCCCGCTGGGCGGCTCGACCACCAGCGGCACGTCCTCCGGGGGGGCCGTGCACGAGATCGTGGTCTCCGGCCCCGGCCAGGTGATCATGGCGGGCGTGCCCTGGCGTACGGCCGCGGTCGCCGGCGCGGTCGTGATCATGCTGGCCGGCCTGGCCGTCGTCTGGCGCGGTCCGCGCTGGCCGGTCATGTCGTCCCGGTTCGAGCGCGCCCCCTCGCGGCGGCACGATGCCGATCCGGCCACCATGTGGGAGTCGCTGAGCCGCGATGTCGACCCGACGGCCGATGACGGAACCCGCTCCTAACTCCGGGGGCCGCTTGGTTCTGCTGGCGGAACACGAGCCCGAGGTCGCCGAGATGTCGGCTCGCTACCTGCGCCGGGACGGGCTGCGGGTGCGCCTGGTGACCACGCCTGAGCAGGCGCTGGCCGCGCTGACCGGCGCCCCGGACGACGCGGCCGTGCTCGACCTGACCATGCCGGGCCTGGACCCCAGGCGCATCCGCCGGGCGCTGCGCACGCCGGTCATCTTCCTGACGGCGGGCCCGCAGGGCCCGCGGCCCCGCGGCCTGGCCCGCGGCGGGCTCGCCACCGGGCCGCGGCGGTGGCTGGCCCGGCCGTTCGGCCCGCGCCAGCTGGTCGCCCTGGTCCGCGACGTACTGGCCGGGACGGACCCGGCCCGCGGCGGCAGCCCGGCCGGGCCGGGCCCGGCCCGCGGCGAGAGCCCGGCTGTCCGCGTCGCGCCCGGCGACGGGCCGCCGGCCAAGCTGACCGCGACCGAGTCCGCCGTGCTCACCGCCCTGCTCAGCCAGTCGGGACGGGTGCTGTCCCGGCGCCAGCTGCTCGCCGCCGCGGGCCATCCGGGGGCCGGCGAGCGGGCCGCGGACGTGTACATCGCCCAGCTGCGCGCCAAGCTCGGCCCGGCCGTCGCGATCAGGACCGTCCGCGGCGCCGGCTACGCCATCGGGGGGGCAGTCACGCAGGATCGGGGCGGCCGGGCTACCATCGGTGGCGCAACAGAACCGATTTGAGGGGACGAGCGAACCGCGTGAGTGTGCTCGACGAGATCCTAGACGGCGTGCGTGCCGATCTCGCCGAACGGCAGCGGCACGTCTCTCTTGACGAACTGAAGGAGATGGCGCGGCGGGCGCCGTCCCCGCGGGACGCGATGGCCGGGCTGAAGGCGGAAGGCGTCAGCGTCATCGCCGAGGTCAAACGGGCCAGCCCGTCGCGCGGCCGGATGGCGGCGATCGCCGACCCGGCCGCGCTGGCGGCCGAGTACGAGGCCGGCGGGGCCAAGGTGATCAGCGTGCTGACCGAGTCGCGGCGCTTCGGCGGCAGCCTCGACGACCTGGACGCGGTGCGCCGGGCCGTGCAGGTGCCGGTGCTGCGTAAGGACTTCGTGGTCAGCTCCTACCAGCTGTGGGAGGCCCGCGCGCACGGCGCGGACGTGGTGCTGCTGATCGTGGCCGCGCTGGAGCAGAGCGCGCTGGTGTCGCTGGTCGAGCGGGCTGTCTCGATCGGCCTGCTGCCGCTGGTGGAGGTCCACGCCGAAGCCGAACTCGACCGGGCGCTGGAGGCGGGCGCCACCGTCATCGGCGTCAACGCGCGCAACCTGGCCACGCTCAAGGTGGACCGCGGGATCTTCGGCCGGATGGCCGGCCGGATCCCCGAGGGCATCGTCAAGATCGCCGAGTCCGGCGTCCGCGGCCCACGCGACCTGCTCGCCTACGCCGCCTCCGGCGCGGACGCCGTACTCGTCGGCGAGAGCCTGGTCACCGAGAAGGACCCGCGCTGCGCCGTCGCCGATCTGGTGACCGCGGGATCGCACCCCGCGCTGCGAGGAGAACGCGGGTGACCGACACGACCACGGCCCGGCGGATATCGCCCGCCGGACCAGCCGAGCCCGACATCGCGCCGGTGCCCGACGCCTCCGGCCACTTCGTCGTCGGCGCCGTCGGAATCGCCGAGCAGGGCGGGGCCGGCGCGGCGCCCGGCGTCGCCTACGGCGGGAGGTTCGCGCCGGAGTCGCTGATGGCGGCGCTGGACGAACTGGCCGCCGCCTACGAGCAGGCCCGCAAGGACCAGGCCTTCCGGGCCGAACTCGACGGGCTGCTGCGCGGCTATGCCGGCCGCCCGACGCTGCTGTACAACGCGGAACGGTTCGGCCGCCAGGCCGGCGGCTGCACGGTGCTGCTCAAGCGCGAGGATCTCGCCCACACCGGGTCGCACAAGATCAACAACGTGCTCGGCCAGGTGCTGCTGGCCCGGCGGATGGGCAAGGCGCGGGTGATCGCGGAGACCGGCGCCGGGCAGCACGGCGTGGCCACCGCGACCGCGTGCGCGCTGCTCGGCCTGGACTGCGCGGTCTACATGGGCGAGGAGGACACCCGCAGGCAGGCGCTGAACGTGTCCCGGATGCGGATGCTGGGCGCGGAGGTGATCCCGGTCGCCACCGGCACCCGGACGCTGAAGGACGCCATGAACGAGGCCTTCCGCGACTGGGTGAAGTCGGTCGGGCACACGCACTACTGCATCGGCTCCGTCGGCGGGCCGCACCCGTTCCCGATGATGGTGCGGGACTTCCAGCGGGTGATCGGCCTTGAAGCCCGCGAGCAGGTGCTCGAGGCCACCGGGCGGATGCCGGACGCGGTGATCGCCTGTGTCGGCGGCGGCTCCAACGCCATCGGTATCTTTCACGCGTTCATCCCGGACGCGCCGGTCCGTCTCATCGGCTGCGAGGCGGGCGGCGACGGGCTGCAGCCCGGGCGGCACGCGGCCACGCTCACCGGCGGGTCACAGGGTGTGCTGCACGGGATGCGGACGTTCGTGCTGCAGGACGACGAGGGGCAGACGCTCGGCACCCACTCCATCTCGGCCGGCCTGGACTACCCGGGCGTCGGCCCGGAGCACGTCTGGCTGATGGAAACGGGCCGGGCGGCCTACCGCGCCGTGACCGACGCCGAGGCGATGAACGCGTTCTCCGTGCTGTGCCGGACCGAGGGCATCATCCCGGCCATCGAGTCCGCGCACGCGCTGGCCGCCGCGCTGGAGGTCGGCCGGGAACTCGGCCCGGACGGGCTGATCGTGGTCAACCTGTCCGGCCGCGGCGACAAGGACGTGGACACCGCCTCGCAGTGGTTCGGGCTATGAGCAGCGCCGTCACCGCCGCCTTCGGCCAGGCGCGCGGGCAGTACCGCGCCGCCCTGGTCGGCTACCTGCCGGCCGGGTTCCCCACCGTCGGCGGCGCCATCGAGGCTGCCCGGGCCATGGCGCAGGCCGGGGCCGACGTCATCGAGATCGGCCTGCCCTACTCCGACCCGCTGATCGACGGCCCGGTGATCGCCGAGGCGACCCGCCGTGCGCTGACCGCCGGAACCCGGGTCGCCGACGTCCTGCGCACCGTGGAGGCGGTCGCGGCGGCGGGCGTGCCCGTCCTGGTCATGACGTACTGGAACCCGGTCGACCGGTACGGCGTGCGCGCCTTCGCCCGGGACCTGGCCGCGGCGGGCGGCTCGGGGCTGATCACCCCGGACCTCACCGTGGAGGAAGCGGCCCCGTGGCTGGACGCGTCCGACGCCTACCACCTGGACCGAGTGTTCCTGGTCGCGCCGAGTTCGGTCGACCAGCGGATGGCGCTGATCACCGGCGCCTGCCGCGGCTTCGTCTACGCCGCCTCCCTGATGGGCACCACCGGCACCAGGGATGCGGTCAGCGGCGACGCCTCCGGCCTGGTCAAGCGGGTCCGCGGGCATACTGACCTGCCGGTGGCGGTCGGCCTCGGCGTCAGCAACGGCGCCCAGGCGGCCCAGGTGGCCGCGTTCGCCGACGGCGTGATCGTCGGCTCGGCCTTCGTCCGCCGCCTCCTCGACGCCCCCGACGCCTCGCAGGCACGACAGGCCATCACCGACCTGACCACCGAGCTAGCCGCCGCCGTCCGCCGCCTCTCCTGACCTTTCCCGAGCGCGTCGGCGGGCTTTCATATGTCCTCCGGGCAAAGGCGATAGTGTGCGGAAGATGGCGTTCGCGTCGATCCCGAGTCCCGGCCAGGCGGCCTGGCGGCTCGGGTCGCTGTCGGTGCGGATTTACGCGCTGTGCGTCGTCGCCGGGATCGTGGTCGCGATCGCGGTGGCCAGCCGCAGGTACCGGCGCTCCGGCGGGCGGGCTGGGGTCATCCTCGACGTGGCCGCGTGGGCCGTACCGTTCGGCCTGGCCGGCGCGCTGGCGCACGGCATCTTGGCGGATATCAGGCACGACTTCCACCACCACGGTTACCGGATCTGGCACGCCGCCACTGTCGGGGTCGCCGCCATCGGCGTGCCCGGTGCGGTGGCGCTCGGCGCGATCGGCGCGTGGATCGCCTGCCGCCGCGGGGGAGTAAAGCTGGGCCCGGTGGCGGGTGCGGCCGCGCCCGCCACCGCGTTCGGCCTGGCCGTCGGCGGCCTGGGCAACTGGTGGGCGCAGGAGTTCTACGGCCGCCCCTCGACGTGGTGGTGGGCGGTGCAGATCTCGCCCACCCGCCGCGTCCCCGGTTACGAGAACTACGCCACCTTCCAGCCCGCCTTCCTGTACCAGTCGTTGTGGGACGTCGCGCTGGGCTTCGCGGTGATCTGGGCGGCGGCCCGGTTCGGGTTCGGCGGCGAGCGGACGTTCATGCTGTGCGCGGCCGGGTACGCGGCCGGCGGCTTCTGGGTCGAGTCGCTGCGCATCGGACCGTTGCCACGCGCCCTCGGCCTGCGCTACGGTGCGCTCGGCGACATCGTCGTTTTCGTCCTCGCCGCGGTGGGCATGTACCTGACCAGACCCGGCCGCAAACCGTCGGCTCGCGGGTATCCCGAGCGAGCGCTGGTAGAGGATTCTTCCGGTGATGTAATGTCTGCGTAACAGGGCCAGAGTCGTCCCGAGCGCACTGAAGTGGCGTTTTTCGAGTGACGACAGGAGAGCGCATGGCGGCGGCTGGCCTTTATGACCCTCGGTTCGAGCACGATGCCTGTGGCGTCGGCTTCGTCGCGGACCTGTCCGGGCGGCACAGTCACGACGTAGTGGCACGAGCGCTCAAGGTGCTGTGCAACCTGGAACACCGGGGGGCCAAGGGCGGTGACCCCGGGACCGGGGACGGGGCCGGGATCCTGACCCAGATGCCCGACGGGTTCTTCCGCGCCACGTGCGGTTTCGAGCTGCCGGAGACCGGCGCCTACGCGGCGGGCATGGCCTTCTTCTCCGCCGAACGGCACCTGGTAACACCCGCCCTGACCCGGCTCGCCGCGGCCGAGGGGCTGCGGATCCTGGGCTGGCGTGAGGTCCCGTTCGACATCACCGCCTGCGGCGACGGCGCGCGCGCGGTGCTGCCGGACGTGCTGCAGATGTTCGTCGCGGGCACCGCGGGCGAGCGCGGGCTTGAGCTGGAGCGGATGGCGTTCTGCCTGCGCAAGCGGGCCGAGCACGAGGCCGGGGTGTATTTCGCCAGCCTGTCCTGCCGGACCATCGTGTACAAGGGGATGCTGTCCGCGCCGCAGCTCGGCCCGTTCTACCCCGACCTGTCCGAGCCCGCCTACACATCAGCGCTGGCCCTGGTCCATTCGCGGTTCTCCACCAACACGTTCCCGTCCTGGCCGCTGGCCCACCCCTACCGCTACGTGGCGCACAACGGCGAGATCAACACCGTCCGCGGTAATCGCAACTGGATGCGGGCCCGGGAGGCCATGCTGTCCAGCGATCTTATCCCGGACTCCAAAGACGGCAAGGGCATCGAGCGGCTCTTCCCGATCCTGGACGAGGACGCCAGCGATTCGGCCAGCTTCGATGAGTGCCTCGAACTGCTGCACATGGGTGGCCGGTCGCTGCCGCACGCGGTGCTGATGATGATCCCGGAGCCGTGGGAGAACCACGAGGAGATGACCCGGCAGCGGCACGCCTTCTACCAGTTCCACGCCGCGCTGATAGAGCCCTGGGACGGCCCGGCGCTGATCGCGTTCACCGACGGCTCGGTGATCGGCGCCGTGCTCGACCGCAACGGCCTGCGGCCGGGCCGGTACTGGGTGACCGGCGACGGCCTGGTCGTGCTGGCCAGCGAGGTCGGCGTGCTCGACATCGACTCGGACCCGGGAACCACGGTGGTGCGCAAGGGCCGGCTGCAGCCCGGCCGGGTCTTCCTGGCCGACACGGTGGCCGGCCGCATCGTGGAGGACGAGGAGGTCAAGGAGGCCCTGGCCGCGGAGCATCCGTACGAGGGCTGGCTGCACGCCGGCCTGCTCCACCTCGACGACCTGCCCGATCCCAGGGGGGTACGGGGGGACGGGCAGTCCCTCCCAAGGGGGGTCCGGGGGGATGGGTCCCCCCGGGAAGAAAGAGCGGGGTCACCGGGGGCTCGCCCCCCGGGGGAAGACATTGTGACCCAGCAGCGGGTGCACGGGTACACCGAAGAGGAGCTTCGGGTCATCCTGGCCCCGATGGCCCGGGCCGGCGCCGAACCGATCGGATCGATGGGCACGGACACGCCGGTAGCCGTGCTCTCCGGCCGGCCGCGGCTGGTGTTCGACTACTTCACCCAGCTGTTCGCCCAGGTGACCAACCCGCCGCTCGACGCGATCAGGGAAGAGCTGGTCACCTCGCTCGGCACGATCACCGGGCCCGAGCAGAACCTGCTGGAGCCGATCCCCGCCTCGTGCCGCCAGATCGTGCTGCCCTACCCGGTGATCGACGACAACGACCTGGCCAAGATCGTGCACATCAACGACGAGGGCAACCTGCCCGGGTTCGCCTCCCACCTGGTGGACGGCCGGTACGACCCGGGCGGCGGCGGCGCGGGCCTGCGGGAGCGGCTCGCGGCGATCTGCGCCGAGGTCTCGGCCGCCATCGAGGCCGGCGCCCGGCTGATCATCCTGTCCGACCGCCAGGGCCCAGCCGACCCGGCGCGAGTACCAATCCCCTCGCTGCTGCTGACCGGCGCGGTGCACCACCACCTGATCAAGCAGAAGTCGCGCACCCGGGCCGGTCTTGTGGTGGAGGCCGGGGACGTGCGCGAATGCCACCACGTGGCGCTGCTCGTCGGCTACGGCGCCGCCGCCGTCAACCCGTACCTGGCCATCGAGTCGGTCCGGGACCTGGTCCGGCGCGGGATCATCCAGAACGTCACGGAGAAGAAGGCCGAGGCCAACCTGCTCAAGGCGCTCGGCAAGGGCCTGCTGAAGATCATGTCCAAGATGGGCGTGTCCACCGTGGCCTCCTATACCGGCGCGCAGATCTTCGAGGCCATCGGCCTGGGCCCGGAGGTGATCGGGACCTGCTTCGCGGGCACCACCTCGCGCCTGGACGGCGTGGGCTTCGGCGAGCTCGCCGCGGAGATAGACAAGCGGACCGGCCACGCGCTGCGGGCCGGCCCGGGGATGGACTTCCGGCGGCTTGACAGCGGCGGGGAGTATCAGTGGCGGCGCGAGGGCGAGCCGCACCTGTTCAGCCCGGAGGTGGTCTTCAAGCTGCAGCACGCCACCCGCAGCCGCCGGTACGAGATCTTCAAGGAATACACCAGCCTGGTCGACGATCAGTCGCGGCGGCTGATGACGCTGCGCGGGCTGCTCCGCATCCGCGGCGTCGACGAGCAGGCAGATGCACGAGAAACCGCGCCCGTTCGGATCGAAGAAACCGAACCGGTGGCCAGCATCGTGCGGCGGTTCGCCACCGGCGCCATGTCCTACGGCTCGATCTCGGCCGAGGCCCACCAGACCCTCGCGATCGCGATGAACCGGCTCGGCGGCCGGTCCAACACGGGCGAGGGCGGCGAGGACCCGGACCGGTTCATCCCCGACGCCCACGGCGACCTGCGCCGTTCGGCGGTCAAGCAGGTTGCCAGCGGGCGGTTCGGCGTCACCAGCGAGTACCTGGTCAACGCCGACGACCTGCAGATCAAGATGGCGCAGGGCGCCAAGCCGGGAGAGGGCGGCCAGCTCCCAGGGAACAAGGTGTACCCGTGGATCGCCAAGACGCGGTACTCCACGCCCGGGGTCGGCCTGATCTCGCCGCCGCCGCACCACGACATCTACTCGATCGAGGACCTGGCCCAGCTGATCCACGACCTGAAGAACTCCAACCCCGCTGCCCGGGTGCACGTCAAGCTGGTGTCCGAGGTCGGGGTGGGCACGGTGGCGGCCGGGGTGTCCAAGGCGCACGCCGACGTGGTGCTGATCAGCGGGCACGACGGCGGCACCGGCGCGGCCCCGCTGACCTCGCTGAAGCACGCGGGCGCGCCGTGGGAGCTCGGCCTGGCCGAAACCCAGCAGACGCTGCTGCGCAACAAGCTGCGGGACCGGATCGTGGTGCAGGCCGACGGCCAGCTCAAGACCGGCCGGGACGTGATCATCGCCGCGCTGCTCGGCGCGGAGGAGTTCGGCTTCGCCAGCGCGCCCCTGGTCGTGTCCGGCTGCATCATGATGCGGGTCTGTCACCTGGACACCTGCCCGGTCGGCGTGGCCACGCAGAACCCGGAACTGCGCGCCCGGTTCACCGGGAGACCTGAGTTCGTGGTGAACTTCTTCGAGTTCATCGCCGAAGAGGTCCGGGAGTACCTGGCCCGGCTCGGCTTCCGCCGCCTGGACGAGATCGTCGGCCGGGTCGACCTGCTCGACGCCGTGCTGGCGGTGGAGCACTGGAAGGCCGCGGGCCTGGACCTGTCGCCGATCCTGTACCAGCCGCCACTGCCCGATGGCGCGGCCAGGCGCTGCGTCACCCGCCAGGACCACGGCCTGGACAAGGCCCTGGACAACACGCTCATCCAGCTGGCCGAGGGCGCGCTCGAAGAGGGCCGAACGGTCCGGCTCGACCTGCCGATCAGGAACGTCAACCGGACCGTGGGCACCATGCTCGGCTACGAGGTGACCAGGCGCTGGGGTGGCGAGGGGCTGCCCGAGGACACCATCGAGGTCTCGTTCCGCGGCTCGGCCGGCCAGTCGTTCGGCGCCTTCCTGCCGCGTGGCATCACGCTGCGGCTTGACGGCGACGCCAACGACTACCTGGGCAAGGGCCTGTCCGGCGGCCGGCTCATCGTCAGGCCGCCCGCCGAGGCCGCGTTCACCGCCGAAGAGCAGGTCATCGCGGGCAACGTGATCGGCTACGGCGCCACCGGCGGTGAGATCTTCCTGCGCGGCCTCGTGGGCGAGCGGTTCTGCGTGCGGAACTCCGGGGCGCTCGCGGTCGCCGAGGGCACCGGCGACCACGGCTGCGAGTACATGACCGGCGGCCGGGTGGTCATCCTCGGCCCGGTTGGCCGGAACTTCGCGGCGGGCATGTCCGGCGGCATCGCCTACGTCCTCGACCTGCTCCGGATCCGGGTGAACATGGAGACGGTCGACCTGGACCCGATGACGGAAGAGGACGCCAAGTTCGTGCGCGAGGCGGTCGAGCGCCACCAGGCGGAAACGGGCTCCGCGGTGGCCGCCCGGCTGCTGGCGGACTGGGATCCCGGCCGGTTCACCAAGGTCATGCCGCAGGACTACAAGCGGGTGCTGTCCGCCGCGTCGCAGGCCGAACGCGAGGGCCGCGACGTCAACGAGGCCGTCATGGCCGCGGCATGGGGGTAGGCAATGGCTGATCCGAAGGGTTTCCTGACCACGCCCCGCGAGATCCCGGTCCGCCGCCCGGTCGACCTGCGGCTGCGGGACTGGCGCGAGGTGTACGAGCCGTTCCCGGCCAGCCGCCTGGAGCGGCAGGCCGGCCGGTGCATGGACTGCGGCATCCCGTTCTGCCACAACGGCTGCCCGCTGGGGAACCTGATCCCCGAGTGGAACGACCTGGTTCTGGCGGCATGACTGGCGGATCGCCGCGGACCGGCTGCACGCCACCAACAACTTCCCCGAGTTCACCGGGCGGCTTTGCCCAGCGCCGTGCGAAGCCGCCTGCGTGCTCGGGATCAACTCCGATCCGGTCACGATCAAGCAGGTCGAGGTGGAGATCATCGACCGGGCGTTCGCGTCCGGCTGGGTGGTGCCGATGCCCCCGGCGGCCCGGACCGGGCGGAGGGTCGCGGTGATCGGCTCGGGTCCGGCCGGGCTGGCCGCCGCCCAGCAGCTGACCAGGGCCGGGCATGCGGTGACCGTCTTCGAGCGCGACGACGCGCCCGGCGGCCTGCTGCGGTACGGCATCCCCGAGTTCAAGCTGGAGAAGCGGCACCTGGACCGGCGGCTCGACCAGATGCGGGCCGAGGGCACCGAGTTCCGCTGCGGCGTCGAGGCCGGCCGCGACCTCGGCGCGGCGGAACTGAAGGCCACCCACGACGCGATCGTGCTGGCCGGCGGGGCCCGGGTGCCGCGCGACCTGCCGCTGCCCGGGCGTGAGCTTGACGGCATCCACCAGGCCATGGAGTACCTGCCGCTGTCCAACCGGGCCGTCGCCGCGGACCCGGCCGGGCCGGCTGATCCGGTGATCAGCGCCCGCGGCCGGCGCGTGGTCATCATCGGCGGCGGCGACACCGGAGCGGATTGCCTGGGCACCGCGCACCGGCAGGGCGCGGCCTCGGTCACCCAGCTCGAGATCCTGCCCCGCCCGCCCGCGGCCAGGCCGGGCCACCAGCCGTGGCCGACCTACCCGATGATCTACCGGGTCTCCGGCGCGCACGAGGAAGGCGGTGAGCGCGCCTACGCGGTGACCACGCTGGAGTTCCTCGGCGACTCCAGCGGCCGGGTCCGGGCGCTGCGGCTGGCCGACGCGGCCGGGTTCGACCCAGTGCCGGGTTCCGACCGGGAACTGCCCTGTGACCTGGTGCTGCTGGCCATGGGGTTCATTGGGGCCGAACGGCCCGGGTTGCTCGCCGACCTCGGCGTCGATTTCGACCAGCGGGGTAACGTCACCCGGGACGGCTGCTATGCCACCGCGGTGCCCGGCGTCTTCGTAGCCGGCGACATGGGCCGGGGGCAGTCACTGATCGTCTGGGCCATCGCCGAGGGCCGCAGCGCCGCCGCGGCCGTCGACCGCTACCTGGGCGGGAACGCCGGCCTTCCGGCCCCGATCGCGCCCACCGCCCGGCCGCTCAGCTGAGCCCCGCGCTCTGGTGTGCGAAGAAACACCAGATGTGACGCGCGCAGGCCGCATATCCTGCCCTATTGGGGACCCATGGGAAAGGGGAGCGTATGGCGATAGCAGTCTGCCCGCGGGGCCACGACTCGGCCGAGGGTACCTACTGTGACGTCTGCGGTTCCCGGCTGACGCCGGCGCCGTCCGCTGATCCATGGTCGTCTTCCGGCCTGCACGAGTCGCCGTTCGCGCCGGCCCCCGAGCCCGGGGCGCCGTCGCCGTCCTGGAGCTGGTTCGAGTCCTCACCCGCCTCGCCGCGCCCCCGGGAAACCCTGGCCCCGCCAGACCGGCCCGAGCCGCCCCGGCCCGCACCCGGACGGTCCCGGCCCGCATCCGGACCGCCCTGGCTCGCGCCCGAGCCCCCCTGGCTGGCGCCGGAGCCGCCCCGGCGCGCGCCCGAGCCTCCCTGGCTGGCGCCGGAGCCGCCCCGGCCCGCGCCCGAGCCTCCCTGGCTGGCGCCGGAGCCGCCCCGGCCCGCGACCTCATTCACGCGGACCGCCTGGACTGTGCTGATCGCTTCCGACCGCGCCTACTACGAGTGGATGCAGGCCGTGGGCGGAGCATCCACGGCGTCCGTTTCCTTCCCGGCCCGGGCCGTGGAACGGCGGATCGCGCTCAGCGGCAATCAGATGCGGATCGGGCGCCGGAGCGCGAACCGCGACTTCGAGCCGGAGATCGACCTCGCCGAACCGCCTGCGGACCGGGGCGTCAGCCGGCTGCACGCGGCTCTCATCGCCGGGCCAGACGGTACCTGGTCGCTCCTGGATTCCGGGTCGGCCAACGGCACGCTCCTCAACGGCCGCCGGGTCGCCACCGGGGCCATGGTCCCGCTGCGCGAAGGCGACCGGATCAACCTCGGCGCATGGACCGTCATCACGGTGCACCGCGGCTAGGTCAAAAGGGGTCCGTAACGGGTGGTATTAACTAAACCAGACGGCACCGGTCTTCCGGTGCCACCAGAGTGGTTTTGGCGGTCGGCCCATGACAACGAGCGTCAGCGTTTCGCCCGGTCCGCGGGCACCCGCGACGACAGGGCGCCAAGTCTGGTGGCGGTCCCGCCTGGAGACGGCGACCACCCCGGCGAGGCTTCGGCTGCTGCTCGCCCTGCTGGTCCTGCTCAGCCTGGCCTGGGGGGCGCTGGCCGCGCTCACCGCCGAGCAGCACGCGTCCGCGGCCGCCGACGTGGTGGCGGTGAGCGAGCCGCTGAGCTTGGACGCCGAGCAAATCTACACCAGCCTGTCGGACGCCGACGCCACCGCGGCGAACGCGTTCCTGGCTGGCGGCCTTGAGTCGGCCACGGCCCGGCAGCGCTACCAGGCCGACATCACCCAGGCGGCCATCCGGATCGAGGCGGCCAGCGCGCTGGTCGGCTCGTCCGCCGCCCGGACCCAGCTGCCCGGTCACCTGGCCGCGCAGGCGGCGTCGGCCCGCTCGGCCATCGGCGACGACCTGGCCACCTTGTCCGGGCAACTGCCCGTCTACACCGACGAGGTGGGCACGGCCAGGGCGGACAACCGGCTCGGCCTGCCGCTCGGCGCGGCCTACCTCAGGGAGGCCTCGACGCTGCTGCGCGGGACGCTGCTCCCCGCGGCCAGCGACATCTACACCAGGGAGAGCGCGCTGCTGACCTCGGCCAGCGCGCAGGCGACCGGGCTGCCGCTCATGGTGGTCGCGATCGTGGCCGGCCTGGGCTTCGGCTACGTTCTGTTCCGCTCGTCGCGCTGGCTGGCCGGGCACACCCACCGGGTGGTCAACTACGGGCTGCTGCTGGCCGGGCTGGCCGGGCTGGTTTCGCTGCTTTGGCTGGCCGGGGCGTTCGTGCTGGGGCGGGGCGACCTGCTGCAGGCCCAGCAGCAGGGCTCCGGGCCGGCCCAGGCCTACGCCCGCGCGGAGGTGGCGGCGCTGCAGATGCATACAGACGAGAGCCTCACCCTGATCGACAACAGCGGTGACGACGCCTACCAGCAGGACTACCTGCGCCAGATGAAGCTGCTCGGACCGGGGCCTGGCACGTTGCTGGCCGCGGTACAGGCATCCGCGGGCACCAGCACCGCCACCGCCGACGCCCAGGCCTGGTACCAGGCGCACCAGACCCTGCGCCGGCAGGACGACGGCGGCCAGCACGCCAAGGCGGTGACGTCGGCGCTGACCGGCGCCGCCGCCGCCGCGTCCGGGCAGCTCTTCACCACGCTCAGCGACGGGATCGACGCGCACCAGGCCGTCTTCGCCTCCAGCGCCCGCAGCGGCCGCGACGCGTTCACCGGCCTGGCCGCGGGCATGATCGTGGCGGCGCTGGTGATGGTCGCGGGCTGCCTCTGGGGCCTGAACCGCCGGCTCGCGGAGTACCGGTGATGGCGCGGCCACGCCGGGGCTACCGGCCGAGGGCGCTGGTGGTGCTGCTGATCGCGTTCGGGCTCGTGGCGGTCGGCGCCGCCACGGCCTTTGCCGTGCCGGGCCAGCCGGCCTTCACGGCGACAGGCGCGTCCCGCCCCGCCGCCGCCAGCTGCAACCCGAAGGCCAGCAGCCTGGCCCCGTCCGGGCCGCCGCAGGTGACGCCGGGCTCGTATATGGCGAAGATCCGCGCCCGCGGCTACCTCATCGCCGGGGTGGACCAGAGCACCTACCATTTCGGCTTCCTCAACCCGCTCACCGGCCAGATCGAGGGCTTCGACATCGACATGATCCGGGCGGTGGCCCAGGCCATCTTCGGCCGCCCGGACAAGGTGGTGTTCAAGGCGATCTCGGACGCCCAGCGCATACCCGATATCACCTCGGGTGCCGTGGACATCGTGGCGCACACGATGACGATCACCTGCGCCCGGCTGCAGGAGGTCGACTTCTCCAGCGTCTACTTCGACGCGGCCCAGCGGGTCCTGGTACTTCAGAACTCCAGCGCGAGCGGCCTGGACAGCCTGCGCGGCCAGAAGGTCTGCGCGACCTCCGGGTCCGACTCGCTCGCCGTCATCGCCGCGCACAAGGCCGTCCCGGTGGGCGTGCCCTACTGGACCGACTGCCTGGTGCTGCTCCAGCAGGGCGACGTGGCCGCGATCTCCACCGACGACTCGATCCTGGCCGGGCTCGCCGCGCAGGACCCGTGGACCAAGCTGGTGGGGCCGCGCCTCACCGATGAGCCCTACGGACTGGCGATCTCCAAGGAGCACCCGGAGTTCGTCCGGTTCGTGAACGCGGTGCTCGAGCAGTTGCGGACGGACGGCCAGTGGGCGGCGAGCTACGCCCGCTGGGTGGGCACGCCGGTTCCCCGCCCGCCGGCCGCGCAGTACGGCGGCTGACCGATGACGGGGGCGCTGACGAGGGGAGCGCGATGGCGATGAGCACGTGCGCCAGCTGCGGCGGGACGATCGAAGACGGGTACTGCAGCGTCTGCGGCCTGGCCGCCGCCCCGGCCCCGGTTCCGTCCCGGTCATCGGGCCAGGCCGCCGTGCCGTCCGGCCCGGTGTCCGCCGTGCCGTCCGTCCTGGGCTCGACTGGATCGGGAACGGCGGGCAGCCGCCGGACCTCAGGCGGCAGGGGATCCCGGCGGACCAGCGGCCGGTCGGCCCGGGGCCGGCTGGGCGCGGGCCTGGTCGAGATCCCGCCGGTGCCCTACCGCGACCCGGCCAGCGCCGTGCTGGCCGATCCGCAGGTGCCGGAAGGCCGGCGGTTCTGCGCCAACTGCGAGCAGCCGGTCGGCCGCGGCCGGGACGGCCGGGCCGGGCTGACCGAAGGGTTCTGCCGCAACTGCGGCACCCCGTTCTCGTTCAGCCCCAAGCTGGCGCCCGGCGAGCTGGTGGCGGGCCAGTACGAGGTGCTCGGCTGCCTCGCCTTCGGCGGGCTCGGCTGGATCTACCTGGCCCGCGACCACAACGTCAGCGACCGCTGGGTGGTGCTCAAGGGCCTGCTCAACACCGGGGACGCGGACGCGATGGCGGCCGCGGTGGCCGAGCGGCAGTTCCTGGCGCAGGTGGAGCACCCGAACATCGTGCGGATCTACAACTTCGTCCAGCACGCCGACCGGCGCACCGGGGAGTCGGCCGGGTACATCGTGATGGAATACGTAGGCGGCAAGTCGCTCAAGCAGATCCTGCTCGACGCGCGGGCGGTGGGCGGCTCGGCGCCGGTGTCTCACGCCCTGGCCTACGCCATCGAGGTGCTGCCGGCCCTGGGGTACCTGCATGACCGGGGCCTGGTGTACTGCGACTTCAAGCCGGACAACGTGATCCAGACCGAGGAGCAGCTCAAGCTCATCGACATGGGCGGGGTGCGCGGGATCGACGGGGACAGCCCGATCTACGGCACCGTCGGGTACCAGGCGCCCGAGATCGAGACCGAAGGACCGTCGGTGTCCTCGGACCTGTTCACGGTGGCGCGGGCGCTAGCCGTGCTCACCTTCGAGTTCAAGGGCTACCAGAGCACGTACAAGTTCACCTTCCCCGACGGGGTGCCGCTGCTCGAGCAGCAGGAGTCGTTCGCCCGGCTGCTGCGCCGGGCCACGCACAAGGACCCGGAGCGCCGGTTCGGCTCGGCGGGGGAGATGGCCGACCAGCTCACCGGCGTGCTCCGCGAGGTGCTCGCGGTCGCCGACGGCACGTCAAGGCCGGCGTTCTCCACGGTGTTCAGCCCCGAGCTGCAGGCCATCGGGGCCGAGCCGGCCGGGGACGAGGCGGGGGCGGCGCTGACCACGCCGCGCGCCGCGGCGGTCATCGCGGGCATGCCGATGCCGCAGGTGGACCGGGCCGACCCGGCGGCCGGCTACCTGGCCACGTTCGCCGGGCTCGACTCGGCCCAGCGGGCGGCCGCGCTGACCGGAGCGGTCTCCGGCGATGCCAACGTCCCGGCCGAGGTGGCCACGTCCGCCGAGACGCGGCTGGCGCTGGCCCGGGCCCAGCTCGACATCGGGGACCACGACGGTGCCGCGGTCACGCTGGCCGACCTGGCCGCCGAGGACCCGTCCGACTGGCGTATCGCCTGGACCGACGGCCTGCGCCGGCTGGCGATCAGCGACGCCGGTATGGCGGGCACCGCTGCCCGGGCCGCCACTGGCGCGTTCAGCGCGGTGTACGACGAGCTTCCCGGCGAGCTCGCGCCGAAGCTCGCGCTGGCCCTGGCGGCCGAAGCCGCCGGGGACACCGCCTCGGCCCGCCGGTACTTCCAGCTCGTCTGGACTGTGGACCGGACCTGCATCAGCGCGGCGTTCGGCCTGGCGCGAGCCAGCCTGGCGGCGGGCGACCGGCCGGGCGCCATCGCGGCGCTCGCCGGGGTGCCGGAGACGTCCAGCCATCACGCCGCGGCGCAGATCGCCGCGGTGCGGATCCTGGTCTCGCCCGGCGCAGGTGGCGACGACCTGCGGCAGGCCGGCAGCCGCCTGGGCCGGCTGCCGCTGGACGAGGCGCGGCGCCAGCAGCTCACCGTGGAGATCCTGCGCGCCGCGCTCGGCTGGGCCAGTTCGGGGCAGGCCGCGGTGGCGGGGTCGTCTCCCGCCTCTGCGTCGCGGGCGGCGGACCGGCGGCGTACCGACGGCGACGGTCTCATCCTCGGCTGCGAGCCGAACGAGCGCGCGCTGCGCTTCGGCCTGGAACGCAGCTACCGGGCCCTGGCCCGGCTGACGTCCGACCGCGGCCGCCGGATCAAGCTGGTCGACCTGGCCAACGCCATCCGGCCGAAGACCTGGTCGTGACCGGGCCCGCCGTGAACCTCAATGCGCCGGTGCCCGTCTACCCAAGGGAAAACCCACAGTGCAGGCAAAATGGTAAACCTCATGGATCACCGGTTCCGATGACGGGGAGCGACATGGCGGGTCGGCTATGACGGCCACGGTGCTGACCAGGGACCAGGCCGGAGCCGCGGTCAAGGCCGCGGTCGCCGAGCGGGACGTGATCCAGGCCAACCTGCTCGAGCTGGACTCCAGCTTCGGTAAGCAACTGCTGGCCGGGGCCGAACTCACCGGGGACACCAGGCGCCGCTGGGACGCGACGACGGCCACGCTGGCCACCTTGTGGCAGGTCTTCTCGGCCTACTCGGCCGTGGTCGATCAGGCCGCCGAGACGGCCGCCGGGCGGCTCGGGCCGCGCGAGCTGGCGACCCTCACCACGCTGCTTACCGGCCGTTCGGTCCAGCTCGCCCCGGGTCCCGCCCCGCTGGCCGGCCGCGACCTGGCCGACTCCGGGCGTGAGGACCTGACCCTGGCCACCGCGGTGGCGCGGATGCGCCCTGCGTTCACCGTCGTGACCGAGGTGGTCTCCGCCGCGGAACAGGTGTGGAACGAGATGGCGGGGCGCCTGGACGCGATCGGCGCCGAGCTGGCCCCGGTGCCGCCGCAGGCCGCCACGCTCGGAGACGAGGCGCTGACCGGCGACCTGGCCGCGGTCCAGGGCGAGCTGGCCGGCCTGCGCGACACGCTGAACTCCGACCCGCTCGCCCTGTGGCCAGGTACCGGCGGGGTCGACACCGCGGCGGCGGACCGGCTGCAGGAGCGGGTCACGGCCGCCGCGGCCCGGGTCGGCGAGCTCGTCCTTATCCGGGACGACGCCCGCCAGCGCATCGCCGGCCTGACCGCGGCCGCCGCCGCGGCCCGTTCGGCCCGTGAGGACGCCGTGGCCGCCTGGCAGCAGGCCGCGGCGAAGATCGCCGTGACGGCGCTGCCGCCGCGGCCCGCCGACCTGGCCGATCCGGCCGCGCGGCTGGCCGGCCTGGACACGCTGCTGGCCGGCGGCGGGCTGACCCGCCTGGCGTCCGAGCTGGAACGGCTCGACCGCGAGCTGGCCGCCGCGACGGCGGAATTCAAGGAGGCCGAACGGGCCGCGGTGGCCGCCCTGGCCCGGCGTGAGGAACTGCGCGGGCTGCTCGGCGCCTACAAGGCCAAGGCCGCCCGCCTCGGCGGGGCCGAAGACGCCATCCTGGCCGAACGTTACGACCGGGCTCGTGACCTGCTCTGGACGGCGCCCTGTGACCTGGCCGCGGCCGAGGCCGCGGTGAGGGGCTACCAGCAGGCCGTGCTGGGGGTGCAGCCGCGGTGACCGGCACCACCGGAGTTACCTGCCCCGCCTGCGGCGGTCCGGCCGGGGCCGGGGACAGCTTCTGCGAGTCGTGCGGGACCGAGCTCGCCCCGCCCGTCAGCAGCACCAGCCCGCCCGGCTACACCGCGCAGTGCCCCGTGTGCTCGCTCGACGAGTCGGCGCCCCCCGGTCCGATCAGCGACGAGGGCTTTTGCGAGTCGTGCGGCCGCAAGGTGCCGTCCGGCCGCGACCACGTCGAGCTCAACCTGGAGCTGCTAGCCGGGATCACCGACCGCGGCCTGCGGCATCCGCGCAACGAGGACGCGATGGCCCTGGCGACCACGGAAACGCCGGCCGGCCCGGTGGCCATCGTCGTGGTCTGCGACGGGGTGTCGTCCTCGCCGAACCCGGACGACGCGTCGCTGACCGGGGCGCAGGCCGCGGTCCGGGTGCTGCTCACCTCGATCAGGCGTGGCGACGACCCGGCCGAGGCGTCCCTGGCCGGCGTGCGCCAGGCACACGAGGCCATGGCCATCCTGGGCTCGCCGTCCCGCGCACCTTCGGCCACCTACATCTCCGCGGTCGTCGGCTCGGACGCGGTCACGGTCTGCTGGCTGGGCGACAGCCGTGCCTACTGGCTGGCCGAGTCCGGCTCCGAACGGCTCAGCACGGACGACTCGCTGGCCGAAGAGCTGGTCGCGCAGGGCCAGATGACCGAGGCCGAGGCCATGGCCTCGCCGCAGGCCCACGTGATCACCCGCTGGCTCGGCGCCGACGTGGTCGACCCGGAGCCGCACATCACGCGGTTCGAGCCGCCCGGGCGCGGGGTCGTGCTGGTCTGCTCCGACGGGCTGTGGAACTACCGGCCCGAGGCGTCCGGCCTGGCCGACCTCGTGCTCCCCACCGCGCTGCACGATCCGTCCAGCGCCGCCGACGCGCTGCTGAAGTTCGCCCTCGACGCGGGCGGCATGGACAACATCACCATCGTGCTGGTCCCGTTCCCGCTCGTCCGGCCGGCGCCGTTACCGAGGAGGATCCGCCATGACCGACTCCGGCTTCACCGTCGACGTCGACCAGAACCAGTACCTGCCCGAAGGCGGCCGCGACGTGAGCGCCGTGGTCACCGTGGCGTCCGGCCCGGATGTCGCCATCGCGGCTCCGGGGGGCGGCGCGGATAGCGCCGAGATCATCATCATCGACTGCTCGGGGTCCATGGATTACCCGCCGACCAAGATGACTCAGGCCCGGGCGGCCACGGCCGCCGCGATCGACGTGGTCCGCGACGGCGTGGGGTTCGCGGTCGTGGCGGGCACCAGCACCGCCTGGCCGGTTTTCCCGCCGGACGGGAGCATGGCGGTCGCCAGCCCGCCGTCGCGGGCCGCGGCCAGGCGCGCGGTGACCGCGCTGCGGGCCAACGGTGGCACGGCGATCGGCAAGTGGCTGGGCCTGGCCCGGCAGATCTTCGCGGGCTACCCGGCCCAGTTGCGGCACGCCATCCTGCTCACCGACGGCAAGAACCAGCACGAGACGCCCGAACAGCTCGCGGCCGAGCTCAGCCAGTGCGAGGGCATCTTCAGCTGCGACTGCCGCGGGGTGGGCACCGACTGGGAGGTCAAGGAGCTGCGCACGGTCTCGGCCGCGCTGCTCGGCACGGTGGACATCGTGCCCGACCCGGCCGGGCTGGCCGCGGACTTCGCGGCCATGATGGAGAACGCGATGGGCAAGCAGGTCGCCGACGTGTCGCTGCGGGTGTGGACGCCGCAGACCGCCACGCTCAAGTTCGTCAAGCAGGTGGCGCCGGCGGTCGAGGACCTGACCGGCAGGCGCAGCCAGACGGGCCCGCAGGCGGGCGACTACCCGACCGGGGCGTGGGGATCGGGGGAGAGCCGGGACTACCACGTCGGCGTCGAGGTCACCCCGGCCGGCCTCGGCCAGGAGATGCTGGCCGCGCGGATCAGCCTGGTGGCCGGCGCCGAGATCCTCGGCCAGGGGCTGGTCCGCGCCATCTGGACCGACGACGAGGCGCTCTCCACCAAGATCAACTCGCGGGTGGCGCACTACACCGGCCAGGCCGAACTCGCCGCCGCCATCCAGGAAGGCCTGGAGGCACGCAAGCAGGGCGACGAGGAGACCGCGACGGCCAGGCTCGGCCGGGCGGTGGCCCTGGCGCACCGGTCGGGCAACGAGGACACCGCCAAGCTGCTGGCCAAGGTGGTAGACGTGGTCGACGTGGAGTCCGGCACGGTCCGGCTGAAGAAAAAGGTCGAGGACGCCGACGAGATGGCCCTCGACACCCGGTCGACCAAGACGGTCCGGGTGAAAAAGTAGCGAGCGGGTAGGAGGCGGCTATGCCGGTATGTCCCAACGGGCACGACTCGGCCGGCGACGACTTCTGCGACATCTGTGGCATCCGCGTCGGCGGGACCGCGGCCGTCCCGGCTGTCCCGGCCGCCTCGTCCAACCCCGTCGCCGGCTCGTCCCACCCGGCCAGCGCCCCGGCTCCCCGGCCGGACCAGGCCTCGGCCGAACTCTGCCCCCGCTGCGGCACCCCCAGGACTGGCCAGTTCTGCGAATCCTGCGGCTTCAACTTCGGCGGTCCCCGCTTCACCCCCGCCAGCCCCCCGCCGCCCGCTCCTGACCCCGCCTACAGCGCGAGCCAGCCCGTCGCGCCCCCTGCGCCCGCTCCCGCTCCCGCGGCCTACAGCCCGAGCCAGCCCGTCGCGGCCCCTCGGCCCGGCTCGCCTCCGGGCGAACCCAGCCCGTCGGCCCCTTCGGCCCCCGCCCCGCCGTCGTCGTTCCCGTACCCGCAGGCCACCTGGACCGCCGTGGTGGGCGCGGACCGCGCCTACTACGACCGCGTCCGGTCGGTCACCGGGTCCGAGGGCGCGGCCGTGGCGTTCCCGTCCTACTGCGCCGAACGGCGTTTCCAGCTCGTCGGCAACCAGATGCGGATCGGACGCCGCAGCGTGTCTCGCGGCCTGTCGCCGGAGATCGACCTGACCGGGCCGCCCTCCGATCCGGGCATCAGCCGGCTGCACGCGGTCCTGATCGCGACGCCGGACGGCAGCTGGGCGGTGCTCGACCCGGGTTCGGTCAACGGCACGTTCGTCAATGGCACCGAGATCGGGATCGGGGACCAGGTTCCCCTGCACGACGGCGATTGCATCAACCTCGGCGCGTGGACCGCGATCACCGTGCACCGCGGTTAGGAAATTCTGTACCGGGAGTACGGCATCGCCGGGTAACGACGGGCTATCCCAGGCACTAACGTATGCACATGATCACCAACCCGCCGTCGCGAGACCATGCCGAGGTCGATCTTGGTCCCGCGGCCGGCGTCAGCGACCGAGGCCTGCGGCACCAGCGCAACGAGGACGCGATGGCCCTGGCCGCCGAGCAGGCGCCGGACGGCCCGGCGGTGGTAGCCGTGGTCTGCGACGGCGTCTCGTCCTCTGCCCGCCCCGACGAGGCATCACAGGTAGCGGCGCAGGCCGCGCTGCCGGTGCTGGTGGCCGCGGTGCGCGAGGGCGGCGATCTCGCCGAGGCCTCGCTGGCCGCGGTGACGGCGGCGCGCCAGTCCGTGGCGGACCTGCAGGGGGCCGGGGGTGACACGTCGGCGACCACGTTCGTGTCCGCGGTGGCTAGTGGCTACGAGGTCACCCTGTGCTGGCTGGGCGACAGCCGGGCCTACTGGCTAGGCCAGTCGGTGCCGGAATCCCGCCTGCTCACCCAGGATGACTCGGTAGCCGGCGGAATGGTCGCGGCCGGACTGGCCGACGAGGCCGCGGCGATGGCCTCGCCGCACGCGCACGTGCTGACCCGCTGGCTAGGCGGCGATGCCGCCGATCTGGCCGACGACCCCGACCGTGCCGCGCACGTCGCGCGGTACACGCCGCCCGGCGCCGGCGCCCTGCTCATATGCTCCGACGGCCTGTGGAACTACCTGCCCGAGGCCGCCGAACTCGCCGGGATGGCGCTGCCCAAGGCGCTGACCGATCCGCTCGGCGCCGCCGCCGAGATGGTGAAGTTCGCGATCGACGCCGGCGGCGCCGACAACATCACAGTCGTCCTGATCCCCTATCTCCCCCCGGAGAACTCCTGACCGGCCGATCCCGCCCCCGCGCCATCCGGCTCCGGCCCGCCCAAAACCGCCGGGCCCGCCGGGGCCCCCGGCGGTTCAGTACTTGGGACCGACGAACTCGTCGAGCCGCGCGACCGCCTCGCGCCGGGCCACCGATATGACATTGCGCCGGGAGAACCGCCACGCCACCCCGAGCTGGTCCAGGACCTCCCCGCACAACCGCAGAATGTCCGCGGATTCGTTGCTGAATTGATAGCGCGGGTACTCGTACCAGGCGTCGCCGCCCGCAAGGCGGGCCCGGACCCGGTTAATCCCGCGATAACCGTCCGAGTGGAACAAGCCGCGGGCAAAGTGGCCAGGATTCGTCGTCACGATTGTACGCTGCCATGGTTGCAGCTCGATCCTGCGCATATGCTTCCTGCCCGGTCCGTGCTGCGGGAAAAGACATGGCCAGTGCCGAGAGCTCGCCACTTCGGTGCAGCCGATGTGCTGCTGACTCCAGACCTTGTTGGTCGGCCGGGTGGCTCTCATGGCTCGCTCGCATTCCTGGATGAGCCCGGGCCAGGCGTCCGCGCATGCGATGCGCAGCTTCCATACCTTCTTGTTCCTCGCGCCAGCCAGGCTTATGCAGCCATCTCCCAGGTAAAGGCCACCGGATTTGCATTCGGCTGTGCCCCGGGTGGGATTCGAACCCACACTTAACGGCTTTTGAAACCGTCCTCTCTACCGGTTGGAGTACCGGGGCTTGCTCGCCGCAGAGGGAGCAGCACGAGGACAATCTACCTGCTCACGGTACGCTCGTGGGCATGAGTCAGAACCCGCTGCGAGTCGTTATCGCCGAGGACGAGGCCCTGATCAGGCTCGACCTCAAGGAGATGCTGGAAGAAGAGGGCTATTCGGTCGTCGCCGAGGCGGGCGACGGCGAGTCAGCCGTCGAGCACGTCACGGCACTGCGGCCGGATCTGGCCATCTTCGACATCAAGATGCCGGTCCTCGACGGGATCTCCGCGGCCGAGCGGATCGCGGCCGAGCGGACCGCGCCGGTCGTCATCCTGACCGCCTTCTCCCAGCGCGAGCTGGTGGAACGGGCCCGCGACGCGGGTGCGATGGCCTATCTGGTCAAGCCGTTCACTAAGGCCGACCTGGTGCCGGCCATCGAGATGGCGGTCAGCCGGTTCGCCGAGATTCGCGCGCTCGATGCCGAGATCGGCACGCTGCGCGAGCGGCTCGAGGTCCGCAAGCTGCTCGACCGGGCCAAGGGCCTGCTCCAGACCGAGCACGGGCTGAGCGAGCCTGACGCCTTCCGCTGGATCCAGAAGACCTCGATGGATCGCCGCCTCACCATGCGCAAGGTGGCCGAGGCGGTCATCGAGGGCAGCATGGGCGTTCCCGCGGAGACACCCCAGCCGCAGCCCTGAACCGGGAAGACGGAGGCGCGGAGCCGGGAAGACCGGGGGCGCGGAGCCGGGAAGACCGGGGGCGCGGAGCCGCCGGAATACACGGAGAAGCCCAGGAAGGCCGCGGGAAAGCGAGAACCCGGGGAGCCGTTGGTGCCGTGTCTGCCTTCCCCGGCCGACACGTTGTCTACTTGGACCCCCCGGGCCCGCCGTCACCACGTTAGCGACCCGCCGCCTCACGACGCAAAAGCGGTACCGAAAGCGACACTAAAGCGGTACCTACAACGGCGCCGGAAGCAGGCCCCGCCCGGGACCGCCGCGGCCAGTGGCACCAGAACCTACACATCTCCACGCATATCGACCCTGACCGCCCGAAAATTACCGGCACATTTTGGCCTCTTGGGGGTGACTTAGCCCTTGTTAGCGCTCACAATTTCATGTTGGAACCTGTTCATGAAGGGAGCGAATCATGCGCGAGATCGGAAGAAAGCGGCGTCTCCGCTGGCCGGCCAGCGTCGGGCTGGCCGCCATGGTGGCGATCGCCGGTGCGGTTGGCCTGGCCACCGCGACCGGCGCGTCCGCATCGCCCTCGAACATCGGCTGCCAGGGCAGCCCGACGATTACGGTGCAACCCTTCGGCGCACCCGTGCCGGACACCCCGTACAGCAGCACGCCGCAGCAGACCTACCGGTACACCCTGACGAACTGCCGCGGCATGCAGATCAGGCTCCTCACCTACGGGGCCATCACCCAGTCGATCACCGCGCCGGACAGGTGGGGTCACCTGAACGACGTCGTGCTCGGTTTCGCGACCCTGAGCGACTACGTGAACTTCGTCAGCCCGCCGCCGACCTCGCCGAACTTCGGGGGTCCCTACTTCGGCGAGACCATCGGCCGGTACGGCAACCGGATCGCGAACGGCAAGTTCCCGCTCAACGGCACGACCTACACGCTGCCCGTCAACAACGGGCCGAACAGCCTGCACGGCGGCTTCGTCGGCTTCGGCAACCACATCTGGCACGCGGCAGGGACCTCCAAGACTCCCAGCAGCGTGTCCGTGACGCTGAAGCTGGTCAGCCCAAACGGCGACGAAGGCAGCGGCCTCATTCCCGGCACCAAGGTGTACGAGCCGAACTGCTCCATCCCGGCAAACCCCCCGACGAAGTGCACCGGCTACCCGGCCCAGCTCACCGTGTGGGTCACGTTCACGCTGGACAACCATAACCGGTACTGGATCCACTACCAGGCGCACAACGATGACGCCAAGCTGTCGACGGTCGTCAACCTGACCAACCACAGCTACTTCAACCTGGCCGGCGAGGCTTCGGGCAGCGCCCTGAACCAGCTCGTCCAGATCAACGCGGACAACTTCACGCCCACCAACAGCGTGCAGATCCCGACCGGCGCCATCACCCCGGTGACCGCCGCGCCCCAGTTCGACTTCACCCACTTCAAGCCGATCTTCCCGTCGATCGCGGACTGCACCGGCGGACCGAGCTCGCTGGGCTGCTCGCAGCTGTTGATCGCCCAGGGCTTCGACCACAACTGGGTGCTGAACAAGCAGACCTCCTACACCACCGGGCCTGCCGGGCTCAACCTCGCCGCCCACGCGCGTGACCCGCGCAGCGGCCGCGAGCTGACCGTGTGGACCGACCAGCCGGGCGTGCAGTTCTACACCAGCAACTTCCTCAACGGCAAGCTGGTCGGCATCAGCGGCCACATCTACCGCCAGGGCCAGGCGTACACGTTCGAGACCCAGCACTTCCCGGACTCGCCCAACCAGCCCAACTTCCCGTCCACCGAGCTGAAGGCGGGGCAGACCCTCAATTCGACCACCATCTTCGGGTTCTCCTCGTAACACCGCTCAACCCCGGGGTCCCCGTCCGCCATGTGCCACACGCAGCTGGCGGACGGGGACCCCGCCGCCCGTTCGGACCATAGGATCGGAACGTGGCGACACAAGTGACGAGCCAGGCCCGGCTGCTGCTGCTCGACGGTCATTCGCTGGCCTACCGGGCATTCTTCGCGCTGCCGATCGAGAACTTCTCCACCACCACGGGTCAGCCGACCAACGCGGTCTACGGGTTCACCGCGATGCTGATCAACGTGCTGCGCGACGAGAAGCCGACGCACGTCGCGGTGGCGTTCGACCGGGGCGAGCCCACGTTCAGGCACGAGCAGTGGGTCGAGTACAAGGCCAACAGGCGCGAGACGCCTGACGACTTCCGCAGCCAGCTCAGCCTGATCTTCGAGGTGCTCGACGCGCTCGGCATCAGGCGGCTGTCCGCGCCCGGCTACGAGGCCGACGACCTCATCGCCACCCTGGCCACCGAAGCCGCCCGGCAGCACATGGACGTCCTCATCGTCAGCGGCGACCGGGACGTGCTCCAGCTGGTCTCGGACCGGGTGACGGTGCTGATGACCAGGCGCGGCATCACCGAGATGACCCGCTTCACCCCGCAGACGGTGCAGCAGAAGTACGGGCTGTCCCCGGCGCAGTATCCCGACTTCGCCGCCCTGCGCGGCGACCCGAGCGACAACCTGCCCGGCATCCCGGGGGTGGGGGAGAAGACCGCGACCAAGTGGATCGCGGAGTTCGGCTCGCTGCAGGCCCTGGTCGACCGGGTGGACGAGGTCAAGGGCAAGGCCGGCGACGCGCTGCGCGAGCACCTCGGCAACGTGCTGCGCAACCGCCAGCTCACCGCGCTGCTGACCGACATGCCGGCCGAGACGGTCGGCGCGGTGCCCGGCGACCTGCTGCCGGTGGCCTGGGACCGGGAGAAGATCCACCAGCTCTTCGACACGCTGCAGTTCAAGGTGCTCAGGGAGCGGCTGTACCAGACGCTCCCGCACGGCCTCATCGGCGCGACCGGATCCGACCCCGACGACCCGCTGGCCGGGCCGGCCGCGGGCCGGAAGGAAAAGGCGGCGATCGAAGTGGTGGCCGATCTGCTCGGGCCGGATCAGGCCGGTGCCTGGCTCGCCGCCCATTCTTCGGCCGAACGGGCTGGGCTCGCGCTCACCGGAACCTGGGGGCGCGGTACGGGCAACGTGACCGGCCTGGCGATTGCGGCTCCGGACGGCCACGGCGCCTACCTGGACCCCGTGGAGCTGACCGCCGCGGACGAGCGGGCGCTGGCCGCCTGGCTGGCCGCCGCGGCGCACCCGAAGGTGCTGCACGACGCCAAGGGCCCGATGCACGCGCTGGCGGCCCGCGGCCTGCCGCTGGCCGGCCTGTCCTGCGACACGGCGCTGGCCGCCTACCTGGCGCTGCCCGGTCAGCGCACGTTCGACCTGGCCGACCTGGTGCTCCGCTACCTGGGCAAGGAGCTGCGCGAGGAGCCCGAAGGCGGCCAGCTCACGCTGGACGGCTCCGGCGAGCGCGACGCGGCGGCCGCCCTGGTGCTGCGCGCCCAGGCCACGCTCGAGCTGGCGGCGGCGCTCGAGGAGGACCTGGACCGGCGCGAATCGGTCGCGCTGCTGCGCGAGCTCGAGCTGCCGCTGGTTGACGTGCTGGCCAAGATGGAGCGCACCGGGATCGCCGCGGACGTCGATCACTTCGCGGCCATGTCCGCGATGCTGCACGGCGAGGCGAAGGCGGCCGAGCAGGCCGCGTACCGGGTCGCCGGGCACGAGTTCAACCTCGGCTCGCCCAAGCAACTGCAGGAACTGCTGTTCAACGAGCTCGGCCTGCCCAAGACCAAGCGGATCAAGACCGGCTACACCACCGACTCCGAGGCCCTCACCAGCCTGCTCGCGCAGACCCAGCACCCGGTGCTTGAGCACCTGCTGCGGCACCGCGACGTGGCCAAGCTGATGTCGATCGTGGACTCGCTGATCCCGATGGCCGGCGAGGACGGCCGGATCCACACCACGTTCAACCAGACGGTCGCGGCCACCGGCCGGCTGTCCTCCACCGACCCGAACCTGCAGAACATCCCGATCCGCAGCGAGCTCGGCCGCCAGATCAGGCTCGGCTTCGTGGTCGGCCAGGGGTACGAGTGCCTGCTGTCCGCGGACTACAGCCAGATCGAGCTGCGGATCATGGCGCACCTGTCCGAGGACGAGGCGCTGATCGCGGCGTTCGAGTCGGGGCACGACTTCCACGCGGCCACCGCCTCCCGGGTGTTCGGGCTGCCGCCCGAGGAGGTGGGCCCGGAGCTGCGGGCCAAGATCAAGGCGATGAACTACGGCCTGGCCTACGGCCTGTCCGCCTTCGGCCTCGCCAACCAGCTGCGCATCACGCCCGAGGAGGCGCGCGGGCTGATGGAGGAGTACTTCAAGGAGTTCGGCGGGGTCCGGGACTACCTGCACGAGGTGGTCTCCCGGGCCCGGATGGACGGCTACACCGCGACCATGATGGGCCGCCGCCGGTACCTGCCCGACCTGACCGCGGACAACCGGCAGCGCCGCGAGATGGCCGAACGGATGGCGCTCAACGCCCCGATCCAGGGCTCGGCCGCGGACGTGATCAAGGTGGCCATGCTGGCGGTGGACAGCTCGCTGGCCGCGGCCGGGCTGCGTTCCCGGATGCTGCTGCAGGTGCACGACGAGCTCATCATCGAGGTGGCGCCCGGCGAGTTCGACGCCGCCCGCGAGCTGGTGTGCGCCGCGATGGCCGGGGCCGCCTCGCTGCGGGTGCCGCTCGACGTATCCGTCGGGACCGGCCGAAGCTGGGCCGAAGCGGCGCACTGAGCTGCCCCAGGGGGCGACCGATACTCTATTGGTACCAGCCTCAATTGACCCTCAAGGGTAACTCTCATATTCTGAACGCTGCGCCGTGTCCTCGTGCGTTCCGCCACGGTCACGTGAGGTTGTGGCCGGGTTGTCCGGTGAAATCCTGGTCACCTGCACGGTTACCGGCGCGTCCATAACTTCCCCTGTCCGCATCCGGAGCCAACCCACACATGACGAGCAGCACCCAAGCCAACTCGACCCCCAAGGTAGCGGTCAACGACATCGGGTCCGAGGAGGCATTCCTCGCCGCGATCGACGAGACCATCAAGTATTTCAACGACGGCGACATCGTCGAGGGAACGGTCGTCAAGGTCGACCGAGACGAGGTCTTGCTCGATATCGGCTACAAGACAGAGGGCGTGATCCCGTCCCGCGAACTGTCTATCAAGCACGACGTCGACCCGCACGAGGTCGTCAAGACCGGTGAGCACATCGAGGCCCTTGTCCTGCAGAAGGAGGACAAGGAAGGCCGGCTGATCCTGTCCAAGAAGCGGGCGCAGTACGAACGCGCCTGGGGCACGATCGAGAAGATCAAGGAAGAGGACGGCGTGGTCACCGGCACGGTGATCGAGGTCGTCAAGGGCGGCCTGATCCTGGACATCGGGCTGCGCGGCTTCCTGCCGGCCTCGCTGGTGGAGATGCGCCGGGTCCGCGATCTGCAGCCGTACGTGGGCAAGGAGATCGAGGCCAAGATCATCGAGCTGGACAAGAACCGGAACAACGTGGTGCTGTCCCGGCGCGCCTGGCTCGAGCAGACCCAGTCCGAGGTCCGCCACACGTTCCTCAACACGCTGTCCAAGGGCCAGATCCGCAAGGGCGTGGTGTCCTCGATCGTCAACTTCGGCGCGTTCGTCGACCTGGGCGGCGTGGACGGCCTGGTGCACGTGTCCGAGCTGTCCTGGAAGCACATCGACCACCCGGGCGAGGTCGTCGAGGTCGGCCAGGAGGTCACCGTCGAGGTCCTGGACGTGGATATGGACCGCGAGCGCGTCTCGCTGTCGCTGAAGTCCACCCAGGAAGACCCGTGGCAGCAGTTCGCGCGGACCCACCAGATCGGCCAGGTCGTGCCGGGCCGGGTCACCAAGCTCGTCCCGTTCGGCGCGTTCGTCCGGGTCGAGGAGGGCATCGAGGGCCTGGTGCACATCTCCGAGCTGGCCGACCGGCATGTGGAGATCCCGGAGCAGGTCGTCCAGGTGGGCGACGAGATCTTCGTCAAGATCATCGACATCGACCTGGACCGGCGCCGGATCAGCCTGTCGCTCAAGCAGGCCAACGAGGGGACCATCGGCGAGGCGGTCGGCGATGACTTCGACCCGACCCTGTACGGCATGCCGGCCTCCTACGACGAGCAGGGCAACTACGAGTACCCGGAGGGCTTCGACCCGGAGACCGGCGAGTGGCTGCCCGGCTACGAGAAGCAGCGTGAGGAGTGGGAGCACCAGTACGCCGAGGCGCGTGCCAGGTTCGAGGCGCACCGGCGCCAGGTGGAGGAATCCCGGGCCAAGACCGACGAGGAGGAAACGGCCACGGCCACGGCCACGGCCGACGCCGGCGACTCGGGCGCGGCCAGCGGCGCCCCGCGCGGGCGCGGCCCGCGCTCGGGCGGTCCCCGCCAGGGCGGCGCGGTCACCTCGACGTCGACCCCGGGGTCCCCGGCTACCGGCACCCTGGCCTCCGACGAGGCCCTGGCGGCCCTGCGCGAGAAGCTCTCCGGCGGCCAGAACTAGCTCCTGCGACCGGCAAAGGCGGCGTCCGCATCGCGGACGCCGCCTTTCGGGTTCGGTGACCGGCGTGCCAGCATACTGCCGTGCGCCATAGAAGGAGGCAACGTGGCTGAGCGAGATCTCGCCGTCCGCATGTTCGAGGTCATGGCACTCATGCGCGCGGTCGAGGACCGGATGGTCACCATGTACCGGCAGGGCGAACTGCTCGGCTCGCTCTACACCGGGCACTGGCACGAGGCGATCGCGGTCGGCACGGCCGCCGCGCTGCGTCCCACCGACGTGCTCGCCCCGCTGCACCGCGACCTGGGCGCGCACCTGTGGCGAGGCCTGGAGCCCTGGCAGGTCATGGCCAGCTTCATGGGCAAGGCGGCCTCGCCGACCGGCGGCCGGGACGGCACGCTGCACTACGGCAGGCTCGACCTGGGCATCATCAACCCGGTCAGCCACATCCCGAACAACTACCCGGTCGCCACCGGGGCGGCGTTCGCGCTGAAGTACCGCGGCACGGACGGGGTGGCCATGGCCTACTGCGGGGACGGCGCGTCCAGCCGCGGGGACTTCCACGAGGCTCTCAACCTGGCCGCGGTGCGGAGCCTGCCGTGCGTGTTCATCGTGGAGAACAACCAGTACGCCTACTCCACCCCGCTCGTCCTCACCACCGCGTCCGCCGACTTCGCCAGCAAGGCCACTGCCTACGGGATGCCCGGCGTGCGGGTGGACGGCATCGACGTGTTCGCGGTGCACGAGGCGGCCGCGGCCGCGGTCGACCGGGCCCGGGCCGGGCAGGGACCGTCGCTGATCGAGGCGGTCACGATGCGCATCCACGGCCACGCCGAACACGACCCGGCCGACTACGTGCCCAGCGAGCTCGCCGAGGCGTGGGCGAAACGCGATCCCGTGGAGGAATGCGCCGCCCGCCTGGTCGAGCTGGGTTACCTGGACTCCGACGGCGTCGCGGCGGTGCGGGAGCACGCCCGCCAGGTCGCCCTGGAGCACCGGAACAAGGCGCTCGAGATGCCGATGCCCGAGCCGGATGACGAGGAGGGCCGCGTCTATGCCCGCTGACGCCGCGACCGTGAGCTACCTCGAGGCGATCGCCGAGGCTCTGGTCAGCGAGATGGAAGCCGACCCGGACGTGTTCCTGATCGGCGAGGACGTCGGCCAGTTCGGCGGCGCGTTCAAGGTGACCCGGGGCCTGCTGGACCGGTTCGGCCCGCGCCGGGTGGTGGACAGCCCCATCGCCGAGTCGGGCTTCACCGGGCTGGCCTGCGGCGCGGCCCTGATGGGCCTGCGGCCGGTGGTGGAGTTCCAGTTCGCCGACTTCATCTCGTGCGCGTTCGACCAGATCATCAACAACTGCTCCAAGCACCACTACCGGACCGGCAATCCCATCCCGGTGACGTTCCGCGCGCCGTTCGGCGCCCGGCTGCGCGCCGGGCCCACCCACTCGCAGAGCGTCGAGGCCTATTTCGCGCACATCCCCGGCCTGAAGATCGTGGCGCCGGCCACGCCGCAGGACGCCGCCGGGCTGCTGATCAGCGCCATCCGGGACAACAACCCGGTGCTCTACCTGGAGAGCAAGTACCTGTACCGGCGGATCGAGGTGCCCGGGCCGCTGTCCCTGGACCCGGTGCCTATCGGGTCGGCCAAGGTCGTCCGCGAAGGCACCAAGGTCAGCCTGCTGACCTATTCGGTCGGCGTCCACCAGGGTCTGGAGGCCGCCGAACAGCTCGCCGCGGAGGGCATCTCCGTCGAGGTCGTCGACCTGCGCACGCTCGTCCCGCTCGATGTCGCGACGATCGCCGCCTCGGTGAACAAGACCTCGCGCGCCGTGGTCCTGCACGAGGACGCCCGCCGCCTGGGCTACGGCGCCGAGATCGCCGCCACGGTCCAGGAGGAGTGCTTCTGGCGGCTGGACGGGCCGGTCGTCCGCATCGCCGGGAAGAACACGCCGATCCCGACCAGCCCGGCGCTCGAGGACGCGGCCGTGCCGCAGCTGGCCGAGATCGTCGCCGTGCTGCGGAAGGTGGCGACGACGTGACGGGGGTCCGCCATGGCTGACGTCTTCAAGATGCCGAAGCTCGGCGAGACCGTCACCACCGGTACGGTGACGCGGTGGCTGCGGGCCGTGGGCGACCCCGTCGCGTTCGACGACCCCCTGCTCGAGGTGGCCACCGACAAGGTCGACTCCGAGATCCCCAGTCCCTACACCGGCGTGCTGCTCGAGATCATGGTGCCGGAGGGGGAGACCGTCGAGGTCGGTGCGGCGCTCGCCCGCATCGGCACGCCAGCGGACCAGCCGGGCGAAGCAGGCCGGGCGCCGGGCGAAGCAGGCCAGGCGCCGGGCGAAGCAGGCCAGGCGGCGGCGGCCTCCGCCATGCCCGCGGGTCCGGCGCCGGCCTCCGCCGTGCCCGCGGGTCCGGCGCCGGCTGGCACCCAGCCCGTTCGGCCTCAATCTCTTCCGCCCGGGAACGGCCGGGCGCGGCTTTCGCCGATCGTCAGGCAGCTGGCCGCCCGGCACGGCATCGACCTCGCCGTCATCCAGGGTTCCGGCGCTACCGGCCGGATTACCCGGGAGGACGTCGAGGCCGCCATCACCCGCGTCAGCGCGGCCCCGTCCCCCACCATCACCCCAGCCGCTTCTGTCACTCCAGCCGCTCCGGTCGCTCCAGCCGCTCCGGTCGCTCCAGTCCCAGCCGCCGCGGCGCTGGGCCCGCGGGACGAGGCCCAGCCGCTTTCGCGCATGCGCCTGGCCATCGCCGAGCGCATGGTCGAGTCGCTGCGGATCGCCCCGCACGTCTGGACGTCCGTCGAAGTGGACCTGCAGGCGGTCGAGGAGGTGCGCCGCCGGCACAACGAGCGGTTCCGGCACGAGGAGGGCACCTCACTCACCTACCTGGCCTTCATCGCCCGCGTCAGCTGCGACGCGCTGCGCGCGTTCCCGGCGGTCAACTCCTCGCTCGACCTGCGGGCCAAGACCCGCGTACTGCATCACTACGTTAACCTCGGGATCGCGGTCGACCTCAGCGAGCAGGGCCTGGTCGTCCCGGTGATCCGGGACGCCGACGGCCTTAACCTGCGCGGGCTCGCCCGGGCCGTCCGGGCCGTGGCGGACAAGGCCAACGGCGGCGCGCTCGCCCCCGACGACCTGGCCGGCTCCACGTTCACGATCACCAACCCGGGGCCGTTCGGCGGCTATGCGTCGGCCCCGATCATCAACCAGCCGAACTCGGCGATCTTGTCGGTCAACGAGGTGGCCCGCCGCCCCGCGGCGGTGGGCGACGCGGTCGCGGTCCATCACATGACGATCCTCGGGTTCAGCTACGACCACCGGGCCTTCGACGGCGTCACCGCGTCCCGCTTCCTCGCCTACGTCCGGGACGCGCTGCATAATCGCGACTGGGAGGCCGAACTCGGCCAGTTTCCATGATCATGAAGGATTTGGTACCGCTAGCCGTACCGAATCCTTCATCAAAGACGCTGGCCCTTGACGGAAGGCGGATCGCGGTGCTGCGGGTCGGGCTCACCGGAGGGATCGGGTCGGGCAAGAGCGAGGTCTCCCGGCGGCTGGCGAAGCATGGCGCGGTGCTCATCGACGCGGATGTGGCCGCCCGGGAGGTGGTCGTGCCCGGCTCGCCGGGTCTGGCCCGGCTCGCCGGGACCTTTGGCCCCGGCGTGCTCCGCCCGGACGGCTCGCTGGACCGGGAACGGCTGGGCGCGATCGTGTTCGGCGATCCGGACCTGCGCGCGAAGCTGAACGCGATCGTGCACCCGCTGGTGCGCGAGTGGATGGCCGCGGCCGAACGTGCCGCCGTGCAAGCGGCCCGGCCACCCGGCCCCGTCGTCGTCCACGACGTGCCGTTGCTGGCCGAGAGCCGCGGCCGGGACGGCTTCGACGTGGTGATCGTGGTGGACGTGCCGCCCGACGTACAGGTCGAGCGGCTGGCCGGCCTGCGCGGCATGGCGCCCGATCAGGCGCGGGCGCGGATCGCGGCCCAGGCCAGCCGGAAGCAGCGGCTGGCCATCGCCGACATCGTGATCGAGAACTCCGGCTCCCTGGACGACCTGGACCGCCGCGTCGCCGAAGTCTGGGCCGACCTCAAGCGCCGGGCCAGAGCCTAGGATCCGCGTAGAGCGACCCGCGGGATTCCCCGCGCTAACCTCATTGCACGCTAGCATCACGCGTCCCGCCCGCCCCGCCAGGCCGACCCGGATCTGGGGCAGCGCTCGCCTCAGAACAGCATCGATGTGGCAGCGATGTCGCCCCGGCAGCATCGCTGCCACATCGATGCAGTTATGCCCGGCCGCCGGCGGCAGGCGACAGGCCGGATCAGGGGCCGCGGCGTCACACGGTAAGTGCAGCTGTGACAGTAGTGGCGGATGATGCCCGCCGAACCCCCGGGTTACCTTCCTGCGACTCCGGGCGACCTCGATCCGATGACAGCGATGCTGTTCCTGGCGGCGCCGCTACCCTGGTCAGACCGCCGTCCCGAGACCGCCGTTCCGAGACCGCTGTCACGAGACCGCCGTAACGGGACCGCCGTTCCGAGACCGCTGTCACGAGACCGCCGTAACGGGACCGCCGTTCCGAGACCGCTGTCACGAGACCGCCGTAACGGCGAAGAGCGGCCACTGGTCGCTCACGGCGTTCAGCTTGTGGCGGCCCCGGCCGGTAAAGGCGATGCCCGATCCGGCCACGAGATCCCGGACCGTGCGCGAAACCAGGATCTCCGCGGGCAGGGCCAGTACCGCGACCTCATGGGTGATCTGCACGGAGACCCCCGCGATGCTCTCGTCCACGAGGTCCACCTCGCCGGTGTGGATGCCGGCCCGGATCTGGATCCCGGCTCGGGCCGCATCGTCCCGGAGTGCAGAGGCGCAGCGGATGGCCTGGCCGGGAGCGTCGAAGGTGGCGAGTATGCCGTTCGTGGCGCTCTTGATCAGGCGGCCCCGATGCCGGCGGATGAGATGCCCGGCGCCAGGGTCGCGGGCCTCCGCCCAGGTTGCGTTCCCCGCTCCCGCCTCGTCGCCGATCACCTCGGCCTGCACGATCGTGGTCAGCATGCGGCCGGGTTCGCCGGGCGATCTGCTGGCCAGGAAACCGGCGATCTCCGCACACAGCTCGTCGCTGTCCCCGCTGGCGGCGAACCGCAGCGAGTGGTCGCCCGGCTGTTCGAAATAGCGGGCGCCGGCGATGCGCGAGGCCAGGTAGCGACCGTGACACGGCGGCGTAATGCGGTCATCGAGACGCTGGATCACCAGCGTGGGCACGTGGATCGCGGGCAGTACCGCGCGGACGTCGATGTCCCGGATCATCCGGGCCATCCGCAGGAAGGCGCTCGGGTTGATCGCCATCCGTTCGAACCGCCCGAACAGCTGGCGCGCATGCTTCGGCCCGCGCGAAGGGCGCGCCGTCCAGGTCCGCGAGCGCGGGTCCGCGCCACAGGGCCAGGGCCTCATCGAGCCGCCGGGCCGCCGCGGCCGCGTCGCCGGCCGCCAGCGCCTCATCGCCCTCGGCCGCGAACCGCTCGAACCGCAGCGCGTCCAGTTCGCCCGGCGTCACCCGGAGCAGGTAGCCGGGCGACCGGGTGACCAGGCGGTCGGCCTCTCCCGCGGACCGGAGCGCCTTGCGCAGCTCGGACAGGCGGACCTGCAGGCTGTCCGCCGCCGCTGGCTGGCCCGGCCACAGCTCCTCGATCAGCCGGTCAGACGACACGACCTGATTGGCGTGGATGAGCAACATCGCCAGCACGGCCCGGGCGCGCGCGCCCCCGAGCGCCAGGGACCGCCCGTCGGCCATCACCTCGAGCGGACCTAGAACCCGGAACTCCACCCTGCATCATCCCACTCCGGAACGGCGCCTCCCCGCGCTGGTAAGTCAACCGTAAGCCAGTGGTTGGCCGTCCGGAACCCGCCCCGGCCAGCATGTACGGACAGGGACACGAGCGAGAGAAGGCCATCATGACCACGATCCCAGCCTCAGCGCCGGCTTCCGGGCCGGTCCAGGCGCCTGCGGCGGCGGCCGCCGGTGTCTACGCGCTGGGCCGCAACCCGGCCGAGAGCACCCGGCTGCGGCGTCAGTCCGACGAGCTGCGCCCGCAGAGCGCCGATCTGCTCGATCGCATACGCCTGGAACCGGGGCAGAGCGCCATCGATCTCGGCTGCGGTCCCAGCGGGATCCAGCCACGACGAGCTGGGCGTCGATCTCCGCATCGGCCGTCGCTTGCCCGGGCTGTTCTGGCGGGCCGGGCTGGAGGCCATCGAAGTGATGTCGTACGCTCCGGTGTACCCGCCCGGCCACTCGCGGCGAACGCTGCTACCCGACCTGGTTCGCAGCCTGCGGCCCACGATCCTCGCACTCGGCCTGTCCGATGAGCGGGAACTCGCCGAACTCGACCGGGCGGTCCGCGAGCATTTCGCCGACCCGCGCACCCTGACCATGCCGCACCTGCTCTTCGTGGTCCGGGGCCGTAAGCCACAGTCCTGAGTCGTGCCTTACCGAGGGAGGGAGCGCGATGTCCGGTAAGCCGCCGGTAGTAATCATCGGAGCCGGGGTCGGCGGGCTGACGCTGGCCTTGCTGTTGCGGCAGCGCGGCATCCACGCCGAGGTGCTGGAACAGTCTGCCGAGCTGGCCGAGGTCGGCGCGGCCGTGGCACTCGCGGCCAACGCGACGCGCGTGCTGCAGCACCTGGGCCTGGGGGACGAACTGGCGCGGGTCTCGACCGAGCCCACCGCGCTCATCCACCGCGACGGCCGCGACGGCCGCCTGCTCGCGGTCTCGCCCGGTCCGCAGTGGTACCGTGACACGTTCGGCGCGCCGTTCGGCGGCCTGCACCGGGCGGCATTGCAGCGGCTGCTCGCAGAGGCGTTCGGACCTGAGCACATGCACCTGGACTGCCACGCGGAATCCCTGGAAGAGGCCGAGGGGGGCATGTGGGTGCGCTGCACGTCCGGGGCCGCCTTCGAGGCCGCCGTGGTGGTGGGCGCGGATGGGGTGCACTCGCTGGTGCGGGACTGGGTGACCGGCGGCGACGAGCCGGTCTACTCCGGCACGTCGGGGTTTCGTGGCCTGGTCCCCATCGAGCGGCTGCCGCGGCTGCCCGATCCCGGCGCCCTGCAGTTCTGGATGGGGCCCGGCGCGCACCTGCTGCACTACCCGATCGACGGCGGTCGCCTGATCAACTTCCTGGCCGTGATCGACACGCCCGAGCGGTGGACCGGGCCGGCCTGGCTGGAACAAGCCGAGCCCGGCGCGCACCTGGCGGCGTTCGCCGGCTGGCACTCCGCGGTCACCGAGATGATCAGCGCCGTGCCGCAGTCCCCGCGCTGGGGCTTGTTCACCCGGCGGCCGCTGGCTCGCTGGAGCCGCGGGCCGGCCGTCCTGCTGGGCGACGCGGCCCACGCGATGCTCCCGCACCAGGGCCAGGGCGCGAACCAGACGATCGAGGACGCGGCCGTCCTGGCCGCCGAGCTGGACGGCGCGGGCGGCATTCCCGCCGCGCTGGGCCGCTACGCCGCCCGGCGCCGGGTCCGGACCCGGCAGGTACAGCTGATGTCCCGGGCCGCGTCGGCCGCGCTGCACCTGCCCGACGGGCCGGCCGCCCGCCGGCGCGACGCCTACCTGGCCCAGACCCTCCGGCACCTGGCCTGGATCCACGGTTACGATGTGTTCGCTCCGCCCGCGCCGACGTGTCCTGCGCCCGCGGCGCCAGGTAGCCAGGTAGCCCAGGTAGCCAGGTAGCCAGGTAGCCACGGCCGCCGCGGAATGTCGGACCCCCGGCCTAGAGTTGAACCCTCGGAGGTCGAGGAGGTTGACGTCGTGCGTCCGGTTACCGATTTGCAGCGCAAGGTCGCGCCGTTCCAGGTCATCACCGACATGGTTCCGGCGGGTGACCAGCCGACCGCGATCGCCGAGATCGAGAAGCGCGTCAAGGCGGGGGAGCCGCACACCGTGCTGCTCGGCGCGACCGGTACCGGCAAGACCGCCTCGGTCGCCTGGATCGCGGAGCGGCTGCAGCGGCCGGTGCTGGTGATGCTGCCGAATAAGACGCTCGCCGCGCAGTTCGCCAACGAGCTGCGCGAGATGCTGCCGGACAACGCGGTCGAGTACTTCGTCTCCTATTACGACTACTACCAGCCCGAGGCGTACGTTCCGCAGACCGACACCTACATCGAGAAGGACTCCTCGATCAACTCCGAGGTGGAGCGGCTCAGGCACTCCGCCACCAACTCCCTGCTCACCAGGCGCGACACGATCGTAGTGTCCTCGGTGTCGTGTATATACGGCCTGGGCACGCCGCAGGAGTACGTGGACCGGATGCTCACGGTCAAGCGCGGCGACACCATCGAGCGGGACCAGCTGCTGCGCCAGCTGGTCGGCATGCAGTACACCAGGAACGACCTTGCCTTCACCCGCGGCACCTTCCGGGTGCGCGGGGACACCATCGAGATCATCCCGATGTACGAGGAGCTCGCGGTCCGGATCGAGATGTTCGGCGACGAGATCGAGCGGCTGATGACGCTGCACCCGCTCACCGGCGAGGTGATCAGCGAGGACGACGAGCTGTACATCTTCCCGGCCTCCCACTATGTGGCCGGGCCGGAGCGGATGGAACGGGCCATCAACGGCATCGAGGCCGAGCTGGCGCAGCGGCTCGCCGAGCTCGAACGGCAGGGCAAGCTGCTCGAGGCGCAGCGGCTGCGCATGCGCACCAGCTACGACATCGAGATGCTGCGGCAGGTCGGCAGCTGCTCGGGCATCGAGAACTACTCGCGGCACATCGACGGCCGCGACGCCGGCACCCCGCCGAACACGCTGCTCGACTACTTCCCCGAAGACTTCCTGCTGGTCATCGACGAGTCGCACAACACGGTGCCGCAGATCGGCGCCATGTACGAGGGAGACGTGTCGCGTAAGCGGGTCCTGGTCGAGCACGGGTTCCGGCTGCCGAGTGCCATCGACAACAGGCCGCTGACCTGGGATGAATTCCTCGACCGGATCGGCCAGACCATCTACCTGTCAGCCACTCCCGGCCCCTACGAGCTGCAGCGCGTCGGCGGCGATGTGGTCGAGCAGGTGATCCGGCCGACCGGGCTGGTCGACCCCGAGGTGATCATCAAGCCGACCAAGGGCCAGATCGACGACCTGCTGCACGAGATCGGGCAGCGAGCCGAGTGCGACGAGCGGGTGCTGGTCACCACGCTGACCAAGCGGATGGCCGAGGACCTGACCGACTACCTGCTCGAGAACGGGGTCCGGGCCAGGTACCTGCACAGCGAGGTGGATACGCTGCGCCGGGTCGAGCTGCTGCGCGAGCTGCGGGTAGGCGAGTATGACGTGCTCGTCGGCATCAACCTGCTCCGCGAGGGCCTCGACCTGCCCGAGGTGTCGCTGGTGGCCATCCTGGACGCGGATAAGGAGGGCTTCCTGCGGTCGGGCACATCGCTGATCCAGACCATCGGCCGCGCGGCCAGGAACGTGTCCGGCCAGGTGCACATGTACGCCGACACGGTCACGCCATCGATGCGGCGGGCGATCGACGAGACCAACCGGCGGCGGGAGAAGCAGGTCGCCTACAACGAGGCGCACGGCATCAACCCGCAGCCGCTGCGCAAGCGGATCGCCGACATCCTGGACCAGATCGTCCGCGAGGACGCCGACACCGAGCAGCTGCTGATCGGCGGCGGTGGCCGGCAGCAGTCCCGCGGCAAGGCGCCGGTGCCCGGCCTGTCCTCGCGCGCCCGCGCGGTCGCCGCGCAGGCGGGCGGGCGTACCGCCGCGGGTGAGCCGACCAAGGAAGCCAGCGAGGCCCGCGCCGAGCTCGTCGGCCTGATCAGCGAGCTCACCGAGCAGATGCACGCCGCCGCCGCCGAGCTGCAGTTCGAGGTGGCGGCCCGGCTCCGCGACGAGATTCGCGAGCTCAAGTCCGAGCTCCGCGGCATGCACGCGGCCGGCGTCTGACCCCAGGGCGGCGGGACCCGGGGCCGCGGGCCCTCGGGGCGGCGGGACCCGGGGTGAGGCAGGCCGCGGCGCTGCGGTGAGCGCCGTGGCAAGGCATGATAGTGGGTAGCTGATCCGGAATGCACGGGGGCCGGAATGCTGAGGGTCTGCTTATGGTTGCCTCAAAGAAGAGCCGGCTAGCCGAGATGCCGGGGGAGGTGTGCGGTGCTGGTCAGCCTGACCGCGGCGATTGTTGCGGCCGTCCTGTACGGCGTTGCCTCCGTGATGCAGGCGATCGCGGTGCGCGCGGCCAGCAACAAGCCCGCCGACGACGCCTCCGGGGGAGTCGATCCCGGCCTGGTGGTGCGGTTGCTGCACCAGTGGCGGTTCGTGGTCAGTATCTGCCTCGACACGCTCGGTTTCGTGGCCCAGCTCATCGCCTTGCAGCGGCTTCCGCTGTTCGCCGTCCAGGCGTTCGTGGCCTCCAACCTGGCGGTGACCGCGGTGGTGGCCTCCTGGGTGATCGGCGTGAAACTGTCCTGGCGGGAGTGGGCGGCGGTCTTCGGCGTGGTGATTGGCGTCGGCCTGCTCGGCTCCTCGGCAGGCGCGGAAGGCGCCGCGCAGGTTGGCGCGATGTTCAAGCTGGCGCTCATCGTGGCGATCGCCGGCCTGGCCATCGTCGGCCTGGCCGCGGCCAAGCTCAACGAGCCTTACCGGACCACCGCGCTCGGCCTGGTCGCCGGCTTCGGCTACGGCGTGCTCAGCATCGCGGCGCGCGTGCTGACCGGGTTCTCGCCGCTCGAACTGGCCCGTGACCCGGCCGCCTACGCGGTCGCCGCGGCCGGCGTCATCTCGTTCATGTTCTACGCCACCGCCTTGGAGGGCGGCAGCGTGACCGTCGCCACCGCGGCCGTGGTGCTGGCCGAGACGATCCCGCCCGCCGTCATCGGCGTGATCTTCCTCGGCGACCAGACCCGCCGCGGGCTGGCCGTGGTCGCCTGGGCCGGCTTCTTCCTCGCCGTCGCATCGGCCGTCATGCTGGCCAGATTCGGCGAAGCGCACCACGCCGAAGACGTCGAGAGGGCAGACGCGATAGCCCGGCGGCAGGCAAATGCCGGGCCGGCGGCCGCAGGCCTGTTATCCTGATGGCCCGTGGACCTGCCGTTTCTCCTTGCCCTACCGGATACCACGGGAGCCTCATAGTGGCCGCATCATCACTCTATTCACGGCCTGCGCAAACCAGACATCTCTTCGTCACCGGAGGCGTCGCGTCCAGCCTCGGCAAGGGACTGACCGCGTCCAGCCTCGGCCGCCTGCTGAAGCTGCGGGGCCTGCGGGTCACCATGCAGAAGCTCGACCCCTATCTCAACGTCGACCCCGGCACCATGAACCCGTTCCAGCACGGCGAGGTGTTCGTGACCGACGACGGCACCGAGACCGATCTGGACGTCGGCCACTACGAGCGCTTCCTGGACACCAACCTGCAGGGTGAGGTGAACGTCACCACCGGCCAGATCTACTCCACGGTGATCGCCAAGGAGCGCCGCGGTGACTACCTGGGCGACACGGTGCAGGTAATCCCGCACATCACCAACGAGATCAAGTCCCGCATCCTGGAGATGGGCGGGGACGACGTGGACGTGGTGATCACCGAGGTGGGCGGGACCGTCGGCGACATCGAGTCCCAGCCGTTCCTGGAGGCCATCCGCCAGATCAGGCACGAGATCGGCCGGGATCGCTGTTTCTTCCTGCACGTATCGCTCCTGCCCTACATCGGCCCCTCGGGCGAGCTGAAGACCAAGCCCACCCAGCATTCGGTGGCCGCGCTGCGCAGCATCGGCATCCAGCCGGACGCCATCGTGGCCCGTTCGGACCGGGCGATCAACGCGAACCTGAAACGCAAGATAAGCCTGATGTGCGACGTGGACGAGGAGGCGGTGGTCTCCGCCCCCGACGCGCCGTCCATCTACGACATCCCCAAGGTGCTGCACGCCGAGGGCCTGGACGCCTATGTGGTGCGCAGGCTGGGCCTGCCGTTCCGCGACGTGGACTGGAGCGAGTGGGACGACCTGCTCCGCCGGGTGCACCGGCCGGCCCACAGCATCACGATCGCTCTGGTCGGCAAGTACGTGGACCTGCCCGATGCGTACCTGTCGCCGGCCGAGGCGCTGAAGGCGGGCGGTTTCGCCAACGACGCGCAGGTGAACATCCGCTGGGTGATCAGCGACGCCTGCGAGGACCCGGAAGGCGCGGCCAGCGAGCTGGAGGGCGTCGACGGGGTGCTGATCCCGGGCGGGTTCGGGGTCCGCGGCATCGAGGGCAAGATTGGCGCGATCAGGTATGCCCGCGAGCGCGGCATCCCGGTCCTGGGCCTGTGCCTGGGCCTGCAGTGCATGGTCATCGAGGTGGCCCGCGACCTGGCCGGCCTGGCCGCGGCGGACAGCGCCGAGTTCAACCCGGACACGCCGTACCCGGTGATCGCCACCATGGCCGACCAGGAGGACGTGGTGGCGGGGGAGCGGGACATGGGCGGCACCATGCGGCTGGGCCTGTACCCGGCTGTGCTGCAGCCCGGGACCCGGGTGGAGGAATTGTACGGCAGCACGGTGGTGGAAGAGCGGCACCGGCACAGGTACGAGGTCAACAACGCGTACCGGGCCGTACTCGAGCAGGCGGGCCTGGTCTTCTCCGGGCTGTCGCCGGACCGGCACCTGGTGGAGTTCGCCGAGCTGAGCGACCACCCGTTCTTCGTGGGCACGCAGGCGCACCCGGAGTTCCTGTCCCGCCCGACCCGGCCGCATCCGCTGTTCGGCGGGCTGATCGCGGCCGCGCTGGCGCGATCCAAGGCGGCCAGCGCGGGCGCGCGCGCGGTCGCTAGCGCGTGACCATGAAAGACGAGCCCGAGCACTGGCCTGTCGTCTCCTCGGCCGAGCTGTTCCGGGGCCGGCTGGTGACCGTACGGGCCGACAAGGTCCGGATGCCGGGAAATAACCTGGCCGAACGAGAGGTGGTTATACATCCCGGTGCTGTGGCTGTGCTCGCCCTGGACGACGCCTTCCGGGTGCTCGTGATCCGGCAGTACCGTCATCCGGTGGGGCGGCTGCTCTGGGAGATCCCGGCCGGCCTGCGTGACGTCGCCGGGGAGCCGCCCTGGCAGACGGCGCGGCGCGAACTGCTCGAGGAGGCGGGCTACCGGGCCCGGGACTGGCGGGTGCTGGCTGACTACTACTCCTCGCCCGGCTTCAGCACCGAGCGCCTGCGCATCTTCCTGGCCCGTGACCTGGAGTTCGTCCCGGCGGCCGACCGCGACTTCGTGCCGGAAGACGAGGAGACCCAGCTGGTGTCGGACTGGCTCCCGCTCGACGACGCGGTGCGCAAGGTCTTCGCCGGTGACCTGCACAACGGGGTCGCCGCCCTGGCGATCATGGCTGGGTATGCTGCCAGGTCAGAGGGCTTTGACCGGCTTCGTCCCGCCGATGCCCCAGAAGAGCAATGAGGCTCCGATGTCTGGAAGGACCGCCATGAAGGTTGGAATTCCCCGGGAAATCAAGAACCACGAGTACCGGGTGGCGATCACGCCGGCCGGCGTGCACGAACTGGCCGGCGGCGGCCATCAGGTGGTCATCGAGGCCGGGGCGGGACAGGGTTCGTCCATTCCGGACGAGGACTTCGTCACGGCCGGCGCGAAGATCCTGCCGACCGCGGACGACGTGTGGGCCGAGGGGGACCTGATCCTCAAGGTCAAGGAGCCGATCGCGGAGGAGTACCACCGCATGCGCTCCGGCCAGGTCCTGTTCACCTACCTGCACCTGGCCGCGTCCAAGGCCTGCACCGACGCGCTGCTCGGCTCGGGCGTCACCTCGATCGCGTACGAGACCGTCCAGCTGCCCGACCGGTCACTGCCGCTGCTCGCCCCGATGTCCGAGGTCGCGGGGCGGATGGCGCCGCAGGTCGGCGCGCACCACCTGCAGCGCGACGGTGGCGGGCGCGGGGTGCTGATGGGCGGGGTCTCGGGCGTGTACGCGGCCAAGGTGGTCGTGCTCGGCGCCGGGGTGTCCGGCATGAACGCCGCCGCCATCGCGCTCGGCATGCAGGCCGAGGTGCTGCTGGTGGACAGGAACATCGCCAGGCTCCGCCAGGCGGACGCCATCTACCAGGGGCACTGCCAGACGGTGGCGTCCAACGCCTACGAGATCCAGCGCGCGGTGATCGACGCGGACCTGGTCATCGGGGCGGTGCTGGTGCCGGGGGCCAAGGCGCCCCGCCTGGTCAGCGACGAGCTGGTGTCCCGGATGAAGCCGGGCGCGGTCCTCGTGGACATCTCCATCGACCAGGGTGGCTGCTTCGAGGGCTCGCGGCCCACCACCCACGCGGACCCCACCTACCGGGTGCACGATGCGCTGTTCTACTGCGTGGCGAACATGCCGGGCGCCGTCCCGCACACCTCCACCTACGCACTGACCAACGTCACGCTGCCCTACGTGGTCGAGATCGCTAACCGCGGCTGGCGCGACGCGCTCCGCGCCGATGCCTCCCTGGCCCTGGGCCTGTCCACGCACGTCGGCCAGCTGACCTGCGAGCCGGTCGCCGAGGCGCACGCGCTGCCCAACACCCCGGTCAGCGAGATCCTCAACTGAGCCCGTCGCTGGCTGACGCGCTCCGCGGCTACCTGCAGTATCTGGTCGTGGAGCGCGGGCTGGCGGCCAGCACGGTCGAGGCGTACCGGCGGGACCTGCGGCGGTACGCCTCGGCGCTGGCCGGCCGCGGCAAGACCGCGCTGGCCGACGTCACCGCGGCCGACGTGGCCGACTTCCTCGCCTCGCTGCGGGAGGGCGACGACGAGCACGTGCCGCTGGCGGTCAGCTCGTCGGCGCGGGCGGTGATCGCGGTCCGCGGCTTGCACGCGTTCGCGGTGGCCCAGCGCCTGGCCGGCGCCGATCCGGCTCGTGAAGTCGCGCCGCCGTCGCCGCCCAGGCGGCTGCCCAAGGCGATCACGGTGACCGAGGTGGAGCGCCTGCTCGACGCGGCCGGCCCGGGGCCTGGCCAGCAGTCCGCGGACGCTCGGCAGCTGCGGGACCGGGCGCTGCTCGAGTTCCTCTACGGGACCGGGGCGCGTATCTCCGAGGCGACCGGCCTCGACGTCGACGAGTTGCGGCTGGACGCCGGCCTGCAGGCCCCGGAGTATCCGGTGGTGCGGCTGGCCGGCAAGGGCAGCAAGCACCGGGTCGTGCCGGTGGGCAGCTACGCCGTGCGGGCGCTCGAGGTGTACCTGGTCCGGGCCAGGCCCGTTCTGGACCAGGGCAAGAGCCCGGCGGTGTTCCTCAACGCGCGCGGCGGCCGGCTCACCCGGCAGGGCGCCTGGGGCGTGCTGCACGCCGCCGCCGTCCGCGCCGGACTATATCCGCAGATCGAGGTGTCCCCGCACACGCTGCGGCACTCGTTCGCCACGCACATGCTCGACGGCGGCGCCGACATCCGGGTGGTCCAGGAACTGCTCGGCCACGCGTCGGTCACCACCACCCAGGTCTACACGCTGATCACGGTGGACCGGCTCCGCGAGGTCTACGCCTCCTCCCACCCCCGCGCCCTGGGCTGACCCGGCCCTCAGCCTCCGGGGGTGACCACGGGCAGGCTGGCCACCAGAGCCGTGAGGGTCTCACCCAGCGGGGCGTCGAGGATGGCGGTGGCGTACCCGTCGCCGCGGGTGGCGCCCTGGTTGACGATCACGATCGGGCGCCGCAGCCGGGCCGCATGCCGGACATACCGGAACCCGGACATCACGGTGAGCGACGAACCCAGCACGATTAGCGCGCTGCCCCTCTCGACTAGCGCGTAGCAGGCCTGCGCCCGGGGCCTGGGCACGTTCTCGCCGAAGAACACCACGTCGGGCTTGAGCACGCCGCCGCACGCCGAGCAGCCGGCGACCTGGAACGACGCCGCGGCTTCCTCGTCCAGGACGGCATCCCCGTCGGGGTTGACCGAGGCGGTCAGCTCGGCGCCCCAGCCGGGGTTGGCGGCCTCGAGCCGCCGGTCGAGTTCGCCGCGCGGCGTCCGCTGCCCGCACGACAGGCAGATGACCCGGTGCAGGCTGCCGTGCAGTTCGGTCACCGCGACTCCGCCCACCACTGGGCCCGCCGCCTGGTGCAGGCCGTCGACGTTCTGCGTGATGATCCCGGTCAGCAGCCCGCGGCGGCCCAGTTCGGCGACCGCGCGATGGCCGTCGTTCGGGACCGCCCGGGCGATGTGCCGCCAGCCGAGGTAACTGCGGGCCCAGTACCTGCGCCGGGCGGCGGCGCTCCCGGTGAAGGTCTGGTAGGTCATCGGCGTGGCCCGCCGGGCCAGGCCGGTCGGGCCCCGGTAGTCCGGGATGCCCGATTCGGTGGACAGCCCGGCGCCGCTCAAGATGAGCACGCCACCGGGAGCGACCACATCGAGCAGCGGGCTGGTTTCCGTCTTCAGAGTGCGGCCGCCCGGATCGCCTGGGACACGGCCGCCGCGCCCTCCCGGTCGAACATGATCGTGTAGTGGTTCACCTCGGGCACCACCTGCGGCCGCAGCGCCGGGACGCGTTTGGTCCAGGCCGCCACGAACTCGGGCGGGAGCAGCGGCGGCGGCGCGCCGAACAACCCGGCCGGCGCGGTCAGCAGCGGCGTCGGCCTGGTTAGCCGTTGCAGCGCGTCCGCGAACGGCTTCTCCGCCAGCACGTCGCGCCCGTCCGTGCGGATCGCGTCCCCGACGCATCGCGATCGCAACTCGCCCGGCTCGCCGATCAGGTCGTACCGGACATATGCCTCGATGTCCGGCGTCCAGTGACCGGCCAGCGCCGGGTGCGCGCGCCAGAACTCCACGTACGCCTCGGTGCTGGGGAAGGCCTGCCCCAGCCGGGCGATCGCCGGCCCCAGGGTGGCATCAAGCGCGGCATCCACGTCGATGCCCTCCGGTACCGGCAGCGGCAGCCCTCCGTCGATCAGGACCAGCCTGCGCACCAGCTCCGGATGCGCATCGCGGGTCAGCAGCGCGATATACGCCCCCATCGAATGCCCCGCGAGCACCGGCCGCCCGCCGAAATGGCGCAGCACCGCCACCACGTCCCTGGCGTGCCGGTCCAGGCCGAACGGGCCGGCTAGGTCGCGGCTGTGACCACGGCCACGCAGATCCGGCGCGGCCAGCGTCCAGTCGGCCGGCATATGGCGCGCGACCGCCTGCCACGACATACCAGAAGCCGTAATTCCGTGCACGGCGACTGCTACGCGTTTGCCCGTGCCCCACAGGAGCACCCGCAGGTCCCCGCCGTCTACTGCCACATTTTGCAGTCGGAGTTGCATCTTCACCCTCCACGGCCCCGGGCGATTATGGCCGGGCCGCCCATGTATAGAGCTTATTATCCGCTCTGGAGTTGATCGCGCGATGTCAACTCGTAGATAAAGGTTTACCGGGAATACCATGCCATGCTGGACAAGGGAAGGAATGCCAGGTAAACCAGGCTTTGGAGGTGAGCGGGTCATGGCAGCCGCACTTAGTTACTCGTCGGGAGAATCGGCAACTCCGCTGCTGGGCGACACGATCGGCGGCAACCTCGACGCCGCGGTGCGGGTGTTCGGCGACCGTGAGGCGCTGGTGGACCGGTCCGACCCGGAGGCCGGGAGGCGGTGGACTTACGCGGAACTCGCGGCCGACGTGGACGCGCTCGCGCTCGGATTGCTCGAGCTGGGCATCACCAAGGGGGACCGGGTCGGCATCTGGGCGCCGAACTGCGCCGAGTGGACGCTCACCCAGTACGCGACCGCCAAGATCGGCGCGATCCTGGTGAACATCAATCCGGCGTACCGTGCCCGCGAGCTCGAATTCGTGCTGAACCAGTCGGGCAGCACGCTGCTCATCGCGGCCGAGAAGCTGAAGACCTCCGATTACGCCGCCATGATCGCCGAAGCGCGGCCGCGCTGCCCGGCCCTGCGGACCGTCGTCCTGATCGGCCACCCGGAGTGGAATTCGCTGCTCGAGACCGGGCGCCACCGGGACCGCGGGGCGCTCGACAGCATAGAACTGGACACCGACGACCCCATCAACATCCAGTACACCTCGGGCACCACGGGCTTCCCGAAGGGCGCCACGCTGTCGCACCACAACATCCTGAACAACGGGTTCTTCGTCGGCGAGCTGTGCAACTACACCGAGGCCGACCGGATCTGCATCCCGGTGCCGTTCTACCACTGCTTCGGCATGGTCATGGGTAACCTCGCCGCGACCAGCCACGGAGCGTGCATGGTCATCCCGGCGCCGGCCTTCGACCCGGACGCGACCCTGCAGGCGGTGCAGGCCGAACGGTGCACCTCGCTCTACGGGGTGCCCACCATGTTCATCGCCGAGCTGTCCGCCCCCAGCTTCGCCGACTACGACCTGTCCAGCCTGCGCACCGGCATCATGGCCGGCTCGCCCTGCCCGGTCGAGGTGATGAAACAGGTCATCGAGCGCATGTCGATGACCGAGGTGTCGATCTGCTACGGCATGACGGAAACCTCGCCGGTGTCCACCCAGACCCACGTCGACGACTCGCTGGACCGTCGCGTGTCCACCGTGGGCCGGGTCGGGCCGCACCTCGAGGTGAAGGTCATCGATCCCGAGACGGGCCGGACCGTGCCGCGCGGCACGGCCGGTGAGCTGTGCACCCGCGGGTACTCGGTGATGATCGGCTACTGGAACCAGCCGGACAAGACCGCCGAGGCCGTCGACCCGGCGCACTGGATGCACACCGGCGACCTCGCGGTCATGGACGCCGACGGCTACCTGGCCATCACCGGGCGGATCAAGGACATGGTGATCCGCGGCGGCGAGAACATCTACCCGCGGGAGATCGAGGAGTTCCTCTACACCCACCCCGACATCCTGGACGCCCAGGTCATCGGCGTTCCCGACGTCAAGTACGGCGAGGAGCTCATGGTCTGGGTGCGGCTGCGGGACGGTGCGCAGCCGCTGACCCCCGAGGCGCTGCGCGAATTCTGCGCCGGGCAGCTAGCGCACTACAAGGTCCCGCGATACGTGCACATCGTGGACGAGTTCCCGATGACCGTGACCGGCAAGGTGCGCAAGGTCGAGATGCGGGAGCGCTCGGTCGAGATCCTCGGCCTCGGGTAGTCTGCCCCGGGTGAAGGTCCTGATCGCCGGGGGCGCCGGGTACATCGGCAGCACGGTCGCGTCGGCCTGCTCGGACGCCGGGATCAGCCCGGTGATCCTGGACAGCCTGGTGACCGGCCGGGCCGAGTTCGCCGCGGCCCGGACCTTCTACCCAGGCGACATCGCGGACGGACCGCTGATCGACCGCATCTTCGCCGAGCACCCGGACATCGGCGCCGTCGTCCACGCCGCGGCCCTGGTCGTGGTCCCGGACTCGGTCGCCGACCCGGTCGGGTACTACCGCGCGAACGTCTCCAAGAGCCTGGAATTCGTCGCGCACCTGCTGCGCAACGGCTGCGGCCGGCTGATCTTCAGCTCCTCGGCCGCCATCTACCGGGCCGACCCGGACCTGAGCGTCGACGAGGACGCGCCCATCGGGCCGCTGAGCCCGTACGCCCGGACCAAGGCCGTGTGCGAGGCCATGTTCGCCGACATCGCCGCCTCCCGGCCCGTCCGGGTGCTGTCCCTGCGCTATTTCAACCCGATCGGGGCGGATCCCAAGATGCGGACCGGGTTGCAGCTCCGTCAGCCGACCCACGCCCTGGGCCAGATGATCAGGGCGCGGGATGAAGGCGTCCCGTTCCTGATCACCGGGACCGACTGGCCGACCCGGGACGGCTCGGGCCTGAGGGACTACGTCCACGTCTGGGATCTGGCCGCGGCGCACGTGGCCGCGCTGACCCGGTTCGACGCGCTGCCCGGGCCGGCTTCGGCGATCAACCTGGGCAGCGGCACCGGTACCACGGTCCGCGAACTTCTCATCGCGTTCAACCAGGTGGCCGGCCGCCCGGTCGAGGCGCGCGAGGCGCCCCGGCGCCCCGGTGACGTGGCCGGCGCCTACACCCGTATCGACCGCGCGGAGCGCCTGCTGGGCTGGCGTCCGCGTTACGACCTTACCGAGGGCATCAGGCACTCCCTGCACTGGGCCGCGCGGCGCGACCAGGTCCTGGCCGAGGAGATCCTGGCCGGCGGGTAGCTCGCTCCCCGCCACTCACACGCGCCCCGTCAGCCCCGCTCGCCCCGCCCGGAACAGCTCCGATGCCACATCGCGGTCGCTCTAGCAGCAGCACTGTCACGTCGATGCTGCTAAGGCCGGGATCCGGCAGCCCCAATAGCCGCCCGAACCCGCAATGATCATGGCCCGGGCGGCTTGCGCGGAATGAGGCAAGAAAGACAGCGGGTGGCGGTGATCGCGAAGTTCGGTGGGTTAGCGGGTGATTAATGATTGTATTGGCTTAAATCGGGCGACAGCGTATGATCGATTAGCCCTGGGCAAGGCAGCGTCGGCGACACCGTCCCGAGGCTGTGGGGAGAGCGAGATGGGGCAGGAGCTTCAGCGACGTACGCGGGCCACGCCGGCCCGCCAGGCCGAACCGTCGTGGCCGACGGTAGCGGGCAACACGGTACGTCTATGGCTGGATAGGCACAGCGGCCGCGGCTCGGGCCGCCGGCGCCTGGTGCTCCTGCTAAGCGGCCTGGTGGCGATGGCGCTCGGAGCCGGCGTGACCCTCGCCTTCACCCAGCAGAGCCCCGCGGCCGCGCCGCCCGGCCATCCCGCGCGAGGCGCGAACGCGCTGCAGCTGGCGGCGACCGACCGGCACCAGACGGCGCGGTGGATTGCCCAGCAGGTGGCCGGCGATGTCGTCGTGTCGTGTGATCCTGAGATGTGCATGGAGCTGCAGAAGAGCGGGTTCCCCGCCGGGCAGCTCATGCAGTTGCAGCCGTCCGCGCCCGACCCGCTCGGTTCGCAGCTGGTCGTCGCGACGCCGGTGATCAGGAGCCAGTTCGGTACTCGCCTGGCCACCGTCTACGCGCCGCTGGTGATCGCCAGCTTCGGCTCGGGTGCGGACCGGGTGGACGTCCGCTACGTGGCGCCGGACGGCACCGCGGCGTTCGAGTCCCAGCTCGCGACGGACAAGCAGGACCGCGTCGCCGCGGGTGAGCAGTTGCTCACCAACAAGCGCGTGCAGGCCTCCGCGTCCGCGCGCCAGGCGCTCATGGCCGGTCAAGTCGATCCGCGTCTGCTTGTAACGCTTTCAGCACTTGCGCACCTGATTCCAATTCACCTGGTAACGTTCGATGACCCGTCGCCTGGCGTGAGTTCGGATATACCGTTGCGCGGCGCTGAAATCGGCGCCACCGCATCGGCCGGCCTGCCAGCGATGGTCGCATTCCTTACTGCCCAGCAAGATCCGTACGCGCCCGCGGTAGCCCGCATCACGCAGATCGCGAACGGCCAGTCCGTGGTCACCGTGCGGTACGACGCTCCGGGTCCCATGGGGCTAGGAGGCTCGTAGCGATTAAACAGCTTTGGGGAGGGATCACAGTGAAATTTCCGAGAATAATCAGACAACTCACCATGCTGCTGGCCGCACTGGCCCTGTTGCTTGGTATTCCTGCCGCCGCTGCCTCAGCATCCTCGGCCACCACAGGTACCGGCTGGATCAGGCTTGCCCACCTGTCCCCGAACACGCCCCCGGTCGACGTATACCTGTACTCGTTCGCCAGTTCCACCACCGCGCAGATTGTGCTGCACCATGTCGCCTACGGCACGGTCTCGCCATACGAGGCGGTCACCGCCGGCGACTACAGCGTCGCCATGCGGGGCGCGGGGGCCTCCCCGTCGAGCCCGGCCGTGCTGTCCGCCAGCGTGACGATCAAGGCCGGTCACGCCTACACCGTGGCGGGCATGGGACCGAAGTCGGGCCTGCGGCTCCAGGTACTCGACGACCAGCTGACCACGCCGTCGGGCAAGTCCATGGTCCGGGTGATCCAGGCTTCCCTGAAGGAACAGACGGTCAAGTTCACCTGCGGCGGGCAGGCCATCGTGCCCAAGGCCACATTCGCCTCCGTGAGCACCTACCAGGCCATCCCGGCGAACACCTGGACCATGGAGGCGATCGGCTCCGGCTCCACCGCCACCGGGCACTATGACATGGCCGCGGGGACCGTGCACACGATGGTGGTCCTGGACGGCGCCAACGGCCTCGAGCTGGTCAACCTGGTGGACGCGGCGGGCTCCGGCAAGCCGCCGGCGGGAGGCGTCAAGACGGGCTTCGGCGGCACCGCGGGACACGGCCCGGGATCCCCGCTGCCGTGGCTGGCGGTCATCGCAGCAGGCGCCCTGGTCACCCTGGCCGGCGGCCTGCGGCTGCGCCGCTACGGACAGGGCCGCACGCTGAGCACCGGGATCTGAGGATGCCGAACCGGGGGCCGGCCGCGATCGTCTTCGCGGCCGGCCTGGCCGTGATCGCGGCCGGGACGGCGGGCCTGCTGCTGACCCGGCACCCGACCCCGGCCCTGCGGCCGGTCGCGGCCGGGGTGGCGGCGCTGCCCGCGCCGACCGCCCCGATCGTGGCCCCGCCGCAGCCGACGACGGCTCCGGTCGCCAGCCCGGTCTCGCTGACCATTCCGCTGATCGGCGTGAAGACCAAGCTGATCACGCTGGGCCTGACGACCGGCGGCGCGTTGCAGGTGCCCGCCTCGGCGTCGGTCGCGGGCTGGTACACCGGAAGCCCGCGGCCCGGGGCCATCGGCTCGGCCATCATCGTGGGCCACATCGACTCGCAATCCGTCCCGGGAGTGTTCTTCCGGCTGTCCGAACTGCGCCGCGGGAACGACGTCTACATCGAGCGAGCCGACGGGACCACGGCGGAGTTCCGCGTGACCTCGGTGCAGACCTACCTGAAGGACCGGTTCCCCACGCAGGCGGTGTACGGGCCCACCCCGGACGCGGAGCTGCGCCTCATCACCTGCGGTGGCGCCTTCGACCCCGCCACCCGCCACTACCTGAGCAACATCGTCGTCTACGCCACCGAGGTGGGCTGAGCCGGCACGTGCGAGGCTAAGGCCATGACGCCGGAGGAGCGCTACGAGGACCTGATCGACGAGCTCACCGGGCTTGACGGGGTGACACCGCCCGCGGGCGGCAGCGGATTCGGCCGCCGCGCGCTGCGCTATCGCAGGAAGATCTTCGCAATGCTCGTCCGCGGCGAGCTTGTGGTCAAGCTGCCCAGGCCGCGCGTGGACGAGCTCGTCGCGGACGGTCACGGCGGGCGGTTCGACGCCAACAAGGGCACGCCGATGAAGGAATGGTTCAGCCTGGACCCCGGCTCTTCGCTGCCCTGGACCCCGCTTGCCCGCGAGGCCCTGGACTTCGCGATGACCAAGGAGCCGAGGTAACCAGGCGGCTGGCTCCCAGCCGCTCCGGATGTTGCAGATCAGCGCCGTGTCGCTGGGCCCAGGGGATAGCCTGGGGGCGCGGGAGGTGCCATGGACCTGGAGGTTGCCGACAATCCGGACAAGGCCCGGTTCGAGATCCTGGCCGACGGCGAGCTGGCCGGATTCGTCCAGTATCACCTGAACGGCGACGCGATCGCGTTCACCCACACCGAGACCGACGACCGGTTCCGCGGCCAAGGCCTGGCCGGCCACCTCGTGCAGGCCAGCCTCGACGCCGCCCGGGCGCAGCACCTGGCCGTGCTGCCCTACTGCCCGTTCGTGAAGAGCTGGATGGCCGAGCACCGCGAGTACGCGGATCTGGTCCCGGCCGCCCGGCGGCAGCAGTTCGGCCTGTGAGGCTCGTCGCGGCGCCGATGAGTTTCCCGGCGTGCTCGCGTTACACGGGATGAGAGCCGGCCCTGGCCAGTTCGCGAAACCGGAGGCAATGACATGGATTACAAGCTTGAGCTCGTGCTGATCCCCGTGACCGACGTGGACCGGGCGAAGAAGTTCTACCTGGAGAACGCCGGCTTCGCGCTGATCGTCGACACCCCTATCGGCGAGGGACAGCGGGTGGTCCAGGTCGTCCCGCCGGGCTCGGAGTGCGCGATCGGGTTCGGCACCGGGATCACCTCGGCCACGCCGGGCTCCGCGCAGGGCCTGCACCTGGTCGTGTCCGACATCGTCGCGGCGCGGGACGAGATGGTCCAGCGCGGCGTGGCGGTCGGCCCGGTGCGCCACATGACGGACGGACAGTGGGTGGACGGACCGCACCCGCAGCGCGGGAACTATCAGTCGTTCGCCGACTTCACCGACCCGGACGGCAACGTCTGGCTACTGCAAGAGGTTGACCGCGGCCGGGCGTGAGCATGGATCGTTCGGAGAAAATAACGGTGACCGCGGCGGTCGCGGGTGACGAGCCCGCGTTCGCCGCCCTGGCCGAACGTCACCGGCGTGAGCTGCACGTGCACTGCTATCGGATGCTGGCGTCGTTCGACGAGGCCGAGGACGCGGTGCAGGAGACGTTCCTGAAGGCCTGGCGCGGGCTTTCCGGCTTCGACGGCGGTTCGCAGTTCCGCGCCTGGCTCTACCGGATCGCCACCAACGTCTGCCTGGACATGCTGCGCCGAGGCTCGCGGCGGACCGCCGGGAGCTCGCCTCCCGAAGTGCCCTGGCTCCAGCCGTACCCGGACGTGCTGCTGGACCAGGCCGCGCCGAGCGGCGAGCAGCCGGAGGAGGTGGTCATCGAGCGGGAGACGATCTCGCTGGCGTTCCTGGCCGCGCTCCAGGTCCTGCCGCCGCGCCAGCGCGCGGCGCTGATCGCCCGCGACGTGCTCGGCTGGCCGGCCAGCGAGACCGCCGAGGCCCTCGGCACCAGCGTGGCCGCGGCCAACAGCGCGCTGCAGCGGGCCCGGACCACGATGCAGTCGCGGCTGCCGGCCCGGCGCGCCGACTGGTCCGCGCGGGAGCCGACCGCTGCCGAACGCGAACTGCTCGAGAAGTTCATCGAGGCGCACGAGCGGCTCGACACCAAGGCGGTCCTGGCCATCGCGGCCCAGGACATCCGGGTGACCATGCCGCCGCTGCCGTACTGCTTCGACGGCCACGAGACGATCAGGCCGCTGATGGCCGACGCGGCCGCGATGGGCGAATGGCGGCTGATCCCGGTCGGGGCCAACCGGATGCCGGCCGCCGCCAGCTACCTGCGCCGACCGGGCGACAGCGAGTTCCGCGCGTTCAAGCTGGACGTCATGCGCATGGCAGCCGGGCGGATCGCCGAGATCACCACGTTCGGCGCCGGGCTGTTCCCGGCGTTCGGCCTCGAGCCGGCGCTCTAACGCGTGCGGCCCACACCGCCCCAGACCGACGCCGGGGTGCGGGCCTCGAGCTCACTGTCCGGCCGCCACTCCGCCGCCACCACGACGCCCGGCTCGAGCAGCTCGGTGCCGTCGAAGAACCCGGTGATCTCGGCCTTGGTCCGCAGCGTCATCGGCGCCGACAACAGCGGGTTCACGCGCCTGTGCATCTCGGAGTGGCCCTCGCCGCCGATGTCCTTGGCGGGGTGGGACAGCGCCAGGTAGCTGCCCGAAGGCACGCCGTCGAGCAGCTGGGCCACGATGCCGTACGGGTCGTCAGAATCCGGGATGCAGTGCAGGATGGCGATCAGCATCACCGCCACCGGCTGGCTGAAATCCAGGGTCCGCGCGGCCTGATCCAGGATCGTCTTGGTGTCGCGCAGGTCCGCGTCGACGTAGTCGCACGCGCCTTCCGGGCTGCTGGACAGCAGGGCGCGGGCGTGTGACAGCACGATAGAGTCGTTGTCGACGTAGACGATGCGTGAGTCGGGCGCGACCGACTGGGCCACCTCGTGGGTGTTGTCAGCGGTCGGGATGCCCGTCCCTATGTCGAGGAACTGCCGGATACCGTGCTTGACGGCGAGGACGCGGACCACCCGGGCCAGGAACGCCCGGTTGGCCCGCACCGAGTAGGCCAGCATCGGGAATGCCTGGAGTGCCTGATCCCCGGCCTTCCGGTCGGCGGCGAAGTTGTCCTTGCCGCCGAGCCAGTAGTTGTACACCCGAGCCAGGTGTGCCACCCGGGTGTCGAAAGCCGGCCCAGGGACCTCGCCCTCCGGCGCCGCGCCCTCCCGGCGCTCGTCTGCCATGCGGGAACCCCTTCCGTCGCGTCTAGCCTAGCCTGGCCGCGGCGGGCCATAGCCTGTGGCGCGTACCTCGCCACCTGCGCCGGCGCACTCTGGCCTACGCGATCGTGACCGCCCTGCTGGTCGGGCTGTACGCCGGGCTGGTCCTGCTGGCTGTGCGGGTGCTGTCGATCACGTCCCCGGTTGCGGTCGCCGCATCCACGCTGGCGGCCGCGGCGCTGTTCAGCCCGCTGCGGCGGCGGGTGCAGCGGGTGGTGGACCGCCGGTTCAACCGGGTCCGCTACCACGCCGACCACACCGTCGCCGCCTTCGCCGCCCGGCTCCGGGACACGGTCGACCTCGACGCGATGCGGTCTGACCTGCTGACCGTGGTGAACACCGCCGTCGAGCCCGCCCACGTCTCGGTGTGGACCGCCCCGGCGGCCAGGCAGCCATAGCGCCGGTTCCGCGGCCGCCTACGTCCCGCCTCTAGGCTGAGCCCCGATCATCGTCTCGACCTCGCGCAGAGACCGGACCACCCGGCGCCCCGCCGCCGCGCATCCCTGGCCGTCCTCCCGCAGCATCTGCACCGCGCTGATGCCCAGGGCCGCCGCCCCGGCACAGTACGTCGCGGTGTCGTCGACGAACAAGGCCGCGTCGGCGGCGACCCCCAGTCGGCCGAGCGCGTCACGGAAGATCGGCGCCGCCGGCTTTACCACGCCGACCTCGCAAGATAGGACCAGGGCGTCGGCCAGCACCGCTACCCCGGTCTCTACCAGGAGATCACGCGTGTTCTCGTCGCAGTTGCTGACGATCGCGATCTTGACGCCGCGCGACCGGAGCGTCCGCAGAAACGGCAGAACGTCGTCGTACAGGCGCGCCGAGGACAGCAGCAGCTCCCGGGCCTTGTCCGCCAGCTCGCGGACCAGGCCCGGCCGTGGCTCGACGGCGCAGGCCCGCAGGACCAGCTCGAACGCCTCGGCCATCGAGAGCTCGCCCACCGACAGCGCCGGCGAAAGATGCCCGAACTCGGCGTACATGGCGTTCGCCGGGATCCCGGCCAGCGCCGGCAGCTCCTCCCGGTGGGCCGCGTAGTCGGTGTGCACGATGGTGTCGTAGGCGTCCAGGAGGCAGGCCTCAAAACCAGCGCTCACTCCCCGTAGAGCTCCGCGATCGCCGCCTCGTAGCGGTCCAGCGCGCGCTCGACCGGCCCGCGCGGAGCCGAGGGCAGCCAGTGCACCACCCGCCGGAACCCGGCTTCGGCGTAGGCCTCGAGCGCCTTCGCGTCGGCGGGCACGCCCATGACCATCAGCTCCACCGGCCGGTCAGTGCGCGAGCGCAGCTCCGCCGCCCGGTCCAGGATGCCGCTCCGCGCGTGGTTCGGGAACCACGCGTCCCCGAACGCCAGCACCCGATCGAGCACACCCGGCCCGTTCCCGCCCACCAGTAGCGGCGGATGCGGCCGCTGAGCCGGCTTGGGCCAGGACCAGATCCGCTCGAACGCCACGTACTGGCCGGAGTAGCTCGCCTCGTCCTGCGTCCAGATCGCCTTCATCGCCTCCACCCGCTCGCGCATGACCGCCATCCGCCGCCGCGGGTCGGTGCCGTGGTTGGCCATCTCCTCCCGGTTCCAGCCCGCGCCGACGCCGAACTCGAACCGTCCGCCGGACAGGTAGTCGACGCTGGCCACCTCCTTGGCGGTGGTGATCGGGTCCCGCTCGATCACCAGGCAGATGCCCGAGCCGACCCGCAGCCGCGAGGTGACGGTCAGCGCGGCGGTCACCGCCACGAACAGGTCCACGGTGTGCGCGTACTTGCGCGGCAGCTCACGGCCGCCGGGCCAGGGCGACTGCCGGTCGGCCGGGATGTGCGTGTGCTCGGGGAAGAACAGCGACTCATGCCCCCGCTGCTCAGCGAGCCGCGCCATGTCCGCGGGCGTGATGGCGTCGTGGGTCGGGAAGATAGCTACGCCAGTGTCCATGCGGCCAAGCCTAGGCCGTCAGCCCGGGAACCCGTCAGCCCGGGAACATGGCCTGCACCTCCGGCAGTGACCGGACCACCGCCGTGCCCGCCGCCGGAACCTTCCCGTCGAGCTCGCCCCGGACGATCTGCACCGCGCTGATGCCCGCGGCCACGCTCCCCGCGCAGAAACCCGCCTGGTCGTCCACGAACACGGCGGCATCCGCGGCGACCCCGAGCCGGTCCAGCGCACACCGGAAGATCTCCGCGCCCGGCTTGGCCGAACCCACCTCGCACGACAGCACCAATGTGTCGGCGAGCGCGTCGACGCCCAGCGCCGTCAGCATGGGGCGGGTGTTCTCGGTGCAGTTGCTGACGATCGCGACCTTGATGCCGCCGGCCCGCAGGCTCGTCAGGAACGGGATCGCGTCGTGGAACAGGCGCGAGTTCGCGAGCAGCAGCTCCTGGTCCGCCCGTACCATCGCGCGCACCAGCTCGGGCCGGGATTCCCGGCCACAGGCCCGCAAGATCGCGTCGAACGCCGCGGCCTTGGACGTCTGGCCGTCGTTGAGCAGGGGCGAAAGCCGGCCGTACTCGTCCTGCCAGGTGTCCTCCGGAAGGCCGGCCAGCGCCGCCAGTTCGCGGCGGAGAACCAGGAAGTCGCAGCTGAGGATGGTGTCGTAGGCATCCACGAGGCATGCTTCGAGCCGGGCCACCCGATCAGCCTATAGCGGCGAGGCGTTCGCGCTCGCCCGGCGTCAGGCGTTCGGCCAGGGCGAGCGCCGAGAGGTCACGCGGACCTGGTTGGGCCGGGTGGCCCCGAACAAGACCGTGGTCGCCGACGGTCGAGCAGCGCGAACGCCATCGCCAGGCTGCCGCATCCGTGCCGATGTCCCCAGGCGGCCAGCTGGCGGCCGGCCGCCACCGCGGACGCGTACCGCGGCTGCTCGAGCGGGCCCGCCGCCCGCCCGGCCGCGGGATCCTGGTCGCCGACAGCGTAGCCCCCGGCCACCCTCAGCCGGGACAACCTCAGCCGGGGGCACCCTTCGTCGTTTCCCGCTCGAGTTCCGCCGCCTCGGCCTGGGCCACCCGCGTCTCCGCGGCCACGTCGATCGACCGGCTGAGAACGTAATAGAGGACTCCGGCCACCGGCAGCCCGATGAAGAACGAGATGTCCGCGCCGTTCAGCGCCTTGGCTGCCGCGCCTTCGTAGAGCGTGCCGACGTTGAAGAATGGCGACATGGCCGCGAAGCCGACGAGGTAGGCCAGGATCCCCCGCCACCCCCACCGGCCGTACAGCCCGCGCGGGTTGAAGATCTCGGCGATCGCGTAGTGGCCGCGCCGCACGATGTAGTAGTCGACCAGGTTCACCGCGGTCCACGGGATGAACAGGTAGAGGACCAGCAGCAGGAAGTTGTTGAAGTTCCCGAGGAAGTTCTTCGTCGCTGCGAGCGCGCCGATCAGCGAAAGCAGCGCGGTGAGGCCCACGGTCATCGTCCGCAGGGCGAGCGTGGGCCGTACCTTACGGAATGAGTCCACCGCGCTGATGAGGGTCAGCGAGCCGCCGTACATGTTCAGCGCCGTGACCGAGACCAGGCCGAGCGTGGCCACGATGAGCACCACGGCGCCGAAGCCGGTGAAGACGTGGTCGCCCACCCGGTCGAGTTCGGCGATGCCGGTGCCGTCGAAGCTCGGGCCAGCCCAGGCCGCGAGGACCGCGCCGACGATCATCATCCAGGCGCCGCCGATCGCCGATCCCCAGTAGGTCCAGAAGAAGGTCCGGCGGACGGGCACGTCCGGCGGCATGTAGCGCGAGTAGTCCGAGACGTAGATGGCCCAGCTGATCTGGTAGCCGGCCACCACGCCGAACTGGCCGAGGAACGGGCTGGCCTTGAAGCTGCCGACGTCGAACGTGCCGGCCGGGTAGTGGATCACGAACAGCGTGATCGTGAAGATGCCGAAGATCACGATCATCAGGTAGGTCAGCCACCGCTCGGCCTTGTGGATGAGGTCGTATCCGACCAGCGCGATGACCAGCGCCACGACCGTGACGATGACGACCCACAGCTTGGTCGGGCCGTGCGCGGTCCGGCTCATCGCCTCGCCGCCGAGGATGGTGTTGAATACGTTGAAGCCCGCGTACTGTACGTACGCGAACAGCCACACGAGCAGCGCGCCGAGGTAGCCGAACTGCGGCCGCGACTGGATCATCTGCGGCAGGCCAAGCTGCGGCCCCTGCGCCGAGTGGAACGCCATGAACAGCGTGCCGGCCAGCACGCCGGCCACGATGGCGAGCACCGACCAGAACAGCGACGCGCCCTCGCTGATGCTGATCAGGCCGACCGCCAGCGTGGCGATCTGCGCGTTCGACATGAACCACAGCGGGCCGAGATGCCAGACCTTGCCGTGCCGCTCACTCAGCGGCACGTAGTCGATCGAGCGGACCTCGATCCCGCCGATGCGCGGCTGCGAAGCTGTCATGCGGATACCTTGTTTCCCGGCTGCGCGCAGGCAAACGGGCTCGCCGCCGTCATCCGCGAGCCTAGCCACAGCCCGAACTGACGTGGTGAAGTAGTAACACGTTCCAGCGGAAGGCGCCGTGCGATGACTGTTGCCGGGATCGACCTGTCGGCCACCGAGTTCTGGGGGCTGCCGCTCGCCGAGCGGGCGGAGGCCTTCGCGTTGCTCCGGGCGCAGCCGCAGACGCCGTTCTTCGCCGAGCCCGAGACCCCGTTCTCCCAGCAGGGTCCGGGCTACTACGCCCTGGTGCGGTACTCCGACGTGGTGGAGGCGAGCAAGCACCCGGACGTGTTCTGCTCGGGGAAGGGCGCCACCAGCATTCCCGACCTGCCGGTGGAGTTCAACGAGTACTTCGGCTCGATGATCAACATGGACGACCCCCGGCATGCCCGGCTGCGGCGGATCGTCTCCCGGGCGTTCAGCCCCCGGCTGATCGCGAAATTCCAGGACGACGTGCGGCGCGCGGCCGGTCAGGTCGTCGACGACCTGCTGGCGGCCGGCCCGTGCGACTTCGTCGCGAACGTCGCGGCGAAGCTCCCGCTGAAGATCATCTGCGACATGATGGGCATCCCGGACGACCAGTACGAGATGGTCCTGGCCAACACCAACATCATCTTGTCCGGAGCCGACCCGGAGTTCATGTCCGAGGACATGGACCAGGCGGTGCTCCAGCTCCTGGGGGCCGGGCAAGCCCTCGCCGATCTGCTCACCAGCCTGGCCGCCGCCCGGGCCGAGGCGCCGGCCGAGGACCTGGTCTCCGCCCTGATCACCGCGAACATCGACGGGGAGCAGCTGACCGCCGCCGAACTCGCCTCGTTCTTCATCCTGCTGGTGGTGGCGGGCAACGAGACCACCCGCAACGCGCTCTCGCATGGGCTGATGCTGTTGACCGAATACCCCGAGCAGCGCGCCCTGCTCCTCGCCGACCTGACGGGCCGGCTCGAGGGGGCGGTCGAGGAGATCGTGCGCTACTCCTCGCCGGTCCTGTTCATGCGGCGGACCCTGACCCGGGACTACACCATGAACGGACATGACTACCGTCAGGACGACAAGGTGGTGCTGTTCTACTACTCGGCCAACCGCGACGATGCGGTGTTCGCCGATCCCGACCGCTTCGACATCACCCGCTCGCCGAACCCGCACGTCGGCTTCGGCGCACCCGGACCGCACTACTGCCTGGGTGCCCACCTGGCCCGCCGCGAGCTCACGGTCATGCTGCGCGAGCTCATGACCCGCGTCCCCGACATCACCGCCGCCGAGCCGGACCGCCTGCTGTCCAGCTTCATCAACGGCATCAAGCGCCTCCCCTGCCAGTTCGGCGGCTGACCGCGCCGCTCACGCCCGTGCCTCCCTGACCGGTCCGCTCCGCTTCCCGGTCGCGCCGGTTGTTGTCTTCCATCCCCTACCCGGTGGCGTACATCCAGTTACAGCGGTACCAACGGTGAGTGCGCCGAGGTCGCCGGCTCCGGCACGCGCGTTTTGGTGCGGGACACCAAGGATCCCGAGGGACCGCTGCTGGCGTTCCCGCCGGGCGCATGGCGGCGCTTTGCCCGGCAGGTAAAGGTCGGCTCGCTGCCCGCATGACCCGCCGGGGATGCTTTGTCCTCCAGCCGTTGGTCTGCGCGACCTGCCTGCCAAGCCGCCGCTCAGGAGTCCAGCGGCTGTCCGTACGGTCCCCATCGCTCGCGGAAGTACCCGAGGATCTTCTCCGCCTGCTCATGACTGACCTCCACCAGTTCATCGGCGAAATCGCCGCGCTCCCACTCGACGATTACCGGCGTGAACTTCCAGCTGAAGTCCTTCCGCAAGGCTTCGTCGGACAAGCCATCGTCGTGCTCAAGCCGTCGGACCAGGCCACGGGGATCGCTGATGGTGTTGCCGCCACCGACGATCGCGTAATACGTGATCTTGTTTGGCACCTAGAACCCTTCCCTCCTGTAATTGGGGATGTCTGCTGCACCATCTGGCACCTGAATACACGAGCACACCTCCCGTTGGAACGCGTGCAGTTCGCGACGTTCGGCCCTGCTCGTCGTCGGGTCACGGATTCCCTCGTAGGCGGCATGAGTGACGTGATGCTTGGCGTGGAAGCTTTCCGGTGAGTGGAACTGCACCTCGAACCGTTGTCCTTCCGCTGTCACCCAGCGTGTGTTGATCCCCTTGTACTCGGCCTTGGTCCACGAGTTCTCCGAGTAGTAAATCTGATAGCCGCGAGCTGTCAGCTGTTCCTTGATGTCGCAGTAGCCCGCGGTGTAATTCTCTGGCTGGAAGCAGTACGTAAAGCGGATCACGTCAGCCACCTCGCGGATCGCCTTGGTAACGGCCATGGGCGGCTCGGCCTCGAGTTTCTCGGCGACCTTTTCCTTGAGACGGTCGTCGCCCTTGAGGCGGAACTTCAGGCCCGCCAGCCAGCCGCCGTGCCTATTCTCCCGCTCGGCCGCCTCCATGTCCGCCGAGATCGTCGGCTCCGCCTCGCGCACCCGGCCGATCGCCGTGACCGCCTCGGCGTGCCGTTCCGGGCTCAGGTAAAAGCCCCCGCGGCTGCGGAACGACCCAGGCGGATCGGCCGGACAATCCGGCGCTGCCTGCCGCTCCGCCGGCCATCGCCTCAGGTACTCCGCCGCCCTCTCGAGGAACCCGGGCGCCTTGTCCCAGTAATTCTCGCCGCGAGGCCGGCCCGGCGAAGCCTCTTCCCGCGTCTCCGCGGAAACGTGCGCCCGCACCGCCTCGTACACCCGCCCCCGTTCGTCCGGGTCGGGCAGGCCCCGCCCCTGGGGCCGATCCGCGCGGCGACCGCGCACGCGGTCCGGTTCCTCTGGCTCGGACGGCAGGTCCAGCGCCAAGACGGCACTCCCAGTACGACACGAGAAGTAATCAGGAAATCATCCTAGGTAACGCCCTCTTTCGGAGAGCACCATAAAACGAACGATCCGATGACATTAGCCAGGCGGCACATCCTGGCCGGGGCAGCCTGTCCCGCGCGCCCCGCCGGCGAGGCTGGCGGGAGCTACGGGACGGGCAGGCTGAGGGGGCAGGTGCCCACCATCGCGTCAGAGGCTCGCAAGGGCCAGGGCCGGGTCGGCCTGCGGCGGGCCGCTGGGTTCCCAGTCCTGGTCCGATCGTGCGTACGGGTACCAGCGCAGGTCCCGGCCGAGGCGCAGTTGCAGGCGTCCCGCGGTGATCCGGTTGCCGCGAACGGCCCCGGCCGCGTCGGCGTCCCTGGCAGCATCGGCCTCCGCACCGGTCTTGGCGCGCAGTGCGGCCCGGGCCGCCTCGAACAGCCCGGCCGCGTCCGGGTCGTCGGCGGCCGGGTCCCAGTCGCCGTGCAGCAGTTCCAGGCCCGGGAGACCACCCTGCCGCCAGGCCAGCGCCTGGCGCGCGAGGTCCCGCCCGGGCACCCCGGACCGCGCCGCGAGCGTCGCGAACGTCGGCGTGCCCAGCGCCCGAGCGGCCCTGCGGGCCAGGTCGACGTCGGGGTCGAGGGTCAGCCCGGCATCGGCGGACAGCCCGGCCGCCAGCTCCCAGGCTCGGCTGGCGGCATCCGCGGCCAGCTCGACAAGATCCTCGCGCAGGCCAGGGCGCGACAGCGGCGGATCCACCGGGAGCGCCGCCGGAGACCCGGGCCGCCGCGGCGGCAGCGGGACGGCGGGGATCGGCACCCACCGGACCGGCGTGCGGAACGCCGTCCTGGCATCGACACCCGCGTCCACGGCCGGCTGGCCGTCATCCGACAGTGATCCCGGACGCGGCCCGGCACCGACCGTCGGCGCCGCGCCGCGGCGGCGGGCCCGGATCCCGGCCAGCACCTGATCGCGGGTCCGGCCGCGCAGCAGGAACAGGACGAACGGGTCGGCGTCCAGCGCGTCGGCGATGAGATAAAAAGCCGCCGCGGAATGCTTGCACGGGTCCGCGTCGTCCGGGCAGTCGCAGCGCGGCCCCACCTCGCCGCCGACGGGAAGCAGGTCGAGCCCGGCCTCGGCCGCGTCGTCGGCGATCTCCGGCGGCAGCTCGCCGTCGAGCAGTGCCGCCGCGTGACCCAGACGGGCGGAGATGGCCTGGAGTACCCGGTCCCACTCGTCGTCGGCGAACCGGCGCACCCGGATCCTGACCTGGTACGGCTCCGTCTTCCTGCCCCGCACCCTGGCCCGCGCCTCGCCGGGCGCGAGGGTGAGGTCACCGACGGCGCCGGAGCGCGCGTACTCCCGGCCGCGAGGCAGCCGGTCGGGATCCAGCCGCGCCCGCTGCTCCAGTGCCTCCAGCCAGGCCCGTCCCCACCAGGTCCGGCCGAACTCCTGCCCTCCGCCGACCGGGCCCGGCCCGGCCATGAGCCCGCTCACGAGGCCGCTCGCAGGCTGACGAGCTCGGCCAGCTCGGCGTCGGACAGGTCGGCGATCCAGCCTTCGCCCGCGCCGATCACGGCGTCGGCGAGCTCGCGCTTGGTCTCCAGCAGGGCCGCGATGCGATCCTCGAGCGTCCCCTCGGCGATGAGCCGGTGCACCTGCACGGGGCGGTCCTGGCCGATCCGGTACGCCCGGTCGGTCGCCTGATCCTCCACGGCCGGGTTCCACCAGCGGTCGTAGTGCAGCACGTGGGTGGCCCGGGTCAGCGTCAGCCCGGTGCCGCCCGCCTTGAGCGACAGCAGGAACACCGGCACCTCACCGGCCTGGAACCGGCTCACCATCTCCTCCCGGCGCGGCACGGGAACCTTGCCGTGCAGGAACGCCGACCCGATCCCGCGGGCGTCGAGATGCTGCTGCAGCAGCGTGCCCATCTGCGTGTACTGGGTGAAGACGAGCATCGACTCGCCGCCGGCCAGGATTACGTCGGTCAGCTCGTCAAAGGCGTCCAGCTTGCCGGACCGGCCGGCCAGCGGCCCGGCTTGCTTGAGGTACTGCGCCGGGTGGTTGCAGATCTGCTTCAGCGCTGTGAGGAGCTTGAATACCAGGCCCGCCCGCTCGATGCCCTCGGAGCTCTCGATCGCCGTCATGGTCTCGCGCACCATCGCCTCGTAGAGCGTGACCTGCTCGGCAGACAGCGGGACGAACAGGTCCGTCTCGGTCTTGGGCGGCAGCTCGGGCGCTATCCCGGGGTCGGTCTTGCGGCGCCGCAGCAGGAACGGCCGGATGAGGCCGGCGAACCTGGATGTCGCCTCGGCGTCGCGGTACCGCTCCACCGGCACCGCCACCCGGCGAGTGAACGCCTCCAGGTGCCCGAGCAGCCCCGGTGTCGTCCAGTCGAGGATCGCCCACAGCTCCGACAGCCGGTTCTCCACCGGCGTCCCGGTCAGCGCGATCCTGGCCGGAGTCGGCACCGCCCGCAGTTCCCTGGCGGTCCGCGACAGCGGGTTCTTCGCGTGCTGAGCCTCGTCGGCCACGACCATGCCCCAGCTCGCCTCGGCGAGCAGCGCCGAGTCGCGCAGGACCACGCCGTAGGTGACCAGGACGATCTCGTCGACGGCCAGGTCCTGCAGGTGCCGTCCGGCCCCGTGGTACCGGCGGACGGGGATCTCGGGAGCGAACCTGCGCACCTCCCGCTCCCACGTGCCGAGCAGCGAAGCCGGGCACACCACGAGCGTGGGTCCGGCCTTCGCCTCCCGCCGGTGCAGGTGCAGCGCGATCACCTGGATCGTCTTGCCGAGTCCCATGTCGTCGGCCAGGCAGCCGCCCAGCCCGGCCTCGCACATCCCGGCCAGCCAGGCCACGCCGCGCTGCTGGTACGGACGCAGCGTCGCGGTGAGTCCCGGCGGCGCAGGCCGGCGCCGGAGCGGAGGCGATGCCAGCGACCCGGGCGGCCAGGTCGGCGAGCGGACCCTCCGCGACCACGGTGACCGTCTCGCCGTCGATCTCCGCCGAGCCCGCGAGCACCGCACCGAGGGCCTCCGACGTGCGCATCCGGGTGCGCGGCGGGCGGCGCAGGCGGTCCAGGAGGGCCGGGTCGAGGATCACCCAGCGGCCCCGCAGCCTGATCAGCGGCCGTTTGGCCTCGGCCAGGGCGGCGATCTCGTCGGCGTCGAGCACGGCGCCACCGAGCGTGAGCTGCCAGCGGAAGTCCAGTAGGGCCTCGAGCCCGAACCCGGCGTCCGTCAGCTTCTCCGGCGCGGGTGTGGCCACGGCCCTCAGCTCCAGGCCCTCGCCGAGCAGGCTAGAGGGCCACAGCACCTCGATGCCGGCCCCCGCCAGGTCTTCGGCGGCCGGGCCGAGCAGGCTGGCCAGCGCGTCGTCATCCAGGTCGATCACCGACGGGCTGGCCTGCCACAGTACCTCGGCCAGCGGAGGCCATAGTGGCGCCCCGCGCCGCAGCGCGAGCAGCAGGTCCGTCTCCGCCTGCGAGCCGAACCTGGCCAGCACCGTCTCCGGCTGGCTCCAGAGCGCGGCCGCGTCGACGATCAGGCTCGGGTCGGCGTTGCTGCGCAACTGCAGCACCAGCCGGAACGCGGGCTCAGATCCGTCGGTCCCGGCCTCGTCGTCCTCATCGAGAACGTCCGCGGGCAACGCCGGGACAGCCTCGATCCGCAGCCCGAGACGCGCCCCGGCCGACAGGCCGTCGGTGGTGTCGGCCAGCCATTCGGCCAGATCGCCGACCGGCGTCGGATCGGCGGAGGCGAACGCGGGCGACGCGGTGGTCCGGGGCGCGGCGGGCGAGCGCGCGATCAGGTCGGCGATCGCGTCCCAGAGGTCGCGGACCAGTGCCTCGGGGGAGCGGAGCCGCATCGGGCGCGAGCCAGGAACCGCCAGGGCGTGCGCGGGCGGCGGGAAGGCCGCGGCCAGCTCGCGCAGCCAGCCGAGGTCGGCCGGGTCGAGCGGGCCGGCCCGCCAGACGTCCGTGTCGCCGGTACCGACCGTCGGCAGCAGCCGACCGCGGGCTACCAGGCCCACCCCCGCCGCGGCGGCCGCGGCCCAGACCCGGGTGCTCAGCCGCGCGCCCTGGCCGCCGGGGTCCACGGTGAGCAGGACCGGCAGCGCCTCGGCGAGCGGGATGAGATCCGCCGACATCAGGCGCTTGCGGATGCCGTAGGCGCCGGCCGGGAAGACCAGCTCGACCTTGGCGGACCCGGTGCCGCGCCCCCAGTGCGCGAACACGCCTCGCCGCGGTACCTCGCCCGGTACGAAGACCAGCTCACCGTCCAGCACGGCACCGTACGATATCGCGGCCGATGAGACCTTTGCCTCCAGACGCCGAAAAGCGTGAAGGAAGTCCTGGCCGACCTCGGTCACGTCGCCGTGCGATCGAGGTCATGCAGGAGCGGTTCCAGGTCCTGCTCCTCGTACCGGGGACCAGGCGAGGGCCCGAGCTGACCGTGTTTGAGCTGCGTTCGGGACCGTACGAGCAGGGCGCCCACGTCAGCGGCGACGAAGAGTACCGCGCGGTGGTCCCATTCCCGGTAACCATCGTGCCGCCCGGGCTCGTCACGGTCGGCTGAGGTCAGCGGCGAAGCTGCCGCTGAAGATCATCTGCGACATGACGGGCATCCCGGATGACCAGTACCAGATGGTCCTGGCCAGCACCAACATCACGGTCGGCGAGCCGGACCGGCTGCTGTCCAGCTTCATCAACGGCAGCAAGCGCCTGCCCTGCGAGTTCGGCTGAGCGCCGCTACCCAAGCAGCCCCCTGATCAGGTCCGCGAGCCGCGCGGGCCAGATCACCTCGTCGGTGGCGTCCATCTCGGCCAGCGTCCACCAGCGCCACGCCGCGATCCCGTCCGACACGTGCATGTCCGTCACCTGGCCCAGGCCCCGCCGGCCGACCTCGACCCGCGCCAGGAAGAAGCGCTCGTGCTGCCGCACGATCGCGTCCGCGTACCCCATGGTGAGCGTCTGTTCGTATACCTCGGGCCCGACCGGCACGTCCGTCCACCCGGTTTCCTCGGCCAGCTCCCGCCGCGCCCCGGTCGGGTAGTCCTCGCCGTCGTTCAGGCCGCCGCCCGGCGTGCACCAGTGCCGCCCGTTGGGCGGCCCGTCGTCGTACCGGAACAGCAGCACCCGGTCCTCCGGATCGAGCACGATCACCCGCCCCGCCCGACGCAGCCGCAATCCCCGAGCATCCGCCACTCGCGCCTCCCTGACCGATCCGCTCCACGCCTACCGTAATTTCACCGCGTTTCCGCGGGAACGTTTGTCGCAATTGCGCGGAGGCGCACAACAGGTCGAAGTCACTCATCTCCCGCCGGCTCGCCCCGTCAGTCTCACCACCAAGTCAATCTCACCCGCCCCGCCCGCAACGGCGAGTCCTGGTGCGCCCCGGTCATGCAGGAGGCCGGGCTCGCGCTGGGCAACTCGACCTTCTCCCACCACCTGCGAATCCTGCGCGAGGCCGACCTGGTCACCAAGCGGATCCAGGGCGCCAGGGGCTACGCCCGGCTGCGCAAGCAGGCCGAACGAGGAAGGGTGTCCGCCTCCCCGGGCTTACGGTGCTGACGTGGGGGGGCCAGTCCGGCCCTAGCCGCTGCTCCAGCCGGTAGCCACCGTGGTGTGCCGCGGAATGTCGGGGGTTCGTGACACCATAGATGTCGGCCGGGCGCGCGAAGGAGGGTTGCCGTGACGGATGCCCGCACTGAACGGCCAGCCGGGCCGGACGCGGACCTGCAGGACATCTTCGAGCTGTACGCGCCGCTGCTCGCGGGGCTCCGTGCCGCCGGTCCCGTCGACCGGCAGGTGTCGCTGCTGGTGGACGAGGCCGTAGGGGTATGGAGCAGGCCCGGGTTCGACACGTTTCTCTCGTTGCCGTCGCTGCGGTTCACCCCGTTCGAGTACCAGTTGCAGGCGGCGCGCGGCGCGCTCCGGCGGATGCGGGGCCGGGCGATTCTCGCCGACGAGGTCGGGCTGGGCAAGACCATAGAAGCCGGCTTGGTCCTCGCCGAGTTGCGGCTACGCGGGCTGGCCGACCGAACGCTGGTCATCACCCCAGCGGGACTCGTGACCCAGTGGCAAGAGGAACTCGAGCGGAAGTTCGGCGTGCCGACGGCGCTGCCCGGCCGGGACGCCGCCGGCCAGGCGCTGGGAGCAGGCAGTGACCAGCCGGTCGTGGTCGCCTCGCTGGCCGCCGCGCGTCGCGACCCGCTCAAATCCGCGCTGATCGATGAGGCGTGGGACCTGATCGTCGTGGATGAGGCGCATCGGGTGCGTGCGCCGCGCAGTGCCTCGGGCAAGCTGATCCGCGAGCTGAGGTCGCGGCATCTGCTGCTGCTGACCGCGACGCCAGTGGAGAACCGGCTGCAGGACCTGTATGAGGTGGTGAGCCTGGTCGCGCCGGGCCTGCTGGGCACCGCGGCGCAGTTCCGGGCGGCACACGGCGCGGGCTCGGCCGCGCCGGGCGCCGAGCCGAGGAACGTCGCGGCGCTGAGGAAACGGACCGCCGAGGTGATGATCAGGCACCGGCGCAGCGAGGTGAGCGTGCTGCTGCCACAGCGGCTGGCGGAGACGCTGCGGGTGGAGCCGTCCGGGGCCGAGCGCGAGTGGTACTCCGATCTGACCGCGCGGGTGCGTGCCGATGGTAAGACGGCCGCCCCGGCCCGGCGCCTCACGCTGCGCAGCGTGGCCAAGCTGGCCGGGTCGAGCCCGGCTGCCGCCGCGCCCACGCTGGCCAAGATCGGCTGGGATGACCTGGCTGCCCGGGCCGGAGCGCTGGCTGCACCGGCCAAGACCGCGGTCCTGCTCGACCAGTTGGCCATGCACCGGGCCAATGGGGATAAGGTCCTCGTCTTCACCGCGTTCCGGCAGACCCTCGACCAGATGGCCGGGCACGTGGCGGCGGCCGGCATCGCCGCGGTCACCTACCACGGCAGCCTGGCGCGCGCGGACAAGGAGCGGGTGATCGCCGCCTTCCGGGAGGACGCCCCGGTCATGCTCTCCACCGAGTCCGCGGGCGAGGGGCGTAATCTGCAGTTCTGTCACGTGATGGTGAACGTGGACCTGCCCTGGAATCCGATGCAGATCGAGCAGCGCCTGGGCCGGCTGCACCGAGTCGGCCAGGACCGTGACGTGCTGCTGACCAACCTGGTGGCCAGCGGCACCATCGAGGAGCAGGTGCTTCGTGTCCTGGAGGCGAAGATCAACCTGTTCGAGCTGGTAGTTGGCGAACTCGATATGATCCTGGGCCGGGTGGACGACGACTTCGACTTCGACTTCGAGGCCACCGTATTCGACGCATTCGTGGCCTCAGATGACGACACCGAGTTCGGCGAGCGGATGGCCGCCATCGGAGACGACCTGGCCAAGGCCAGGACCGGCTATCTGGCCAGCCGGGCCGCGATCGACAACCTCGTCGACGAGCAGGCCGGGGACCGTGCATGACGGCCGTCGCCGATCCGGCGCTCGGCTTCTGGCTGCGTCACGTCGCGGCGGCCGGCGGGCTCTGGGAACCGGGCCGGGATACCACGTATGTGGTGCTCCCGCCGCCCTTGCGAGATGCCTACGGCCTTCCGGAGGAAATCCGCGTCACCGCTGATCCGGACGTTGCCCGCGAAGACGGGGTCATGTTGCTCGCCGCTGGGCACTCCGTCCTGGCCGAGGCCGCTGAACGGGTCCTGGCCTCCGGTGATGCCGGGCACCTTGTGCTGGCCAGGCCGGCCTCCGTGCCCCTGGGACGTGATGCGCTGCTCGCCGCGGCGCGAGAGGCGTTTCCCGTCGATCACGGACGGATCGACTCGTCCAGCGAGGCCGTGGTCGCGCTGCATCCGGTTATCCGAGTCGGCGCGCTGGTCACCTACGAACTGTCGGCCGAGGACCGGTTCCAGGAGGAGGCGCACCGCTGGGTGGACGTGCCGTCCCGACGCGAACTGCCCGCAGGTCTGGTCGCCAGGCTGCACCGCGCCGAGGTCAGCGAGCACATTTCCGGAGCCACGCCGCTACCGCCTGAGGGCCTGCTGCCGGCCGTCGCCGCCGCGCACCGACTCATCGACATCGGCGCCGCTGCCCGCCGCCAGGCTCTCGCCGCCGAGGTAAGCGGGGCCTTCCAGTCCGAACAGGGCCGCGCCGCCGCCTACTACGCGGACGCGATCGCCGGGATCGAGCGCCGCCTGGGGACCGCACCGCCCGATCGCCGGGCGGTGCTGGAGCAGCGGCTGTGCAGCACCCGGGAAGAGCAGTCCAGGCGGCTGGCCGAGATAGCGGAGAAGTACGAAGCCCGCCACATGATCCGGCCATACCGGTTGCACGTGATGCTGGTCCCGGCGCTGCGAGTGCCGGCCGACGTGCTGCGCGGTGACCGGCGGTACCCGATGAGCTTCGACTGGCTGATGCCGGCCGGGGCCTATGCGCCCGTACGATGCCCGTCCTGTGACGGCGAGGCGCCGCTGGTGGCCGGCAAGCTCAAGCTCGGCTGCGAGATATGCCTGCCGCCTAAGCCCTCTCTCCCGGCCTCGCCCGCCCGACACGCCACCGTCAAGCCGGCCCCGGCCGCTCCGGACACCGCAGGGTTCGTGCGCCCGGCGCCTAGGGCGCGTGCCGCCCGGCCGGCGACTGGAGTTAAGCCAGTCCCGCCACAGGCGAAACGACGGGCCGTCCCGCCGCAGGTGCGCAAGGACCAAAGGAAGGCCACGGCGACTCTGGCCGAACGGCTCTGGCGTGCGGTGGCGGCCGGTGACCGCCGCACGCTGACCAGGATCCTCCAGCCCGGTTCTCCGGCCGCGGCGCTGGACCGGATCCTCGGCCCCGCCGGACTCTGCCGCGTGCTGGGATTGCCCCCCGCGGAGGAACCCGACAGGTTCAGTGCGGAAACAAGCGGTGCCGTCATCACCGGGACACTGCTCGGCACCGGCGGCACCGAGTGCCCGTATCACATCTACTGCCGGGACGGCCAGGCCGTCGAGGTGCTGCCGTTCCCAGTCGGTCACGACGGGGCCTTCTGGCCGTTCTACTGGTGGGGCGCGCAACCCGACGCCCGGTGGGCAGGGGGCCGGATCGTTCCGGCCAGGGGGCTGGATGCGGTCGAGATCCCGCTCGCCGTCGCCGGGGCGTCGTGGAACGGCCTGCCGGTCGCCGCCCGCGCTGTGGCCGCGTGGGGACGGATTTCCGCCGCTCACGACAAGCTGCTCTCGGCGCATGCGCCCGATCCGCTCGCCGCGGCGATCAGCCGTCTTGTCGCCGGCCGGGCCGGCGGACGAGCGACCTTCGCCGAGGCGGCAGCCCGGTTGCGTACGTCCGAGCAAGACGTGCGCCGCGCCGACAGGGCCGTGCGCGTCCTGCTGGCTCTGGGTCCGGGCCAGGCCTGGTAATAACCGACGTGCCGCGCCTTTGGTGCCAGCTCACGCTCGGCTGCGCCATGAAGTCCCTACGTGGAGACGGCATTCTCCGCGGGCCGCCGCATCACACCCCGCCTGGCCGGGTGCCAGTTACGCAAGGATGTGACAACCTGCACATTCTTTGGTGCATGATGCCGCAACCACCACAATCCCGGCGGCGGGGCGTGTCCGTCCGGGCGCCAAGGCCCTCACCACGGCCATGCGGGCGGCGGCCGTCTCAAGGTATCGTCAGGACCTGCGCGTCCTGGTCCGCGCGGGATTCTTCGGCGGTTCCTCGATCAGCTTGACGGTGAGATCGGGACCACTCGCTGCCACGATCTCCACCCGCTGCGGCAGCATGGCCAGGAACGCCCGGAAGCTCCGGACGCCGTAGTTGTGCTCGTCGAACGCCGGGTCCAGCGCCAGCATCTTGCTCTTCAGCCCGCCCGCGGTCATCGTCTCGGCGCTGGACTCCTCGAACGCCCGGACCAGCAGCCGCTCGGCCTCGGCGATGTCGAACGCCGCGGCCGGCCGCGCGGCCGGCTCGACCTCGGTCACCAGCGTGCCCCAGTACTTGTACTCCGAGCACACCGAGACCAGCTTGCGGCTGGCGTTCGCCTCGGTCCCGACCCCCACCACCCACTTGCCGAACTCCCGCAGCCGCTGCACCAGCGGCGAGTAATCGCCGTCCCCGCTGACCAGGATGAACACGCTGATCTCCGGGTGCACGATCAGGGTCTCCATGGCGTCGACGGCCATCCGGATGTCGGCGGCGTTCTTGTTCTGGATGCCCACCCGCGCCACCTGGATGAGGTCGACGCCGTTCATGGCCAGGTCGTCCTGGTGGCTGCCGAACAGCGGGTTGGCCCAGTCCGCGTAGGCGCGGCGGACCGAGGCGTTGCCGTAGCCGCGGCACAGCCGGGTCAGCGCCTCGTATGGCGCCGGATTCGCCTGGTCGGGCAGTTCCTTGACCGCGCCGAGGACGAGGTTCTCGAAATCCACGAACACGGCGACCTGCGCCGACCCGTCCGGCTCCATCGTCTCTCTCCCTCAGCCGACGAGACAGTACATGGCCCCCGGCTTGCTCGTCCCCGATGCCCTTCTGCCTCACTAACCCCGCTATCCTCGTCCCTTCGCGCCGTCGGCGGGTCCGAGCCCCCGGAAACAGCAACGATGCCACATCGATGTCGCCCCAGCAGCATCGATGCCACATCGATGTCGTAAAAACCCGCATCCCCGACCGGTGCGGCCCGGCACGCGAGCAGCCAGCGCGAGGAGCTAGTAGTGCACGTGCTGACGCCAGTCCGGCGGCACCCGCCCGGCCGGACCCGGAACCGGCTGGTCGACCGGGTGGTGCTGCGGCGGCGCGAGCTCGGGACCTTCGTAGGTTTCTTTGCTCTCGTAGCTGTAGAACCAGTCCTCACCCGGTTCGAAGCTGCGGATGAACGGGTGTCCTGTCGCCGCCGCGTGCGCGGTCGCGTGCTGCATGGGCGAGGTGTCGCAGCAGCCGATGTGCCCGCACTGCGCGCACCGGCGCAGGTGCACCCACCAGCCGCCGGCCGCGTCGCACTCGACGCAGCCCTCCCCGCTCGGCGCCACCGAAGGGTCGATCCCCGCGATCTCGCTCATGCTCAGCTTCCCTCCGAATCCGGATCTTGCCAGGTAACCGGCAGGCACACCCGGAACCGGGTGTCGCCAGGCGACGACGTCAGGGTCAGGTCCCCGTGGTGCTTGTTCACCACGATGCGCCACGATATGTCCAGCCCGAGCCCGGTCCCCTCACCCACCGGCTTGGTCGTGAAGAACGGCTCGAATATCCGGCTCCTGATCTCCGCCGGAACCCCGGGCCCGGTGTCGCCGAACTCCACGAACACCTGATCCCGGTCCATCCCGGTGCGCACCGTCAGAACGCCCGAACCACCCATCGCGGACACCGCGTTGTCGATCAGGTTCGTCCACACCTGGTTCAGCTCGCCTGCGTACGCCGGGATCGGCGGCAGCGACCGGTCGTACTCCTTCACCACCTGGATCCCGGGCGGGATCTTCCCGGACAGCATGAGCAGCGTGCTGTCCACCAGTTCGTGCACGTCCACCACCTGGTACGGCGCCCGGTCCAGCTGTGAGTACTGCTTGGCCGCGCCGACCAGCGTGGAGACCCGGGTGGTGGAGTCCTCGATCTCGTTCATCAGCAGTTCGGTGTCGACCGTGTAGTTCAGCCAGCGCAGCGCGGCTTCCAGCGTCCCCTGGTCCACCGTCGCCTCGACGTGATCAAGCCACGCCACGTCTAGCCCGGCCGCGACGAACGTCGGAGCCAGGTCCCAGCCGTCACGGCAGCCGTGATCCTCCAGCCAGTCCGCGATGGCGTCCTCCCGGTCGGAGGCTTCGAGCGGCGACAGGGCGAGCGCCTTCGGCACCCGTTCGGCCGCCTCTTCCTGCAACCTGATCAGCGTCTCCAGCGTGGTCCTGTCCCACTTCCCGCCCGCGATCATGCCCAGCTTGTGCCGCATGCCCGCCACCCGCTCGCGCAGTGACGCGGTGGCCCGCACCGCCGCGGCGGCCGGGTTGTTCAGCTCGTGGGTCAGGCCCGCCGAAAGCGAGCCGAGTGCCAGCAGCCGTTCCCGCTGCCCGATCGCCTGCTGGGCGCTCTTGTTGCCGAAGAACAGCCCCTCGAGCAGGTGCACCGCCATCGGGAACCACTCGTGCATCAGCTCGGCGAAGACCGAAGCGTCCAGCACGAAGAACCGGGACGGCTCGGTCACCCGCACGGAGTTGTTGTAGACCTGCGGCACCCGGTCGCCCAGGTAGGCCATGAAGGCCCCCGTATACACGCCGCGGGTCGACGTCCGGCCGACTTCGATGTCGTCCGCGCCGACCCGCCGCGACATCACCACGGCGCCCTCGAGCAGCACGTAGAAGCAGGTCGCGGGGGAGCCCTCGGCGTAGACGGGGCCCAGCTCGATCAGCTCCACGTGGCCCCGCTCGCACAGCCACCGCAGCTGATCGTCGCTGAGCTTCTCGAACAGGAACAGCGTCCGCAGCTCATCCACGCTGCAGACAAGCGGATCAGAAGCGGGCCAGGCAGTCATCGTTTCTCCAGGTAGCGGTGTACGAGCATGACGGCAAGCGCGCCTTCCCCGACGGCCGAAGCGACCCGTTTGGCCGACTCCGCCCGCGCGTCCCCGGCCACGAACACCCCGGGCACGCTGGTCTCCAGGTGGTACGGCATCCGGTCGAGTTCCCAGCCGTGCGGCCGTTCGCCGCCCACGGACAGGTCGGGCCCCGACATGACGAACCCGGCGGAATCCCGCACTACCACTCCATCCAGCCAGCCGGTCAGCGGCGCTGCCCCGATAAACAAGAACAGCAACTGGGCGCCCACTGTTTCCGTCTCGCCTGACGCGGTGTCCCGCAGCGTCAGGCCCTCCAGGTGATCCTCGCCCGCAGCCCCGATGACCTCGGTGCACGTCCGCACGGAGATGTTCGGCACGTCCCCGATCTGCTTGATCAGGTAGTACGACATCGACCGTTCCAGTGAAGGCCCGCGGACCAGGATCGTCACCGACTTGGCGTGCCGCGCCAGGTACACCGCGGCCTGCCCGGCCGAGTTCGCGCCGCCGACGATGTACACGTCCTGCCCCAGGCAGGCGGAGGCCTCGGTCAGCGCGGACCCGTAGTAGACCCCGCGCCCGGTCAGGTCGTCCAGGCCCGGCGCCGAAAGCCGCCGGTAGGACACCCCGGTGGCCAGGATGATCGTGTGCGCGTCGATGGACGTGCCGTCCGCGAACCGAACTCCCCGCGCTGACCCCTTCACCTCGAGCGCGACCACGTCCCGGGTGGTCAGCACCTCAGCGCCGAACTTCGCCGCCTGGCGTCGCGCCCGGTCCGTCAGCTGCGCGCCGGACACCCCGTCGGGGAAGCCCAGGTAGTTCTCGATCCGCGAGCTCTGCCCGGCCTGGCCGCCGGTGGCGGTGCGCTCGACCAGCACGGTGCGCAGCCCCTCGGAGGCGCCGTACACCGCGGCGCCCAGCCCGGCCGGGCCGCCGCCGATCACGATCAGGTCGTAGAAGTCCGCCGAAGGCGTGGTGGCCAGCCCGACCCGGGCGGCGAGCTCGCCGTCGCTCGGCTCGATCAGCGGATCGCCGTCCGGCGTAATCACCACCGGCAGCGACCGGCCGTCCGCCTGCGCGGCCTCGAGCAGCCGCTGCCCCTCCGGCTCGTCGCAGTTGTACCAGCGGTACGGCACCTGGTTGCGGGCCAGGAACTCGCGCACCTCGGAGCAGCGCGCCGACCAGCGATGCCCGACGACCTTGGTCTCGGGTACCGGCCGGTGATCCGACGCGAGCCACGCGTCCAGCAGCGCGTCGACCACCGGGTAGAGCTTCTCCTCCGGTGGGTCCCACGGCTTGAGTAGGTAGTGGTCGAGGTCGACCACGTTGATGGCGTCGATCGCCGCCCCGGTGTCGGCGTAGGCGGTAAGCAGCACACGCCGCGCTCCCGGGTAGATGTCCATCGCCCGTTCGAGGAACTCGATCCCGTTCATTTCCGGCATCCGGTAGTCGGCCAGGATCACCGCGACCAGGTCGCCGCGCAGCTTCATCAGCCGCAGCGCCTCCAGCGCGTCCGCACCCGACTCCGCCCGCACGATCCGGTGCCGCTCCCCGTAACGCCGCCGCAGGTCACGAGCGACCGCGCGGGACACGCCCGGGTCGTCGTCGACGGTGAGGATGGCCGTGCGGATCGTCTCACCCTGCTCGGTCATAGCGCCATACTAAGTCGGTCCCGTTACCGTGCCGATACCGTGCCGAGGAAGGTGCCCACGCCGGTCACGCGCCAGGACTTTCCGGCCGAACGGGCCGGGTGCGTGCCCCCCGGACCGCCGCTGTAGTCCTCCACCCGCACGGCCACCCGGGAGGGCGCGGCGAAGGCGTCGCTGTCGCCCGGAGTCTGCCACTCCAGCGGCAGCGTGGCGTTCCCCGTCCCGGGCAGCGGCGTCACGATGCACTCCGGGTCGCTCACCTGCCACCGGAAGGACCCGGCCTGGATCTGGAACATCCAGGTTCCGTACAGCCGTGGCGGCGACAGGATCTGACGGCCGGACCGTGCGTCGGTCAGCGTGACCACGCAGCCGGGATCGGTGCCGCTGAAGTTGTCGTGGACCTTCATCCGCCAGGGCCCGGCGATCATCCAGCCGTTCGTGCCGACGCGGGCGCCCGACGCCGGCAACCCGCCGGGGCCGCGGGTCAGCAGCACGGTGGCGGTGACCGCGCCGCCCGCGATCACCACCGCGCCGGCCACGCCGGCCAGCACCGCCCGCCGGCGCGACCTGCCGGGCCGGCGGTGCGACCTGGTAGCGGACGGTGACCCCTTGCCGTCAGCCGCCTGACCGGGCGGCGCGGCGGCTACGGGCCGCGGCGCCTGGACCGGTTCGGCGGGTCCGGCTTCGGCCCCGCTGACCTGGCCGGGCGCCGGGCGCCTGGCCAGAGGCTCCCACCTGCGCTACCGCCGCCTGGGCGATCTCCCGGATGGTCTCAACGTCGACAGCCTCGCCGGTCAGCGTCACCGAACGTTCCGCGCCGTTCTCGACCCAGCGGACGTCGATGCGCCGGTCCCGGTCACGCCCCAGCCAGGCCGCAGGCTTTCCACCACGGCACCGAACACCCCGGCGCTGCCCAGCGCGATGATCACCTGGTCAACCGCGCCCTTGGCGCCCGGCACCGGCCGGGCGCGGCGAACCACGTCCACCCGGGCGTCCAGATCGGCATAAAGCGTCGCGGCCTGGTCTCGCCAGCCGTCGTCGTCGGGATCGTAGCTTTCGTTGCGAGGCTCGACGGCAACCTCGAACGAACCGACCGAACCGGCACCGGACATCGCGCCACCCCCCGCCATGCCAAAACCACACTTTAACATCCAGGACAGCCGGGAACTATGGCCGCGGCGCGCCCGTCTCGCTTCCGGATACTCCGCTTCTGGACACACCGTGCTTCTGGACACACCGTTTCCGGATACCCCGCTTTCCGAATATTCCAATTCCGTATTCCCGGTTGTCAGGCTCTCCGGTCGGGCCAAGCCAGTACTGGCTTATCGCCCGTGCCTGCGGCCAGGGCACGCCTGACCCGGCCAGGATTCTCGCGCGTATCGGGATCAGGCCGTCCGGGCGCGGCTCGACCTGCTCCGCGGCCGCATGGAGCGCATGGCTCAGGAATTCGCCGAAGTCGTTTCCGTGCGCCGGGCTGCCCCCGAGGCCGGCGCCCGCTCCCGGCATTATTCCCGCTCCAGGGCGGTGCGCAGGGCGGACATGCCGCGGGAGGTGTGGCTCTTGACCGCGCCGCGGCTGATCCCCATCGCGGCCGCGATCTCCGCCTCGGACAAGTCGGCGTAATAGCGCAGCACGATCGCCTCGCGCTGGCGATCCGGCAGCCCCCGCAGCGCCGCCACCACCGCATGCCGCTCCAGCAGCACCAGCGCGCCGTGCTCGGCGCTGGGCATGTCCGGCGGCGCCTTCTGCAGGTTCTTATCCACCACGGTCCGGTGCCGCAGCACCGACCGGGACCGGTTGACCACCGCCTGCCGCAGGTACGCCAGCGCCTTCTCGGTATCGCGGAGCCGCTGCCAGCCGCCGTGCATGGCCACGAAGGAGTCCTGCACCACCTCCTCGGCGGTCGGCGTGTCCCGCACCAGCAGCGCCGCCAGCCGGACCAGAGCCCGGTAGTGCATCGAGTACAGCTCAGTGACCGCCCGGTCCGCGCTCCACTCGGCTTCGCCGCGCTCGTGCAGCCAGGCCTGGTACCGCTGCCGGCCCTTCTCCAGGTCGTACCCGGCCCTGGACCGGGATTCCTGGAGCTCGGCGACCTGCTGGTACAGGCGGGAAAGCAGCACGTCCTCGGGTGAGCTGCCTGCTTCGGGGCCTGCCGCTCTCATGACGTTGCTCCTTCCGGACCGTCATCGTGGAACGGATTGTCCGCCCCCAGTTGCCGGAGCAGCTTGTGCCGCACCCGATACAGGTGCACGCTCACTGTTTTCTCGGTCATGTCGAGAACCGTGGCGATCTCCCCTTCCTTCATGTCCAGGCCCCAGCGGAGCAGCGCGACCGCGTGCTGCCGTTCCGGCAGGCCCTGGATGATCTGCCAGCACCGCTCCAGGGTGATCGATGAAAAGGCCTGTTCCGGAGGGTCGACTTGGACATTCCGGTACCGGGCCTCGATCCGGGACAGCCGGTCGCGGAAGGCCGCCTCGCGGCGGAAGCCGTTCACCGCGATGTGCGCCAGCGTGCCGCGCAGCCAGCGACGTCGCTGCTCCTCCTCCAGGCCCCGCAGAGTCTGCCAGGCCAGGGCCGCGGCCTCGAAGGCGGCCTGGACGAGATCGCGGGCCAGCGCCTGGTCCCCGCGGGTGAACGTGCAGGCGAAACCGAACAGGTCACGGGCCTGCGCCCGGAAACACAAGTCGAGCTCCTCGGCTTCACGCGGTGAGATCCGCCCCTCACTCACCGCCTGCCTCCATGGCGGTAAAGGTAATTCAAGGCAGCCGGATTTTCGGCGGGAGCGGGAATAATCACGCCGTTTAGTCGTACGGTCGCCCGGAAACCCTTACGTCCGGCCGCCACCTGTAACCTTCTGCTCATGGGTAACCCGGCTGACACCAACGCGGCCATCTGGCAGTCCGCCGAGGCCGTGCAGGCCTGGGCGGCGGAAGCCGGGCGGCAAGAGCGCCACCGCCAGGCGCACCGGCAGTTCCTGGCCGGCCTGCTTCCCTTCGGTGAGCACGACGCGTTCACCTTCCTGGATCTGGGGGCGGGAACCGGGGCCGGGTCGCGGACGATCCTTGACCGGTATCCGCGCAGCACCGCGATCCTGGCCGATTTCTCGGCCGAGATGATGCGGGCCGGCGAACGCGAGATGCAGCCGTTCGCGGGGCGCTACCGGTACGTCGAGTTCGACATGGCGGCGGGCGGCGAATGGCCGGCGGCCATCCCCGCGGCGCTCGACGCGATCGTGACCTCCATGTGCGTCCACCACCTGACCGATGAACGCAAGCAGAGCCTGTTCGCCGAGATCTTCGGCCACCTCGTCCCGGGCGGCTGGTATTTCAACTACGACCCGGTGCGCGCGGACGACCCCGTGGTCCAGGTCACCTGGACACGGGTGAGCGACCGCGCCGACCCCGAGACGGCCGCCCGGCGGCGGCACCGGACGCCCCTGGAGCAGTCCCGCTGGGACAACCACGTCCGTTACATGATCCCCCTCGGCCAGCAACTCGGCTATCTGCGCATCGCCGGCTTTGACGGCATCGATGTCTACTGGAAGCAACTGGAGAACGTCATCTACGGCGGGCGCCTGGCCGCCCGGGGAGGCCCAGGCAGAAACCTAGGGCCGCCGCCGCCTGGTCGCCGCGGCGAGCAGGTCGAGGTTGACCGCGCGATCGGGGGACGCGAACGGCGTGCCGGGTACGCTGACGTCGAAGCGGCCGCTGTCGGGCAGGTAGTCGCGACCGCGGGCGATAACCCGGCGCAGCTTGCCGGCCGCCGCGATGTCGGTCAGTGGGTCGCCGTGCACCACGATGAGGTCAGCCTCGTACCCGGACGCCAGGCGGCCGGTGATGGTGCCGAGGCCGAGCGCCGACGCGGCCTCGGTGGTGGCCATCGCGAGCACGTCCGCGGGCCGGAAACCCAGCTTGACCAGGTATTCCAGGCCCCCTGCGTACTGGTGGTGCGGGGTGTTGTCGATACCCGCGTCGGTCCCTGCCACGAGCCGGATTCCCATCTCGTGCATTGTCACCAGATGCTCGCCCACCAGAATCCCGGTCAGTTCGGCGACATAGGGCGCGTTCACGTTGACGGTGGGGCAGACGACGATCCCCCGCTCCGCGATCATGGCGGCCAGGGTCTCGTCGAAGCGCCGTTCGTTGGTCTCGGTCACGAACGAGCAGTGCTCGATCGTGGTGACCCCGGCCTCGACCGCCCGGCGGATGCCCTCGGTGCCGTGGGCATGGGCGGCCACCGGCTTGTCGACCCGCCTGGCCTCCTCGACGATCACCGCCAGCTGCGCTGCGGTGAACTGGGCGTACCAGGGTGCCGAACCGGTCGTCATGAAGCCGCCGGTGGACATGACCTTGATCAGGTCGGCGCCGTGCTTGTGGTGGGTGCGGACCAGGCGGCGCAGGTCGTCGTCGCTGTCGGCCTCGCCGCCCATGAACCAGCAGTGGCCGCCGGTGACCGTGACCGGGCAGGCCGCCACCACCATCCGCGGACCGCGGGCCAGGCCCTCGGCTATAGCGTCCCGCACGACCACGTTCAGGTAGCCCCGGCCGCCCAGGTCGCGGGCGGTGGTCACGCCCACGCCCAGCAGTTCGCGTGCGCTGTGCAGCATCCGTATGAGCTGCTGCTCGTCGGTTTCCGCCCGCATCCGCGCGGCCGGGCCCGGGCCGCCGTCGAACCCGAGATGGACGTGGCTGTCGATCAGCCCCGGCATGATCGTCGAGTCCTGGTAGTCCGTCTGCGGCAGCACCGCATACTCGCCGGGCAGCGCCCCGGCAGGACCGGCCCACGCCACGGTGCGGTCGCCGATGACGACCGCGCCGCCGGACACGGTCTCACTGCCGGTTATGACATGCGGCGCGGTGAGTACCTCGGGCATAGCATCATCCCGGCACGTTGACGACGGTGCGCTCACGCTATGGCGGTGCGCGAACCGCCGTCAAGGTCGGCGTCCGGTTACCTGGCGGAGAGCGGGTCAGGGCAGGATAACGGTGTGCCAGAAACCCTCAGACAGGTGATCGACAACACGACCGCGGCGATGCTCCGCGCCCGCGGCAGCCATAAGTGGGCCGCTCCGGGGCCCGGTGGATTCGGCGCGGCCGTGGCGGAGATGGACTTCGGCGCAGCGCCGCCGATCCTCGGCGCGCTCGCCGAGCTGTCCGCCGACGCGAACTTCGGCTACCTGCCCCCGTTCCTGGCCGATGAGCTGGCCGCGGCCTGCGCGGAGTTCCAGAAGCGCCGGTACGGCTGGGACGCCGATCCCGCGCTGATCCATCACGTTCCCGACGTGATCAAGGCGCTCGAGATCGCTATCACGCGCTTCTCCCGCCCGGGTTCCCCGGTCATCCTGCCCACGCCCGCCTACATGCCGTTTCTCTCCGTGCCCGGCTTTCTCGGCCGGGAGATTATCCAGGTGAGGATGCGCGACGACAACGGCTTCTTCACCCTCGAGCTGGACGCCATCGAGGACGCCTTCCGCGCCGGGGGACACCTGCTGATCTTCTGCAACCCCTGCAACCCGCTCGGACGCGTGTTCACCCGGGCGGAGATGATCCAGGTGACCGATGTGGTGGACAGGCACGGCGGCCGGGTCTTCGCCGATGAGATCCACGGTCCGCTCGTCTATCCCGGAACGCAGCACATCCCCTACGCGTCCACCTCGGATGCCGCCGCGGCGCACAGCCTGACCGCCACGTCCGCTTCGAAGGGGTGGAACTTGCCCGGCCTCAAGTGCGCCCAGGTGATCCTCACCAACGAGGCGGACCGGCAGGTCTGGGAGGAGATGGGATTCTTTGCCGCCCACGGCGCGAGCAATCCAGGCGTCGCGGCCAATATCGCGGCCTACCGGCACGGCGAGGCATGGCTGGACGAGATCCTCGGCTATCTAGACGAGAGTCGGCACCTTCTCGCCGGGCTACTCGACCGCCACCTGCCGCAGGTTCGCTATCGCCCGCCTGACGGCACCTATCTCGCCTGGCTCGACTGCACCGCGATGGACCTGCCCGGCTCGCCCGGCGAGCTGGTCACCGGCCACGCGCACGTCACGGTCGTGGACGGCCCCGCGTTCGGGGATGGCGGCGCGGGAGCCTTGCGCCTCAACTTCGCCACCCCCCAGCCCATCCTGACCGAGATGGTGGAGCGCATGGCGGCCGCGCTGAACTCCGGGCTCAGCGCGCCGACCTGAGCTCACCCGACGTCCGGCCCGCCTGGGTCAGCGCGGCGGCCATCATGTCGGCCGCCTGGCCCGCCGCGGCGAGAGCCTCCACCGCCTCGATGACCCAGAAGTCGGGATCCCGGCCGGCCTCCGGCGCGATCTGCCCATCCTCGCGCTGCACGACCAGGATCCGGGCCAGCTGCTCGCACAGCTGCGGCAGATCCTGGCCCATCCGTTCCAGGTTCGCGATGACCTCGCGAGCGTCATCCAGGCTCGCCAACCCGACGCCACCCGACGCCAGGTCACGGAGCGCGTGAATGGTGTCGGCGGCCTGGCCGGCGATCTCCCGCATCGCCATCGTGCTGCCCGGCTCGGCCGCCATCTCATCTCCGGCTCTTAGCTGGCTCCGGCCGAGCCCGGCGAACTCGGCATCTTCGGCTGAGCCGTAGGGACGAACCCGTTTGGGCATCTTTCTCCAGGGGCTAACTCGGGTACTGGCCGTTGCGGCACGCTGACATGCCCGCTCCGGAACGAGCGAGGCCGCGGAGGCTCAGGCCTGCGCCTCGCGCCCCTCCAGGGTACCCAGCCCGCGGATCCCGATCACGACCAGATCACGCTGACGCCGCGCCCGAGCACCACCCGCCCGCTGATCGCGAAGATCCTGCCCGACCTGCCGAAGCTGACCACCCTGGTCTGCCTCGACGGCGAGCCATCCGGCGCCACCGCGCTACCTGGCCCTGGCACCGCTCACCCACGCAGCCGGCGTGCTGTGCTTCGTCAAGGACCGCTTGGGCAGCGTGAAGGCCCCCAAGCAGATGGAGGTCTGGCCCGACCTCCCGCGTTCCAAGGTGGGCAAGGTCCTCAAGACCGAGGTCAAGGCCCAGCTCCGCACCCACGCCGACCCGCCACACCCCTAGATTTAGTGCCGAACGGCCCCGGTGCGTGCCCCGCGCCGCCTCCAGCCTTGCGGGCGCCAGGCCCCATCCCCGGCCTCCGGGATCCTGACTCCTGGTGAACCACTCGTGCTCAGCGTGTTATCACCGTAGGCTCGAAGTCACCATGACAGTGACCGCCGATGACCTTGACAGCGTGATCTCATGCGTGATGAGCGGGCTGCTGCCCATTACCGACCGGGACTGGTCGGTGCGGGCGGGCACCCTGGAATGGGATTGCTGGCACACCGCCGAACATATCGGTGACTGCCTCCTGTCGTACGCCTGGCAGCTCGCGGTCCACCCCACCGGGCGCTACGTCCGCGCCATCGCGACCGCCGAGAAGGACGCCTCGCCCGCCGAGGTGCTGGAGTTCGCCGTCACCGGCGGCCGGGTGCTGGCCTCGATGGTGCGCACGTCCCGCGCGCACGTCCGTGCCTACCATCCGGCCGGGATGGGCGACCCGGAGGGCTTCGCCGGCCTGGGCTGCTACGAGGCCCTGCTGCACGGCAACGACATCGCCCAGGGCTTCGGCCTCAGCCTCCAGCCATCCCGGGACGTGTGTCGCCGCGTGCTGGCGCGCATCTTCCCGCAGACCCCCGCTGACCTGGCCGAATCCGACCCGTGGACCGCCCTGCTCTGGGCCGGCGGCCGCATCGACCTGCGCGGCTACCCCCGCCACCCAAGCTGGCGCCCCCACCCCGCCCCGCTCACCGGCACCGGGCCGATGCCCCGTCTCGGCTAGGCTCGCTGGGATCCCGTCTCGCTCGGCAGACACTCATGTCGCGAGGGGGCTACGGCTGGTAGGAGCCCGTGCTCTACTGGCCGAACGGCGCGGGCGGCTCGAGCGATTCGGCGTCGAGGAACGGGATGACCGCCCCGGCCAGGCCGGCCGAGCTGAAGATGTCGTAGTGCGTGTGGCTCGGCAGGATGGCCAGCCTGGCCACCGACCGGGTCGAGCCGTCCCAGGTCGCGTCGCGCAGACCACCGCCGAGCAGGGCGTAGAAGGCCACGATGTGCGCCGGGCGCACCGCGTCGGCGTCCGCGTAGACCAGCATCGCCTGGGCGGTGATCTTCGCGATGTCCGCCGACCAGTCGTAGTCTCGCCGCAGTAGCTCGCCGGTCTTGTCCAGCAGCACGGGCCAGTCTTCCACCCGCGGCGCGACCGGGGCGTACATCGCGTACAGCGGTGACTGCTTCAGCGTGTCGGCCAGGTGCGACCCCATCTGGTCCATCCCGGCCAGGCTCTCCGGGTACCAGCCGTCCCGTCGGCAGGGCACCGAGACGACCACCAGGCGGCGCACCAGGCCGGGATGCTGGATCGCGGTCCGCAGCGCGGTCGCCCCGCCGAAGGAATAACCCATCACGTCGGCCTGCGCCAGGCCGAGGTGCCTGATAAGCCCGGCGATGTCGTCAGCCAGCGTCTCGTACCGCAGCGGCCGGCCGGTGTCCGCGGTGTGGCCGTGTCCCTGCAGGTCGACCGCGATGACCCGCCGGTCCCTGGCCAGCATCGGCATGATCGGCGCGTACATGCTGGCCGCGGCCAGGCCGCCGTGCAGCAGGATGAGCGGCTGGCCCGCGCCGTGCTCCTCGTAGTACAGGGATATGCCGTTCACGTCCGCGTAGCTCATCGTGTCACCCTCCTCAGGTGGTCACCGCGCCGGAGCGGGCTGGTCACGAGTAGAACGGCGCTACGGCCGGGAACTCATCGGATAATCGATGAGCCCGTCGTCGGACCGGGAGCCCCGGCCAGGCGGTGGATCAGGTCATGCCGGGACAGACCCTCGGCGAACAGGCGCCTCGCCTCTGCCTGCGTCGGGTTCTCGTCACGCCACATCTCCTCGACCACGTGATGCGCGGCGTCCACGAACTCCTCGCTGGTCAGCCCGGGCGGCGGGATGCAGGGGCCGAACTCGGCCGCGACCAGCCCGCGCCGGCCCGCCGGGTCGGTGAGGTCCAGCGGGGCGCGCCGCTCCGGCATCGGCAGCGCGAACATGCGCCGGTCCACGCCCTCGGCGAGCCGGGCCACGTCGGCGTCGCTGGCCGCCAGGCCCGACGCGTAGCCGCGGATCGTCGCCGCGTCCGGGTCGTTGTAGGCCTCGCCGAACCGGCTCAGGACTTGCGTCGCCTGCTCCATCAGGGCCGCGGTCCCGGCCTCGCCGAGGTCTCGCTGGCCGGCCGACCAGCGCAGCCACGCGGTCACCGCCGGCTCGAGGTGGCCGCGCTGCGCGGGAGACAGGACGAACGTGTTCGGCACGTGGCCGAGCAGGAGGTGCGTGAGCGTGCGCGGGCCGACCTGGGTCGGTGGCACACCGGGGACGCGGCCGCTGTAGCCGGTGAGCACCTCGGCCCAGAATCGCGTGGAATCCTCGTCGGCCGCCACGGCCTCGGCGCCCTCCGGGCTCTTCATGAACTCGCCGACGGCGGCGGCGCGGTCGGCCGCGGTAAACGCCTGGCGGGGGTCGGCGTCGCCGCCCGGAAGGCGGCGGATCCGGAACCGGGCGATCGGCAGGTGCGCCAGAGTTGTGGTGGACAGGTGCGGGTCCGGCTCGGAGTCGCACCTGTCCAGCGGGGCGAGCAGGCGATGGCGCGCCTCGGCCAGGCTGATCCGCTCGGACCGCTCGAACTCCTCGCCCTCGCCGGTAATGATCTTGACGAGGCGGTCCGCGTCGGAGGATACGCCGACCATGGTGGCCACGGGTACCCCGGACAGGTTGACGTGGACCACGATGCCGTGCTCGGCCTCGCCGTAGGCGAACGTCACGACGACGGCCTCGTCGTCGCCGAACACGTCGTAGCGGCGCCAGGCCTGCCTGGGCGTTGCCTTGCCGATCTGGGCCACCCACTCCGGCGGGTAGGCGCCCTCACTGGTCAGTTCGGCCAGTGCCTGGCTGGCTGCCCGTTTGGTGTCCGCCGTGCCCAGCGCCATGAGCAGGCGCAGCAGTGCCGCGCCGTCCGGCGTGCCGCGGCGGACCGCCCGGTCCACCAGCACGGTGGCGACAAACGTCTCGGCGTAGTCCCGATCGAACTCGCCGAGCACGCGCGGGATCTCCATGCAGGTCGCGCTCTCGAGCTCGGCCCGAAGCGGATCACCGGACGCGAGCGCGTCCCACAGGCTGGCGAGCACATCGTCGACCATCGCCTGCGCCTGAGCCGCCCGGCCGCCCGGGGTTCTGGTTGCGGGCGCCTTGCGGCCCGGGGTGCCGCGGCGCGGCTTGCTCTTCTTGCTCACCCGCGTCATCCTATGGACCCCAGCCGACAAAACTCGGCGTCCAGCGCGTCGATGAGGTGCCCGAAGGTGACGTCGACCGATTCCGGCAGCCCGAACCCGCCCGCGGTCTGCAGCGTCGCCATGCCGTGGCATGCGGCCCGCCACATGCGCACGGCGTGGATGAGGACCGCGCCCTCCAGGTGGTAGCCCTTGAGGGCCGCGCTGATCACCTCGACCGCCTGCGTCGCCACCTCGATGTGCTCCTCGTCACCCGGAGCGGGGGCCAGCACGCTGGCCGCGTAGCGCCCCGGGTAGGCCAGCGCGTAGGACCGGTAGGCGGCCGAGATGGCGCGCAGCGCGTCGGCGCCGGTGACCCCCGCCGCGGCCCGGGCCCCGGCGCCGGTCATTTCGCGCACGGCCAGCAGCGCGATACCGCGCCGGACCTCATCCAGCCCGCCGACGTGCTTGTACAGACCGGGCAGCGAAACCCCGCAGCGCTGTGCGACCGCCGCCAGGGTGAGCCGGTCCAGGCCCACCTCGTCGGCGACGGTCGCGGCTGCGGCGATGATCCGCTCCGGGGTCAGCCCGGCGCGCGGCATGGGTTAGCGTTCCCTCGGTCGGCCTTCATGCCGATCATGATGCCGCAGCCGGTCATGAACACAAGCAGCAGCACCAGTGCGGGCCCGGCCGCGGCCGCCAGCGGCGCCGCCAGCAGCAGGTACACCAGGCCGGAGCAGGTGATCGCGACGGCCAGCGCGAACCCGGTGGACCGCAGCCAGCGGGGGAGCGCGGTCATGCTCGCCGCGGCCGCGGCGAGGACGGCCAGCGCCAGCATCTTGACCCCGTTTAGCCGGTCGACCGACGCGTACAGCAGGTGCGCCGGTCCCGGCGCCGAGGTCGCGGTCAGCGCCAGGCCGAGAGCGAACTGGGCGGCCGAGATGACCGCCGCCACCAGCCCGGCGGCCAGCCCGACCCGCCCGGCGACAGCCGCCGCGTGCCGCCGCGGGGCCGCCGCTCCGTCCCGCTCGGCACCGGCCGCCGCGGACCGCCGCGCCCTGCCCGTTCCCGGGCCCATTCCCGGCCTGGCTAGCGCGACCGCGATGATCGCGATGCCCGCGGCCGGCAGCCCTTCGGTCAGCGCGAACTGCGTGGCGACGACCGGGCCGTGCCCGGCCAGCGCCGTGACGATCTCGGCGCCCGGCGCGCCGAGCCTCGGGCTCGGCGCGGGGACCGCCAGCCCGGCCAGCCAGGACAGGCTGTACCCGATGCCGGCCACACCGGTGACCGTCAGCAGCCGCCGCCGCGCAGTCAACCCGCGCCCGCCCGCGTCGGCCGCGTGCGTGCCCGCCACCGTACCCTGGCCCGCCGCGCTCTCGCGTGGCTCCTGGCTCTCGCCGGTCGCGTGCCCGCCTGCCACGTTCCGTACCGTCAAGTTAATTACCATAGCTACAAGTTAATCTAATTAACCATGATGCGCAAGTCCGGTCGTCGCGGCTGCGCCGGGCGGCGCGGATCAGAAGCCGACGGCGCGGATGACGCCTACCTCGGCTTCCCCGCCGATGACCGGGGCGGTGGCGAGTTCCTGGGGGACGACGGCGCCGAGCAGGTGCAGCGCCGCCACGGTGACCGGGGTCCGGGCCCGGTGCGCCCCGTCGTCGATCTTGACCGCGGCAGCCCTGCCGTCGGCCAGTGCGAACGCGTCCACGCCCTCGGCGCCGCCCTTGACCAGGAGGCCGGGCACCGCGTCCATCAGCCGGCGCTCGTCCCTGGTGGTACCGCTGGTCCATTCCGGGTGTGCGCGCATGGCGTCGGCCACCCGGCGCTCGGGCGTTCCGGGCGCCGCGAGGACTAGCGCCCGGAAGGCCCTGGCTAGTCCGGTCAGGGTCAGCGCGAACAGCGGCGCGCCACAGCCGTCGATGCCCACGGCGGGGGACGGTTGGCCGGCCAGTTCCTCGACGGTGCGCCGGATTGCCTGCTGCAGCGGATGCTCCCGGGCCAGGTACCCGCCCGTCGGCCAGCGGTTCAGCACACAGGTGGCCAGCATCGCCGCGTGCTTGCCCGAGCAGTTCATCCGGATCCTGGACATGCCCTCGCCCCGGGCGATCAGCCGCTGCGCGGTCTCCGGATCGAGCGGCCAGGAGGGCGGACAGCGCAGGTCATCCTCGGTCAGCCCGGCCCCGGAGACGATCTTCCTTACCCCTTCGACGTGAAAGTCCTCACCGGAGTGACTGGCCGCGGCCAGCGCCAGCAACTCGCCATCCAGGTCGAGCCCGAGGCGAAGCATCGCCGCCGCCTGCAGCGGCTTGTTCGCCGACCGGGGGAAGAACGGCGCGGTGGTGCCGCCGACGCTGATCACCTGGGTTCCGTCCACGGCCAGGCCCGCGACCGCGCCGCGGTGCCGCGATTCGGCGAAGCCCGAACGCACGACCTCGGCGACCACGGGGTTCGCGTCATCGTGTTCCGTAACGATCGTCATGCTGGCAGTGTGCTCCTTTTCCGGCGGGCCCGGGGTGCCGGGTACCCTGCCGTGCTATGCGCGCAGTGGTACAGCGGGTGAGCCGGGCCAGCGTGACCGTGAACGGACAGGTGGCCGGCGCGATCGAGGAGCCCGGTCTGCTCGTCCTGGTCGGCGTGACTCATGACGACACCCCCGAGCAGGCGGCCATGCTCGCCGCCAAGCTGTGGGGCCTGCGCATCCTCGACGGCGAGAAGTCCTGTTCCGACGTTGACGCGCCGCTCTTGGTGATCAGCCAGTTCACGCTCTACGCCGACCTGGCCAAGGGCCGTCGCCCGTCCTGGTCCGCCGCCGCCCCCGGGCCGGTAGCCGAGCCCCTGGTCCGCGCCCTGGTGCAGGCGCTGCGCGACCTCGGCGCCCGGGTGGAGACCGGCGTGTTCGGCGCCTACATGAAGGTCGCCCTGGTCAACCACGGTCCCGTCACGATCATCCTCGACATCTGAGCCCGGCATAGCCGGGAGATTCCGGCCTATGGGGAGGATCTGGTACCCCCTGGGGGCCCGGATCCTCCCGGTAAGCCGGATCCTCCCGGCTATTTGTGACCGGCGGGAGCTGCGGGGCCAGAGGTATGGCGCCGGAGGGGTACGCGACCGGTCAGCCCCCGGAACTGGGATCCGCAGAGGGGCCGAGGCCGGCCAGCACGCACTGCGGCCGGGCGCGCACCGAGACCTGGTCCCGGGACTGGAACGAGACCTGGCAGAACGACCTGGCCTGCGAGCCGCAGTAGTGCAAGGTGGAGCCCCCGGTGGAACCCGGCATGGTGACGTTCACGCAACCGTGCCCCGAAGTCCCGTACGAGTCGTGCGCCACTACCCCCCACGCGGTCAGGCCGCCGAATACCGCCACCACGAGCAGCGCGGCGATCGCGAAGATCCGCTTCTGCCGCGGCGTCAGGCGCCCGGCCGTAGGGTTGGTCTTGGCGTACATGAATGCCCAGTTTAAACAGCATGTCATACGAAGGCCGGCCCGATGGCCCTGTGTTAGCCTCGGCCGCAAGGAAGCCATTTAGGGGAGGCGCTGCAAGTGGTGACGCGCGATTCGCGGTGGCCCGCCGGTACGCCGTGCTGGGCGGACGTCAGCGTCGACGACGTACCGAAGGCGATCGCCTTCTACCGGGCCCTGTTCGGCTGGGATATCCAGGCGGGCGGCCCGGAGGTGGGCGGCTACGCCATCGCCCACTCGCGCGACCGGATCGTGGCCGGCATCGGCCCGAAGTTCGGCCCGCCCGACGCTCCGTCGGCCTGGACTACCTACCTGGCCGCGGACGACGCCGACGCGGTTGCCGAGAAGATCACGGCGGCGGGCGGCCAGGTGGCGCTGGGGCCGATGGACGTCATGGAGGAAGGCCGGATGGCCATCGCCTTCGACACCACCGGGGCCGCGTTCGGCCTGTGGCAGGGCGGCAAGACCACCGGCATCGGCCTGGCCAGCGAGACCGGCTCGCTGACCTGGAACGAACACTTCAGCTGGGACTTCGACGCAGGCAAGGCCTTTTACCGCGCCGTGTTCGGTTACCAGTACCAGGACATGAGCGGCGACGGCTTCAGGTACGCCATGCTCATGGTTGACGGGCGCGAGGTCGGCGGCATCGGCCAGTACACGGCGGAGACGCCGGCCGGCACCCCCGCAGCCTGGAGCACCTACTTCGCGGTCGACAGCACCGACGCCGCCGTGGCCACCGCGGTCGAACTCGGCGGCAGCGTCGTGCGGGAGATCAGAGACAGCCCGTACGGCCGGATCGGCGTCGTCACCGACAACCAGGGCGCGGTGTTCTCGCTGATCACGAACCCGCGGCCGCAATAACGCGCGCTTGCCCCGACCCATCGCAGGTAAGCACTTACCGCCAGCCCGTTCGGCATCATTTCTCTTGATTTCAGCTGCGTCGCGGCGGAGGGTCTAGCTATGGACTCTGAGCCTGGGTACCGCCGGATCGCCACCGAGGAGGCTTTCGCGCCGCCCGAGCTGATCGCGCTGTGGCGTTCCATGCTGGACGACGGGACGTGCGACGATCCCGGTTTCCACAGCCTGCCCGGCTGCTACCTGCGCAGTAAGGCGTTCTTTCAGGGCATCGCGGAGCAGGTGTTCAGCCTCTAACCCCACTGGCCCCGTTACCCGGCTGGCGAGGTGCCGCGTGGCCGCGGCCCCGGAAGCGGCCCGGAATCCGTCATGAGTACCTGCGCGGGAAGACGCTGCCGTCGAAGAGCTTCCGCGCGGTGCGCACCACCCCCGAGCGGAGCACCGTGGGTGGCTGGCTCGCCTGGTCCAGTTCGACCTCGACCTCGAGGTGGCCGGTGGGATGCTCGACGTCGAACCGCGCCTGCCCGGGCTTGACGACGGCCAGGGAAGCGCCCGCCGCGCCGTCGAGCAGCAGCGCGGTCACGACGCTGACCGCGCCCAGGACCCCGATCGACTCGTGCACCCGGACCGGGATGAAGGTCCTGGTGCAGATCGTCCCGCCGTCCGCCGGGGCGGCGACGAGCGAGATCTTCGGCACCGGGGCCGCGGACACGTCGCCCAGGCCCATCAGCCGCCCGGCAGCCAGTTGCAGCTCCCGGACCCGGCGGCCGAGACCAGCGTCGGCCTCGAGTTCGGCCACGGTCTCGTGCCCGGTGCGGCCGAACTCGGCGGCGGGCACCACGACCACGGGCATGCCGTTGTCGACGCAGGTGACGGTGACGCCCTCGATGACATCGGCCACCTGCCCGGTGGGCAGCAGCGCGCCGGTGGCCGAGCCCTCGGTCCCGGTGAAGTCGAGCACGACCGCCGCGGCCGTCCCTGGCACCCCGGCGATCGCGGTGTCGCCGTCGTAGTCCACCACGCCGTCCGTCCCGGGGAAGCGGGCCGTGGCCACGCTGCCCGAGTTGACCATGCGGATCCGCACCGGCGAGGCCGCGACCAGGCCGCGCTCGACCGCGAACGGCCCCACCCCGGCCAGCAGGTTGCCGCAGTTCTGCCGGTCGGAGACCGTAGCCTGGTCCACCCCGACCTGGAGGAAGAGGTAGTCGACGTCCGCATCAGGCCGAACGGACCTGGCGATCACCGCCACCTTGGACGTCAGCGGGTGTGCTCCGCCGAGGCCGTCGATCTGCCGGGCATCCGGGCTGCCCATGATCCGCCGCAGCAGGTCGTCACGCGCTTCCGGATCCGCGGGCAGGTCCTCGGCCAGGAAATAGGCCCCCTTGGACGTCCCGCCGCGCATCAGCATGCACCGCACGCCGCCCGCGCTCATCAGCCCTCGTCCTCTCCGGCCGGGATCCATTCGACGCCCCGGGAGGCGAGCTTGTCGCGCAGGCCGTACAGGTCCAAGCCGAGCTGCCCGCCGGCCAGGGCCTGGCGGTTCTGCTCCTCTTTGGCCACCCTTGCCCGCGCCGTCGCCAGCGCCGGGCCGACGTCAGCCCGCGGCACGCACACCACGCCGTCGTCGTCGGCGATGATCGCGTCGCCGGGCCGGACGATCTGCCCGCCGATCGAGACGGGCAGGTTGACCGAACCCGGTGTCTCCTTGACCGTGCCCTGCGCGCTGACCGCCGCCGACCAGACCGGGAAGCGCATCGTCCGCAGTTCGGCCACGTCCCGGACGCCGGCCTCGATGACCAGGCCGCGGACCCCGCGCGCGGCCAGCGAGGTCGCCAGCAGCTCGCCGAACATCCCGTCGGTGCACGGCGAGGTCGCCGTGACCACCAGCAGGTCCCCGGGCTGGCATTGCTCCACCGCCGCGTGGATCATGAGGTTGTCGCCGGGCCAGCACAGCGCGGTGACCGCGGTCCCGCCGGTGCGAACCCCGGACTGGATCGGGCGCAGGCCGGGCCCGAGGTACCCGGCTCGGCCGATCGCCTCGTGCACGGTGGCCACACCGAGCCCGGCGAGCTGGTCCACCACTTCGAGGTTCGCGCGGGCGACGCCGGTGACGATCACGTTGCGCATCAGCTCAGCCTGTCCGTGACCTGCGGGAACACCCGCATGTATGCCTCACCGAGGGTGGATTGCTGCACGTAGCGATCCTAAAAAATGCCAACAAAATTGTCAACAATCCAGTGCGCGAACACCTGCGTCACCCACGTCACCCCTATCCTGGTCGACGTGGATCGTTCTGACGCCTTCACAGGCCCCGCCAGTCTCGACGCCCCCGCAGGCCCCGCCGGCCCCGAAGCCAGCCCCGGGGCCAGGCGCTGGCTCGGCCTGACGGCGATCGAGCCCGCCGTCCGCGATCTGCGCCCCGACTACACCGCGCTGATCATCGTGGCCGAAGGCCTGCGGCCCGGTCCGAGCGACGCGGCCACCGACGCGCTGCTGAGCGACGCCGAAGCCCGCGCCCGGGCCGCGCTGGCCGGCCTGAGCGAACTCGGGCCGGACGGCCTGCTGGCCGCCGGGCAGGACATGGCCAGCCAGCTGGCGGCGCTCCACCCGGGCGCCCGGCTCAGCTGGCGGCAGGTACCGTGAGGCCCGGGAGCGTGCTCCGGCCCGGCCGGCGACGGATCCGGCCCTTGATTATGCCGAACGAGGCCGGCTCACCTGGCCCAGAAACAATGGCAGCCCGGTGGCGGTGTCGATGATCGCGAACAGGAACGGCCGGTCCACGACCATCGTGACCGGCGGCGGCCCGAACGCGGCCATGGCCGTGATGGCCACTGCGGTGGCCGCCGCGGCCTCGGTGCCCTGCTCGTCCACGTCGATGTACGCCTTATGCGCGACCGCGCTGATCCGCAGCGGCTCGGCGTCGGTGATGCCACTGAAGTCGGCGCGGTCGCCGAAGGCCTCGGTCACGCCCAGCCGCCGCAGCGCCGGGATGAGGCCGAACGCTGCTTCCAGCCGGAACCTGGGCAGTGACAGCGCGATCCGCTGCCGCCTCGTCCCGGCCAGCAGGCCGCCCAGGCCCGCGGCGGCGACCTTCGGCCGCAGCGCCGCCGTCGGCCCGTCGGGCAGCAGTACCGCCATGGCCAGGCCGATGTCCCGGTAGGGGAGCAGCGCCGCCTGGTACCCGTCGCCGCGCAGGTAGTCCAGCGGCGCGGCCAGGTGCATCATCGGCACGGTCAGCGCCGGGCGGTCCCGGCCCGCCGGGTAGAAGGGCGCTCCGGCGGTGGCGTGCTCAGGGAACGGCCGTTCCCACGCGGCCTTGAGGTACACCGCGCTGGCCAGGATCAGCCTGGTCATTCGGGTGACCGCGTCCGGCGCCAGCAGATCGGTGATCTTGCCCGCGGTCTGCTCCGCGATCACGCGGTTGATCTCGGCCCGCGTCGCCTCGGGAGCCGCCGCGAAATCGGCGTCGGCCAGCGCGGTCTCCGCGCGGCCGAGCCGGGCGGTGAACTCGGCGCGCAGCGCGAGCCCGGACTGGACCCACACGGTGTCCGGCGCCCGCAGCGTGGCGGCCTGGCCGGCCGCCCCGCTGGCGTCGGCGACCAGCCGTGCTTCCGCCAGGCGCAGCCCGCTCGCCGCCACATCCTGCTCCGGCGCCCCGTCCAGGTGCAGGGCGCAGGCCAGCTCTTCCGCCGTCCGGCCGCGCGCCCCGCACAGGGCCAGACGCAGCGCGCTGGCCACGCTGGCTGGCGAGAAGGCCACGTCAGCGGCATCCTCGGCCAGCACCTGGTACATATCCGCGCCGAACGCCGCGTCGGCCATCGCGGCCGTGCGCGCCCTGGTCAGCGCCGTTGCTTCGTCCCGCACCGTCCCTTCGTACCCGCGCAGGACGAAACCATGGCTAGCTCCGGAGAACACGGGTTACGCTGCACCGGTGAGTGGACTTGAGGACTTCATCCGGCTGGTCGACGGCGATCACGGCCTGTGCGTGGTGTCCACGCTGCGGCCGGACGAGACGATCCAGTCGTCGGTGGTCAACGCCGGGGTGCTCCCGCATCCGGTGACCGGAGCCCAGGTCGTGGGCCTGGTCAGCCGCGGTGACGCGAACCGGCTGGCCAACCTGCGGACCCGGCCGCGGGCCTGCGTGGTCATCCGCGCGGGCTGGCAGTGGGCCGCCGTCGAAGGGCCGGTCGAGCTGGCCGGACCGGACGACCCGATGCCCGGGGTCGACGCCGAGCGGCGGCGCCTGCTGCTGCGCGAGATCTTCACCGCCGCGGGCGGGGCGCACGACGACTTCGGCACCTACGACCGGGTGATGGCCGGGGAGCGGCGGGTCGCTGTCCTGGTGACCCCGGTCCGGGTCTCCGCCAACCGGCCCGGCTGAGGGGCGCGCCGGGTAGCCGCCTCCATCAGCCATGCCCCCTTTCATAGGTACTCCCGCTTTCGCATCCATACGAGGGTGGCCCAGCCCCAAACGGGCGGGAGGTAGGAGGTGAACAGTCGCTGGATGAAGACCGCGGCGGTGGCGTCGGCTTCTGACACGCCGGCGGCGGTGAGGCCGAGGATCAGGCCCGCTTCGACCACGCCCATGCCGCCGGGCGACGGCGCGATGCCGCCGATGATCCCGGCCAGGGTGATGACCACGATCAGGACGGGCAGCCGGAGATGGTCGCCGAACGCGCGCAGTGACACCGACAGGGCCATGGCCACCAGCAGTTCCCCGCCGAACGAGCCACCCACCAGCAGCATCAGCTTGCGCGGGGAGCTGGCGACCCGCCTGAGGTTGCCCCAGATGTCGCGCAGCTTAGGGCGCAGCTTGCTGGCCGCCAGCCGGCGCAGCCGGGGCACCGCCAGCACCAGGCCGGCCGCCACGGCCACCACCACCACGACGGCCAGGATGATCCAGACCAGCTTGGAGTCCCCGCCGGACTGGGGGGCGGCCTCGAGGTGGATCGACCCCCAGGAAAACGGCAGCGAGACCAGGAACAGCACGCTGATGGCGATCCAGCTGGAGGTAGCCATGATGGCGCCCGAGCTGAGCGCGATGGTGGCGTCGTAACCCTGTTTCTGGAAGAAGCGGACCCGGGTGGCGAAGACGGCCGCGGTGCCGCCGGCCAGCGCGCTGAACGCGTTGGCGAATTCGACCGCCACGGCCCGGCCGAGCGGGAGCGGCCCGGCGACGCTGCCGATGCCTTCCACGCCGGAGGCGACGTACGCCAGCTGGGCCAGGACCAGGGCGATGATGACCCACAGCCAGTCGGCGCCGATCACGGTGTCGAAGGACTGGGAGACGTCGATGAGCACGCCGATCAGGGCCCAGCCGCCGATCAGCGTGCCGATGATCATGATCAGCGTCGGCCAGCTCACCCGGCGGGGTTCGGCCAGGGCCGGCAGCTCGATCGAGGCGGCCAGGGCGGCGCGCTGGCGGACGTCCTCAAGCAGTCCGCGCTGGCCGCGCAGGCTCCGGCCGAGTAGCGGATCAAGCGCTGGCCGCTGCAGCTGCCGCAGCGCCCCTGCCAGCAGCTGCGGGGTGAGGCACCGGGCCGCGGCACCGGCCGCTCGCTCCGCACCCACCGCCACGGCCGTGGCCGCCAGCGCTCCGGCCAGGTCCCGGTCGAGCTGATCCGCCGACACGCCCGCCGCCGCGTTGCGGAAGTCCGCCAGCACGACGGCCTGGGCGGCCGGGTCAACCAGCACCGCGTCCCCGCTGATCGCGCCGTGCGCGATCCGGGCGCGCCGCAGGATCAGCAGCTGCCGGTACAGGTCATCCAGCATGACGTCGCTGATCTCGGCGGCGCCGGCGTCCGCCAGCGCCGTCCCGGCGGACAGCCGGCCGACCAGCAGCGCGTCGTTGGTCGGCCCGGCCGTTCCGGCCTCGGCGATCTCCGGCACGGCGACGCCCGCCTGGCCCGCCCGCATGGTGAGGTAGGCCTCGTGCTCGACCTGCTGCAGCCGGGTGAGCGTGAGGCTGGGCCCGGAGTCGCGGTACAGCAGGAACCGGCCCGCCTTGGTCAGCAGCCTGGCGTCGGCCGCGTCCCGCCCGTAGACCTCGATCCTCAGGCGGCCGGACGCGACGGCTTCGCGTATCTCGCTGGCCTCGAACCTGGCCACCCCCCAGACCTGCCGGGCCGCCGGGTGCACGCCGGCCGCGTGGATACCGAACTCCTCGAGCAGCAGCCGCACGTCCCCGGCCGAGGGCAGGCCGAGCGGGGAGCCGAACACCAGCCGGACCACCGCCGTGGACCCCCAGCCGATGACCAGGCTGCCCACCACGTTCAGCGGCAGCCCGTGACCGCCCACGGCGCAGGCCAGCGCCACCAGGGCGATGAAGACCTCGATGATGCGCTGCACCCCGCGCGCCAGGTACGGCAGCCCGGCCGTGGCCACCGCGGCGAACAGGGCGATCTGCAGGACCGGAAAGCTCAGCTGATAGCTGTCGATCGCGATCCCGGCCGGCCGGCCGCCGTGGCCGCCCAGCAGCACCACCAGGATCCCGCTGACCGCCGCCGCGCCGGCCGCACTCACGGCGAGGTCGCGCGCGACCTCCCGCCGGCGGGCGACCAGGGCCGTGGCCACCAGGACGATCACGACACCGAACGACCCGGCCTGGTACACCACCGTCACCAGCCAGGTGATGCTCCACGGCGGCGGATGGATCACCTGGGTGATGGCCCGGTCGACCCGCGAGTCATACCGGATGACCAGCAGGCAGCACCCCAGGGCGAGCGCGGCCACGGCCAGCCGCACCCCGTCGCTGCCGCGACGGCGCCGCTGGCCGCTGCCGACCGGGGCGAACATGACCGAACGCCAGCCACGCAGCAGATGCTGCTCCGGCAGGGAGCTCGCGCTCTCGATGAGATCCCCGGTCATGCCCGCGCCGCTGTCACTCAGGCCAGGACCTTGGCCTTCTCACGCTCGAATTCTTCCGGGGAGATGACGCCCCGGTCACGCAGCTCGGCCAGCTTGGTCAGCTGGTCGGCCGGGCTCGGCGCGCCCGCGGCCTCCTGGATATAGCGGCGGGCCGCCTCATCTTGCTGCTGTGCCTGCCGCACGGCCCGGTCGTGCATCTCGCCGCCGCGGGCGATCAGGTAGACCAGGACGCCGATCAGCGGAATGAACAGTACGAACAAGAACCACAGCGCCTTCGCCACGCCGGACAGGTCATGGCTGCGGAAGATGTCGATGAAGACGTAGATCAGGACCCAGATCCACAGAATCCAGAGGAAGAGCTCCAGGATTGTCCAGAACGCGCCGAGCAGTGGATAAGAGTAGGAACTGGCAAGCGGCATGGCGCCTCCATGAGTGGGAATGGCGCCCGTCAGGCGCCACGACATTATCCATGCCGCGATCGTCACACGCGTGCGGTTCCGTCGCATCGCCCGGCCAGGGTGATAAATAAGCCGGCTGGCAGAATGCTCTCGTGACGCAGCTTCAGACTCCGGACCCGCCATCCCGGTCCGTAGACGAGCGGATCGCCGGGGAGCTCGGCGTGGCCGTCCGCCAGGTCAGCGCCGCGGTCGGGTTGCTCGACGGCGGCGCGACCGTGCCGTTCATCGCCAGGTACCGCAAGGAAGCCACCGGCATGCTCGACGACGCGCAGCTGCGCACGCTCGAGGAGCGCCTGCGCTACCTGCGTGAGCTGGACGAGCGCCGGGAGGCGATCCTCGTCCAGATCGGCGCCCAGGGCAAGCTGACCGGCGAGCTCGAAGCCCAGATCCGCGCGGCCGACTCCAAGGCCCGGCTGGAGGATCTCTACCTGCCCTACAAGCCGAAACGGCGGACCAGGGCGCAGATCGCCCGCGAGGCCGGCCTGGAGCCGCTGGCCGGCCTGCTCCTCGGCGACCCCAGCCGCGACCCGCAGCACGAAGCGCAGGGCTTCGCCGATCCGGACCGCAACGTCCCGGACGCGGCCGCCGCGCTGGACGGCGCCCGCGCCATCCTGGTCGAGCGCTTCGCCGAGGACGCCGACCTGCTCGGCGAGCTGCGCGAGTCGATGGCCGCCCGCGGCTGGCTCAGCTCCGAGGTCCGCGCGGGCCAGGAACAAAAGGGTGCCAAGTTCGCGGACTACTTCGACTTCAGCGAGCCGTTCGCGCGGCTGCCCTCGCACCGCGTCCTGGCGCTGTTCCGCGGCGAGAAGGAGGAGATACTCGATCTCACCCTCGAGCCGGGCGCCGAAGACGCGGAGTTCGAGCAGCGCATCGCCGAGCGGTTCGGCATCCGCGACCAGAACCGCCCCGCCGACCGGTGGCTGGCCGCCGCCGTGCACTGGGCCTGGCGCACCCGCATCCTGATGCATCTGAGCGTCGACATCCGGGTCCGGCTGTGGCAGGCGGCCGAGGACGAGGCGGTCCGGGTGTTCGCCGCCAACCTGCGCGACCTGCTGCTGGCCGCCCCGGCCGGCGCGCGCGCCACGATCGGCCTTGACCCGGGTTTCCGGACCGGCGTCAAGGTCGCGGTGACCGACGCCACCGGCAAGGTGCTCGGCACCGGCACGATCTACCCGCACGAGCCGCAGCGCCGCCGGGACGAGGCTATCGACGTCCTGGCGAAACTGGCCAGGGCCCACAATGCCGAGCTCATCGCCATCGGCAACGGCACCGCCTCGCGGGAGACCGACCGCCTCGCCGCCGATCTGATCAAGCGGCACCCCGAGCTCACGCTCACGAAGGTCGTGGTGTCCGAGGCCGGCGCCAGCGTGTACTCGGCCTCGGCGTACGCGTCACAAGAACTGCCCGGGCTCGACGTCTCGCTGCGCGGCGCGGTGTCGATCGCGCGGCGGCTGCAGGACCCGCTGGCCGAACTGGTCAAGATCGACCCGAAGTCCATCGGCGTCGGGCAGTACCAGCACGACGTGGCCGAGGGGAAGCTGTCGCGCTCGCTGGACGCCGTGGTCGAGGACTGTGTCAACGCGGTCGGCGTGGACCTGAACACCGCCTCGCAGCCGCTGCTGGCCCGGGTGTCCGGGATCACTCCCGGCCTGGCCGCCGCGATCGTGGCCCGGCGCGACGCCGCGGGCCCGTTCCGGACCCGCCGGCAGCTGATGCAGGTGCCGCGGCTGGGCCCGAAGGCCTTCGAGCAGTGCGCCGGGTTCCTGCGCATCCGCGACGGCGACGACCCGCTTGACGCCTCCGGAGTGCACCCCGAGGCCTACCCGGTGGTCCACCGCATCCTGGCCTCGACCGGAAGCTCAGCCGGCCAGCTCATCGGCAGCACCGCGGTCCTTCGCGCGCTGAAGCCGGAGCAGTTCACCGACGAGCGGTTCGGCCTGCCGACGGTCACCGACATCCTGCGCGAGCTGGAGAAGCCCGGCCGCGACCCGCGCCCCGCGTTCACCACCGCCACGTTCGCCGAGGGCGTGGAGAGGCTCGAGGACCTCGAGCCCGGCATGGTGCTGGAGGGCGTGGTCACCAACGTCGCCGCGTTCGGCGCGTTCGTCGACGTCGGCGTGCACTCCGACGGCCTGGTCCACGTGTCGGCCATGTCCCGGGGCTTTGTTTCCGACCCCCGTTCGGTGGTCAAGTCCGGCGACGTGGTGCGGGTGAAGGTACTCTCGGTGGACATCCCCAGGCAGCGGATCTCGCTGTCGCTGCGGCTGGACGACGATTCATCCCGAACGGGCCGGGGTGCCAGCGCTCGCCCCGGTGCGAGCGGCGCCCTGGCCGACGCCCTGCGCCGGGCCGGCCTGGCACCAGGGTCCGCGGACCGCCGCCGCCGCCGGTAGCATCGGGTAACCAGTTCTGCTCGACTATGAAGGAGCCCACCGTGTCCAGCCAGCAGCTTCGTATCACCCTCGCCGGAAGCGAGCACGTGGTCGAGCCTGGCACGACGGCGGGCCAGGCCCTGCCCGCCGAGCGGGGCACCATCGCCGCCCGGGTCAACGGCGAGCTGCGCGACCTGGCCTATCAGGTCGCCGACGGCGACGTCGTCCAGCCGGTGGACATCGCCAGCGACGACGGCCGGTACATCCTGCGGCACTCCACCGCGCACGTCATGGCCCAGGCCGTGCAGGACCTGTTTCCCCAGGCGAAGCTGGGTATCGGGCCCCCGGTGGAAAACGGGTTCTATTACGACTTCGAGGTACCCGCTCCGTTCGGCCCCGAAGACCTGAAGGCCATCGAGGGCAAGATGCGGCAGATCGTCAGGCAGGGCCAGCGGTTCTCCCGCCGGGTCGTGACCGGCGAGCAGGCGCGGGAAGAGCTCGCCGCCGAGCCGTACAAGCTGGAGCTGATCGGCCTCAAGGGGCACGCGTCCGGCTCGGCGCAGTTCGAATCCGGGGAGTCCGTGGAGGTGGGTACCGGGGACGGCGCCGAGCTGACCATCTACGACAACCTGGACTCCGGCACCGGCGAGCTGTGCTGGAAGGACCTGTGCCGCGGCCCGCACCTGCCGACCACCAGGCAGATCCCGGCGTTCAAGCTGATGCGCAGCGGCGGCGCCTACTGGCGGGGGAGTGAGAAGAACCCGCAGCTGCAGCGGATCTACGGCACCGCCTGGGAGTCGCGGGACAAGCAGGACTCCTACGTCAGGATGCTCGAGGAGGCCGAGAAGCGCGACCACCGCAAGCTCGGCGCCGAACTCGACCTGTTCTCGTTCCCGACCGAGATCGGCAGCGGCCTGCCGGTGTTCCATCCCAAGGGCGGCATCATCCGCCGGGTGATGGAGGACTACTCGCGGCGCCGCCACGCCGACGCCGGGTACGAGTTCGTCAACACCCCGCACGTGACCAAGGAGGACCTGTTCGTCACCTCCGGGCACCTGGAGTGGTACTCCGGCGGCATGTTCCCGCCCATGGAGCTGGACGGGGTCACCTACTACAACAAGCCGATGAACTGCCCGATGCACATCCTGATCTACGCGTCGCGCGGGCGGTCCTACCGCGAGCTGCCGCTGCGGCTTTTCGAGTTCGGCACGGTGTACCGGTACGAGAAGTCCGGCGTGGTGCACGGCCTGACCCGGGCCCGCGGCTTCACCCAGGACGACTCGCACATCTTCTGCACTCCCGGTCAGCTGCAGGACGAGCTGGCGTCGCTGCTGAAGTTCGTGGTCGGGCTGCTGCGCGACTTCGGGCTGACCGAGTTCGAGGCGGAGCTGTCCACCCGGCCGGAGAAGTACGTCGGCACGCCGGAGGAATGGGCGGTCGCCGAGGCGGCGCTCAAGCACGCGCTCGACGCCTCCGGCCTGCCGTACGTGATCGCCGAGGGCGAGGGCGCCTTCTACGCGCCCAAGATCGACGTGCACGTCAAGGACGCCATCGGACGCCGCTGGCAGCTGTCCACCCTCCAGGTCGACCTGCAGGAACCGCACCGGTTCGGTATCGAGTACACCGCCGCCGACGGCTCGCGGCAGCGCCCGTACATGATCCACCGGGCGCTGTTCGGGTCGATCGAGCGGTTCTTCGGCATCCTGGTCGAGCACTACGCGGGCGCCTTCCCGCCGTGGCTCGCGCCGGTCCAGGTGGCGGGCATCCCGGTCTCCGACGCGCACGTGCCATACCTGGAGAAGGTCGCGGCCACCCTGCGCGAGCAGGGCATCCGCGTCGAGGTCGACGCCAGCGACGACCGGATGCAGAAGAAGATCAGGACGGCGCAGCGGCAGAAGGTGCCGTTCATGCTGATCGCGGGCGACGACGACGCCAGCAAGGAAGCGGTGTCCTTCCGGTACCGCGACGGCACTCAGAAGAACGCGGTCCCGGTGGCCGAGGCCGTCGCGGAGATCGTCACCGCGGTGCGCGACCGCGTGCAGGTGTAGGCCCGTGCCCGAGGATGACCCGGCCTTCGCAGCCGTCCCGGACGCGTTCGGCCGGCTGTGGACGCCGCACCGGATGGCGTACATCAAGGGGGAGAACAAGCCGTCGGGCCCGGGCGGGGACGAGGGCTGCCCGTTCGACCGGGCGCCGAAGCTGACCGATGAGGAAGGCCTGATCGTCGCCCGGGGTGAGCTGGTGTACGCGGTGCTCAACCTGTACCCGTACAACGCCGGCCACGTGCTGGTCTGCCCGTACCGGCACGTGGCCGACTACACCGAGCTGACCGGCCCGGAAACCGCCGAGTTCGCCGAGTTCACCAAGCGCGCGGTCCGCGCGCTGCGCCAGGCGTCCGGCGCCCAGGGCTTCAACATCGGCATCAACCTGGGCTCGGTGGCCGGCGCCGGCATCGCCGCCCACCTGCACCAGCACGTGGTGCCCCGATGGGGCGGCGACACCAACTTCATGCCGGTGGTCGGCCGCACCCGCGTGCTGCCCCAGTTGCTCGCCGACACCCGCAAGCTACTAGCCGACACCTGGCCCACCGCCTGAAACGCCCGCCCCGCTTCGAAAACTCGCGCGCCTCAGTCCGGCTTGGACTCGGCGGCCACCTTGGCCGCCAGGTGCGACGGGAGCGGCTCGTGGCGCAGGTAGGATCGCGTGAACGATCCCGTCCCGTGTGACACCGAACGCAGGTCGATGGCGTACCTGGTGATCTCGAGCTCGGGGATCTCCGCCTTGACCAGGGTCCGGCCCACGCCTACCGGCTCGGTGCCGAGCACCCGGCCCCGGCGTGAGGACAGGTCGGACATCACCGCGCCGACGTAATTGTCGGGCACCAGCACCGACATCTCGTCCACCGGCTCGAGCAGCATCGGGCGGGCCCGGTCGACCGCGTCGCGCAGCGCCAGTCGGCCTGCCTTCTGGAAGGCCATGTCGGAGGAGTCGACCGAGTGCGCCTTGCCGTCATACAAGGTGACCCGGATACCGGTCATCGGGTAGCCCGCCGTGACGCCCTGCTCCATCTGCCACCGCACGCCCTTTTCCACCGACGGGATGAACTGCCGCGGCACCACCCCGCCGACGATCTTGTCGACGAATTCGAAGCCAGCCGAGTCGCCGAGGGGCTCCACCTCGATATGGCAGATGCCGTACTCGCCGTGGCCGCCGGTCTGCTTGACGTTACGGCCCAGCCCCTGGGCCTTGCCTGCGATCGTCTCCCGCAACGGCACCCGCAGGTCGGTGGTCTCGACTGCGACGCCGTGCCGGTGCGCGAGCCGGTCAAGCAGCACGTCGGCGTGTGCCTCGCCCATGCACCACAGCACCAGCTGCCTGGTCTCGGCGTTATTCTCCAGGCGCAGCGTCGGGTCCTCGGCGACTAGGCGGGACAGCGCCTGGGACAGCTTGTCCTCGTCGGCCTTGGACTTGGCCACGATGGACACCGGCAGCAGCGGCTCGGGCATCGACCACGATTCCATCAGCAGCGGCTGGTCCTTGTCGGACAGCGTGTCGCCGGTCTCGGCGGTGCCGAGCTTGGCCACGGCGCAGATGTCGCCGGCCGCGCATTGGGTGATCGGACGCTGCTGCTTGCCCAGCGGTGAGGTCAGCGCGCCCATCCGCTCGTCGTTGTCGTGGTCCTCGTGCCCGCGAGCGGCGCGGCCGTGTCCGGAGACGTGCACGGAGGCGTCCGGGCGCAGCGTGCCGGAGAACACCCGGACCAGGCTGATCCGGCCGACGTAGGGGTCAGAGGTGGTCTTGATCACCTCGGCCAGCAGCGGGCCCTTGGGGTCGCTGGTCAGGCCCGTGACGGGCTTTCCGTCTGGCGTGGTGACATCGGGCAGCGGGTGCTCGGCGGGGGAGGGGAACGCCTCGGCCATGATCTCGAGCAACTCGAGCATGCCCATCTTCTGCGGCGCGGAGGTGACGAGCACCGGGTAGAAGCTGCCCTGCGCGACCGCCTTCTCCAGATCCTCGATGAGCACCTTGGGGTCGATCTCCTCGCCGGACAGGTACCTGTCCATCAGGGTCTCGTCCTCGCTCTCGGTGATGACGCCCTCGATCAGCTCGCTGCGCAGCTCGACCATGCGGTCCTCGTCCTCGGCCGCGGGAGCGCCCTCGGAGCGCGTGCCGCCCGAGTAGCTGTACAGCTTCTGGGACAGCAGCCCGATCAGCCCGTTCACCGGCTCGCCGACGGGCAGGTACAGCGGCGCCACGGCATCGCCGAAGGCCTCGCGGCACGCGTCCAGCGTCGTGGCGAACTCGGCCCGCTGGTGGTCGATCTTGGTGATGACGACCGCGCGCGGCATGCCGACCGCGGCGCACTCCTCCCACAGCATCTGGGTCACGCCGTCGATCCCGTCGGTGGCGGAGACGGCGAACAGCGCCGAGTCCGCCGCCCGGAGCCCGGCCCTGAGGTCCCCCGTGAAGTCGGCGTAGCCGGGCGTGTCGAGCAGGTTGATCCTGATGCCGTTGTGCACGATCGGCGCGAGCGTCAGGTTGACCGAACGCTGCTGCCTGACCTCGACCTCGTCGAAGTCGCTGACCGTGGTGCCCTCTTCTATGCCGCCCGCGCGCTGGATGGTGCCGGTCGTGGCGAGCAGCGCCTCGACCAGGCTGGACTTCCCGGTCCCGGAATGGCCGACCAGTACCACGTTCCTTACCTGATCGGCCGCCGGTGCCCTGCCCGCGGCTCCTCCTGCTCCACTGCTTGTAGCTGCCACTGAGGTTCGCCTCCTTGCGATTGCTTCTCCCGCTGCCCAACGCTGCGCACGACCAGCCTTAACCCGCGAGCACCGTGTCCACAAGCCCCACGGAAAGAATCGCCCTTGTGGCCGGAAAGCAAAGCCCACTCCAGCGGCAGAAAACGCAAGCTCAGCCCGGCGGTAGGATCGGACGGCCATGCTGAACGTGCTGCGGCCCGCTATGACACGCGTGTTCACCCCGGTGGGCAAGGTGCTCGCGCGCACCCCGATCACGCCGAACGCCATCACGGTCATCGGAACGGTGGGCGTGGCCGGCGGCGCGCTCGGCCTCTTCCCCATCGGCGAGCTGTTTCCCGGGGCCCTCACCTGTACGATCTTCGTCTTCCTCGACATGCTGGACGGCGTGCTGGCCCGGCTGAAGGGCACCACGGGCTCCTGGGGCGCGTTTCTGGACTCGACGATGGACCGGATCGCCGACGCCGGCATCTTCAGCGGTCTGGTCATCTGGTTCATGCTCGGCGGGCATAACCCGCTGCTTGCCGGGGTGTCACTGTTCTGCCTGGTGACGGGCGCCCTGGTGTCCTACGCCAAGGCCCGCGCCGAGGGGCTTGGCCTGCGCTGCGACGTGGGCCTGATCGAGCGGCCCGAGCGCATGCTGATCTCGCTGATCGCCGTGGGCGTCTCCGGCCTCGGCGTGCCGTACATTCTCAACGTGGGGCTCTGGGCGCTCGCGGCCGGCAGCGCCTTCACTTTCTGGCAGCGCGTGCACGCGGTATATAAGGCAGCAAAGGCGGCCATGCCCCCGGGTGGCGAGGGCATGGCCGAGAAAGGTTAGCGGGTGGCCGTACTGAGTGAGCGGCTGACGGGGGTCGCGTACCGGCTGGGCTGGGCGCTGATCTGCCGCGTCCCGCAGGACTGGGCGTCGTGGGTCTTCGCCAAGGCGGGTGGCATTGCCTGGCGCCGCCAAGGGCCGGGGGTCCAGATCCTCGAGGCCAACCTACGCCGGGTGCTGAGCTGGAAGTACGGCACCGACGAGGTGGACGGCAAGGAATTGCGCACTCTGTCCAGGGCCGCGCTGCTCTCCTATGCCAGGTACTGGCTCGAGGCGTTCCGGCTGCCGGTGATCCCCACCGAGCGGCTGGTTTCCGGGATGCGCTTCCAGGGCCCGAACGAGGCGACGCTGTTCGCCAACCTGAAGGCCGGCCGCGGCGTGATCGTCGCGCTGCCGCACATGGGCAACTTCGATCAGGCCGGCGTCTGGGTCATCGCCCGTGGGGCCGGGAAGTTCACCACCGTCGCCGAGCGGCTGCGGCCTGAGTCGGTCTACGAGAGCTTCCTGCGGTTCCGGCAGGGCCTGGGCTTCGAGGTCCTCCCGCTGAGCGGCGGCGGCGCCAGCCCGTTCGGCACCCTGGCCAAGCGGCTGCGCGCCGGCGGCCTGGTCTGCCTGGTCAGCGACCGTGACCTGAAGGAAAGCGGCGTCGAGGTCGAGATGTTCGGGGAGAAGGCGCGGATCTCCGCGGTGGCCGCGCTGGCCGTGCACACCGGCGCGGCGCTGATGCCCACCGCGACGTGGTTTGACGGGGACGAGTGGGGTGCGCGCATCTACGACGAGATCCCGGTGCCGGAAACCGGCACCCGCGCCGAGAAGGTCGCGGTAATGAGCCAGCAGATGGCCGACGTGTTCACCGAGGCCATCGCCGAGCACCCGCAGGACTGGCACATGCTGCAGCGGGTCTTCACCGCCGATCTGGACCCGGCCCGGATGCGCCCCGCCTCGGGGCCGGCGCCGCGGAGCGAGTCATGAAGATCGGCATCACCTGCCCCTACTCCTGGGATGTGCCGGGCGGCGTGCAGCAGCACATCAGGGACCTGGCTGAGGCGCTGATCGACGCGGGCCACGAGGTCTCGGTGATCTCCCCGGCCGACGACGACACGCCGCTGCCGCCGTACGTGGCCGGCGCCGGGCGGGCGGTGCCGGTGCCCTACAACGGGTCGGTGGCGCGGCTGTCGTTCGGCTTCTTGTCGGTGAGCCGGGTGCGGCGCTGGATCAAGGAGGGCGGGTTCGACGTGCTGCACGTGCACGAGCCCGAGATCCCGAGCCTGTCGCTGCTGGCGTGCTGGGTGGCCAGCGGGCCGATAGTCGCGACCGTGCACACCGCGATCCCGCGCTCCCGCATCCTGCTCGTCACCTACCCCGTGGTGCGCACCGGGATGGAGAAGATCAACGGCCGGATCGCGGTGTCCGAGGCGGCCCGCACCACGCTGGTCGAGCACATCGGCGGCGATGCCGTCGTCATCCCGAACGGCGTGGCCACCCGCCGCTACCGCAAGGCCGACCCGCTGCCGGGCTGGCCGGGCCCCGGCGGCGCGATCGGCTTTCTCGGCCGGCTGGACGAGCCGCGCAAGGGCCTGCCGGTGCTGCTCAAGGCGTTCGAGATCCTCGGCCCGCAGCGCCCGGGGCTGCGGCTGCTCGTCGCGGGCCGGTACGCGGACGCCGACGAGCTGCTGCACCGGGTCTCTCCCGCCCTGCGCGACCGGGTGGTGCTGCTGGGGCAGGTGAGCGAGGAAGACAAGATCCGCGTCCTGCACTCGGTCGACGTGTTCTGCTCGCCGAACACGGGCGGCGAGTCGTTCGGCATCGTGACCGCCGAGGCGATGGCGGCGGGCGTGCCCATCATGGCCAGCGATATCGACGCGTTCCGCCAGGTGCTGCGCGGCGGGGAGGCGGGGGAGCTGTTCGCCACCGGAGAAGCCGCCGACCTGGCCCGGGCGCTCGGCCAGCTGCTCGATGACCCGGCCCGGCGGGCCACGCTGTCCGCCGCGGCGCTGGCCGCGGTGGCCGACTACGACTGGTCCGTCGTCGCCCGCGCCGTGCTCAGCGTCTACGAGACCGTCGTCCTCGGCAGCACCGAGGTCGCGGTGACCGCGTCCGGCGGCGATTTCCCGTGATCACCGATATTGTCATCGTCGTCGCGGCCGCGCTGCTGGCGGGCGTGTACGTGTCCTGGCGGGCCGGCCGGATCGACCGCCTGCACGCCCGGGTGGAGATGGCCCGTGCCGCCCTGGACGCGACGTTGCTGCGGCGCAGTTCGGTGGCCCTGGAGCTAGCCACCTCAGGGCTCCTCGACCCGGCCACCGGCCTGCTGCTGGCCGGCGCGGTACACGGCGCTCAGCAAGGGGGGGCCGGGGGGATGGGCCCCCCCGGACAAGACCGCACGGCCCGCCCGCGCGACCTGGCCGAGAGCGATCTGACCCGGGCGTTGCGGGCCGCGTTCGGCCAGCCCGGCTTCCGGTCCTCCCTCAGCGGCAAGGAAGGCGCCGACGAACTGCTCGCCGAGGTCGAGGCGGCCGCGCACCAGGTGTTCCTGGCCCGCAAGTTCTATAACGACATGGTCGCCGCGACCCGGGAGGCCAGGCGGCGTCCGCTCGCCCGGGTGCTGCACCTGTCCGGCAAGGCCAAGACCCCGGAGTTCTTCGAGATGGACGACTCCCTGGTGGCCGAGGACAGCAGCGCCCCGCTCGCCCTGTAGCCAGCGCCCCGCTCGCCCGGTAGCCAGCTCGCCATACGATGTTGATAAGCAGTCGATCGATCAAGTGAGGTTTCGAGTGTCAACAGTCAGTGCTGGCCAGGAGGGACGACCCCCCCAGACCCCCCCGCCAGGGCCTGACCAGCCCGCTACCGGCACCGCGCGGGTGAAGCGCGGCATGGCCGAGATGCTCAAGGGCGGGGTGATCATGGACGTGGTCACGCCCGACCAGGCCAAGATCGCCGAGGACGCCGGCGCGGTCGCCGTGATGGCGCTGGAGCGCGTGCCCGCGGATATCCGCCAGGAGGGCGGGGTGGCCAGGATGAGCGACCCCGACATGATCGACGGCATCATCGCCGCGGTTTCCATTCCGGTCATGGCCAAGTGCCGCATCGGCCACTTCGCCGAGGCGCAGGTGCTGCAGGCCATCGGGGTCGACTACATCGACGAGTCCGAGGTGCTCACCCCCGCCGACGAGGCGCACCACGTCGACAAGTGGAAGTTCACCGTGCCGTTCGTGTGCGGCGCCACCAACCTGGGCGAGGCGCTGCGCCGGATCGCCGAAGGCGCGGCGATGATCCGGTCCAAGGGCGAGGCCGGGACCGGAAACGTGGTCGAGGCGACCAGGCACATGCGTTCGATCCGGTCGGAGATCGCGCGGCTGCCCGGGCTGCCCGCCGAGGAGCTGTTCACCGCGGCCAAGGAGCTCGGCGCGCCCTACGACCTGGTCGCCGAGGTGGCCCGGGCAGGTCGGCTGCCGGTCGTGCTGTTCACTGCGGGCGGGATCGCCACCCCCGCCGACGCCGCGCTTATGATGCAGCTCGGCGCCGAGGGCGTGTTCGTCGGCTCGGGCATCTTCAAGTCCGGCGACCCGGCCAAACGTGCCGCGGCGATCGTCAAGGCCACCACCTTCCACGACGATCCGGACGTCGTGGCCAAGGTCTCTCGCGGCCTCGGCCAGGCCATGGTCGGCATCAACCTGGACACCCTCCCCGCCGACCAGCACTACGCCTCCCGCGGCTGGTAACCGCCCGCCCGGGAAGATCGGCCACTGCCTCAGCGTTTAACGTTGTAACCCCGCATGCCCAGGCTGCGCGACCCTTCGGGGTCGCGCCGTTTCAGGTTGCGCTCAGCCCGGCAGCCGAACACCACGACATGAACGCATGCAGGCATAAAAGGCATGGAGGAACGATGAAGCCGCCCGCGGCACCGGCTATCGGCGTACTCGCCTTGCAGGGCGATGTGCCCGAGCACCTGCGCGCCCTCAGGGACGCCGGGGCCGAACCCGTCCCAGTGCGCCGCCCGGAGGAACTCGGCCGCATCGACGGCCTGGTCATCCCGGGTGGCGAGTCGACCACGCTGTGGCGGCTCTCCGTCGCCTTCGACGTGCTCGAGCCGCTGCGGAAGCTCATCGGCGCGGGCCTGCCCGCGTTCGGTTCCTGCGCCGGCATGATCATGCTGGCCGACCGGCTCACCGACGGCGTGGCGGGCCAGCAGACTTATGGCGGCATCGACATGACGGTCCGCAGGAACGCGTTCGGCCGCCAGGTCGACTCCTTCGAGCGCGACATCGCGCTCGAAGGGCTCGGCGAAGACCCCGAGGACAAGCTGCGCGCGGTCTTCATCAGGGCGCCGTCGGTGGAGCGGATCGGGCCTTGTGTCAGCATTCTGGGAACCGACCAGGGCACGGGTAGGATCGTCGCCGTCCGGCAAGGGCAGCTGCTTGCCACGGCCTTCCACCCCGAGCTGACCCCGGACCGGCGCATTCATCAGCTATTCGTAGACATTGTGAAGGACAACACATGAGCGGCCACTCCAAGTGGGCCACCACCAAGCACAAGAAGGCGGTGGTCGACGCCAAGCGCGGCAAGCTGTTCGCCAAGCTGATCAAGAACGTCGAGGTCGCCGCGCGTACTGGCGGCGGGGACCCGGCGGGCAACCCGACGCTGTACGACGCGATCCAGAAGGCCAAGAAGAGCTCGGTCCCGAACGACAACATCGACCGGGCTGTCCGCCGCGGCAGCGGCGCCGAGGCCGGCGGCGCCCAGTACGAGAACATCACCTACGAGGGCTACGCGCCCGGCGGCGTCGCGGTGCTGGTGCAGTGCCTGACCGACAACAGGAACCGGGCCGCCTCGGACGTGCGCACCGCGTTCAGCCGCAACGGCGGCTCGATGGCCGACCCCGGTTCGGTGTCGTACCTGTTCCACCGCAAGGGCGTGATCGTGGTGGAGAAGAACGGCGTCACCGAGGATGACGTGCTGACCGCGGTGCTCGACACGGGCGCCGAGGAGGTCAACGACCTCGGCGCGTCCTTCGAGGTGGTGTCCGAGCCGACCGACCTGGTGGCGGCGCGCACCGCGCTGCAGGACGCCGGCATCGACTACGACTCCGCGGACGTGGCGTTCCTGCCCAGCGTCGAGATCGACCTGGACGAGGAGCACGCCAAGAAGGTGTTCCGGCTGATCGAAGCGCTCGAGGACTCCGACGACGTGCAGGATGTGTACGCCAACTACTCGGTCCCCGACGACGTCATGGAGAAGCTCGGCTGAGGCTGACGTGATCATCCGCCCGCTCAGCCCGGATTTCGACTGGGACGAGTACGCCGACCTGACCGCCCGGTCGTTCGGCCCGATGGACGAGGCGAGGGTGCAGCCGGATATTGAGCCCGTCGTGGCGGCCGGCCGGTGCCTGGGCGCCTACGACGGCGACCGGCTCGTCGGCAGCGCGCTGTGGTGGATGCTGCGCGAGCAGGATGCGAACATCGCCGACCGGGAGAGCTGGATGCTGCGCCTGCTCGACGCGCCCGCCGCCGTCGCGGCCCGCGGCTTCCCCGCGGTCGACCTCGCCGTACCGCTGCAGATCACCGACGACCTGCGGGCGGCCAACTCAGGCCGGTGGGAGCTAACCGTCCGCGCCGGATCCGGCAGCCTTTCCAGATACCGACGCCTTCTGATGGACACGCCGCCGCCAATGCGCGTTCCGCTGGCCGCGGGCCGGTAGGTTCGAGACGAACAGATGTTCGCGGACCAGACGGAGAGCACCTGGTGGGCTTGTCATACGCGCGGCACCCGATCCGGGTGCTCGGGGTCGACCCCGGGCTGACCAGGTGCGGCGTCGGGGTGGTCGAGGGAGCGCCCGGGCGGGCGCTGACCCTGGTCCGGGTCGGCGTCATCAAGACCCCGGCCGGCCAGGACGTCGCGGACCGGCTGCTGGCCATCGAGACCGAGATCGAGGCCTGGCTGGACGCCTGCCGCCCCGACGCGGTCGCCGTGGAGCGGGTGTTCAGCCAGCAGAACGTGCGTACGGTGATGGGCACCGCGCAAGCCGGCGCGGTCGCGATCGTCTGCGCGGCGCGGCGCGGGCTGCCGGTCGCCCTGCACACGCCCAGTGAGGTCAAGGCGGCCGTGACCGGGAGCGGGCGGGCCGGCAAGGATCAGGTGACGGCGATGGTGACCCGGCTGCTGCGGGTCACCGACCCGCCGCGCCCCGCCGACGCCGCCGACGCGCTGGCGCTGGCGATCTGTCATATCTGGCGTGGTGGCGCCCTGGCAGGCACAGGAGCTCGAGCATGATCGCTCATCTGCGCGGGACGGTGACCGGCGTCGCGCCGGACGGTGCCGTCATCGAGGTCGGCGGGGTCGGGATGCGCGTCCAGTGCACTCCGGGCACCCTGGCCACGCTCAAGCCGGGGAGGCCGGCCCAGGTCGCTACCTCGCTGGTGGTCAGGGAGGACTCGCTCACCCTGTACGGCTTCTCCTCCGAGGACGAGCGGAACGTCTTCGAGTTGCTGCAGACGGCCAGCGGCGTCGGCCCGAGGCTAGCGCTGGCGATGCTGGCCGTGCACGCGCCCGACGCCCTGCGCCGCGCCGTCTCGACCGAGGATCTCGCCGCGCTGACCATGGTCCCCGGCATCGGCAAGAAGGGCGCGCAGCGGATCGTGCTGGAGATGAAGGACCGGCTCGGCCCGCCGGGCGACGGCGGCGACGGGCCGGCCCGGGTAGCGCAGCGCGCGCCCTCCTGGCGGGACCAGGTGCAGTCCGGCCTGGTGAACCTGGGCTGGCCGGCCAGGGACGCGGACCAGGCCATCGCGGCGCTCGAGGAAGAAGGCGCGATCGACGGGGACACGGTTGACGTGGCCACCGTGCTGCGGGCCGCCCTGCGTAAGCTGAGCAAGCAGTGATGACCGAAGACGGGGCCCTGCGCCGAGCCGAGGAAGCCGAGCTCGCCCGGCGCGCCCAAGGGCGCGACGAGCTCGTATCGCCGCTGGCCGACGCGGACGAGCGGGCCATCGAGACCGCGCTGCGGCCCAAGCGGCTCACCGAGTTCGTCGGCCAGGCGCGGGTGCGCGAGCAGCTGTCGCTGATCCTGACCAGCGCCCTGCGCCGTGGTCGGCCGCCGGATCACGTGCTGCTGGCCGGGCCGCCCGGGCTGGGCAAGACCACGATCGCGATGATCATCGCCGCCGAGCTTGGCGCGCCGCTGCGCATCACCAGCGGCCCGGCGATCGAGCGCTCGGGCGACCTGGCCGCGGTCCTGTCCACGCTCAGCGAGGGCGAGGTCGTCTTCATCGACGAGATCCACCGGCTGGCCCGGCCCGCCGAGGAGATGCTCTACCTGGCGATGGAGGACTTCCGCGTCGACGTGGTGATCGGCAAGGGCCCGGGCGCGACCGCGATCCCGCTGGACATCGCGCCGTTCACCCTGGTCGGAGCGACCACCCGGGCCGGATTGCTGCCCGCGCCGCTGCGGGACAGGTTCGGCTTCACCGCCCACCTGGACTTCTACCAGCCGGACGAGCTCGAGATCATCATCCGCCGGTCGGCCGGGCTGCTCGGGGTGACGATCACCGATCAGGGCGCGACCGAGCTGTCCACCCGGTCACGCGGGACGCCGCGGATCGCGAACCGGCTGCTGCGCCGGGTGCGCGACTACGCCGAAGTCCGCGCCGACGGCGTGGTCACCGCGGAGATCGCCCGGACCGCGCTGGAAATCTACGAGGTCGACGAGCACGGGCTCGACCGGCTGGACCGCGGCGTCCTCGACGCGGTGGTCCGCCGGTTCGGCGGCGGCCCGGTCGGCCTGTCCACGCTGGCGGTGGCGCTGGGGGAGGAGGCGGAGACCGTCGAGGTGGTCGCCGAGCCGTTCCTGGTCCGGTGCGGGCTGCTGGCGCGCACCCCGCGCGGCCGGGTGGCCACCGCGGCCGGCTGGGCTCACCTGGGTCTTCAGCCTCCCGCGTCACTGGGGGAACTGCCCACCCTGTTTGACTGAGCGCGGCCCGGCCGGGCATGATCGCGCCGGAGGTCACGATCACTCGCAAAAACTCGTAGCCTGTTGGTGCGTGGTCAAAGCGCAGTTAAACTTCGGCAGTTGGTCGTTGGCCTCCGCTACGACCATGCCCGCCGAACCAACTGGAAGGATCCCCCGGTCATGGGGTACATTGCAGCCGCCGAGGCGGCCACCAAATCGTCGGGAAGCGCGCTGACGTTCCCGATCCTGATCGTGCTCGTCTTCGTCGGCTTCTACTTCCTGATGATCAGGCCGCAGCGGCGCCGCCAGCAGAAGGTCGCGCAGGAGCAGAACACCGTCGCCCCCGGCGCTCGGGTCCGCACCACGGCCGGCATGTACGCGACGGTGACCGCGGTGGACGGTGACGACGTCGTGCTCGAGGTGGCCCCCGACGTGGAGGTCCGCTACCTCAAGCGCGCCATCATGGAGGTCATCGCCCCCGGCGAGGCCGAGGAGCCGGAGACCGTGGAGGACGCCGAGCAGGACTCCTACGACGACGAAGCCACCGACGATGACGAGACGCACGGAACCTCCGAGGGTCCCGACGGCATTAAGTCAGCGGAAGAGGGCCTGGCGGACTCTCACGACGACCGGGTCGCGAACAAGGACAACGTGCACTGAGCCTCCGGCTGGCATGAGGGAACGACCGATCTAGGACAGGCGAAGAAGTGGCAGCCCCATCAAGATCCGTCCCGCATCCGGGACGGGCGCTCGTGCTTCTGCTCGTGCTCATCGTGGCCATGCTGCTCGGCGTGCTCGGCCCCAAGCTGTTCAGCCCGTCGCAGTGGAAGCATCAGTTCAAGGTCGGCCTCGGCCTCGACCTGTCCAGCGGGACCCAGGTGACCCTGCAGGCCCAGACGCTGACCGGGAAGGCCCCGCCGGCCGACGAGATGAACGCGGCGGTCAGCGTCATCGAGGCCCGGGTCAACGGCACGGGTAACTCCGGCGCCCAGGTCCAGCCGCAGGGCAGCGACCTGCTCGTGGTGACGGTCCCGGGTAAGGGGTCGTCGCAGACGATCCAGCTGGTGAGCTCGACCGCCCTGCTCATGTTCCGCCAGGTGCTGCTCTACCAGCCGTACGGCGCGACGGGCACCTCCACCCCCGCGGCGAGCGCGAGCCCGTCGGCCAGCCCCTCGTCCTCGCCGAGCGCCAGCTCCCCGGCGAAGTCGAGCCCGAGCGCGAGCGCCACCAGCACGGCCAAGACCTCCGCCAGGATCGTCCCCGCGGCCAGCGCCTCGCCGACCGCGTCCGCGAGCGCCAAGGCCAGCGCGTCGTCCAGCGCGAGCCCCGCCGCCAGCCCGACCTCGACGGCCACCAGCACCATCTCGTCGTGCACCAAGAACACCCCGACCCTGGGCACGGACACGTTCGGCAACCCGTGCCTGGCCAGCAAGAGCGTGCTCAATCTCTTCAACGACCCGAAGGTGGTCTGCAAGCCGGGCGACACCGAGCAGTGGAAGACCGCGGCCGGTTACGCGAACGCCCCTCCCTACAACACCCCGGGCGTGCAGGTGATCGCCTGCGGCACCAACGGAAGCGGCCAGTGGGGCAAGTACCTGCTCGACGTGGCCAAGGTGCAGGGCACCGAAGTCACCGCGGCCACCGCGGCGCTGTCCACCACCTCCAACCAGTGGCAGGTCAACCTGACGCTGAACAACCCGGGCGCCGCGGCCTTCAGCACGCTGACCTCGCACCTGTACAGCAGCTACTACTCTGCGGGCCAGGCCGGTGACCAGAACTCCGCCGTGCTGAACCAGCTGGCGATCGCCCTGGACGGCAACGTCGTGACCTCGCCAGCGATCCAGAGCCCGATCCCCGGCGGGAACGCCCAGATCACCGGCAGCTTCACCCAGGCTCAGGCCACGCAGCTGCAGAACGAGCTGAAGTACGGCTCGGTGCCGCTGGACCTCAAGACCCTGTTCGTGACCTCGGTCTCGGCGACGGTGGGCCGGAACCAGCTGGACGCCGGCCTGATCGCGGCGGGGATCGGCCTGCTCCTGGTCGTGGCCTACTCGTTCCTGTACTACCGCGGCCTGGGCATCGTGTCCGTGTCCAGCCTGGGGATCGCGGCGCTCATCACCTACCTGGCGGTGGTGCTGCTCTCCCTGTACCAGAACTTCACCCTCGAACTCGCCGGGATCGCGGGCCTGATCGTGGCCATCGGCATCACCGCGGACTCGTTCGTGGTCTTTTTCGAGCGACTACGCGACGAGGTGCGCGAGGGCAAGCAGCTGCGCCCGGCCGTCGAGGCGGGCTGGAAGCGCGCCCGGCGCACGATCCTGGTGTCCGACACGGTCTCGTTCCTCGCCGCGGTGCTGCTGTATTACTTCGCCATCGGCGAGGTCAAGGGCTTCGCCTACACCCTCGGCCTGACCACGCTGATCGACGTGGTGGTGGTGTTCCTGTTCACCAAGCCGATGGTGACGCTGCTGGCGAGGACGAGGTTCTTCGGCAACGGCCATCCGATGTCCGGCCTGGACCCGGCCCGGCTCGGCGCCCGGACGCCGTGGCGGTCCTCGGTGCGCCGCAACCCGCCGCCCAGGCGCCGCCCTGATCCCGCGCCGCGCAGTGCGACGCCCAGAAACACGGGGGGTGCATGATGCTGACCCCGGGCCAGCTGGGCGGCAAGCTCTACCGCGGCGAGGTGTCGGTCAACTTCGTCGGCAGGCAGCGCCTGTGGTACACGATCTCCGGGTTCATCCTGGTCATCAGCATCGTGGCGCTGCTGGTGCGCGGGCTGGCCTTCAGCGTGGAGTTCAAGGGCGGGGCGGTCTTCACGTTCCCCACGTCCTCGGCGTCGCTCAGCCAGGTGCAGACCGCCGTCGAGCAGGGCGGCGTCAGCGGCGCGATCGTGCAGCAGGTGCACGGCCAGAAGAACGGCTGGCAGGTGCAGACCAAGCCGCTGACCGGCGCGCAGACCATCGCGCTGGAGCAGAAGCTGACCAGCGACCTGGGCGTGAACAGCAACGACATCACCGTCACCACCGTCGGCCCGAGCTGGGGGAGCCAGATCACCAGCAAGGCCGCGGAGGCGCTGATCGCCTTCATGATCGTGATCGTGATCTACCTGTCGATCGCCTTCGAGTGGAAGATGGCGGTAGCGGCGTTCGTCGCGCTGCTGCACGACCTGGTGATCGCTACCGGCATCTACGCGCTGGCCGGTTTCCAGGTGAGCCCGGCGACCGTCATCGGGCTGCTCACCATCCTCGGCTACTCGCTGTATGACACGGTGGTGGTCTTCGACAAGGTGCGGGAGAACACGGCGGCCCTGCTCGGCGGGGCCAGGACCACGTACAGCCAGGCGGCGAACCTGGCCCTGAACCAGACCCTGGTGCGATCGATCAACACCTCGCTGATCGCGCTGCTGCCGGTCCTCGCGATCCTGATCGTCGCGACCTCGCTGCTCGGCGCCAACAACGAACTCGAGGAACTGGCCCTCGTGCTGTTCGTCGGCATGCTGTCCGGGACCTACTCCTCGATCTTCATCGCGACGCCGGTGCTGGCGGACCTGAAGGAGCGCGAGCCGCGGTACCAGGCGCTGGCCAAGCGGGTGGCCGTGCGCGCCTCCGGCGGCCGCGCCGCCAAGCGGGCCGCGGCCAAGGCGCAGTCCGGCACCACCCGGTCCGGGGCCCCGGCCGCCGATCTGCCGCCGGAGCCGCTGGCCGCGGACGAGCCGGACGACGCTGATTACGCCGACGAGGCCGGGCCGCCCGCCGACGAGCTCACCACGACGCCGGCCAGCCGCACCCCCACCGTCCGTCCGGGCCCGCGGCAGCAGCCGCGCCGGGGCGGCAGTTCGGCCCGGCACCGTCCGGCGGGCAAGAAGAAGCGGCGCTAGGCATGGGCGTCCCCGCCAGCGCCGAGCTGACCGAGCTCATCGCCGCCCGCGTCCGTGACATCCCCGACTACCCGCGGCGCGGTGTGGTCTTCAAGGACATCACCCCGCTGCTCGCCGATGGCCAGGCGTTCAGCGCGGTGGTGGATGCCCTGGCCGCGGTGTACGGGCCGGTCGACAAGGTGGCGGGCATCGAGGCCCGCGGCTTCATCCTCGCCGCTCCGGTGGCGTGCCGTCTCGGCGCGGGCTTCGTGCCGATCCGCAAGAAGGGCAAGCTGCCCGGCGTCACGTTCGCGCAAGACTACGAGCTCGAGTACGGCATGGCCACCATCGAGGTGCTGACCGATGCCTTCGAGCCGGGCGATCGCGTCCTGGTCATCGACGACGTGCTGGCTACCGGCGGCACCGCCCGGGCCACTGCCGACCTGGTGCTGCGGGCCGGGGCCCAGGTAACCGGCCTCGCCGTGCTGCTCGAGCTGTCCTTCCTGAACGGCCGGGCCAGGCTGTCCGACCTCCCGGTCAGCGCCCTCCTCACCGTCTAGCTCCCCCGTCGGGTGGCTCCCCCGTCGGGTGGTAATTGAATCCACCGGGTGGCATTGTCGTTTTCCTGGCTTATGTCCGCTGATTATCGTGGTCGATTCGGGCTCGGCGGTTGATTGGGGGAGCGGAGTGCACCGGATCAACCGCGAAGCCCGAAACAACCACGCTAACCGGGGTAGTTCTCCGTTTTCTCGCCGAGTATTACGGTCGAGGCTTCGGCCAGCGCCCTGAGTGCCGCCGTTGTCGGCGGCGGGTTGATGATCCGTCCGGGGAATCGCCCGCGTATGATCGGGCGTTTAAGACCTCCAAGTACACTGATGGCTTGGCCGATACGAGGAGCGCGAGTGGCCGGTGAGGTGATCACTAGAGCCGCTGACGCTGCCCGGGCCGACACGCACCCGGGTCCGGCCCAGGATGCGGAGCAGGCCGGGGCGGCAGCGGCGCAGGTGCCGGAACCGCATGCGCCCAACGGCGACGCGGACGCCCCGCAGGCCCCCCCGGACCCGGACGCCCCGCAGGCCAGCCCCGACGCGAACGCCCCGCAGGCCACCCCCGACCCGGACGCCCCGCAGGCCACCCCGGACGTAGGCGCCTCTTCCCGGCCCGACCCGGCCGACGGGACCGGGACGGCGCGGGGACCGGGGCTCGGCACCGCCCGGGCCCAGCGTGCCCGGGTGGCCGCCGTGCAGAGCCAGGCCGCCGACCCGGCGGCGCCCGCCGTGGGGGTCCGGCGGCGGCTGGCACGGCTCGGCGCGCAGCGCGGCGCGGGCATCAACCCGGTGCTCGAGCCGCTGATCAAGACCGTGCGCGCGACGCACCCGAAGGCCGACGTCCGGCTCATCGAGCGGGCCTACGACTCCGCGGCTCACTGGCACCGTGACCAGAAGCGCCGCAGCGGCGACCCGTACATCACCCACCCGCTGGCGGTGGCGACGATCCTGGCCGAGCTCGGTATGAACACCGAGACCATCTGCGCCGCGCTGCTGCACGACACCGTGGAGGACACCCCGTACACGCTGACCGAGCTGCGCGGCGAGTTCGGCGAGGACATCGCCGCCCTGGTGGACGGCGTCACCAAGCTGGACAAGGTCAAGTACGGCGAGTCGGCCGAGGCCGAGACCGTCCGCAAGATGGTTGTCGCGATGTCCCGCGACATCCGGGTGCTGGTCATCAAGCTGGCCGACCGCCTGCACAACATGCGGACGCTGCGCTACCTGCCCCGGGAGAAGCGGGAACGCAAGGCCAGGGAGACCCTGGAGATCTTCGCCCCGCTCGCTCACCGGCTCGGCATGAACACGGTGAAGTGGGAGCTCGAGGACCTGGCCTTCGCGACGCTGTATCCCAAGCGGTTCGACGAGATCGTCCGCCTGGTGTCCGACCGGGCGCCGCGCCGCGAGGCCTTCCTGCAGGAAGTGATCCGCGACGTCAGCGCCGACCTGCGCGAGGCCAAGATCATCCCGAAGGTCTCCGGCCGGCCCAAGCACTACTACTCGATCTACCAGAAGATGATCGCCAGGAACGTCGGCTTCGACGACATCTACGACCTGATGGGCATCCGCGTCCTGGTCGATTCGGTCAAGGACTGCTACGCGGCGCTCGGCATCATCCACGCGCGGTGGAATCCCGTCCCCGGACGGTTCAAGGATTACATCGCGATGCCGAAGTTCAACATGTACCAGTCGCTGCACACCACCGTCATCGGGCCCGGCGGCAAGGCGGTGGAGCTGCAGATCCGGACCTGGGACATGCACCGCCGGGCCGAGTACGGCGTCGCGGCGCACTGGAAGTACAAGGAAGAGGTGTTCTTCGGCCGGGCCTCCGGCGCTAAGGACGAATCCCAGGAGATGGGCTGGCTCAGGCAGCTGGTCGACTGGCAGCGCGAGACCGAGGACCCCGCCGAGTTCCTCGAGTCGCTCCGCTTCGACCTGGCCGCCGGCGAGGTCTACGTGTTCACCCCCCGCGGTGACGTGATCCCGTTGCCACAGGGCTCGACGCCGGTCGACTTCGCCTACGCCATCCACACCGAGGTCGGGCACCGGACGGTCGGCGCCAGGATCAACGGCCGCCTGGTGGCGCTCGAGTCCACCCTGGACAACGGCGATACAGTGGAGATCTTCACCTCCAAGGCGCCCGAGTCCGGCCCGAGCCGGGACTGGCTCAAGTTCGTGCAGAGTCCCCGGGCCAGGAACAAGATCAGGCAGTGGTTCTCCAAGGAACGCCGGGAAGCCGCCGTCGACGCGGGCAAGGACCAGATCGCGCGGGCCATCAGGAAACAGGGCCTGCCGCTGCAGCGGATGGCCACCGCGGACAGCCTGCTCAACCTGGCCCGCGACCTGCGCTACGCCGACGTTTCCGCGCTGTACGCGGCGGTCGGCGAGGGTCGGGTCAGCGCCCAGTCCGTGGTCGAGAAGCTGGTCAGGTCGCTCGGCGGCCTGGACGCCGCGCAGGAGGACCTGGCCGAGGCCACGCTGCCGACCAAGGCGCCGCCGCCCCGGACGACCGGCGATTCGGGAGTCGAGGTCGACGGCGCGTCCGACGTGTGGGTGCGGCTCTCCCGGTGCTGCACCCCGGTGCCCGGCGACGAGATCATCGGCTTCGTCACCCACGGCCACGGCGTGTCCGTGCACCGGGTCGACTGCGTGAACCTGGCCCATCTGACCGACACCCAGCGTGAGCGGATGGTCGATGTCCACTGGGCGCCGACCGAGGGCTCGGTCTTCCTGGTCGCCATCCAGGTGGAAGCGCTCGACCGGACCCGCCTGCTCTCCGACGTGACCCGGGTGCTGTCCGACCAGCACGTGAACATCCTGTCCGCCACCGTGACCACCAGCCGGGACCGGGTGGCGTTCAGCCGGTTCACCTTCGAGATGGGCGATCCGAAGCATCTTGGCCATGTGCTGCGCGCCGTGCGCGCCATCGACGGCGTCTACGACGTCTACCGCGTCACCAGCTGACCGCGCGGCTGCGGGGGCCGACGGCCCCCCAGCCGCGTGGTACTACGGCGAGTACCACAGCGAGATTGCGGGGGTTCCAGGGGGTCGTCCTCCTGGGCTACTGAGAGAATTCGGCCAGCGTGTGCTCGGCCTCGGCGAGCCAGGCCCGGCGGGCCGTCAGCGCCTCCTCGGTGCTGGCCGCGGCTCTTGCGTCGCCGCGGTCACGCGCCTGGGCCAGCTGCCGCTCGAGCTGCGCGATGGTCGAGCGCAGCTGGGCCACCGTGCCCTCGGCACGCGCCAGCGCTTCGGGGTTGGACCGGCGCCACTGGGCTTCCTCCGCCTTGCGCACCGCGTCCTCGACCCGCCGCAGCCCACCTTCCAGGTGCTCGCGCGAATCCCTGGGCACCGCCCCGAGCTGCTCCCAGCGCTCCTGGATGCCGCGCAGCGCCGACCTGGCCGCGCGGACGTCGGTCACCGGCAGCAGCGTCTGAGCCTGATCCAGCAGCTGCTGCTTGGCCTCGGCGTGCTCGCGTAGCGCGGCGTCTTTGGCCGAGAACACCTCGGCGCGCGCGTTGAAGAACTTATCCTGCGCCGCCCTGAACCGCTTCCACAGCTCGGCCTCGGAGTCCCGATCCGCCCGCCCGGCCGCCTTCCACTGGCGCATCAGCTCGCGGAACGCGCTGGTAGTCGGTCCCCAGTCGGTGGTACCCGACAGCGCCTCGGCGTCGGCGCAGAGCTTCTCTTTGCGAACCCTGACGTCCTCACGCTCGGCCTCCAGTGTGGCGAAGTAGGCCTTGCGCCGCTTGGTGAACGTGTTCCGGGCCGCGGACAGCCGCTTCCACAGCGCGGCCTCGACGGCCCGCTCGGCGTGCGGTGCCGCCTTCCACTCCTCCAGCAGTTCGCGCATCCGCTCACCGCTGCTCTTCCAGTGGGTGGCCTCGACGGCGATCTGCTCGGCCTCGCCGACGATCCGCTCCTTGACCTCCCGGGCCGCGACCCGCGCCTGCTCCCGGGCCGCCCTGGCTTCTTCGCGGCGGTGGCCGACGTCCTCGGTCAGCCGTTCCAGCCGTGCCCGTAGCCCATCCAGGTCACCGAGCGCGTTGGCCTCCGCGATGCTGTTCAGCAGCCGCTGGACGCTGGCCGCGGCCTGGGCGGGAGCCATGTCGGTGGCCGCGATCCGCTGCTCGAGCAAGACCACCTCGGTCTCGAGCGCCTCGTACTTGCGCTGGTAGAAGGCAATCGCCTCTTCCGGGCTCCCCGCCTGCCATGAGCCGATCACCCGCTCGCCGTCGGCGGTGCGGACATAGACCGTCCCGTCGGGGTCTACCCGGCCCCACGGATGGTAGGCGGTGGTCACGGCGAACCTCCTGCGTTGTCGTGCTCGTGTCAGGATTTCTTGATCGTCACGCTGTCAACGATGACCTTTTCCTTCGGGGCGCCGCCGCCGGCCTGTCCGTACTGACACGAGTATCCATCCTTAGCCACATTCTTGACGATATCGAGTCCGGACGACACCGTGGCGAAGGGTGTATATGAAGCCGTTAGGCCGGATGTGCTGTCCTTGTACACGATGAAGAACTGGCTGCCGTTACTGCTCGCCGTGCCTTCGTTAGCCATCGCTACCGTTCCCGCCGGGTATTTGGCCCCGGTAAGGTTCTCACTGGCGAAATCGTAACCCGGCGTGCCGGAACCGATTTTGCTGGTCGTGCTGCAGCTCAGCTTGGCGGTGCCGGTCGCGTACGGGTCGCCGCACTGCAGCACGTAGATCCCGCTGCTCACCAGCCGGTGGCACTGGGTGTTGCTGAAGTAGCCAGCCTCGGCCAGGTGGACAAAGGAATTGACGGTGCAGGTGGCCTTGCTGTTGAGCAGGTTGAACGTGATATTGCCGAGGTTGGTGTCGATCGTGGCCTGGTAGCTGGCCGTGTAATCGGGCGCGGCCGGCGGCAGGCTCACCTTCTTCGCCGCCGGGGTGGCCGCCGTGTAACTGCAGTGATGGGCCGGCTCGGCCACGGCCGTCGCGGTGGCGGTCGGCGAGGCGCTCGGCGATTTGGATGCCGACGCCGTCGCCTTCTTGGCGCCTCCGCTCGGGAGGAACACCACGAGCAGGGTACCGAGGAGCGCGGCCACCAGGACCGCGACGGTCCCGATCGCCCAGCGCCTGCGTATCTGCTGCCGCCTGGCCAGCCGCTGCTCCTGCTGGCGGCGGTGCCTTTCCCTGCCTTGCCTGCGCTGGCGTTCGTTCTTACCCGCCACCGGTCGCGTCCTCCTTGGCCTGTCGCACATTCCGGCTACCGCTGGTATTCACGGGAGGCAGGCCGACGACCCCGATGCATACCTCTGATCCCGAGACCAGGCAGGGCGCCGGAGGCGACCCCCGGAAGCCGCCGCGATATTCGCGATCGTTCGCGAATCGTACCTGCCCGATGCCGGGGCCGGCACCCTTCGTTATCGGTTCGCGGCCATGCAGGTCCGCTCGGTAGCCTGAGACACCGTACCGTGAGAAAGGACGGTTGTGCTCGTCGCAGGGTTCCCGGCCGGCGCGTTCGCGGCCAACTGTTATGTGGTCGCGCCCGCGGCCGGCACCGAGTGCGTGATCATCGATCCCGGCCAGGACGCCGAGCGCGGGATCGACGAGCTTGTGGCCGCCCACCGGCTCAAGCCCGCCGCGGTCCTGCTCACGCACGGTCACATCGACCACATCTGGTCCGTCGCCCCGGTCTGCGGCGCGAAGGGCATCTCCGCCTACATCCACCCGGACGACCGCGCCCTGCTCAGCGACCCGGCCAAGGGGTTCCCGCTTGGGGCCGGGCAGCAGTTGTTCGGCGGCCTGGAATTCACCGAACCCGACGATGTAAAAGAACTGGCCGACGGGATGACTTTGCGCCTGGCCGGGCTCGAGATCGTGGTGAACCACGCGCCTGGGCACACCGAGGGATCCGTGACATTCCGGCTGCCAATGGATGCGCCGATTACGGTTCAGGGTGAAGGCAAAATCGCCGCCGCCCAAACAGCCCACCCCCCCAGCGCTGGCGTATTGTTCTCGGGTGACTTGCTGTTCGCGGGGTCGATCGGGCGGACCGACCTGCCCGGCGGGGACTACCCCGCGATCCTGCGCAGCCTGGCACGGGTCTGCCTGACCCTGCCGGACGAGACCGTGGTGCTGTCCGGGCACGGGCCGCAGACGACCATCGGCGCCGAACGACGGGCGAACCCGTTCCTGACGGGCCTGAACCCGGCGTCGGGTCCCAGCCGCGGCTTGTGAGGAGTGGCCGGGGCGGTAACCCGGCCCGTTCGGATAAAAAGGGATCCTGTGGGAATGAGCGGCAGCACGTCCGGGACCGGAAGCTGTCAGACGAGAGGGGCTTCAGCGCGATGATCCGGACCCATGAGGCGGGGACGCTGCGGGCGTCGGACGCCGGGGAGCACGTGGCGCTGGCGGGCTGGGTGGCGCGCCGCCGGGACCACGGCGGCGTGGTCTTCATCGACCTGCGGGACGCGAGCGGCGTGGTGCAGGTGGTGTGGCGCGGTGAGGAAGCCGTCGGCCATGACGTGCGCGCCGAGTTCTGCGTGCTGGTGACCGGGATGGTGCGCGCCCGGCCGGCCGGGAACGAGAACCCCGACCTGCCCACCGGCCAGATCGAGGTCGTCGCGGACGAGGTCGAGGTGCTCAGCGAGGCCGACCCGCTGCCGTTCCCGGTCGAAGGCTCCGCCGAGGTCAGCGAGGACATCCGGCTCAAGTACCGGTACCTGGACATCAGGCGCGAGGACACCGCGCGGGCGCTGCGGATCCGCTCGCGGGCCGCCTACCTGCTCTCCGACGTGATGCGCGAGCACCGGTTCGTGAACGTGGAGACGCCCTACCTGACCAGGTCCACGCCAGAGGGCGCGCGCGATTTCCTGGTCCCGGTGCGGCTGCGGCCCGGCAACTGGTACGCGCTGCCGCAGTCGCCGCAGCTGTTCAAGCAGCTGCTGATGGTCGGCGGCCTGGAGCGGTACTACCAGCTGGCCCGCTGCTTCCGGGACGAGGACTTCCGCAAGGACCGGCAGCCCGAGTTCACCCAGATCGACATCGAGATGTCGTTCGTCACCCGCGACGACGTCATCGCCGTGGCCGAGGACATCGTGACCAGGCTCTGGTCCGGGCTGGCCGGGTACCAGGTGCCCACTCCGCTGCCCCGGATGACCTACGCGGAAGCCCTGGCCAGGTACGGCTCGGACAAGCCCGACCTGCGCTTCGGCTGCGAGCTCACCGACCTGACCGAATACTTCGCCGGGACGGAGTTCCGGGTGTTCCAGGCGCCGTACGTGGGTGCCGTGGTGATGCCGGGCGGCGCCGCGCAGTCCCGGCGCGAGCTCGACGGCTGGCAGGAGTGGGCCCGGTCCCGCGGCGCGCGCGGCCTCGCCTACGCGCTGATCGGCCCGGACGGTGAGATCACCGGCCCGGTGGCCAGGAACCTGTCCGAGGCGGAGCGGTCCGGCCTGGCCACGGCGACCGGCGCCGCCCCGGGCGACTGCGTGTTCTTCGCGGCGGGTCCCGCCTCGGACGCCCGGGAACTGCTCGGCGCGGCCCGGCTGGAGATCGGCCAGCGCTGCGGCCTGATCGACGAATCCGCCTGGTCGTTCCTGTGGGTAGTGGACGCGCCGATGTTCGAGGAGGACGGCGCGGGCGGCTGGACGTCGGTGCACCACCCGTTCACCGCGCCGCTGCCCGAGTGGGCGGACAAGTTCGCCGCCGAGCCCGGCGAGGCGCTGGCCGACGCGTACGACATCGTGTGCAACGGCTACGAGATCGGCGGCGGGTCGATCCGTATCCACTCCTCCGCGATGCAGCAAGACGTATTCGACGTGATCGGCCTGTCCGAGCAGGAGGCCCGGTCCCAGTTCGGCTTCCTGCTCGACGCGTTCAAGTACGGTCCGCCGCCGCACGGAGGCATCGCGTTCGGCTGGGACCGCGTGGTGATGCTGCTCGCCGGGGCGGCCAGCATCCGCGACGTGATTGCCTTCCCCAAGGCAGCCTCCGGCCTGGATCCCCTCACTGGCGCCCCCACCCCCATCACCCCCGCCCAGCGGCGCGAAGCCGGCATCGACGCCATCCCAGCTCCTCCAGACACCCAGCCTCTTAACCCCAGTGCCCGTCACTCCAGGCCAGCCTCTTAACCAAGCCCACTTCACTAGACGCCAACCCTCTCCAGTCTCTTAACCCAAGACCTTCACCCACGCCAGCCACCCCAGCCCCTCACCTTCCGGATCTCCGGCTCCGCCCCGCCTGGATCCTCGCCTCCCCGCACCTCCAGCACCTCGTGCCTCACCTTCCCCCGGCAACCCGAGCCTGAACAGCATCGATGTGGCAGCGCTGTTGCCGGGGCGACATCGATGTGGCAGCGATGCCGTTTCATGGCGTTCGCCAGCCCGGAGGTGAAGCAACGGGTGAGAGTAGCGGGATGCGTGAGGCTGACGGGAGGATGAGGGCGGGCGCCGTCCGCCCGGAAGCGCATTTCGGAGCCTGAGCGGGACAGCCGGGCCGGCCTGTTCCGGCCCGCTGG